>CAYMAO010000029.1:0-78468 GCA_964388415.1 uncultured Planctomycetaceae bacterium | reverse complement strand
TGATTCCATTCATCTCCCCAGTCTACACTTACGACGATGTGTAGATGCTAATGGTTGCCAACGGCGGGCTTTGGGCGGGCGAAACGTCAGTCCACAGACGCCCAGAACGGACCCAAATGAACCGTTCACTCTCAACCCTTCAGCCTCGGCAAAGGCACCACGCCCGTGCGGTACAGCGTGTTGTACGCGCAGAACGGAATCACGTGGCCGCTCGGTAAAATATGATGCGTGCAGCATTTCATCACGCGGCGGACGTCGAAGTTGTAGGGGTCGAGAAACGACGTGATCGTGATGCGGAACACGTCTTCCGGGTCGAGCTGTTCGACCAGTGCCCGGGAGAAGAACTCCTGGGCCGCGGCTCCGATGGAATCCGGAAGGGGATTGTCGCCTCTCTCCTCGAAGGGGAGAGGGTGAGGGGATTGTGAGTCGATCGGAGCGCTCGCCCCCTCACCCTGGCCCTCTCCCCCGATGCGGGGGCGAGGGGACTTTGAAGAAGACGTCTTAACCCCCAACGAGTCGCCAGAGGTGTTCTTCGCGGTCGACAACGACACCAGCCCTTCCCCGCCGCAATCCCCGCCGGCGCAGCAGCCGAGTTTGCCGAGATAGCGTTCGATCAGTTGCCGGGCGCGCGGCCTCGTGAACGTGATGCCGTTCGCCAGCAGGTCGAGATTGTTCGCGACATCGATGAACCGCAAGAGCGGCACCACCTGCCCCCCGCTGCGATAGGCATACGTCAGTTGATGACAGTTCGGATGCGCACACGGCAGGGGCAGAAAATCGTCCGGCGTAAATTGGCCGTCGGTCTGCTCGCAGATCAGCCGAATGACGTCCGGGAACGTGATCCGCCGTTCCAGATCATTCGGCAGTGCATTGCGGCCGGAGTAAGTCGCCGGCTGAAAGCTGATGCCCGTGATCCATTTCCGCTCCAGCCCATATTGCACGACCGCGCCGATTTCGTCGTCGTTCACGCCCGGCTGCAAAGTGCTGACGAGCGTCGTCCGCAACCCCCCTTCGCCGAGTGCCGCGACAGCCCGTTGTTTCATGCCGGCGAGCGGTTCGCCGCGCAATGCCTGATACGTGCTGTCGCGGAGTCCGTCGAATTGCAGGTAAATCTCGAGCCGCTTGGAATGTTTTGCCACTTCCTCAACGAATGCACGATCCTGCGCAAATCGGATGCCGTTCGTGTTGATCATGACGATATCGATCGGCCGGGCGACGGCGTAATCCAGAATCCGCAGGAATTCCGGGTGGATCGTCGGTTCGCCGCCGGAGAGCTGCAGCACCTCCGGCCGGCCTTCGACTTCAACGAGCCGGTCTATCGCGCGGCAGCAGTCTTCAAACGACAGGTGCCGGCCGCCCGGCCCGCTGGAGGCATAGCACATCGGGCATTTCAAATTGCACGAGTCGGTGATCTCGACGAGGCCGATGCACGTGTGCTGTTCGTGATCAGTGCACAGCCCGCAGTCGAGCGGGCAGCCCCGGTCGGGTTCGATGCCGACCTGTCTGGGGACTTTTCCCGGCACGCTGTATTGCATCTGGTCGTACTGGGAGACGTCGGAGCAGATGAAATCTTCTCGCAGTCCGTGCACAGAGCAGCGTTTGCGAAAGTAGACCCGCTCACCCCGGACGATCATCTTCGCCGGCACCACGGCCAGGCATTCCGGACACAGCGACTGCGTGGTGCCCAGCAGTGTGTAATCGCGGACGGGCAACGCGGCGGACATGGGATACTCTTTCGATGAGTGACGCCCAAGAGAATTCACATCGGCATCATCCCACCGGGGATGAACCAATGCCAGAGATATCCATCGGGCAAATTGCGATCGGCCGCGAATTCCAGATGGATTACCCGTCGGTGCGATGTGGTGTCGGGCCGTGAGTCTGGACTGGAATGAGTCAGCAGCGGCCGCATGGCGAGCACATCGCCCGCGCGGGCATGAATTCGTTGAATGGTATTTGGCGTCAGATCAAATGATTCGCCAGTCCGATGGGTGCCAGGCGCAACAATCAGCGGGCCGTTCTCTCCCGTGACGTCGTCGAGATGTATTCGCAGCGCGAGCATGTTCTGTAAGACTTCATCCGGGGCTTCACAATGCCAAACGCCGGCTTTCAATCGCGGCATGGAGTATCGCGGGCTGAGTCGTTGCGGCATGTGAATCGCGATGGTTCGATCCTGATGCCAGGGAACTGACCAGGTGTGATTGGGCGGCTTATCGAAGAGGAGGCCGCGCACAAGTCCGAAGTCGGTTCCCAAGACTGAGGTCAGCAGGAAATCCAAGGGCGGCGCAGTCCCCAGGCGAAGAATGTCCGGGAAGACATCGATCAGATTCCGCACAGCATAGAGCGAACCTTCCCGACGTCGGACAGAAGGGTCGAGCGAAGATTTTTCCAACGCACAGAGACGCTGCCGCCAAGTCTCGCAGTCCGTCGAGGACACGACAGCGGGAATCAGTGCGAAGCCTTCGGTGTTCAGGTGGGAACACGACGTGAACATGATGAGCCCAGCAGACGCTATTTGGGGCTGACAATCGTCAGATGAATGCTGAGGGTCGAATTCCTTGCTTGCGCAGCGGGCTGGTTGTCTTTACGCCGGCGTGCGCCATTCGCGGCCGTCGGTCCACAGGAGGGAATCGGCGGCGCGGGGGCCCCAGGCGCCGGCGCGGTACGGTTCGGGGACGATTTTTTTCTCTTTCCAGAAATCGAGCACCGGCGTGACGAACTGCCAGGCGGATTCCAGTTCGTCGGTGCGGAGAAACAGGGTGGAATCGCCGCGGAGCACGTCGAGAAGCAGCCGCTCATACGCTTCCGGCAGCGACTCCTTGAACGCGTCTTCGTAATTGAAGTCCATGGTTACGGGATGAATCTGGTACTGCATTCCGGGCCGTTTTGTCGAGAACGACAGTGAGATTGATTCGCTGGGCTGAATCCGGAAAAGCAGCGTGTTGGGCCGCGCCCCGACCAGGTCGCACATGTCGCCTTCGCATTCCACCGTGTGAAACAAGTTGAGAGGCGGCAGCTTGAATTGAATGGCAATCTCCGTCACGCGGGTCGGCATCCGCTTGCCGGTCCGCAAATAGAACGGCACGCCGGCCCAGCGCCAGTTGTCGATCATGACTTTCATCGCGACATACGTTTCGGTGCGCGAGTCTGAAGGAATGCGCTCCTCGGCGAGGTAGCCGGCCGTTGGTTGGTTCGCCACGGTCCCCGCCGCGTACTGCCCGGGCACGGCCCACTTCGCGATGTCGCTTTTGTGGCCCGGCGCAAGGGCCTTGAGAACTTTGAGCTTTTCGGCGTGGAGATCGACCGAATCGAAAAGCGCCGGCGGTTCCATCGCCACCAGGCACAAAAGCTGCAAGACGTGATTTTGCAGCACGTCGCGAAGTGCGCCCGACGTATCGTAGTATCCGCCGCGGCCGCGCTCCATCCCCTGCGATTCGGCGACCGTGATCTGCACGTGGTCCACATGATTGCGGTTGAACAGCGGATCGAAGATCGAATTGCCGAAGCGGAACAGCAGCACGTTCTGGACGGTGTCTTTGCCGAGGTAATGATCGATGCGGTAGATCTGGTCTTCGCGCAAACGCATCCGGAGATCGGAACTCATCTGCTGGGCGGAGGCCAGGTCGTGGCCGAACGGCTTTTCAAAGACGACCCTGAGCCAGCGGTCGGAATCGCGGGCGGGGACCAGGTCGGCAGCGGCAAGTCCGGCGACAGCCGGGATGAAGAGGTCCGGGCTGGTGGCCATGTAGACGACGCGGTTGCCCTCCGCCGGATGATCGCCTTCGAGCGTTTTGAGTTGCTGTTTCCAACGAGCGTAGTCGGCGGGGTTCGTGATGTCGAGCTGATGATAAAACAAACGCTTGGCAAACCGGGCCCATTGCTGGGCGGAGATCGCGCCGGCGCGGACTTTCCCGGTGATGGCCTCGAAAATCTCGTTGCGAAACGATTCGTCCGATTTTTCGCGGCGGGCGACGCCGACGATCGGCGTGTCGTCGGCGAGAAATCCGCCATGCCAGAGGTCGAACAGGGCCGGCATCAACTTACGGGCCGTGAGATCGCCGGAGGCGCCGAAGATGGCGACCGTCGCGCCGGCCGGAGTCTTCGGCGTTTGACCGGTGGACAGATTCGCCGCCATGCTGCACGTCCTCCCGAATGCAACTTCAAGACCAACTCGCAGCGCGAGCAAGGGGCAAACGTCGTTCGTCTCTTGCTCGCGCTATGGGCTGGCGGCCACTCCGTCGCGATACGCGGCGGCGATTACTTCGCCTTGAGCGCGTCGCGGATTTCCATCAGCAGTTTTTCGGTCGGCGTCGGTTCCGGCGGTGCGGCCGGCGCTTCTTCCTTCTTCTTCTGCAGCGAATTGATGGCTTTCACCAGCATGAACACGCAGAAGGCGATGATCAGAAAGTCAAATGTCGTCTGCAGGAAGTTGCCGTAATTGATGGTCGCCGGCTCAAGAGTCTTGTCAACAAAGGCGCCCGCATTGGCCGGGTCCGGTACTTTCAACGTGACGGCCGGAAGTTTGAAATTCAGGTCCGTAAACTTGATGCCGCCGATGATATACCCGATCGGCGGCATCAAGACGTCGGCCACAACTGAAGCGACGATCTTGCCGAACGCGCCCCCCATGATCACGCCGACGGCGAGATCCACCACGTTGCCGCGCTGAATAAATTGTTTGAACTCGGCGATCATTCCCATGCGAGAACCCTCCAAAGTTGAACTTCTTGAAGCCCCCGGAGCAGGGGCGAAAGACATGAGTGGAAGCGGGCTAATTGGGTGCGTGTTTTCCCTCGCGAGCCGTGCGGGGAAATTCTTGAGACGGGAGCGTGAGAAGTATAGATTCCCACGTCTGGCGAATCAATTCCTCGCGCTCCGGATTCACGTTGGATTGTTCCAAAAACCCTGACCGCATTTCCGTCACCGCGTCCGTGAAGTTCGGCGTGATCTCTGCCGAGGCAGCATAGAGAGAATTTCCGAGCGGTATGAGTTGCGACGGATCGGCGAATCGGGCGAGTTGGATTCGACCTGCGATGCCGGGTTCGTCGCCGTCCTCTGTTTGATAGGTGACTGTGCCGTTGGCTGTGATCCTGATCGTGCGGGCATCGCGCGGCAAGGTCAGCGCAGGCTCCAGTTCGTAATTCCGCTCGCCGGAGCGCAGGCAGAGCCGATTCTCGGAATTGCAAGTCAAGGTTCCGCAGCGGCTGTAGCATGAGGTGAATTCCTCGTGCTGCGCGATCAGAAATCCCTCGCCATCGATGGCCACGTCGAGCGGCCGTCCGGTCGCTTCGATTTTTCCGGGCTGCATGTCGAGCCGAATCCTATTCAGGCGGCATCCGCGGCCGCTGAATAACAGATCGGACTTGCTCTCCGACGGGGAATAAGCATCACCGAGCACGGCTTCGATCCGCTTGTACCCCGGCGTGGCGGCATTCGCGAGGTTGTGCGTCGACCAGGTGATCGCCTGCTCCAACGCCTGCCGGGTTGTCGACCAGTCGCCCGGCCGGGAGGACTGCGTCCGCGCGATCGATTCCGCCGGGATTTCACGGGCTTCAATTCGGGTTTGCGACGGCGTCATCTCCTGAAGTTGGCTCGGACCGGAAAGCTGGTGATCCGGCGACAACACGCGCAGTTGCTTCCGGACCTTCAATAAATCGCGCACCGCTTCAGCCGGAAGAGACTTCAATTCCTCAAACCAGATGTCCCGTTCCTCGGCACTCGTCTCCTGCATCTCTTCTTCAATGACGTCCCGGACCGCGGCCTGGTCGTCCTGCTGCCGGCGGGTCAATGGCCGCGCGGTGTGAGACGGGCGCAAGGCGTCCGCCGGTTCGTCCGAGCCCGCGGCTTCGTAGTTCGCGGTGGAAAGAGACGGCAGCGAACGGAGGACGGACGGCAACTCGTCCGACAATGCGGCCCTCACGGCATCCGAATCGGCGGCGTCCCAGGAGTCGTAGAACGGAGAGCGGCTAGCAGGCGGTACGACCCGATGGCCTTCGTGCCGCCGGAGCAGCCACGCATGTCCGAGCAGCGTGGCCGCGCAGGCCAGGCAAATCGAGAATGAGAAACCGTGCCCTTGCCGCATGGACGCCCTCCCTGAAGCCTCTGCGACGCCCGGCCCTGGGACGTCCCTGTCCGCCGCTGCGCATCGGCGCGGGAACTGTACCGGATGCCGAGAGTTACGGCAAGCAGATTTCATCCGAAGGACGCGGCATTTCCCCGCGGATTCTCTACCATTTCCCGGAAAAAACGGTAGTGGGTCAGTTTGCCTTTCAATGTAGGACACTTGCTCCGCAAGTGCCAAATGACACTTGCGGAGCAAGTGTCCTACATTATTAAACAGACCCACTGCCGAAAAAACGGTGCGGAGTCGTCATCGCACGCATTGGCGATGCAATGTGCGAAAAACGCATGAGTGCGCTGTCATCTTCCGGGATTCGAATTACTTCAGCGACTTCTCAGGCTTGGAGGCGATGATGAAGTCAGGGCGGCCGGGCAGCAGCTTTTCGACCGATTTCGTCACGGCCGACATCGAGGTCTGCGGGCCGAACGCTCCGACAACGGTCTGATCCACCTTGGTGTTCATCGACAGAATCTGTCCTTTGACCAGGTCGAACTCGATCATTCCCGTCGGCGTGCGCTGCATCAGCTGGACTTCGATCTGCGGATCATTGACGGGCGTGAGCACCGCCGTTTTCAGCTTGATCATCGCGACGGACCCGTTCACCGCAGACAACGTGTAGGTCCGCTGCAGAATCACTTCCTGCTGGAGATTCTTGCCGACGGTGACTTCCGCCGGGAAGCGGTCTTTCCAACTGTCGCCGATGCGGACCGGTTGCTCGGGCATCACGATCAGAAAGTTCAGGCGGGGGTCGTTCTTCCTGGCCGCGGCCAGAAGCGCCTCGTCATCATTCACCAACGGGATCACGGCTTTCAGGTCTCCGCTGGTGGAGACATTCACACGGGCCTGCACCTGGCCGATGGTCCGCTTGACTTCCCGAAACTGGAATGGCGGTTCGGCGTCCCGCGCGCTGTCGTAGGCGACCGGATCCTCGCCGTCCTTCACGGCCTTCATGACGACCCGCTCGACGATCGGTTCCAGCGTGGCATGTCCCTGCTCGTCGACCGAGACCACCCGGAGCTGCTTCCAGGCCTGCGAATGATTCGAGACGTCTTCCTTCGCTTCTTTGAACTGCGTCACGATTTTCATCGTGTTTTCCACTTCGTAATACCAGAACTGACCCGGCTGAAACTTGTATTTCAAGTGATACAGACCGCCGTCTTCCGCCCGGGCGCTGGCATCGCCGACGGCAAACGCCGCCGCCAGCAGGAGGACCGAACAGAGACCATGTTCCGGACGGAAAGGAATACGGAACATCTCGGCAGTTCCTTCGACAAGAGGTTCAGAAGATTTGTCAGCGACGGGCAGTCCGTCCGCGCCGCGGGATGCTATCAGAGGCCATGAATTTCGCCGAGAGCAGTTTTCAGGCCATTATCGCATTTTCGCGACGCATCGCAGAAGCGTGGTCACGGTATTCGTTTGGCCGCGAAATGGAACGCGCGTGGCGAATCGTGTCGTCGGCTGAGTACAATCCCGGGAGTGCGATTCGAAGTGCATGCCCGGGAACAACGCGTGAATTCACGTCGCCAGGTGGTGTTCAACATTGTGATGTCGCTGTCGGCTGCGCTGGTGTCGCACGCCGCGGACCAGCCGAAGTACAACCGTGACATCCGGCCGATCCTGGCTGACAAATGTTTCGCCTGTCATGGCCCGGACGCTGCACATCGCGAGGCCGATCTACGTCTCGACGAAAGGCAATCCTCCGCCAGCACCACCCACAACGGTCGTTTTGCATTTTCCCCGCGAGATTCCTCCCGCAGCGAAGCCATCAAGCGGATCACCTCGACTGATCCCGACGCGAAAATGCCCCCGCCGCACACCGGCAAATCTTTGACCGCCGAAGAAATCACCACGCTGAAAACCTGGATCGACGACGGTGCCGAGTATCAGCCGAACTGGGCCTATGTCCCGGTCTATCGGCCGTATGTTCCCTTCGGCAAGCATCCGGTCGATTATCTGCTGAACAAGGAGTATCAAGCGCAGCAGATTGTCCCGGCACCGCCGGCAGACGGACCGACGCTCGTTCGCCGCGTGTATTTCGATCTGCTGGGTCTTCCCCCTGTGCCTGAACGGCTGACAATTCCGCCCGCTGATCTCGAACGCCGGTTTTCGCAGGTCGATGACGAATTCTGGGATCGCCTGGTTCTGGATCTGATGCGGTCGCCGCATTTCGGGGAACGCCTCGCGATGTTCTGGCTGGATCTCGTGCGGTATGCCGACACTGTCGGCTATCACGGCGATCAGGAGCACGCCGCCCAGCCGTATCGCGATTACGTCATTCGTTCGTTTTATAAGAACAAGCCATTTGACGTCTTCACCCGCGAACAACTGGCCGGCGACCTGCTGCCAGACGCCGGGGACGAACAGAAGATCGCCTCGTGCTACAACCGGCTCTTGCAGACGTCGCATGAAGGGGGCGTGCAGGTCAAGGAGTACCTGACGAAATATGAGGCCGACCGTATCCGGAATCTCGGCGGGGTCTGGCTCGGGGCGACGTTGGGCTGTGCGGAATGCCATGACCACAAGTTCGACCCGATCACGCAGAGAGATTATTACCGGTTCGCGGCGATCTTCGCCGACATCGATGACCTGCGGTCGTTCAAGGGGAAGGACATCACGCCGACCCCGCGCGAGCCGGAGATTGAAGTGGCCTCGCCCATCGAGGCGGACCGGCTCGCCGAATTGAAGCCGCGACTGCAAACGCTGCGGATTCAGATTCAGCAACTCCGCAACAAGGACACACACCGGTCGATCGAAGAACTGGAGGAGCGTGCGCAGCCGGAAGAAGAGCGGCTGCGTACCGAAGTCGCGAGACTTGAAGCCGCCAGGTACCGCTGCATGGTGACGGAAGCCATCGAGCCCCGGTCGATCCGCATCCGGGCGCGCGGCGACTGGCTCGATGAATCCGGGCCCGTCGTCGACGCCGGCGTTCCCGCGTGGATTCTGCCGTCGGAGATTTCGGGCCGGCGTTTCACTCGGCTCGATCTCGCCGACTGGCTCACAAACCGGAAGAATCCGCTCACGGCCCGCGTGTTCGTCAATCGCTTGTGGGCGATGTTCTTTGGCCAGGGCTTGTCACGTTCCCTGGACGACTTCGGCGCTCAGGGAGAAGCGCCCAGTCATCCCGAACTGCTCGATTATCTTGCCAGCGAATTCATGGAGCACTGGGATGTTCAACATCTGGTGCGGGTCATCGTGACATCGCAAGCGTACCGCCGTTCGTCCCTGCCGACACCCGAACTCGCCGGGAAAGATCCGGAAAACCGCTTCTTCGCCCGGCAAACAGCGTTTCGGCTCCCGGCGGAGATGATTCGCGACAACGCCCTGGAGTTAAGCGGCTTGCTCAACAAACGGGTCGGTGGCGCGAAAGCACAACCGTATCAGCCCGACGGTTATTACCAGTTCCTGAATTTTCCACGCCGAAATTACCAGGCCGATCAGAACGATCAGCAATACCGTCGCGGTGTCTACATTCACTGGCAACGACAATATCTGCACCCGATGCTGCGCGCGTTCGATGCCCCGAGTCGCGAGGAATGTACCGCGAAGCGTCCGATCAGCAACACGCCTCTTGCAGCGCTCACGCTGCTCAACGACCCCACCTTTCTGGAAGCGGCCCGCGCGCTGGCCGTCAAGACGTTGCAGCATCCGGGATCGACTGACGAACGGTTGACGCGGGTCTGGAATACAGCGCTCGCGCGCCGGCCGTCCCCAGGCGAATTGAAGGAGTTGACCGTCGTCTTGGAAGAGAGTCGAACGGAATACCGTGCGAAACCGGAAGCGGCAAAGGAAGTCTTATCCCAAGGGTTGTCTCGGGCGCCGGAGAGTCTTGAACCTGCGGAACTCGCGGCGTGGACCACGGTTTGCCGCGTAATCTTGAATCTGCATGAAACGATCACTCGCAATTGAGGGTGGGCCGCAACGCACTGTCGACGCAGCGGGGCGAGACTTCCCAAGGATTCGAAATGATGTTCGATCACAACGTTTCCCGCCGCACGTTTCTCGGACAAACCGCGCTGGGTCTCGGCTCCGTGGCGCTGGCGAACCTGGAAAGCGCTGCCGGCGGCGTGGGCATCCTGCCTGCCGCGAATCGGCCGGCGAAGGCCAAACGGGTCATTTTTCTCTACATGTCGGGCGGGCCGTCGCACCTGGAGATGTTCGATTACAAGCCGGCGCTGGTGAAACATCATGATGAGCCGATGCCTGAATCATTTACCAAGGGGCAGCCCATTGCGCAGCTGCAGGGCCAGCCACTGAAGTGTCTGCGTCCGCAGTTCGAGTTCCACAAGCACGGAGAATCAGGCCAGGAGATTGCCGACATCCTGCCGTTTCATGCCGAGATCGCCGACGACATTGCCATCGTCCGGTCGATGCATACCGACCAGATCAATCACGACCCGGCTCATACGGTGATGAACACGGGGACGTCGATCAGCGGCCGGCCCAGCATGGGGGCGTGGATCAATTACGGACTGGGAGCGGAAACGAGCGATCTGCCGGGCTTTGTGGTGATGACCAGCGAAGGAGGCCGCAATCCGCAGCCGATCTCCACCCGGCAATGGGCTTCGGGTTTTCTGCCGGCCGAGCATCAGGGGGTGATGTTCTACTCCAAAGGCGCCCCGGTCCATTACATCGCCAATCCGCCGGGCGTGTCGCCGGAGAATCAAGCGCGCGTCGTCAATGCCGTCAGGAAACTGAATCAGCAACGAGAACAGACGGCACCCGATCGTGAGTTGACGGCCCGCATCGCCCAGTACGAACTCGCCTTCCAGATGCAGCGCAGCATCCCCGAATTGATGGACCTCAGGGACGAACCGCGTCATGCCCTCGATCTCTACGGCGTGGAATCGTTCGACGGTTCGTTTGCCGCCAACTGCCTGATGGCCCGCCGACTGGTGGAACGGGGCGCGCGGTTCATTCAGTTGTATCACCGTGATTGGGACCATCACGGCGACCTGGTGCATTACATGAAAATCTGCTGCGGCTGCTGCGACCGCCCCGCGGCGGCACTGATCAAAGATCTCAAACAGCGCGGCTTGTTGGACGAGACGCTCATCATTTGGGGCGGCGAATTCGGCCGCACGCCGATGTTTCAGGGCAAAGGGACCACCCCCGGACGCGATCACCACATGCAGGGTTTCAGCATGTGGCTGGCCGGCGGCGGTGTGAAAGGGGGCGTGACTTACGGCGCCACCGACGAATTCGGCTACAAAGCCGTCGAAAACCCCGTCCACGTCCACGATCTCCACGCCACGATGCTGCACCTGCTGGGCATCGACCACGAACGCTTCACCTACAAGCACCAGGGCCTCGATTTCCGTTTGACGGGCGTCGAACCGGCCCGCGTCGTTCACGAGATTTTGGCGTGACTTTAGCGACGCTTCGCAGAAGCGTGGTATTCATACCTTGTAAACTGCGCTCTGTCCGGTATCGTAATTTGTCACAGATTGAACAATGCAATTTCCCCCGCCCGAGGAGCACGGAGGCATGGCTGCGCCGTTGAAATTCGCCAAATCGCATGAATGGGTTTCCGTCGAGAACGGGATCGCGACGGTCGGCATCACCCCCTTCGCCGTGAAATTGCTGAGCGACCTGGTTTACATCGATCTGCCCGCTCAGGGGAAAAAAGTCCAGGCCGGCGACACGCTGGGCGAAGTCGAAAGCGTCAAGGCCGTCAGCGATATTTACGCACCCGTCTCCGGCGAGGTCGTCGAGGTCAACACGCCGCTTGCCGACCATCTGGAATGGCTGACCGAAAATTCCGTCGGCAAAGGGTGGATGGTCAAGCTCAAGCTGAGCGACGCCGGGGAACTCGCCGGGCTGCTGGACGATGCGGCCTATCAGGCCCACTGTGCAGCGGAGCAGCATTGAACACGTCTCCGAGCCGGAAGCGTGAGCGACGGAGATTTCCCCTCCCTCACGGTCGAGGCTCTGATGGAAGGATTCATCGTGCCGTATCTCTTGAACACGCCCGATCAGCAGCAGGAGATGCTGGCGAAGATCGGCGTCTCCAGCGTGGCGGAATTGCTGAAGCAAATTCCCGGCTCCTGTCAATTGCATCGGCCGCTCCATCTGCCGCCGGCGCTGACGGAACTCGAATTGCAGCAGGAATTCCATGAGCTGGCGGCGAAGAACGTCGGGGCGTCCGGCCAGGTCTGCTTCCTCGGCGGCGGCGCGTATGAGCATTTCATCCCGGCTGTGGTGGATGAAATCACCGGCCGCGGCGAGTTCTACACGGCGTACACCCCGTATCAGGCGGAAGCCAGCCAGGGAAGTCTGCAGGCGTTTTTTGAATATCAATCGCTCGTCTGCGAACTGACGGGGATGGATGCGTCCAACGCCAGCCTGTATGAAGGCGGTTCGGCCGTGTGTGAAGCCGTCTTGATGGCCATGCACAGCACGGGCCGCAAAAAAATCGTGATGGCGGAAAGCGTGCATCCCGAATATCGCCAAGTCGTGGAAACCTACCTGACGACACTCAACGGCGAAGTCTCGCTTGCGAGTTCGCAGTCCGGTCGGCTCAGCGCCAGCGACATGTCGGCGCTGATCGACGACCGAACGGCAGCCGTCGTCGTGCAGCATCCGAATGTGTTCGGATGCCTGGAAGACGTCGCGGCGATCAGCGCGGCAGCCCGCCAGCACGGCGCCGTGTCGATTCAAGCGTTTGATCCGATCAGCTTGGGGATCCTGAAACGTCCTGCGGACTTCGGCGTCGACATTGCCGTGGCGGAAGGGCAGTCCCTGGGGATTCCGCTGCAATATGGCGGACCGTATCTCGGCATCCTCGCCTGTAAGAAAGAATTCCTCCGCAAGATGCCGGGCCGGTTGATCGGGTTGACGACCGACCGGCGGGGCTCTCAGTGCTTCGTGCTGAATCTTCAGGCACGCGAGCAACACATCCGCCGGGAAAAAGCGACGAGCAACATCTGCACGAATCAAGGTTTGATGGCGCTGAGGGCCGCTGTGTATCTCGCGGCTCTCGGTCCGCAGGGATTGCGCGAGGCCGCTGAACGATGCTGCCGGCTGGCTCATTATGCCGCGGAGAAGCTGACCTCGGTTCCCGGGTATTCCCTGGCGTTTTCGCAGCCGTTCTTCAAAGAGTTCGTCCTGCAATGCCCCCGCAGCGCGTCCCGGACTCAGGAAACGGCCCGCCGTCACGGTTTCGATCTCGGCCCGAGTCTCCCCCGGCTCTCGGATGACTGGACGTCGATCCCGACGGAATTGCGGAATTGCTGCGTGCTGGTGGCCGTGACCGAATGCCGGACACGCGAGGAGATTGATCGCCTCGCGAAGGTGTTGAAGGACTATTAACGACGCTTCGCAGAAGCGTTGTTTGTCCCCGCTCAGTGAAAGATGAAATCGCAATGAGAAATCGCCAGGCGATCCGCACGTTGAAAGAGTTGTCCTATCCCGGACGCAGGGCAACCGTTTTTTCGCTGGCCGATCTGCCGCCGACACCGCTGACCGATCTCTTGCCGGCGTCACAACTGGCCGAGCGGCCGCCGGCACTCCCGGAACTCGCAGAGGGAGACGTCGTCCGGCATTACGTCAATCTCTCGACGCTCAACATGTCGGTCGACACCCATTTTTATCCGCTCGGCAGTTGCACGATGAAGTACAATCCGAAGCGGCACGAGCGGCTGGCGAAACTGCCGGGCATCGTCGATGTGCATCCTTATCAGGCCGACAACAGCTCGCAGGGCATGTTAAAGCTGTTGTTCGAAATGCAGGAAATGCTGGCCGAGATCGCCGGGTTGCCTGCCGTCTCGCTGCAACCGGCGGCCGGTGCGCAAGGCGAATTGACGGCCCTGTTAACCGCTGCCGCGTACTTCCGAGATCGCGGCGAGAAGCGGACGAAAGTCGTATTTCCGTCCAGCGCCCACGGCACCAATCCGGCGAGTGCGGCCATCGCAGGGTTTGATTGCGTCGAACTCCAGGCATCGGCGAACGGCCTGGTCGACCTCGACGAACTGCGAACTCACATCGACCGCGACACGGCCGTGTTCATGCTGACCAATCCCAACACTTTGGGACTGTTCGAGAAAGACATCCCGGCGATTTCCAAACTGCTGCACGACGTCGGCGGGCTCGTTTACATCGACGGCGCCAACCTGAACGCCATCATGGGCATCACGCGGCCGGGCGATTTCGGCGGCGACATGATGCACTTCAACGTCCACAAGACATTCACCGGCCCGCATGGCGCAGGCGGACCGGGAGCCGGGCCGATTGCCGTCCGGGCCGACTTGGGGCCGTATTTGCCCGGACCGGTGGTGACGTCTGAAACGCATGATTCCGGGATCATCCAATATCGATGGACGATGCCGGCAAAGTCGATCGGCCGAGTCCGCACCTTTCATGGCAACATCGGCATCTTGGTGCGGGGCTACTTGTACCTGCGCACGCTGGGAGCCGCCGGCGTCCGCCGCGCCGCGGAACAGGCGATTCTTAATGCCAATTATCTCCGTGCACTACTCGCCGACATTCTCCCGACGCCGCATGGTGACCGATGTCTGCACGAATTCGTGGCGTCGGCCAAGAAATTGAGCGATGAAAAACACATCTCGGCGATGGACATCGCCAAGCGGCTGTTGGATTACGGTTTTCACGCGCCGACAGTCTATTTCCCTTTGGTCGTCCCGGAAGCGCTGATGATGGAGCCGACCGAGACCGAGTCGAAAGAAACTCTGGACGCGTTTTCCGACGCGCTGCACGCCCTTGTGAAGGAAGACGCCGAGTTCCTGCACCAGGCGCCGCATTCGCTGTCGGTCAGCCGGCCAGACGATGTCGCCGCGGCACGCAAACCGGTGCTGACGTGGGCGGCAGGGAAGTAGTATCACCAGAAAAAAATGAGATGCCTCGACTTCCCGAATGCCGTTTGCTGATGGAGACGGTGCCAAGTGCCGGGGCGTGGAACATGGCGGTCGATGCTGTGTTATTAGAGACGGCCGTCCGGGACGGACTCGCCACGTTTCGATGGTATCGCTGGTCCGAACCAACGGTCTCGCTCGGCTACTTTCAGGACGCGGCCGAGATCGCGGCGGATCCGAGCCTGGCCGATTTGCCGCTGGTCCGCCGGTTGACCGGAGGCGGCGCGATTCTGCACGATCGGGAATGGACCTACAGTTTCGCGGCACCGGCCCGGCAGGAACTCTTTCGCCATCCGGAAGAGGCGTATGACCTAGTTCATGCGGCGATCCTAGGCGTGTTGGCGAAGTTCGGCTGCCGGGCGGAGCCGCGCGGCGAGACCGTCCGGCAGACGTCCGAGCCGGCCCTCTGTTTTTCTCGGCGCGACGCACATGACGTCGTCTGGAAAGGGCACAAGATTCTGGGCAGCGCCCAGCGCCGCAGAAAAGGCGCGCTGTTGCAGCACGGTTCGCTGCTGCTCGAAGCCTCGGAGCGAACGCCCCGGCATCAGGGGCTTTACGACCTGGGATTTCATCAAAGGCTGTCGCTCGACGACCTGCGCCAGGCGCCGGAAGCATTGACCCAGACGCTCGTCCCGGGCGCACTGACGCGGGAGGAGACGCAGCAGGCCCTGTCGGCTGACCGTCCAACTTGAGATTCCCGGCGTCACTGCTTACAATCGGGCGACCTCCATTGCGGAAGTTGTTGTCCCTGGGTTGGTTGTGGCTGTCCGTCATCAACCGGGCTTGATGTGTTTTCTGCTGTTCGTGGAATGAAGGAGTGACTTCAGTGGCACCGGTTCGTGTCGGCATCAACGGTTTTGGACGTATTGGACGCATCAGTTTCCGGGCCATGGCCGCCCGGCCGGAAGAATTTGAGATCGTCGCTATCAACGATCTCGGCAAACCCGAATCCCTGGCGATGCTGCTGAAATACGATTCGGTGCAAGGACGCTTTCCCGGCACCGTGTCTCACGACGGCGACTCTCTCGTCGTCAACGGCAAGAAAGTCAAAGTCTGTGCCGAGCGCGATCCGGCCAAACTCCCGTGGAAAGACCTCGGCGTCGAGATCGCCCTGGAATCGACCGGATTCTTCACCGGCCGCTCCAAGGACGGCAAACCGGGATACGACAGCCACTTGGCCGCCGGCGCACGGAAGGTGATTCTCTCTGCACCGGCGAAAGACAAGCCCGACCTGACGGTTGTCATGGGCGTGAACGACAAAGAGATCAAGCCGGAACACAAGTTCATTTCCAACGCCAGTTGCACGACCAACTGCCTGGCCCCGATGGCGAAAGTTCTGCACGAGAACTTCGGCATCGTCCGCGGCTTGATGACCACCTGCCACGCCTACACCAACGATCAGAAATTGGCCGACCAGTTGCATGACAACATCCACCGCTCGCGGGCTGCTGCGGTGAACATCATTCCGACGTCGACCGGGGCGGCGAAGGCCGTCGGCGAAGTGCTGCCGGCTCTCAACGGCAAACTGACCGGCATCTCGCTGCGGGTGCCCGTGCCGGCCGGCTCGATCACCGACCTCGTCGTCGAGCTGGAGAAAGACGTCACGGTCGAAGACGTCAACGGAGCCATCCAGGCCGCGTCTGCAAGCAGCCTGAAAGGCATCCTCGAATACAACACCGACCCGATCGTCTCGAGCGACATCATCGGTAACGCCCACAGTTGCATCTTCGATGCACCGTGGACGATGGTCCTGCAAAGCCGAATGGTCAAAGTCCTCGGCTGGTACGACAACGAATACGGCTACTCCAACCGCACGGCCGATTTGATCGCCAAAGTGGCGAAGATGTAGGGAGGAAGACATTTGTCATTGGTCTTGAGTCATTGGTCACGAGGGAAAAGAGGATTCTCGGTTTTTCCAAGGACCAATGACCAGGGACTAAGGACTCCGTCATGAAGCACTCGCTGCTCCACTCTCCTCGGCCGGTCATTGCGCCGTCGATGCTGAAATGCGACTTTGGCGAGCTGAATCGCGAGATCGCCAAGCTGGAAGCGGCCGGGGCGCATTGGCTCCACTGGGACGTCATGGACGGCCATTTTGTGCCGAATCTGTCTTATGGAGCGCTGGTGATCGAGCATCTCCGCAAGCGGACGAACGCATTTTTTGACGCCCATCTGATGATCAGCGATCCGGCGAAGTATCTCGACGATTATCTGAAGGCCGGCTGCGATGCGATCACGTTTCACATCGAAGCGGTTCCGGAACCGACAACATTACTGCGGCGGATTCGCGCAGCGGGAGTTGCCGCCGGGCTGGCGCTCAATCCGAATACGCCTGCCGAGCGCGTGCTGCCGCATCTGGGCGACTGCGACCTCGTGCTGGTGATGAGCGTGGAACCGGGCTTCGGCGGGCAGAAGTTCCTGCCCAGCGTGTTGGAGAAAATCAAAGTCATTCAGCCCCAATTGCCGGCCGGGACGCGGTTATCGATCGACGGCGGGATCGGCCGGTCGACGATCCGGTCCGCGGCGGCGGCCGGTGTAGAGATTTTCGTCGCAGGCAGTTCGATCTTCGACGAAACCGATTACGGCGCCGCGATGCAGGAGTTGTCCGAATTGGCAAGGCAAGCGTGAGGCTTGCGTTGCCGGGCAAAGTCTGGATATTGAACTGAACTGTGAAATTTTGAACTGAACTGTGAATCGGCGGGACCAGGTGACTCGTCCCGCCCTACGAGGCAATGGTGACGCAGATGAGTTCCGGTTCGGTGAATGACGACGCAGAACTGCCGGCACGCAAGAAGCGGGGGGTGCCCGAAGGGCTGTGGGTTCGGTGCGATGCCTGTGCGAATACCGTGTTTCGCAAGCTCATCGATCAAAATCACGGCCTGTGCCCCGAGTGCGGGCACCATTTCTATATCTCCGCCGAGACGCGGATCGAGCAGCTCTTCGACCCGGACAGCTTCGAAGAGTGGTATCCCGACATGACGTCCAAGGACCCTTTGGAGTTCGTCGATTCCAAGCCGTACCGCGACCGGCTGGTCTCGGAACAGAAAAAAACCGGCCTGCGAGACGCGTGCCTGGTCGGCAAAGGCTATTTGCGCGGCCGCCCGTTGGCGTTCGGCGTCACCGATTCGGCGTTCATCATGGGCAGCATGGGTTCGGTGGTCGGCGAGAAACTGACGCGGGCCATTGAACAGGCGACGGAACTGTCGCTGCCGCTGGTGATCGTCAGCGCCTCAGGCGGCGGCGCGCGGATGCACGAAGGGATCATGTCCCTGATGCAGATGGGAAAAGTTTCGGCGGCGCTGGCCCGGTATCACGAGGCCGGCGGACTGTATCTCTCCGTGCTGACCAATCCAACGATGGGGGGCGTGGCGGCGAGCTTCGCTTCGCTGGGGGACATCATCCTGGCGGAACCGAAAGCCCTGATCGGGTTCGCCGGTCCCCGCGTCATCACGGCCACCGTGGGCAAAGGCTTGCCGGAAGGCTTCCAGACCAGCGAGTTTCTGCTGGCCCACGGGTTCATCGACCGGATTGTCGCCCGGCCGCAATTGCGCGCGGAAATCTCGCGGCTGATCGACTATTGCGCCCGGTAATACCAATCCCAACAATTCACAGCGAGTCAAGATTTCACCAAAGCCCGGCGTCGCCGACGCCGGGCTTTGCGAGGATATCTCGACGCGCAACGAAATTGGCGATCGGCGTTAATCGTCGCCTTCCGGCTTCGTGCTTCCGCCGTTGACTGGCTGTTCGAGCTGCCGGGCCAGGTTGACCAGTTGGTCCCGGGCCGCGGGATTGAGCTGCGGCCACAAATGGAACAGTTCGCTCAGGCAATGCTGCTCGGCGGCGTGTTCTGGCGTTCCCTCGTCGAGGGCCGTAAACAGGTCGAGTTCAATCGGCCGGGCATCGGGAACCGGCCGCAGCTGAATCCCGCTCCCGTTCGGCGTGTCGTTCAGGCTGTCGGTCACGGCGACCGACGAATCGAGGCCGGCTTCCCTTCGCCGGGCCGATTGCCGGGCCAGCAGTTTTTCCAGGCGTTTTTTCGCCGTCGCGGCGCGGGCCGATAACACGGCGGCCCAGTCAAACCGGATCGGCAGAGGCTCGGCGAGCGGTTCCAGCGCGGCGGCCACTTCGGCTGCCGTCTGGTAGCGAAGGTCAGGAGATTTTTCGATCAGCCGATTCACAACCTCGACGACCGAATCCGGCAGCGACGGCGCCGCGCCACGGACATCGGGCGCCGGCTGAGAGCGGTGCGCCTGAAGTTTTTGCGAAATGCCCTGATCGGAGAACAGCACCTTCCCGGTCAGCAGAAAGAAGAAGATACAACCGAGGCTGTACAGGTCGGACCGTGCGTCGATCTTGTCGCTGCGCAGGCTTTGCTCCGGGGAAATATAATCCGCGGTGCCGACCACGTGCTTGCGATAGTGCTGCAACAGCCGGTCCGGTGAGTCGTCTTCGAGAATCAGCGCCAGGTTGAAGTCGATGAGTTTCAGCAGGCCATCCCGGCAGACGATGAAATTGTTCGGCTTCACGTCGCGATGGACGATTTTCAGTTCGTGCACATGCTGCAAGCCCAGCGCCGCCTGACGGAGGAAATGACAAGCCTGTCCCCACGGCAGCGGGCCGTCGCGATCCACCAGTTCCTGCAGGCTGATCCCTTCCAGGTATTCCATCACGATGCAGTAAACCGGATCGGCCCGGACGATGCGCGCCATGCGAATCACATGCGGATGCGAACCGATCTTCTGGCCGACGCGGGCTTCCAACGAGAAGTGGGCCAGCGTGCGCGCCGAGTAATTGCTCGGAAGAACTTTGAGCGCGACCGGTTCATGGGTCAGCGAATTGCGGCCGCCGTAGAGCCAGCACATGCCGCCGGATCCGAGAACCTCGGTGACTTCGTAATGATCGAGATAAAACCCGGGAAACTCGGCCCCGGAAAGGTTGGTGCGGACTTCAAAGTCGTGGACGCCCAGCGACAAAATGTCTCCGTCAGCCAGCAGAGCGGACGTCAACGGGCGGCCATTCAACCGCGTGCCGCCGCCGCTGAGATCGCGCGCCGAGAGCCGCCAGCGATCCAGCGTGATCAGGCATTGCACCGGGGCGATGCTTTCCGATTTCAACCGCAGATCCGCCCCCTTCGCGGAACCGATCAGCGTCGATTCGTGGAGAATGTTCTTGTCGACGTCCCGGCCCTGGGCGTCGTGAAAGCGAAGCAACGCAAAGATATGCGACGAAAGCCCCCGCGCGGCGGCGTTCGAGTCGCCTTCCCGATGACTGGGAGGTACACTCATGGCGTCTGGCACAGTGCGTGTGATCGACAAATGACGTGCGGAATTCCGTTCCGATGCATGTAGCTTACCCCACTCGGAATCCATCGCCTAGGTTGATCCGCCGATTCCAGGGGGGCTGCCGAGGGAATTCCGGCATCAAACCGTCAAGACCGACACGATCCGCTTCGCTCATGAAACCTGTGATCCCGTTGAGGAGAAACCGAAATGTCTGACTCGCACGTTCAACCGCGGCGGCAATTCCTGGGGCAATTGATCACTGGCGTCGCCGCAGCCGGCTGGGGCCGATGGCGTCTTCCCGAACTCCAGGCCGTCGAGGAAGCCGTTGCTCAAGAGCTGATCGTTCGCCAGGAAAAACCGTTCAACGCCGAACCCCCGCTCGAACGGCTGCGCGACCGCTGGCTCACCGAGTACGGTACGTTTTTTCAGCGCAGTCATGGCTCAGTGCCGGAGATTGTTCCTCACGATTATCGGCTGACGGTGGAAGGCCTGGTCGAGCGGCCATTGAGTTTGTCTCTCGGCGAACTCCGAGAAAAATTTCCGGAAGTCTTCGCCGCCGTGACGCTCACCTGCGCCGGCAATCGCCGCAGCGAATTTCGCGGCGAGAAGAAAATCACCGGCGTGCAATGGGATGCCGGGGCGATCAGCACGGCGGAATGGGGAGGCGTGAAATTGTCCGATGTGCTGAAACACGCCGGCGTCAAAGCCGACGCCAAGCACGTCTGGCTGGACGGGCTGGATGAAGTGAAAGACGGAGACAAACTTTTCTCGTTCGGCGGATCGATCCCGATCGACAAGGCCATGACGGGCACGCAGTTCACGCCGGGAGCCCTGCTGGTCCATTCGATGAACAAGAAGCCGCTGCCGAAAGAACACGGCGCCCCCCTGAGGGCCGTCGTCCCGGGATACATCGGCGCCCGCAGCGTGAAATGGCTGGGGAAAATCACCGTCAGCGACCGGCCGAGCCCCAATCATTACGTCGCAGATGTGTACAAGATCGTGAAGGAAGGAACGGAAGCCGAGGTAAAGGCGACAAGCCCGATTTACGAGCACGTCCTCAATTCCGTGATCTGCCGCTGGTCAAAGTCGGACGATGCACAAAAGATTCTCATTGCCGGTCTTGCGTTGCCGTCGGGATTGCCGGGCTGCCTGATCCGCCGCGTCGAACTCTCCGTGGATGACGGCCAGACGTGGACTACGGCACGGATCGCGTCGGCCCAGCGGGAATTCTGCTGGACGTTCTGGGACGCCGAGTTGCCTCTGGCCGCGCAGGGCAAGACCGTACTGGCGAGAGCGACCGACACCCAGGGAACCACCCAGCCGCGCGAGATGCCGTTCAACATCAAAGGCTACCAGTTCAACGGCTGGCACCGGGCGGAGTTAAAGGCGTGATCCCTCGCTGGCCGCATCGCGGAGGATCAAATCGTCACCAATTTTCTGAAGATTTCCTCAAAACATGCCACAGCACCCCGACCTCTCCCGGCGATCTTTTTTGGCTGCGTCCTCCACGGCGCTGGCCGGTTCGATGACCGCCGCATCCGCTGCCGTTGCAACGCAGCCGTTTCCCGTTCCCGTACATCGCCCGTTGAAAATTGCCGCGATCAACTCCATATACCGCCTCCGCTCTCATGCCTATCACATCTGCGGGCGGTTCCTTCACGGCTATCAGAAGGACGGTTTTCATCACCAGCCGCCGTTCCAACTCGTGCGGATGTATAATCATCAACATCCCCAGGGCGACATGGAACGCGAGATCGCCGAACGGCACGGCGTCGAAATCTCGGCCAATGTTGCCCAGGCGCTCGGCGGCGAAAACTCGCTCGACGTCGACGGCGTGCTGCTGATCATCGAACACGGCGACTACCCGGTCAACGACCGGCACCAGGTGGTTTACCCTCGCTATGAACTGTTCGAAAAAATCGTCAGCGTCTTCCGTAAAAGCGGCCGCAGTGTGCCCGTGTTTGTCGACAAGCACCTCTCTTACGACTACGAGAAAGCCGCCAAGATGGTTTCAGCGGCGCAGGAACTCGGCTTTCCGATGATGGCCGGATCGTCGCTGCCGGTGACGTGGCGCCGGCCGGAAATTGAACCGCCGCTCGGCACGCCGTTTCAGGAAGGGATCGTCTGCTTTGGCTTCCGCGAGAGTTCCTATCCCGAAGAAATCTACCTGTTTCACGCCTTGGAAACACTGCAAGCGATGCTCGAGCGCCGGCCCGGCGGCGAGACGGGCGTGAAGTCGGTGATCGGGTTGCAAGGCGACGCCGTCTGGAAAGCCGGGGATGACGGTCGCTGGTCATGGAAGCTCCTGGATGCCGCGCTGTCCCGCTGTCCGACAACCAACTTCGGCAAGATTCGGGATAACGTGAAGAACCCGACGGCGCTGCTGATCGAGTACCGCGACGGCACGAAGGGCTGCGTGATCAACCTGTATGAACACGTCGCCGACCACGGTTTTGCCGCGTCGGTTCAAGACGTCGCCGAACCCGTGTCGAGCTGCTTTTTTCTTCCCGGCCCGCCCGGCGCGAACTTTTTCGACCCGCTCTGCTGGAACATCGAGCGGCTGTTCCTGGAAGGGAAATCGCCGTACCCCGTGGAACGGACGCAGCTCACCAGCACGGTCCTGGACTGGGGGCTGCGTTCGATCCACGAGAAGCAGGGCCTGGTCACGGATGACTCCCTCAACATCACCTATGCGCCCCCGGAAAGCACCGGCTTCTTCCGCGGACCAATGACGGCGGGCGGGGCGATGTGATTGCGCTGCAAGAGCCGTCGCGGATCGCGACGGAATGAGGAGATCTTCTACCATGCACCTCTGGCTCGCCCGACATGCCGAAGCCGTCAGCGCCGATGAAGCGGCGACCGACTTCGACCGCAGGCTCTCTCACGCCGGCCGCAGGCAGATCGCCCATCTCGGCCGCTGGCTCAGGGACCGGGAAGAGTTGCCCGACCTGATTCTGCATAGTCCGCTGCGCAGAGCGAAAGAGACCGCCGAAATTCTGCACGAGGAACTCGGCCAGACCGCGACGCTGGAAGAAAGTCTGCTGCTGGCACCCGGTTTGCGCTGCGACGAGCTGCTGTCGCATCTCGCCGAGCGGACGGCACAGACCGTCGTCTGCGTCGGCCATCAGCCCGATGTCAGCCGGTGCTTGACGGAGATGCTCGGCTTCGGCCGGTTTGGGTTCGCCCCCGGGACGATGGCGGGTGTCGACTTTCGGCACGTCATCACCCCCGGCGGCGGCGAATTGGCCTGGCTGCTGCCGCCGGAGTGGTTTGCGTGAAGGGTCGGGCGGCGGCGAGAACTGTCGGTGGCAAATCGGCGGCGGCGGAGATAGCATTCGAACTCGCGCGATATTCATTTCGCCTCGTCTTTTCCGCGACCCATGATCGAATACAACCGCTACAGTTGGTGGAACACCACCTTTTCGCTGCACGGGACGGCGTTGCCCCGGGCGGCGGGCCGCGTGCTCGTCTTCACGGGCTACACTTGCATCATCCAACTGATCTTTCAGGCCGGCCTCCGCATCGGCTGGATCGACGTCCAACAATTTCTTGGGATCGACCCGGTCGCGCACGCGGTGCTGGGTTCGCTGCTGGGGTTCCTCATCGTCTTCCGGATGAACGCCTCGAACGCACGCTACTGGGAAGGGCGGTCCAACTGGGGGGAGATCATCAACTCGAGCCGCAACCTCGTGCGGATCGGCAGCGCCCATGCGCCGGAGAGCCACGAACTGGCCGGCTTGGTGACGGGTTACGGCATCTGCCTCAGGCGCTCGCTGCAAGGTCAACGCGACGCCCTGGAGACGGAAATCTATCTTTCGGAAGAAGTGCGGCAATCCATCGAGACCTTCGGCAACCCACCCACGGCGGTGGCCGCGGCCATTTCGGCCTGGATCAGCCGTCACCTGCGCGCCGCCCGGTTCGACGTAATGATCGCCTGCCAATTGGAAGATCAGTTGTCGAAAATGGTTTCCGCGCAGGGAAGCTGCGAGAAGATTCAAAAGACGCCTCTCCCGTTCGTCTACGCCGTCATGATCAAGCAGTTGATTGTCGTTTACCTGCTGACGCTGCCGATCGTGCTCTGCGATCGTTGCGGATGGTGGTCGCCCCTGCTGATGGCGGTGGTTTCACTGGGGCTGTTCGGCATGGAAGAAGCCAGCGTGGAAATCGAAGACCCGTTCGGGACCGACGAGAACTGCCTCGACATGCAAGCCTACACGCTGACCATCGCCCGCGACACGGGCCAGCTCGCAAGGCACGCGGCCAAAAACGCCGCCAGCCCGCCGCCGGCCTGACGAACTGCGCCGGCGCCAAAATTCGATGCAACGATGACCCCGAGAGGCCGCGGATCGGCCGGGATGCATCCGTTGTTTCGTGGTCTGATGGGATGTCCCTATGGATCTCAGTCCGGATGGTTGTCAGCCCTCCGGGCTGACGACGTTCTGACACCCTCAGGGCTGTAGACGACTTCTCACGTTTCTGGAGATCGACAGGCTGTCAGACCACCAACCAGCGGATGCGCCCGGCCGATCACGAATTCCCGAAACTTCCGCTCCCTTCTGCCGGGATTTACGATATCATCATCAGGAATCGATCTCCTTTTGCGCACGCGTTACGAGGAAGGATTCAGGCTATGCACGTTGATCCGTGGAAGACGCATCACCTCGGCCGCCGCACGTTTCTTCGCGGCGTCGGCGTGTCTATGGCCTTGCCGTGGCTGGAATCGCTGACCGTCTGGGGAGATGTCGCCGCGAAGAAGGAACCGGCCAGCCAGGCGCCGGTCCGGCTCGCCGTGCTGTTTTCCGGGAACGGCTTTCACAGCAAGGAATGGTGGGCGAAAGGCGAAGGCGCCGAGATGGAGCTGGGGCAGGTTCTCGCCCCGCTGCACGACTACCGGGAGAAGATGATTTTCCTCCGCGGCCTCTACAATGCCGAGGCCCTCAAGGGCAACATTCACAGTTCAATGACGGGCAACATGCTCTCCGGCGCGCCGCTCGCCGCCGGCGGAGACATCCGCTCCGGAACCAGCGTCGATCAACTGATCGCCCAAAGGCACGGCGCGTCGACGAAAGTCCCCAGCTTGGTCCTGGGCTGCGAGAAATCAAATCCGTCGGTCCACAAAAATTACTCGATGATCTACAGTTCGCACATCTCGTGGAGCTCGCCGACCACGCCGACCCCCTTGGAGCTTTATCCGGCGCTCGCCTTTGACCGGCTGTTCAAAGACGAAGTGCAGAAGGGCGATCAGAGCGTTTTGGACGCCGTGCTCGAGGACGCAAAAACGCTGCGAGGCAAGATCAGTGCAACGGACCAGAAGAAACTCGACGAATACCTGAACTCGGTCCGTGAAGTCGAACAGCGAATCGAAAACGCCGGCAAACAGGGCGAACTCCAGGGCTGGCGGCCGACCCTCGACAAACCGAACATGGCGCGTCCCGACGACGGCATTCCGCAGAACATCGCCGACCATATGCGGCTGATGTGCGACATCCTCGTCCTCGGTTTCCAGACCGACACGACCCGCGTGACGACGCTGAAGCTGAATAACGACCACAGCTCGCTCCGCTTCCCGCATCTGGGCGTGGACTACATGATCCACCACCTGCTGTCGCATTCCGACACGGCGGACTGGCTGAAGGTCAATCAGTTTTTCATCGAGCAACTGGCGTATGTCGCAAAGAAACTCGATGCGATCCAGGAAGGCGAGCGGACAGCCCTCGACAATTCCATGATCTTATATTGTTCCAGCATGTTGACCGGCAGCCACGATGCCACAAAGCTGCCCGTCGTGCTCGTCGGCGGCGCGGGCGGCCGGTTGCAGACGGGCCGGGTGCTGGATTATCTCGACAAGCCGAACCGCAAAATGTGCAGCCTGTATTTGTCGATGCTCGACAAGTGCGGCATCTCCCTCGACAAATTCGGCGACTCCACAGAACGGTTGGCCGAAATCTGACGCTGGTCGCACACGGGTCTGTTCCCAAGCCCGGCGTCGGCGACGCCGGGACCACGTTGCCGTACAGTGTTGCAATCTGTTTGGAATGGTTTTGACCGGGGAATTCACCAGGGATCTCGCTGCATGAGAGTCATTTTTGCGGTCATGTGTCTCGTCGTCGTTAGCGCGGAGGAGGGCACGGAAGTGGTCGTCGCCGGATTGCCGCGCAGCGCGCCCGAAGCCCAGGGCGTCGCGTCGCCCGGGGTGCTGTCGTTCATCGACTCCGCGGACCGGCAGATTGCTTCGCTCAATAGTTTCATGCTGCTCCGCCATGGCCATGTCGTGGCGGAAGGCTGGTGGACGCCGTATCACGCACAGGCCAGGCACTCGTTGTATTCGCTCAGCAAGAGTTTCACATCCACAGCCGTGGGCATCGCCGTCGCGGAAGGCAAACTCAGCCTGGACGACGACGTCCTGAAATTCTTTCCCGAAGACGCACCGGCGGAGGTGACGAACAACCTCAAATCGATGCGGGTGAGCGATCTCCTGCGGATGAACACGGGACATCAAGCCGAACCGCCGCGGCCGCTCGACCAGTCCTGGACGAAGGTCTTTCTGGCGCATCCGGTTCCGTTCAAGCCGGGCACGCACTTCCAGTACAACACGTCGGCGACGTACATGGCGTCGGCGATTGTGCAGAAGGCGACGGGTGAGACGCTGCTCGATTACCTGCAGCCGAGGTTGTTCGAACCGCTGGGCATCCAGGATCCGACGTGGGAGTCGAGCCCGCAGGGAATTTCCACGGGAGGCTACGGCCTGAGCATCCGCACGGAAGACATCGCGAGCTTCGGCCAGTTGTACCTGCAAAAAGGCAAGTGGCAAGGTCGGCAATTGGTGCCGGAAACCTGGATTGACGCCGCCACGGCACGCCAGACATCGAACGGCAGCAATCCGAACAGCGACTGGGATCAAGGCTACGGCTATCAGTTCTGGCGCTGCCGACATGGGGCCTACCGCGGCGACGGAGCTTTCGGGCAGTATTGCCTTGTGCTCCCCGAGCAGGACGCCGTCATCGCCATCACCGGCGGCTTGAAGGATATGCAAGCCGTGCTGAATCTCGTCTGGGACAAACTCCTGCCGGCGTTTCAGAACGACTCGCTTCCCGCGGCGCCGGAGGCCAGCGCACAACTGGCCGCGCGGCTGAAAGGCTTGACGCTGCCGACGCCGGAAGGGAACGGAAAGCCTGCCGACGTTTTCGGAAAGAAGTTCGTCTTTCCGGCCAATGATCACAAGCTGGAATCTCTCCTCCTGGACCGCAGCGATCGCGACTTGGCCACGCTGGCAATCCGGCGCGACGGCGTAGACCACCGCATCAGTCTGGGACGAGGGACCTGGTCCAACGGCAAAGTTGCCTGGAGCCGATACGCTGCGCAGCCGGCGTCTGCCAGCGGCGCCTGGACTTCGGACAACCAATTGACTGTGAAGCTCTGTTTTTATGAGACGCCGTTTGTCGTCACCGTCCGACTCACATTCGCAGGCGACGAAGTCCGGTGCGTCTCCGAAGTGAATGTCGGCTTTGGTTCCACCACGGAACCGCCGCTCGTCGGCAAGGCGGAATAATGCGGCAAACGGCTCCGGAATCTTCTCCGTTCCCATCGAATGAAGGACGTCTCTCCATGCGAATGTTGATCACCGCGCTGCTGCTGGGCCTCGGATCAGCGGCGGTCGCCGACGACGACTGGAATCAATTCCGTGGCCCTCACGGCGACGGCACGTCGACCGAAAAGAATTTGCCGGTCACGTTCGGCGAAAATTCCCCCGAGGTCGTCTGGAAGACCCACATCCCCGGCCGCGCCTGGTCGTCGCCGGTCATCTGGGGACGGCAGATCTGGGTGACGAATGCGCCGCCCGTTCAAAAGACCAGTCCGGACAAGCCGAAGCTGGACAAGCCTTTGGATTTGTCCGCGGTCTGCATCGATCTGGACTCTGGCAAGATTCTCCATGACGTCAGGCTGTTCGAAGTCGACACGCCGCAGATCACCCACGACACGAACAGCTACGGCTCGCCCACCCCTTATGTCGAGGCCGGCCGGGTCTATGTGCATTTTGGTGCGTACGGCACGGCGTGCCTCGACACCAAGACCGGGCGAAAGCTTTGGGAAAGGACCGATTTCCCCTGCAATCACTTTCGCGGACCGGGTTCCTCGCCCGCCGTGTTTGGCGACCTGCTGTACCTGACATTCGACGGCTACGACCTGCAATACATCGTGGCCTTGAACAAACTCACAGGCGAGACGGTCTGGAAGAAGGATCGCGGGATCGATTTCGGGACCACGGACGGCGATGCCAAGAAAGCCTATTCCACGCCGATTCTGGTGGAGTCTGAAGGCAAAAAGCTGCTGATCAGCCCGTTCGCCTTCGCCACGACCGCCTACGACTGGCTCACGGGTGAACCCGTCTGGACGGTGAAGCACGGCGGCATGAATGCCGCGGCACGGCCCCTGTATGGGAACGGCCTGGTCTATATCAACGCGGCCGACGGGCCCAATCCGTTCCTGGCCATTCCGGTGACGGGGCGGGGCGACATCACGAAAGAGATCGTCTGGCGCACCGGCAAGGCAGTCCCGAAACGCGCTTCACAACTCTTGATCGGCGACCTGTTATTCCTGATCAACGACAGCGGCGTGGCGACCTGCCTGGAAGCAAAGACCGGCGCCGAAGTCTGGACGCAGCGCTTGCCGGGTGAATACTGGTCTTCGCCCCTCTCTGCCGAAGGACTCATCTACTGCCTCTCGATGGGCGGCCACGTAACTGTCTTCAAAGCGGCCCGCGAGTTTGAACTCGTCGCCGAAAACAAGTTCGACGAAGGCTTTGTCGCCTCCCCGGCAGTCGCCGGACAATCGCTGATCCTGCGCTCCAAGAGCCATCTCTACCGGCTTCAGAAACCGGCAAAATGATCATGCAGCGAGCCGATCAGCCGCCGCCGACGAACGGCAGGAAGTGGACTTCGCTGTTCGGCTGCAGTTTTGCACGCAGTCCCTGCCGCGTGAGGACATCGTTGATCGAGACCTGAAAGCCGGGAATGACGTCCTCGCCGCGAGACAGCCGCGCCTTCACGCCGGGATGCTCGCGGTCAACGGCGTCGAGAACTTCCCCGACCGTATTCCCCGGCACGACAAGCCGCGCCAGGCCGCCAGTCAGTTCTCGCAGCGGCGCAGGGATGAAGACGGTGGGCATGATGAAGAGGTATCAGGTATTCGGCGTTCGGCGCCTGGAAAGGCCGAATTCCTCGTCTTCTAACGCCGAACGCCTAATACCTAACGCCGATTCTCCAGTTCAAGAGTTTCGCTACTTCCCAGACATCGCCTTCCACACCTTCGGCGGGCTCATCGGCAGGTCGGTCATCCGCACGCCGGCGGCGCGCTGGATGGCGTTGGCGATCGTCGGCGGGGGCGGGACGATCGGGGGTTCGCCCACGCCGCGGACGCCGAACGGATGGCCGGGGTTCGGCACTTCGACGATAATCGTTTCGATCATGGGGAGGTCGAGGGCCGTCGGCATGCGGTAATCCAGGAAGCTGGCGTTGCGCATGGCGTTTTTGTCGTCGTAGAAATATTCCTCGTTGAGCGCCCAGCCGATTCCCTGGGCCGAGCCCCCCTGCATCTGGCCTTCGACGTAACTGGGATGCACGGCCTTGCCGGCATCTTGAATGGCCGTGTACCGCAGGACCGTCACCTTGCCGGTTTCGGGATCGACCTCGACGTCGGCGATGTGGACCGCAAAGCCGTTCGTCGAACATTCCGGCGCGACGGACGCCCGGCCGAGGACCGGCGGCAAGTTCCGTTCGGCGACTTTCGCCGCGAGTTCCTTGAACGTCAGCGACTGGCCGTTCTGCGAGTAGACGCCGTTCTTCACGGTGATTTTTGACGCATCGCACTCCCACACGGCGGCGGCCCGCTGCTTCATCTGCTGTTCGAGATCGAGGCCCAGGGTGTACGCCGCGAGGCCGGTCGCAAACGTCACGCGGCTGCCGCCGGTGAGGAACGTGTAGCCGACGGAATCGGTGTCGCCGACCTGCGGTTTGACGTCTTCGGCGGCGATGCCCAGCGTCTCGGCGAGCTGCATGGCGATGCTGGTGCGCGTGCCGCCGATGTCGGTCGAGCCTTCGACGAGAGTGACCGAACCGTCATCGCTCACGCTGGCGGAGCAGCTCGACGCACCGCCGATGTTGAACCAGAAACCGCCGGCGATGCCACGGCCGCGATTCTTCCCAGTCAACTTCGATTTCCAATGGTCGCTGTTCTTGGCGGCTTCGAGGCATTCGACGAAACCGACCCTGGGGTAGACCGGGCCGTCGACGCGGCGGGTCCCCTCTTTCGCGGCGTTCTTCAACCGGAATTCGAGCGGACACAGGTTGAGTTTCAATGCGAGTTCGTCGATGACCTGTTCACAGGCGAAGGCGGCTTGCGTCGCGCCGGGGGCGCGATACGCCTGGACTTTCGGCTTGTTGAGGCAGACATCGTAGCCGTCGACCTGGGCATGGGGGAATTCGTAGCAACTGAAGACGCACATCGCGCCGGGTCCGACCATTCCGCCCGGAAACGCGCCGGTCTCATAGACCAGCCGGGCTTCGCCGGCGGTGATCGTGCCGTTTTTCTTCGCGCCGATCTTCACCTTCATGTACGACCCGGGCGTGGGGCCGGTCCCTTGAAAGACTTCGTCGCGTTGCATGGTCAGCTTGACGGGCCGGCCGCATTTCTTGCTGAGCAGCGCAGCGACCGGCTCTAGGTAGACGGTGATCTTTCCACCGAAGCCGCCGCCGATTTCACAAGGGATCACCACGCACTGGGCCGCGGGAATCTGAAGCAGTTCGCAGACCTGTTGCCGGCAGTTGAACGAGCCTTGCGTCGCCGTCCAGATTTTCAGCCGGTTGTCTTCATTCCACGAGGCGACGCACAGATGCGGTTCGATGTAGCCCTGGTGGACGGTCGCCGTGCGGAACTCCCGCTCGACGACGACGTCGGCTTCCTGGAAGCCCTTTGCCAGGTCGCCTTGGACAAATTGCAGGTGAACCGCCGTGTTGGACGGCTTTTCGGCTTTCTTGCCCATTTCGTCGGTGTGCAGGTCGTCATGAAGCAAAGGGGCGCCGTCCTTCATGGCATCGAGCACCCACGTCACGCTGGGGAGCGGTTCGTAATCGATCTTGACGAGCCGGGCCGCTTCCTCGGCAATCTGCGGGCTGGTCGCGGCGACGGCGGCGACGGCATGGCCTTTGTACAAGACTTTGCCGTGCGCCAGGCAGTTGGAGGCGAGGTGCAGCAGGTTGACGGTGCCGGCTTCGCCCATCACGGTCGACTTGTCTTTGAGGTTGGGGAAGTCCTCGGCCGTGACGACGGCGAGCACGCCGCGCAGTTTCAGCGCGGCAGAGGCGTCGATCGATTTGATCTTCGCATGGGGATGCGGGCTGCGGATCAGCTTGGCATGGGCCATGTTGGGGAGTTGAATGTCCCCCGTGTAGATCGCCTTGCCGGTGACTTTGTCGGCCCCGTCATGCCGGATTGGCCGTTTGCCGATGACCGAATACGTTTTCTTGCCGAGATAGAGGTCTTGCGTTTCAGACATAATGCGGTGTTCCTCGCCGAGTGGGGGCGTTGATAGAAATCAAAAAACAGGAACCACGAAATACACGAAAGGCACGAAAAGTAAAGAGGCGGAAAGTCGGAGACAACGAATTTGCCATCAATTCACAGATCTCACCGGATGTTGACTCGATTTTGAATGCTTTTTTCGTGTTGTTTCGTGGTTCAACGGCTTTGGTTTTCGCTTACTTTGCCGCTTGCAGTTGTTTGGCGGCGGCTTGGACGGCTTTGACGATCTTGTCGTAACCGGTGCACCGGCACAAATTGTTCGCCAGGTTGAAGCGGATGTCGTGCTCGCTCGGGTTTGGATGCTTGTCCAAGAGGGCTTTGGCGGCGACCAGGAAGCCCGGCGTGCAGATGCCGCATTGCAGCGCGGCCCCTTCCAGGAAGCATTGCTGCAGCGGATGAAGATGGCCATGGTCGGCGAGCGATTCCACCGTCGTGATCTTGGCCCCTTCGGCTTCCACGGCAAGGACGATGCAACTGTTGACCGGCAGTCCGTCCAAGAGCACGGTGCACGCGCCGCAGTTGCCGTTGTTGCAGCCCTCTTTCGCGCCGGTCAGCCGGAGCGTATCGCGCAGCACTTCCAGCAGACTTTGCCGGGGCTCGCACAGAAACTCGACCGTTTCGCCGTTGATCGTGGTGGTGACTTGGGTTTTCATGGATGTTCCGCGGGATGTTGTCAGTTTTCAGTTGTCAGTGCGAGGCGTTCGGTATTCGGCGTTAGGCGTTCGAAGATTTTTCCGGATCGTGTTTTCTAACGCCTAAGACCTAACGCCTAATACCTATTTCATTTTCGCTCTTGCGACGGCGTCGGCAAGAGTTCGCTTCACCAGCACGCCGACGAGGTGCATTCTGTATTCCGCGGTGCCGCGCATGTCGCTGATCGGCGTGGCGACTTTCTTGGCGAGTTCGCCGGCCTGGGCGTAGGTCGCTTCGGCGGCCGGTTGGCCGGCAAGCCACGTGCTGGCTTCGGCGGCAAATTTCGGCGTCGCGGCGACGGCTCCCAATGCGATGCGGGCCTCTTCGATCTTGTCTCCGGCGGCGTTCAGTCTCACCCACGAGGCAGCCCCGACGACGGCGATATCCATCTCATTGCGCGGGATGAACCGTTGATACGCCGAACCGGTATTAGGCTCGCACGCCGGCAGGAGCAGCGTCGACAGGATTTCGCCCTGTTTCAGGATGTTCTTTCCGGGGCCGGTGCAAAACTCCGTTACAGAAACATCGCGATTCCCTCGCGGTGCGGAGATGATGCAGCGGGCCTGCAGCGACAGCAGCGGAGCCAGCGTGTCGCCGGCCGGAGACGAATTGCACAAATTCCCGCCCACGCTGGCCCGGCTTTGAATCTGCCAGCCGCCGACAATTCGGGCGGCGTCCGTCAGGGCCGAGTACTTCGCGCTGATCTCCGCGTTGTCGTACAACAGGTAGCACGGCACGGCGGCGCCCAGCCTGAGACCCTGCGGCGAGAGCGAGAGTTCCATCAGTTCGGGAACTTTCTTGATGTCAACCACCAGATCGGCGTCTTTCAGGTGCTCCCTCAATTGCACCAGTAAGTCCGTCCCGCCGGCCAGCACGCGAACGGTCCCCTTGGCGGAAGCCATCACCTGCATGGCTTCGGCGAGCGACTTGGGCGCGGCATACACAAAATTCTGCACAACAAACCCTTTCTCAGCGGCGGATCAGCACGGTGCACGTCCCCAGGGATGCGTCACGCTCCCCCCCAGGTTGGACCATCGATCATACGCAATCGCCGCCGCGGTGCAAACTTCGCGGGACAAATCTCGCAGGGCCGGGTGTATCCGCCGGTTGGCGGTCTGAAAGCCTGTCGATCTCCAGGAACGTGAGATGCCGTCTTCAGCCCTCCGAGCTAAAAACAATCCGGACTGAAATCAATCGGAACATCCCATCAGACCACCAAACAATGGATGCACCCCGGCCGATCCGTGGACGTCAGCCCGTGTCTGTTGCAATATCCAGCCCACCGAGTATCACGGAGGGCTGCATCATCCATGTCCGCAGCACACGCTATCGCCGCGCAACTCAGAGCCGCCGCGCGCGACGTCGGTTTTGATCTCGTCGGCATCGCGCCGGCCGTCACGCCGACGGGGTTTTCGCGGCTTCAGGCGTGGATCGAGCAGGGTTTCGCCGGGGAGATGCACTACATCCCGCGCCGGGAAGCGGCGTATGAACATCCCAGGCACGTGCTGGAGGCGGTGCGCAGCGTGATTGTCGTGGCGATGAACTATCGGACCGAGGAACCACTGCCGCGGCAGGCGAATGCGGGCCGGGTGGCTCGGTATGCCTGGGGAACGGCCGATTATCACGACCTGGTGCGAAGTCGATTACTGCAACTGGCGGATCGGCTGCACGCGGTGTCGCCGGGCTGCCGGACGCGGGCCGTCGTCGATACGGCCCCGTTGCTTGAACGGGATTTCGCCCGGCTGGCCGGGTTGGGGTGGTTTGGCAAGAACACGCTGCTGATCGACAAACATCAGGGGAGCGATTTCTTTCTCGGAGCCGTGTTGACGGACGTCGAACTGGAATACGATCGGCCGCATGAGACGGCCCATTGCGGAACATGCACTCGCTGCCTGGAAGTCTGCCCGACCGACGCGTTTCCCGAACCCTACGTGCTCGATGCCCGGAAGTGCATCTCGTACCTCACGATTGAATTAAAGACGCAGATCCCGGTCGAGCTGCGGACCGGCGTCGGCGAATGGCTCTTCGGCTGCGACCTCTGCCAGGACGTCTGCCCCTGGAATCGCAAAGCACCGCGAACAGCGCCGGCCGAGTTCGCGCCGCTGGCCGACCGGAATCCGGCCTCGGCGCTGGACATTCTGCAGTTGACCGAAGCCGAATTCGATCGCCGCTTCGGCAAGACGCCTCTGGCGCGCCCCGGTTGGACCGGACTCAGGCGCAACGCCGCCATCGTGCTGGGCAACGTCGGCGATTCTCGTGCGATCCCCGTTTTATCACAGGCCTTGCACGACCCGATTCCGATGATTCGCGGCGCTTCGGCCTGGGCACTGGGGCGACTGGGCGGAGATTCGGCCCGCGCGGCATTGCAGTCCCGGCTCGCCGTGGAAGATAATGCCGATGTCCGCGCCGAGCTGGATGCCGCGCTGAAATTTTAAGCCGCTCACGCAGTGAGCGCTCACTTCCTGAGCGGCTGAATGACGCTGCAATCGTCCCCGCCACCTGCTGAATTCGGGTCATCTGTCCATGCCGCAACTCATCTCCCAGCCCATGCAGATCACGGCGGCGGGGAATAAACCCAAGCAGATTCGGGAATACATCGGCCGCGCGAATTCGCAGACGGCAGCAGTCAGCATCGCCTACATGCAAAGTCCGTCGGGCTGGCAGGAACCCGGGCAGCGGCCCGAGTTCGACGAATACACGCTGGTCCTGGCGGGATTCGTGCAGGTCGATTCGGAGACGGGCACGCTGCAGGTCCACGCCGGACAAGCCGTGATCGTCGCCGCCGGCGAATGGGTTCGCTACGGCACGCCGGGACCAGACGGCGCCGAGTACATCGCCGTCTGCCTGCCGGCGTTTTCCCCGGAGACCGTGCATCGGGATCCGTCACCTTCGAATAACTGAACTCCGAAATCCCAATTTATCGAGTACACAATGTCAGACAAAATTCAACTGGGTGTCAACGGCGCCGGCGGGCGGATGGGCCAGCGGATTGTCGCCTTGGCTGCCGCGGACGCTGCTTTTCAAGTCGCCGGAGCGTATGAATCGTCGCGGCATCCGCGGCTGGGACAGGACGCGGGCGAACTGGCAGGCGCCGGCCAATTGAACGTGCCGATCACGGCCGACATCGGCGACCGCGTGGATGTGATCATCGATTTTTCGGTTCCGGAGGGCTGCCTGCACATCGCCCGGCTGTGTGAAGCCCGACGGATTCCGCTGGTGGTCGCGACCACCGGTTTGACGCCGCAACAGAAAGACGAAGTCCTGGCCGTCTCGCAAGTCACGCCGCTGCTGATGGCCCCCAGCATGAGCCTCGCCGTCAACATCGCCATGAAGCTGGTTGCCGACGCCGGCAAGGCGCTGAGGAATCATTCGAGCGGCGTGGATGTCGAGATCATCGAGCGGCATCATCGGTACAAGGAAGACGCCCCCAGCGGCACAGCATTGAAATTCGGCGAGATCGTCGCAAACGAAATGGGGCAGGATCAGCACGTCCACGGCCGCCTCGGCCGCACGGGGCAAAGGCCGCGCCAGGAAATCGGCTATCACGCCTTGCGCGTGGGGGATAACGTCGGCGAGCACACCATCGTCTTCGGCCTGTTGGGCGAAACGCTGGAAGTCACCGTCCGCGGCCAGTCCCGCGACAGTTACGCCCTGGGCGCCCTCGCGGCCGCCAAATTCCTCGCGACCCAGAAGGCCGGCCTCTACTCGATGGCCGACGTGCTGGGACTGTAAGTGACTATCCGGCATCCAGCTCCCCGCGGAGGTTCTGGAAAAGATCGACCACGCCAACGCCAACGCCGAAAAACTCATCCCCTTCGCCGAGCGTTTCGCGGCACGGGAAAGGATGTAGAATCAACCCCTTCACCGAGCGGGGGGCGTCAGCCCCTTGATTGTGCGCACAACCAAGGGGCTGACGCCCCCCGCTCGGGTTGTCTTTCGAGATCGATCCAGGAGTTGCCTCATGTCGCGATATGTTGCCTGCCTGTTGTCCGTATTCGTGATCGTCACGGCGATGGAATCCTCCGCCGCCGAACCCGTCTGGAAGGCCGGCCTCGCGCAGCGAGCCATCACGCAGGAGACGCCCGTCTGGCTCGCCGGCTACGGGTCCAAGCGGCCGCCCGACGGCAAACTGCACGACATCTGGATGAAGGCCCTCGCGTTGGAAGATGACAAAGGCCACCAGGCCGTCCTCATCACCAGCGATTTCCAGGGCGTCCCCAAACTGATGAGCGATCCCGTTTTCGCCCAGGCGAAGGAAAAGTTCGGCCTCGAGCGCCACCAGATCATGTTCACCTTCTCGCACAACCACTGCGGGCCCCGGCTTGGCGACGACCTGATCGACTATTACCCCGTCGAAGCCGAGCAGGAGAAACTCGTCGAAAAGTACACGCAAAAGATGATCGCCGATTCCGTCAGCATGATCGGCGAGGCGCTGAAGAATCTCGCCCCGGCCCATCTCGCGACCGGCATGGGGCACTGCACGTTCGCCGTCAATCGCCGCAACAATCGAGAAGCCGACGTCCCCATGCTGTTCGAGAAAAATATGCTCGTCGGCCCCGTCGATCACAACGTCCCCGTGCTGACCGTCACCCGGCCCGACGGCAAGCTCGCCGCGATCCTCTTCGGCTACGCCTGCCATCCCACCGTGATGAGCTACAACACCATCAACGGCGACTACCCCGGCTTCGCTCAGATTGAGATCGAAAAGGCCCACCCCGGCGCGATGGCGATGTTCGTCAACACCTGCGGCGGCGACCAGAACCCGCTCCCCCGCCGCAAGATCGAACTCAGCGAAAAATACGGAAAATCGCTTGCGCTTGGCGTGGAACAAGCCCTCGAACAAAAATTGACTCCCATCTCCGCCGGCCTCAAAACGGCCTTCGAATACGTCGACCTCCCCTATCTTCACGTCATGACGCCCGAGGAACTCAAGGCGCTCGTTGAAGACACCGGCATCAAAGGCCGCTGGTCTCGGAGGCTGCTCAAGAAACTTGAAAACGGCCACAAGTTCGAAGCCGCGTATCCCTACCCGCTTCACGCCTGGCAACTCGGCAAGGAAACGCTGTTCATCGGCATGGGAGCCGAGACCGTCGTCGATTACGCGCTGAAGTTCAAATCCGAGTTTGGCGAATCGACCTGGGTGATGGGTTATGCCGACGACATGATCTCCTACATCCCCAGCCGACGGGTGTGGGAAGAAGGCGGCTATGAAGGGGGCAGCAACCTTTACGAATACGGCCGCCCGGCGCTGCGCTGGGACGGCGACATCGAGACCCGCATCACCGCCGCGGTGAAGAACCTGGTGAAGCAGGTGAAGTAATCCCGCGCCAAGCCCGGCGTCGGCGACGCCGGGACCATAGGCCCCACGCGATCAATCCTCACGACACCTTTCACGGGGCGATTTGCTTCAAACTCGCCTTCAAGAAGTACACGCTCCCGTTGAGATAGACCGTCCCCACGTGCTCCTCATCGAGTTGCACGGTGCGCGCCGAGTAGTACCGGGCCGCGATGTTGGCCTCCGGCAGCAGGATCACGGTGGCATCGTTGTTCCAGGTGAGGCCGTCGTCGGCTGAGACGTTGAATCTCAGCCCTTTATTCGCCATGCCCAGCCCCCAGGTCACCAGCACGCGTCCGTCCCTCAGCACGGTGAGGTAACGCCCTTCGGCGCTGTCGATATCGGGAACGGCCCGAAACGTTTCAATGGCCGTCCAGCGTCGTCCCTCGTCCGTCGAGCGCAAGAGCACCGGCCCCATCGCCAGCAGCGTGCCCTGGCCGGTCCGGACGATCTGTTGATACGAATGCTGCTTCTCATCAGGACCGGCGAGCGGAAACACCGTCACCGCGCCGGATGGCGGATCGTACAGCCGCGGCGGCCCCGCGCGCAGCGGCAACAGCCACCGCCCTTCGCTCCACGGCAACACGTTGTGCCGGACCGCTCCCAGGTGCTTCCCGTCGACCGGTCCGATCAGGCCTTGCTCGCTCCAGGTTTGCCCGTCGTCTTCGCTGATCGCGTACAGCAGGGCCCGCTCGTAATAGCCGTCGTTGGCCTTGTCGTCGGCGATGTAATTCCAGGTGACGAGGACGCGGCCGTCGGGAAGGACATCGGCCGTGCCGGGGTAAACCTCGAACGTCTTGACTTCCCGGATCGCATCCGGACGTTGGGCGGAGGCGGCGATCGTTTCCGGAGGTTCCCAAGTCGTGCCGCTATCCTGGGAGCGCGTCCGCATCAGCACGTTTGCTCCCTTGTAGACGACGATCAACGTGCCGTTTTTCGTCCGGCAGATCGACGGATGCGTGTGCCCGGAGACAGGCGTCGCGATGGCGACCGGTTGGTCCTCGGCCTGGAGACGGCCCGCACGTGCACCGTGCGCCATCAGACAGCAGACGAGCGCCAGGGCCAACCGAGGAAACCGTTGGCAGCGGGATGCGTGAAGTACGTACATGGTGTGCCTCGGAACAGGGACGATTTCACCGCGAAGCCAAGTCGCAACGGCAACTCTGGCGCGCGCATCTTAACTCGCGCCCGGCGGCCGGTGATAGCGGAACAGACTTCTTGAACACCGTGTTTGGACGCGAGCATCGACTGTTTCCGCGGGGCAAAAGACCGTCGTCCGCGAACGATTGCCTGTCAAAACGATGTCCAAACCGCGCGCAAACCTCAAATCCACGCGCACTTTTGCATCGGTCGTTTGCGATCGGATTGCCGCCGGCGGAAAGAAAACACGCCGTTGCGCAACCGCCGCCGAAGCAGTAGAGGACGTTGTCACCCCGAGAAATCCGAGACGGATGCGAGTTTCAGATGATCCGCGGTTACTGGCACATTTATGCGACTGACAACGGCTGTCGGATTGCTCGTGAACAACTCCGCCGCCTCCAAGGCAGCGGCCTGTTCGCGGCGACGCAGTCCCTCACGCTCGGAGTGCTGGGCGACGGCGACCCCGGCTTGGAACTGCCCGGGGCCGTGATTCATCGCAGCCGCAACGCCGAAGAGTATGAAGACTGGACTCTCCGGCGAATTCACGAAGATGCCCGGCAAGACGACTTCGACTGCTGGTACATCCACACGAAAGGGGCCTCGCATCCCGGGACCGTTGCCGACGCCTGGCGAAACAAAATGGAAGTCTGCGTGATCGACCAGTGGAGCTGGTGCCGGCGGCAGCTTCAGGATGCCGGCAGTTGCGGGCCGCTTCTGGCATTCAATCCGAATCCGTTTTACGCCGGGAATTTCTGGTGGTCGAAAGCCGGCCATGTTCGCACGCTGGTTTCGCCGGAAGAACTGCTGCAGGAACGGCTTTCCCGCGGACTCGCCTCGGAACTCAAACGGTTCATCGCCGAAGAATGGATCACCCAGGGCAACCTCGGCCAGACGCTTGACGAACAGCTCGCCACGCTGCGGCCATACTCCTTCTGGCACACTCGTTAGAGGCGACGCGATGTTATGTCAACGAACTTACGTCGTGCTGGGCATGGGCCGGTCTTCCACCTCGGTCGTGGCCCGCTCCCTGGCGGAAAACTTCGGCAACGGCAGCTTTGGAGAGATCGATCAGCACGGAGAAGACCCGGAGTTTGTCGAACTCAATAACCTCATCCTGTCGACTGCCGGCGGCACGTGGTTCAAGCCGCCGACTGAAGCGGCGATCCTCGAAGCCGGTAGAGACTCCGCGATCTCGGATCGAATCCGGCAGTTGATCGGCATTCGAAACGAACGCTTTGAGCTTTGGGGATGGAAGGATCCCCGGACGACGCTGACGATCCGCTGTTACCTGCCGTGGCTGACGAACCCGCATCTCATCGCGTGCTGGCGTAACGCCCATGACGTCAGCCTCTCGCTGCTGCGGCTCAACCTGCTGCCCAGCTATCAGGACGGAGTGCTCCTGGCGCGAGACTATCACAACCGGCTGCTGAGGCTGCTCACCGAATATTACGCATCCTGAAAGGGGCCAAGATGAGAATTCTCCTGATCGGCTACACCGTCCCAGACTGGTTTCACGTCGGCATCAGCATGCAGATGCTGACGCACGGCATGGAAGCGGCGCTGCGGGTCTTGCCCGTCGAGCTGCAAACGATTCATGCCGAACGCCGGCATGATCCCGGAGTCATCCTGCCGGAAGCCGACGCCGTGGTGGTGATCGACTTCTACAGCCCCGTCATTCAGCGCGATCTGAAAACCGGCTGGCTGAGGGAACAAACGCGGGCGAAGCAGATTGTATCGCTGTGCGAATGTTCGTTCGCAGATGCCGACCACAGTTTCCTCTTTGACCGGACGTTCTACCGCGACGACGGTTCCTGCACGTATTTTTCGCTGCCTTGCCTGACGGAGTTCATGGGAATTGAGCCCAAGACGCCGAGGTCCGTGCTCCTCGATTACAAGCCGCATTTCGAACCGGACATGACCGAGCAGATCGCCGGCTGGGTCGCGCCGCTGGCCGGCGAGTATTCGTTCAGCCGTATCGTGATTCCGGATCACGTCACTCACCCTTACGAGACGCGCATCCCCAGGACGCATTATCGCGGCTACCTGGAGCAGACGGCCCGCTTCGAGAAGTACGTCGTCACTCACCGGGAAACCTACGGATTTTCGGTGATCGACATGGCCGCGCGCGGCATCCAAATTCTCGCCCCGGCCGATTGTCCGCACATCCCGGAAGGGCAGCGCGATTTCCTCAGGCCGTGCTTGATCGACGATCTGGACGTCCAGACCTTCCGCACCCAGGATGAACTGCTGGACCTCATCTGCCAGCCGTATCGGCCGCCGCAGACGAAGGCGTTCACGTCCTACGAATCGATGGCCTGGGACATCTACCGTCATCTCTGCAGCCGGATGTAACACGACTCCCGGAAATTCACCGCACTTGGAAACCCCCAAAGCCCGGCGTCGGCGACGCCGGGACCGTTCCGGAAAACACCGTCAATCGTTGTGATGCGTAAGGACCAATCATGAAAGAAATGCAGCTCGGCCGCTGGAGTTACTGCATGGGCTACTCGAACGACTTCAGTTCGACGATTGAGGTCGGAAATTTCACGTCCATCGCCGAGGGATTCTTCGTGATGGTCGGGCCGCAGGCGCAGCATCCCAGCACGGTGTTTCCCGGCGCGGTCTGCAATCACCCGCTGTCGGGATTCGGTTATCCCGAAGTCCGCGATTGCCCCTTCGGAACGCTGCGGATCGGCAATGACGTCTGGATCGGGAACGGGGTCTGCGTCGTGTCGAAGCGGGATGTCACCATCGGCGACGGGGCCATCATCGGGGCAAGGGCTGTCGTGACCCGAGATGTGCCGGCGTATGCCGTCGTGATTGGAAATCCGGCCCGGATCGTCCGTTACCGATTCGAACCGAGCGTGATTGAGCGCCTGCAGCAGATCCAGTGGTGGGACTGGTCGGACGAGGAAATTCGCGCTCAGGTCGACAGTTTGAAGCAGATCAACCGGCTGCTGGCGCGGGAGACGGCGACATGATCGCCGCGCAAAAAAAAATGCCCGGAAGCAGGCGGTCCCAGGGGGGCGAAGGACTCACACTGCTTCCGGGGCGATCGGTCGCAACCGATTTTCAAGGGGGGCGTCGACGTCCTTGTCAACGGGTCCCCGCAACCGGCTCGGTCAAACAGCATCCTGCTGCCGTCATCGGGCCGGCCAAGTGTTATCGTTCCTTACGACGGAAATTCATTCGACGGACACGGTTGTCATCGCGGCGAACGTTGGAATCGACGTGCGATTCAGTGATGACGGGCGGGAACATATGCGGGTCGCAAATTTCCGTCAATCCGAATTTGTCCGTTCGGGTCATTTTGTAAATTTGTCTTCGAAAAACCGCAGTGAACCGGCTTTGGCACAGATTTTCGCCTGATTCCTCTTGTTCCTTGGCTGCCTGCTGACTTACCATCTCGCGCCGACCAGGACCTGCGACGATTTCTTCCGTCTCTTCTGCGTCATGATTTACCCCATGCTTTCACTCCCCAAGACACTCGAACGCATCCTGATCGTGAAGCCCAGCGCGCTGGGCGATGTGGTGCAGGCCATGCCGTTGCTGCCGGCGCTGCGGCAACGGTTCCCCTCGGCCCGGATTTCGTGGGTCGTTCAGCAAGGATTGGAAGAACTGTTGACCGGCCATCCCGATCTGGAAGATGTCATCCTCTTTCGCCGGCAGGGAACTTTCCGGGATTGGAAGCGCCTGCTCTCCGAATTGTGGTCGCGTCGATTTGAACTGACGATCGACCTGCAAGGATTATTACGGACGGGCGTGATGACGGCCGCCTCGCGCGCGCCGATTCGCCTGGGACTGGCTACGGCCCGCGAAGGCTCGCGCTGGACGCTGACGCACGTCGTGCCGGATTCGGGCCGCAATGTCCCGGCGTGGGAACGCTATCTGCGAGTGTTGGATGCGCTGGAAGCCGACCGGTCGCCGGCGCAGACCCAGATCGCCGTGTCGCCGGCCGATCAGCAGTGGGCCGCGCTGCAATTGGCGGATATTCCGCGGCCATGGATCGCCGTGAATCCCGGCGCGCGCTGGGTGACGAAGCGCTGGCCGGCGGATAAGTTCGCGGAGGTGCTGATCCGGGCCGGACGAACCTGGAACGCCGGGACGGTGATTCTGGGCAGCCCATCCGAACGGGTCGAAGCAGAGGCTTTGGAATCGCGGTGCCGGGAGAGCGGCCTTCCGGCGACGATTCGCAATCTCGCAGGGCAAACGACGTTGAAGCAGCTTGCCGCGCTGTTGCAGCGCGTGGATGCCGTGATCAGCAACGATTCCGGGCCGATGCACCTGGCCGCCGGGTTGGGGACGCCGACGCTGGGAATTTTCACGTGCACCGACGCCGCGCGGTCCGGTCCGAGTGGGCCAAAGCATGAAACGGTATCGACGCAGGTTTCCTGCGCGGGCAGCTATCGAAAGACGTGCCCCAATTCCGGCGTCGCCCACCTGGCCTGTTTTCGCGAGCTGGAAACGGCCCGCGTATGGGCGGCGTTCGAGCGGCTGATCGAGAACAACGGCGTGCTCGCGCGATGCGGCGCCGCGGCGTGACGGCACTCGGTCACGGGCTTTGAATGCTCACGCGATGCAAGGTGAGCTTGTCGCCGCGGTAACGCCTGGGTTCGCCGGCCGGAGAGACGATCCACCCGGCGCCCGGCCTACGGAACTGGGAATCTCTCCGCGTCAGTTCCACGACGAGAAACTCGGCATCCGACCAGTTGCCGACCGACGGAAGCAGTTGCGACACGGCCGTTTCCCAGCGGTCGGCGACGATCAGCGGCGCCTGCGGCCAGGTCCTGCGCAATTGAAAGACCAGCGCACGCGACGGAGGGGAATCGGTGACGATGACCACGGCGCCCGGCGGCGGCGACGAATCTTTCAGCTTTGCCAACTGTTCGGCGAGCCGGACTTCCGACACCGTACCGGGAAACGCCTGCGCGACTCCCCAGCCGAGGTGGGCGATCGCGGTACTCAGCAGAAGTCCGCAGAGCGCGGTTCGAATTTGCCCCTCGGTCCAGCGCACCGAGCGCGCCTGCACCAAATTCCAGATCAAAGGCGTCAAACAGACCAGAGTCCCCGCGAAGAGCGCCCCGTGCAGCGCCGGAGTATTCCCCAAAGGAACGTGCACCGCCAGGCTCCACAGCCCGACCAGGATGCCGGAGAGAAGCCATTCCCGGCTGACTGTCCTCTGCAAGACCGCTTCCATGCCCGAGGCCGCCATCAGGCAGGCAGGGACGACTTGCAGCACGTCCCACAACGTCGGATCGGCCCCGGCCTGGGCTGCGAAACTCCGGCCGAGGAACAGAATCAGCCACCACAGCAAGACGGCCAGCGCCCGGCCGTCGTTCTGTTCCGAGAACAGTGCCTGGGGATTTCGCAGCACCGTGAAAACCCCGAGAGCCATCCAGCCCAGCAGAAACAGGTGGCCCATCGTCGTTCCCCAGTGGACGATGCGAGACGCGTCCGGGAACAACGGAGAGATCGGGTTGGCTTCGGATTCGATCAGCCCGTCGAAGGCTGCGGCCATGCCTTGCGCTCGCAGCGCACTGATCAACAGCCAGCCCCCTGAGACGACGCCGGCGAACCACCACACGGCCAGGCTGCGTCGGAAATTCTGCCGGGCCGCAATGGCCGGGGCAGTGAGCGCGCCGGGCGATGCGCTGCAGAGCAGGGCATGGATCATCAAGACAATTCCCAATGCCAGCGCCGGCCAGCCGAGGGCCAACATGCAACCGCCCCAAGCCAGGCCGGAGGCCAGCAGGCGTCCCGACCAGATGCCGACCGATCCGTCGAGATGGGCGAGAAATCTCTCCAGGCTCACCGTCATCAGGCACGCGCCGAGCGATTCCGGACTGCACGTCTGAGTGCAGTTGAGCAGCAGCGGATGGCCCGCGCAGCACAGGACCGTCAGGAACGCCACGCGCGGACCGCCGAGTCGACGGCCCAACCGGGCGGCGGAAAAAACGGTCCCGGCGACCGCCAGGGACGAGACGCTGATCAGCACAATTCGCGACTCGGCCCCGAACACCCGCATCAGCCACGCCGTCAGCCAGGTCGCCAGCGGCGGAACATTCGCCAGCACCTGGGCGGACGGAGTCCCGGTCGATCGGGCGGCGTCCAACGCCCGGAGCGCCCACCGCGCGCAGTGATCGTTCAGCGTCCAGGCCATCGCGCCGCACACCAGCGGCAGGAACGCAAAGACGACGAGCCAGGGGGCCGCCGCCGAGGCGGACTTCATCGCCGGGAACAAGTCTTCCACCGGTTCCAAGGCCAGTTCCTGCAGACGCGCGTCATCGAACGGCGCGTTCGTCGAGATCACTCGTCCGGTTCCGTTCAAGGCAACGTCCTTCGTACTGCAAACGGATTGTCATGGACCAGAAAAAAATAGTCCCAGGGCGTTGGACAGCCATCCAGGGAAGGAACCGTACCAAGGACGAATTGAAAGTATTCCTCGGATTTGAGGAACGCACAATGGCAAATTCCGAAACGAGTCTTCGCGCCGAAGTCGAACCCGGAAAACCCGCGACGGGCAGAATGGCCCGGAACCAGATCAGAAACCGAAGAGTCGATACTCTCCCTCCGCGGGGAGAGAAAACAATCCGCGCCCGGACTCTCCATTGGGGGGTGCATCCGTCGTTTGGTGGTCTGATGGGAATTCCCTATTGATCTCAGTCCGGATTGTTTTTCGCCCGGAGGGCGACAGAGCATAGCCCAGTGCGTGAGCACTGGGAATGAGCGGTCGGCTGAACCGTAGCCCCGGCAGGGGCGGCAGAATCTCTTTCGCCCTTGCGGGCTGGTATTGTCTTGATCCCGTTTCCCCAGTGCTGACGCACTGGGCTATGTTCTAACGCCCTCCGGGCTGAAGACGAAATATCACGTTCCTGTAAATCGACAGGCTATCAGACCACCAATCCGCGCCGGCACTCTCCAATCCGGCCGGAAGAAAATCCGTTGTTCTTCCCGCAGCCAGATCGGTTAGAATGGCGGGGGCTGATTTTTCTTACGTATTCCCGTCGTCCGTCCGGAAGGAACATTGATCATGAGTGGCGGTTCCGCAGCGTCTCCCAAATTCAATACCATTCGGCTTGGTTCCGCGCTCCTGCGCGATCTCGAGGTCAATAAGCTGTTCCGAGCCCTGATTGAACTAAACGGGTCTGACTTGCACCTGCAGGTCGGCCGGCCGGCGATCTTACGCATCCGCGGCACGCTCAAGCCGCTCGATATGCCCCCCATCGACGAAGAGCGGATGAAGGAACTCTGCCTTCCGATGATGGACGAACGCAACAAGGAAATCTTCTTCACCACGGGCGGGGCCGACTACGCCCACGTGATGGAACACAAAGGCGAGAGCTGGCGTTTCCGCGTCAACCTGTTCATCCAGGCCGGCAAGATGGGCATGGTCAGCCGAAAGGTCGAACGGACGATCCCGAACTTCGAAGGCCTGTTCCTCCCGCCGATCCTTCGAGATCTCTGCGTGTACGATCAAGGCATGGTGCTGCTCGCCGGCGTGACAGGGTCCGGCAAATCGACCACGATCGCCTCCATGCTCGACTTCATCAATCACAATTACATCAAGCACATTCTCACGATCGAGGACCCCGTCGAATTCGTCTACACGTCGGACAAGTGCCTGATCAACCAGCGCGAACTCGGCTGCGACGTGATCGACTTCCACGTCGCCATGAAGCACGCCGTGCGGCAAGACCCCGACATCATGCTGGTGGGCGAAATGCGCGACCAGGAAACGTTCGAGACGGCCATGCACGCCGCCGAAACAGGGCACCTGGTCTATGGAACGATCCACGCCTCGAGCGCCCCGTCGACCATCGGGCGTATTCTCGATTTGTTCCCGCAGTCCATGCACAACGCGCTGCGCAGTTCGATGGGCTTCAACATGAAGGCCATCGTCGCGCAGAAGCTGCTGGCGACCATCGTCGACAAGCCGAAGCGCGTGCCGATCCAGGAAATCATGATTTTCAACGGCACGATCCGCAAATTGATCCTGGAGAAGGAAGACGAAAAACTTCCCTCGGCGATCCGCATCGGCAAGGCGGACGGCATGCAACTGTTCAATGACAGCCTGTACCACTTCCTGAAGAAAGAATTCATCAGCCGCGCCGACGCCTTCGAGATCTCTCCGAACGCCGAAGAGTTGAAGATGATGCTCAAGGGGATTGACGTGAAAGGCCCGGGGATTCTGTAAAGGTTGAGGGTCGATGGTTGAAGGTTAAGGGTCACGCTGGTCGCTTGCGAGTTCGCCGTGTTTCTGCCTGGTCCGGTACCGGTGAAAGTACCACCCGAGGAAACCGCCGGCGAGAAGGGCGCCTGGTGCGGAAGTGAATGCGATATCGTCCACTCGGACACCGCGCCCCAGGATCTGAACCGGCGAGGGCTGCATGGGCCGACTCGGCAACAAGCTTTGCAGACAGTTACTCAGTACCACCAGTCCCGCGAGACTGATCACTGCGCCCCAGCAAATCCAGCGGAATCTCCCGGTGAGCCAGTTGGATCTGTAGCATACACCGATCAGGAAGCCAGACAGCACGCAGCCGACCAGCCAGATTCGTTCCAGCGTCATCTGCTCAGCCGAGGTAAAATTCCGTGCCAGCACCATCCCGACTGGCAGTTGCACGGCGATCCAGCCGATGCCTCCCGCCAGCGCGGCCACCAGAATACCGCGCATCAGGCGAATGCCGATCTGATACATGGCGCTCACGATTTATCACTCCGCATCCTTCAACCGTGTGAGTATCGCCTGCCAGATGTCGAGAACGCCTAACTCATCCGCCCATTTGGCAACGTCGTCCCGGTCGATCAGATCCCCATTGACTTGCAACATCGCGGCGATATCTCGCAGATGTTTTGGCGATTCTCCCTCTTTGTAATAAACCAGCTTGCCGAGGATGACGTCCTCCGGGGCGGCGACCTCAATGTTTAATCCCGTTGCATACTCCTTGCGCTGACGCCGAGAGATTTGCCGCTGATTCCACGCCGCGCTCTTCACGAGCATAAAGTCGATCTTAAAACTTGACGGCACATGAATGACGTTGAATTGCCGGCGGTGTTTTGCCGCTTCCGTAGCAGCGGCTTCGCTGACGTAGTACTCCGGCTCCGGGAATTCTGCGCACAATGCAGCAACTTGTTCAAGTTTCAGATCGATCAGCAGATCCAGGTCATTGGTGAATCGCGTTTCGCCGTAGCACATGCTGGCCATCGACCCGACGACGCAGTACGGGATCCGCAAACGATCAAGAATGTTCGTCGCTGTTCGCAACAGTTCAATCTGATCCACGCAAAATTCTCCGGGCGACTTCTGCTGATATCTCCGACTCGTTCCACTTCGGATGAGCTTGCCGAATTGTGTGAGTCAAGATGATTCGTGCCGTACGGCCTGCCTCGGCCATCTGGTGGAATTTTTCGGCAGTCGTTTTTTTACGCAGGATACCCGCCACCAGCGGGTCCAGAATCTCGATGCGTTGCGGATCAATAGGCTTCATGATTGTGAATTATGCAGCATCGGAGCTTGGTTGACCAGCCGACTTCCTTCGCCGCGAACTTGGCACTCCGCCTCTCACGATCTACGATGGTACCCGGTCCCGTGAGGGAGACTTTTCTCCCGGTAATCGTCGATTCCAGCACAGCGCAGAAAGTACGCCGACCCATGGCCAAGAAAACCATCGCCGATGTCGATGTCCAAGGCAAATCCGTCCTGATGCGGGTGGACTTTAACGTCCCCTTGGACGATCGGCTGCAAATCACCGACGATCGGCGGATCACCGAAGCGCTGCCGTCTATCAAGTCCGTGCTGGACCGCGGTGGCCGAGTGGTGCTGATGAGTCATCTCGGCCGGCCGGAAGGGAAGGACGCTGTCGCCGATGCGAAGTACAGTCTGCAACCCGTCGCCTTGAGGTTGCAGCAATTGCTGAACTGCCCGGTCCATTTCGCGATGGACACTGTCGGCGTGGACGCCCAGACGCAGGCCGGCGAACTGAAGAACGGCGAAATTCTGCTGCTGGAGAATGTCCGCTTCAACAAGGGCGAAAAGAAAGGCGATTCCGAGTACGCCGGCATTCTCGCCGGCTTCGGCGACATTTACTGCAACGACGCCTTCGGGACGTGCCACCGCACGGAAGGCTCGATGGTCGCCGTGCCGAACGCCATGCCCGGCAAGCCGAAGGTTTGCGGATTTCTCGTGGAGAAAGAGATCAAGTTCCTGTCGGAAGCCGTCGCGCATCCGCAGCGGCCGTTCGTGGCGATCGTGGGCGGGAAAAAAGTTTCGGACAAGATCAACGTGATACAGAACCTGCTCAATTTGTGCGATCACGTGCTGATCGGCGGGGCGATGGCGTATACGTTTTCGTTAGCCCAGGGCGGCCGCGTGGGGAAAAGCCTCGTCGAGAAAGACAAAGTCGACCTCGCCAAAGAGCTCCTCACGGCAGGCGGATCGAAACTGATGCTGCCGGTCGACACGCACTGCGGCGACGACTTCAAGCCGACGTGCAACAAAGTCGTCGTCAAAGCGGGCGAAATCCCGGACGCCTATGAAGGGTTCGACATCGGCCCGGAAACGGTGAAGTGCTATGCCTCGGTGATCACGTCGGCCAAGACCATCGTCTGGAACGGCCCGATGGGTGTCTTCGAGATGCCGCCGTTTGACGTCGGGACGAAAGCCGTCGCCGAGGCCATTGTCGCCAGCCACGCGACCAGCATCATCGGCGGGGGCGACAGCGCGGCGGCCATCCAGGATTTCGGCCTGGCGGACAAAGTCACCCACGTCAGCACGGGTGGCGGCGCGAGTCTGGAGATGCTGGAGGGCAAGAAGTTCGTGGCGGTGGAATTGCTGGATGAGAAGTAGAGACGGTGAATTCTACCGGAGCGTTTCTTGCGGCTCTGAGCAGATCACCGGGGCGATACTTTCGGAAATAAAGACCCGGTGCACGCAGCCGAAGTGGCCGCCGAGGTGGAAACCGGCGATCATTCGCGGATGGTAAGGTGTCTGGACGAGATCGGGCGAAGCGGCTGACGGGCCTTGCGGCGTTCGGTCTTTGGGGTTCGGCGTTCGGTAGAACCCGACCATGCCGGCGGACGGCAGATGCCAGCCGTCGAGGGTGCCGAAGAGCGAGGTGCCGACGCCGACGAACAGGCAGTCGAGCCAGGAATGAAAACTCCAGATGCCGCGCTCCGTTTTGCCCAGCGCCGGGCCGACGTCAAAGCGCGGCGAGACGGCGGCGGCCAGCAGAATCAATCCGGTGAGCCGATGACCGGCCGGTACCGCTTCGGCGGCCAGAAGTGCCATCCCGCCGCCGCCCGAATGGCCGACGATCCACACCGGCCGGCCGGGATAACGGTTTTGATAGGCGACGATCCTGGCGGCAATTTCCTTCGCCATCCGCAGATTTCGCCGCCAGGCCCGCAGATGGTACAGCGTCAGAAACTTGTTGCCGGTCGTCCAGTCAACGATTTCCAGCGCATAGGGGACTCCGGCGTCCAGCAAGCCATGCAGGATCGACAGATTGAAAAAGCTGCGGCCTTCGATACCGGGCAAGATGAGCACGAGCCCCTGCTCGAGGCGTTCTTCGGTGACGCGACGAAAGAACCGTCGGGGCACGAACCAGCCCAACGGGGCGACGCAAAACGAGGCCAGGCAAAGCAGGCCGCGCCGCCAGCGGGACGACGGACGGGGAAATGCCGTCGAGGTGTTCGTGCAATCCCGGGTGGCTGACATGGACGGTGCGCTGGCTCCGAAGACCATCCCGGCGTCGCGGACGCCGGGCCTTGCTCTTGGAATCATACACTCCGGGTCAAGTCAGGGCACGGTGTGCTCTTCCGACGCGTCGCTGGCGTCGAGGTCTTCCGGCCCCTGGATCATGAGGGGGATCTTCAATTCCGGGTATTCCGGGTTGTCGGTGTGAACCGTGATCAGTCCTCGGTGCCGGCCGTAAGGGACTTTCGCTGCGACGGTGATTTTCAACGGCTGCTCGAACGTGCCGGCCTCCGTGTGGGACGATTCTCCGACTTCAACGTCGACATACGACAGGCTCACCGAAACGCCGCGAACGTTCCACGCGACATTGCGGGTATCGGTGATGAGGCAGGGCATCACGGTCGGCTGGTCGCTGAACTGGTAGACCATGATCGCCGGCGGGGAGATGCTGATCCCTTTTTCAGGAAGTTCGACCCGGAATGTGACTCGGGCTTCGCGGGGTTCGGGATCGGCGTATTGAATGTCGACAAAGTATTCATGCCGGCCGGGGGATTCATTCGCCGGCTGCACGCGGAGGACCAGGACATCGGTCGCTCCGGGGTCGAAGACGGCAACGTGACCGGGGGCGGCCGTCATTTTCAGGAAGCGCGGCTGCAGGCACCCGCAACTGGGCGTCATCTTGAGGATCTTGACCGGTTGCGTGCCGCGGTGACGGAAGACAAAATTCGCGCGGACTTCCGACGCCGGCTGCACCGGGCCGAGATCGACGAGGTATTGATCAAAGGCCAGCGCAGGGAGCGCCGGCCGCGTCACCGACAGCGTCGGCGAACTTCCCTGGAGATGAGCGAGCACGGCTGCGCCGAACGGAATCACTGCCAGCGTCCAGAGAATCATGGTTTTCGGCGTCGACATGGCATCCCTGCTCCGTCGGTGGGCGAACTGGAAGACGGTGCTGTAGCAGAGATCGAAAATTCCGGCAAGAGGCGTGTGCCTTCGCGGCCATGTCGCCATGCCGCCATGCCTGATACCAATCCCAACAATTAACGGCGCGTCAAGATTTCACCAAAGCCCGGCGTTGGCAACGCCGGGACCTATTGAGGGAACGCTGTCAATTGTTGGGATTGGTATTACTGCCGCCCCAGGGGCAGGTTGCGGTGTTCGGCGAACATGGCCTGATATTGTTCGTAGAGCGCCGCGGCAATTGCGGGGCTGGTCTGACGCCAGCGCGCAGGGCCGCCTTTCTTCAGGTCGTCGTCGGGGATCTCGACGACGAGCAGTGCCCTTCGGGAGATGCCGGCTTCGGCCAGCACACGGCCGCGCCGGTCGAGAATGACGCTGTCTCCCACGCCGACCCCGGCATAACCTAACGGCTCGGTCCCGACCGATTCCGGCACGACGACATTCGCCCGGGCGATGTAGACGCCGTTGTCGATCGCCATCGCAATATGATGATTGCGAACTTCCATCGTGTGATTCGCGACGTGTTCGTAGCTGATGTAATTGAAGTGCGGCGTGAAGAGGATCTGGGCCCCCTTCATCGCGAGGATGCGGGCCGGTTCGATGTACGACGTGTCGGCACAGATGGCGATGCCGAACTTCACGCCGCGGTGCTCGAAGATCGGAAACTGATCGCCGCGGGTTTCATAACTCATGTAGGCATAAGTTTTGGAATACGTGCCGACGAGCTGGCCCTGCCTGATCACCGCGACGGTATTAAACACCCGGTCGCCGCGGCGCTCGTTCAGTCCGAGCAGCAGCAGGCATTGAAACTTTTGAAACCGCTTCAGAATTCCCTGGAAGAGCGCGCCTTTCAAATCCACGGTGTGGTCCGGCGAAAACTTCTCCGCCGAGAAAAACCCGTGCAGAAACGTCTCCGGCATGGCGAGGATCTCGGCCCCTTGCGACTCGGCGTCCTGGAGCGCGGCCTCGGTGGTCGCCAGGTTCGCCTCGGAGTCACCAAACACGACCGGCCCCTGAAACGTCGCGATTTTCATGGGATCTCCTGGAGAGTGTGCGAAACCGCAAGCGACGATGTTGCCTGGATAACACAGGGCGGCGGCTATGAGATTAACTCTCGCAAATGATAATGATGCTTGCCCAGTTTCCCGCCATAGTTGCCGGCGGTGATGCGGAGGATGTTCGGGCAGTTCGCCGCGGCGTGCAGGCCGCGGCGCATGGCGGACTTCACGGCGTCGAAGCTCAATCCGTCGATCACGATCTCGTACACGGCCCGGCAATCCGCGGGGAGTTCCGTCGGCGTCTGATTCCTGAGTGTCGGGCAATAGGCGTCGTTTGTGCTGGCCTTCAATTTCGGATACTTCGAGCCGACCTTGCTGCCGGAGCGCACGATGCCGCCGGGAAACGGCAAGGCGACGTCGGGTTCGGAACGGATGGCGGCGACGGCGGCTTCTGCGGCGCGGAGCGTCGCTGCCGATGACTTGCCGCAGATGAGAAGATTGCCGCCGGCGACGCCCGTGATGGTGCCGAAGTCATCTTCGCAGAGGAATTCGCCGTCCATGACGGGAATCCGCCAGAAGCGGCGGTCGCCGAGTTTTTTCGATTTCTGAAACGTGTCGCCGAAATATCGGATGGCCCCGCCGATGCGGATCCGTTTCTCCTTCGGACAATCGAAGATGCCGTTGTAGCAGGCTGTCGTCGGGCAGGTGAGAACGCACTGGCCGACGCGGTTCTGCAGGGCCTTGCCAAGACTCTCAACGCTGAACCCGAAAACCAGCACGGAAACCCCCGGCCGGCCGTCGGGCGTTTCCTCAGAGGAAACCGTCCGCTCGATGGCGGCTTCGACATCGCAGGCAATGACGCTGGTGGCGTTGCCGCACAGGACGGTCGCGGCCGTATCGGCCCAGCGAGATTCCTCGGCCGTAATAATCAGCCGGGCGGCCTTGATGGGAAACGCCTCGGCGAAGGTGTCAACGATCTCCACGCCGTGGAGTTGCATTTGCGCTAAGGGAGCGGCAGCCGAGTCCATTCCGGGGTCCGTACGGGGGCAACGAGGAAAGCGCCAGGATGCGAAAACGGGTGCAAAATCGCAAGCGTGAGGGGGCGCCTGCGCGAGATCAACAGGGAAGAAATTAGAACTCGCCGACGAGTTCGCCGCCAGCGCGGGTGATCAGCGAGCGATAGACCTGCACGTCGATGTTCTGGCTGAGAAACCGGGCGCTGCCGTCGGCGAGGGCGAAGTGCGCACCCCCGACATGCGGGCCGGAGAACTGGAACAGGCTCTCGCAGCACGCCGTCACCGGGCGATTGAAGCCCCCCTGGGCGCATGCAGGGAAGGCTTTCCACCACCGCAACACCGACCGGGCAAACCCCTGGCTTCCGCCCCCGCCGCTGCATGCGCTGCATCCATTGCAGCTTCCGCGCGCCCACCCGCGAATTTCTCCGGCGATTTCTCCGGCGCAGAGAGTGTTCGACGTTCCGTCCGTCACGTTGCGAAAGCGAACGGACGACAGCGGATAGAAGATTCCGTCATTGGCGCCAGGCGATGTCCCGGCGTTGCCGGCGTAGTGACTGAAGCCGTACTTGCTGTCGATCACGCCTTCGAGGGATTGCGTCGGACATCGAAACACGGGCACCAGGGAAATCACGGCTGCGGCGTTGTTCGTGCTGTCATACGGCGCGTTGAAGTTGTACTTGTTGTAGAGCGGCGCCTGATCGACGTAAGGGAGCAGCAGCGCATGCCACGTGGTGAGCGGGTTCGTCGGCGACGACGTCCCCGTGGTCCCGAGCACGCCCAATGGAAATGCGGAATGCGACGATTCATAATTGTGCAGCCCCAGGGCGATCTGCTTGAGATGATTCCTGCATTGCGTTCGCCGCGCGGCCTCTCGGGCCTGCTGCACGGCCGGCAAGAGCAAGGCGATGAGAATGGCGATGATGGCGATCACCACCAGCAGTTCAATCAGCGTAAAGCCGGCACGCCGAAATCGTCGATACGTCATCTGCTGGTCCTCAGGTCAATTTCAACGCGGAGAAAATTGTCTGGCCGTCGGCGGCGGTTTGCGGCTGCACGAACACGACGGCTTGGCCGCCGCGAAAATTGGGCCGCAGGTGTTTGCCGACATCGATCCAGCCATGCTGCACGGCGACCGGCCGATGGAATTCCCTGACGAGGACTTGCCGGGCGGCGAGGGCGGCCACCGCTTGCAAACCCGACATATCATCGGGCCAGGTTTCCCATTGAATGATGCGGCCGTCGTTTTCCGTGACGGCCAGGCCGACCGCGGCGAGCGCGCCGATCACGCCCCCTTCCGTGCCGCCCAGTCCATCCAAGAAAACTCCGTGCGCCGCGGCCAGTTCACGGGCCTGGCTTTGCACCACGATCTCTCGTTGGCACAGCGTCCCGAATTCGGTGATGGCCCCCGGCACGGACTCCACGACGCACAAGCCGGGATCGCTGCCGGGAATGAAATCGGCCTGCATCACGTGGAGGCACAGTTCGATCAATTCGGACAGCAACGATCCGTTCTTCGGCTCCAGCGCGATCGACGCCGAGCCGTTCTTCGACGTGAACGGTATTCGCGGATCGAACAGCAACTGATGTCGAATGATTCGCCGACAGGTCCAGCGATCTGCCGCCTGGCGTACGATCTCCCGCGCGAGTTGATTGGTGCCGCGCGCGCCGAGGATATCGGTGTCGTCGATGCCGACGAAAATCACTCTTCGGTCTCCTTGGGACGGCCGATTTCGCGCGGCTTGACGGAAAACAGCACTCCGCCGCTGATCAGCCCGGCGATCACTCCGCAGAGGACATAGGTGCCGACGGCTTGCGTGAGCCATTCGCCGAGCGGCCTCTTGCCGACTTCTTCCCAGCCGATCGCTTTCACGATGCCTCGGACGCCGAAGGCGATCGTATTGCTGGCAAGGCCGGCGAGCATGAACGCGCCGATTTGCCGCCAGCCGCCGGAAGCGCGGCGAAGCGTCCAGTCCAATAGCGGTCCGGTGGCGGTCAGGCTGGCCAGCGCTCCGTAGCCCAGCGCCTCGCCGCGGAAACCGGCGATCTGCAGTGTTGCCGCCGCAAGGCCCGCGGTGCCACCCATCACGCAACCGGCGCCCCGTCGCGGGACCAGCGCCAATCCGAACGCCATCGGGAAAACGACTCGCAGAATCGCCTGTCCTGGAACTTTCTTGATGCCAATGTCAAGAAACGTCGAGGAGTAAGCCGCCAGCACGCCGAGTGCCGCCAACAGCAGCCAATCATGAAGCTTGGGAACATCGGCGCCGGATGCGATCGACTGGAGGCGCGAGGTCGTGAACAATCCGTGATGTCGCGGCAACAGCGTGGCGGGCATCTTCGGGAACTCACTGGGGGCGGCACCTGGAGCGGAAGCACCAAATTGCACAGTGGTGCGATCAGAGTGAAAATGTAACACGGAGCGTGCAGCCATTGCAAGCGTCCAAAACAGGCAGAGCGCTGGCCTGTTTACGAAGTTTTCCGATGCTTCTTCAGCGTCTGCTGCAGGCGCCGGTCGAAGTCCTTGTCCACCAGTTGAAACACGGCGGCTCGGAGCTGCTCGAATTCTTGCAGCAGGTCTTTGGCCAACGGCGTCAATGGGCTTCGCCGCGTGCCGCTTCCGCCGACATGGGCTTCCACCAGTTTCGCTCCCAGTGCCTCCTCTGCTTCTTTAATCCGCGCCCAGACGAAGCGGTAGCTCCGCCCGACATCCTTTGCCGCGGCCTTGATCGATTCCGTCCGGTCCACAGCAACGAGCATGTCGGCCAACCCGCGGCAAAACACGCTTTCCCCGTTCGCTTCCAGCCAGAGTTTCACCCGGGGCGTCACCATCGGCGGTCGAGTCTTCGTGGCAGCAGGCACGCGACGGCTTTCATCAAGGAATTGACACGAAACAGACACGAAATATCAAAGAGGATGTTCCGCAGTCAACGCGGCTTCAGTGATGATAATCTTGCGGAGACCGCCCGGTTTCTAGATCTCTTGATTCAAAGCGTCTGACAACATCCGCGGGTGATAACTCAAATTCCCGCCCAGCCGGTTATACACAAGTGCCGGTTGTTTTTCTGGCTGGGAGGTCATTTTTCGTTTCGGGGGCCGAAGGTGCTCCAGGCTTGGGCACCACGGAAGATTCGTATGTGGCAAGCGACGCAACCTGTTGAACCACTGCTTGTTACGGCCATGGTTCGCATTCATCCCGTCACAACCGATACGGCACATTTTCCCGAAATAACCAGAAAAGTTTGTGCAACCGGACTGTCCCAACCGATGAAAGGAGACAGCAGACTTCGTGAACGAGGTTCGGCGAAGCTGCCCGCCGGCAAAAATCGGCGGCCGAGTCGGGGTGCTGCCATTCGCATCACGGTTCGGGAGGCCTCAGCGGCCCAACCAGTTCGGAGACGTCAGGGACGAAACGGAAGGAGCACGGTCCATGCGCAAGTTAGGGAAATGGGCGCTGATGCTGGGATTGATGGCGGCAACGCCCGGCCTCACCCACACGGCGGTCGCCCAGTCACGGGGGGCTCAACCGGCGGCCAAGTCGCCGGTGAAAAACCATAACCAGGAGATGGCGGACAAAGTCGCCTCCGCCCTGCGAGCCGAAAAACTCGCCGGTTATGACGTGAGCATCGAATACAAAGACGGCATCGTCACCCTCAAAGGAATGATCGCCGACAAGAAACAGAAACAACGGGCGACTGAAATCATCGCCCAGGTGAAGGGCGTCACCCAGGTCGACAACCAGCTCGGTATCCTGCCGAAGCAGTCGCTGAACAACCGGATGCGCGGCACACCGGGCGGCGTCACGCAGGCCGGCCACCAGGGCACCGGCAGAGACGGTCGCATTCAACAGGTGAGTGGAGAAGAGGGTCCGAACGGACCGGCCATTCCGCCGCCTCCCAGCCTGCCCGGCAATCAGCAAGTTGCCAACGACATCGGCGCGGCCCTTTCGAGCGCCCGGTTGGACGGGTACGACATCGAAATCCGGTACCAGAACGGTGTCGCCCTGCTGGAAGGCAAAGTGCCGACCAATGGTCAACGGGCACAAGCCGCCCAGGTGGCCAGCGAAGTTCCGGGCGTGCGCTCCGTGGCCAACCGGTTGCAGGTGACGGACGAACAACAGATTCCGGATCAGCCGGCCCGTCCGCCGATGGGCGCCGATCCGCGGATGGCAATGGCTCAAGGACCCGGCGGATATGATCCGCGCATGGCGATGCTGGCGAACGGCGTTGACCCGCGGATGATTCCGGCGTCCTACCAGGGTGGCGGAGCGCCGGGGGCTCCGGTGCCGCCGCCGGCCCCGTATGCTCATCCCGGCGCGGGCATGTCCCCGGCGGGCTACAGCATGCCGAACGTGCCGGAAACGGCTTGGCCGTCGTATGCCCAGTATCCGAACTCGGCGGCGGTGACGTATCCGCAGCAATACAGCGCCAGTGCGTGGCCGTATATCGGCCCGTTCTATCCGTATCCCCAGGTTCCGCTCGGGTGGCGCGATGCCACGCTGCGTTGGGACGACGGGCAATGGAATCTCCAGTTCCGTCAGCGGACGGACAAGTGGTGGTGGTTCCTGCACCCGAAGAACTGGTAAGCGACTGGGATGAGGACCGTCAGCGGCGGGCGGATTCTTTGTGGTGAGGAAGCCGCCGCGTCTCCGAATGGCGTAACGCCTCCGGGAGTTTCGACTCTCGGAGGCGTTTTTTGTTTCACCGATGACACGTCGGTCCGCGGTTGCTTGTTCGATGCGAGTTGCGGTTTCACTGCGCAAAATTGGCCTGCGGATCGAGCGACCGAGGGCGTGCATCCGTTGTCTGTTGGTCTGATGGGATGTCCCTATGGATCTCGATCCGGATTGTTTCTAGCCCGGAGGGCGTCAGAACATAGCCCAGTGCGTGAGCACTGGGAACGAGCCGCGGCAGGGGCGGCAGAATCTCATTCGCCCTTACGGGCTGGTGTATTCCTGGTTCCATTTCCCCAGTGCTGACGCACTGGGCTATGTTCTATCGCCCTCCGGGCTGAAGACGACATCTCACGTTCCTGAAGATCAACAGGCTTTCAGGCCATCAACCGGTGGATGCACCCCGACCGACCTTCATCCAGCCGGACCGCTTGCCAATCGGAACAGCCGCGACGTATTCTGATGCGCTGCGGTCAAAATTTGTGGCCGACAAACTGTGGCCGATCGTTGTCCTTACCTGCAGGAGACCTCACATGAACCGTTGCCCTGATTGCGATCAACCGGAATCGAATCATTGGACACGACGCCAGTTTGTGCAGACGGCGGGAGCGGCGGCGGCGATTGTCGCGGTCCCGAAAATTCTCCCGGCTGCCGACGAACCGCCCAAGCCCGAATCGCTGGTCAAGAAACTGTACGATTCGCTGACGCCGGCGCAAAAGAACAAGATCTGTTTCGCGTGGGATCACACGGAAAAAGCGCGCGGCCTGCTGCGAACGCACGTCAGCAACAACTGGCACATTACCGACATTCGCATCGCCAGCGACTTCTTCACCAAAGACCAGCAGGACCTGATCGAGGCGATCTTCTGGGGCCTGTACCAGCCCGACTGGAAGGCGAAGATCAAGAAGCAGCTCCTCGACGACGCCGGTGAATACGGCAAGCACCAGTCGATTGCGCTGTTCGGCGAACCGGGAACGGGCAAGTTTGAATTCGTGATGACGGGCCGGCATCTCACCATCCGCTGCGACGGCGACAGCAGCGAGCACATGGCCTTCGGCGGACCGATCTTCTACGGCCACGCGGCGTCCGGGTTCAATGAAAAAGCCGATCATCCCGGAAACGTCTTCTGGTATCAGGCGCTCAAGGCGAACGAGTTGTTTAAGATGCTCGACGGCAAGCAGCAAGCGCAGGCGCTCTTGCCGGAGTCGATCGAAGAAAGCGCCGTGCAGTTCCGCACGGGGGAGATCAAGCCGGTCGGCATTCGGATCGGCGAGCTGTCGAAAGATCAGCAGGAGCACGCGCAGAAAGTTCTGCTGGCGCTGTTGGAACCGTATCGCCAAGTGGATCAGGACGAAGTGAAGAAGTGCCTGCAGGCGCAAGGCGGCCTGGAGAAATGCCAGTTGGCATTTTTCAAAGACGGCGACCTGGGCAACGACGGCATCTGGGATGTGTGGAGGATCGAAGGCCCGTCGTTTGTGTGGCATTACCGCGGCACGCCGCACGTGCACGTCTGGGCGAACGTCGCCGATGATCCCTCGGTGAAAATTTCTCTGCCGGGTTAACTCTTGTCGACGAAGCCCGGCTTTCGCTTGGAAAGTCCGGGCTTCATTGGGCGCCGAGAAATTTGCGTGAAGGAAACGCGGCGCGCGGAACAGGGATGTATCAGTGCGTCAAGTGGATTGCCGCGCTGCGCGGCGCACTCGAGCGCGCAGAAAAAAACATTCCGGTCTGCTCTTGGCAATCCGCAATGAGATCGGCACAATCTGCGTCACCTCGTCACGAGGTGAGTTCGCAGGCTGAGATGTTGCGAATGCATTCCTCTTCGATTCTTAAGACGGAGACCAGCGTGAGCGGAAGCTATTATCATCCGCAGTTGTCCGGTCGCTGGAGAAAAGCCGTGGGTCTGCCAGCGGCCGAGAGCGCCCGCCCGGTGGTGGTTCCTGTTCTCCCCAGAATCTCCGTGAGCCAACTGACGACCTATCCGCGTCTCTTGGTCGAGGAACTGGCCGCGATCGCCGGGGCCGGCCTCGAAGGGATCGGCCTGTCGCGGACGAAGCTGTCGAAATACGACGATGAAACGGTCGCCGCCGTGCTGCGGGAATTCGGCGTGAAGGCGTCGTCGGTTTCGTGGGCGGGCGGGTTCATGGGTTCGCTCGGCTTCAGTCATGACGAAGCGCTGGACGACGCGCGCGATGCGATTCGCCAGGCGGCGCTGTGGGGCGCGGAGAACCTGGTCATCGTGCTGGGCAGTCGGAACGGTCATGCGGTCGGTCATTTCCGCAAGACCATCAAAGATGCCCTGTTGCTCTTGGCGAACGAGGCGGGAGATCACAGCGTGCGGCTGGCTTTGCTGCCGATGCATCCGCGTTTTCCGTCGCAATCGGCGTTTTTCAACGGCGTGGATGACACGTTGTCGCTGCTCGACGCGCTGCAGCATCCCCAGGCGGGCCTGGCGTTTGATGCCTGCGAGCTGGTCCGGTCGCCCGAACTGATGGACCGCATCCCCAGCCTTGCGGCAAGAACGTTTCTCGTCCAACTGGGCGATGCGGTCGTGGACGCCAGTACCGGCGCGCTCCGGCGCTGCTTGCCGGGACAGGGGGAGCTCCCGTTGGCGGAACTTGCGCACCGGTTTCTGGCCGCCGGCTATCGGGGTCCGTTTGATGTGCAAGTCTGGTCCGATGAAGTGTGGCAACTCCCTCCCCGGGACGTGATGACGGCCTGCAATCGTTTTGTGGAATCCGTCTCCGGCGCCGCACGCATTTCCTGAGCCGACCTGCTATACTGCATCGCCGTAGCCTGCGATTGAAGATGCAAGGGGCGTGCTCTGGTATTTCCGGAGCGGCCCTTGATGATCCGCACCTGCCATAAATGCCTTGCTTGCTTGCCTGCCCGGTCGTGATGTATGGCCCTTGATTGGTTTCCTCTGGATGAACTGGCTCGCCAGCTCGGCCGTGATCGGCGCGAGATCGAAAAACTTGTGCAGCGCGGCCGCATCCCGGGCCGCAAGGTCAGCGGGGAATGGCAATTTCATCCCACGGAGATCACGCACTGGCTTGAGCAGGAAATGCGGGAATACACCGATCGCGAATTGGCGATGGTGGAACTGACGCATCGCTCGACGGAGGTCAGCGAGCAAACGCCGGTGAGCAGTCTGCTGAAGCCGGAAACCGTCCAGGTTCCCCTGGAAGCCAAGACCAAACGCTCCGTGCTGGAATCTTTGATCGAAGTCGCCGGACGCACCTGGCAGATCTGGCAGCCTGCCGTGATTTTGCAGGCCGTGCAGGAACGCGAGGCCGTTTTGCCGACGGCGTTCGAGCACGGCGTGGCGATTCCGCATCCGCGCAATCCGTTGCCCGATGCGCTGGGCCAGCCGATTATCGCATTCGGCATGGTGCCGGGCGGAATTGCTTTCGGAGCGCCGGATCGCGAACTGACGGACCTGTTCTTCCTCGTCCTCTGCCGGGATTCGAGAACCCATCTGCAAGTGCTGGCCCGGCTGGGCCGGCTCATGCAGACGCCGGGCTTTCTGGACCGATTGCGTTCCGCACCGGATTGCGAAGCCGCCTACCTGACGATCTGCGGGGCAGATCAGCAGTTGATCCATTAGCGACATCGTTCCTGTTGCTTCCCATTCGCATTTCCATGTCCAGCACGAACTCTCTTTCGGAAGCCTGTCCGCCGCCGTTGATGTGGCAGGATGTTCGGCACGAATTTCTGACGCACAGCGCTGATGTTTCCGTCGAGTCCCCCGCTGGGACGGCGACCGTTCGTGTCTGGGGCTCGGGACCGCCGATTTATCTTCTGCCGGGCTTCACGTCACCGGCTGAATTGTATTGCCTGCTGGCGTGGCTGCTTCGGGAAGATTTCCGCTGCGTGACCATCGAACCGTTCGCGACGCTTCGCAGAACCGTTGATCGCTGCGCGCCGTTCGACCACGAAGTGACGCTGTTGCAGGCCGCCGCCGAGGAATTGGGCGATGCGGAGTTCTCGCTGCTTGGCGCGAACTATGGCGCGGCGTGGGCTTTGGCCGCGGCGCATGCCGAGCCGTCGCGCGTCTCGCGGCTGATGCTGATCCAGGGCTTCGCGCGTCGCCGGTTGTCCTTCGGGGAACGCCGGTTGGCCGCCTGGTGTCGACACAACCGCCGGGACCTGGCCAGCTTGCCGTTTCGGGAGATGTTTCAGACTCAAAACCATCGTCGCTGGTTTCCGCCGTTCGACCCGACACGATGGCAGTATTACCTCGATGCCACCGGCGCGATGCCTCTCCGGGAACTGGCCCGCCGGGCGGATGCCGTCTCTGGCTGGGATCTCCGCGGCGAACTGCCGAAGCTGCACATCCCGACGCTGCTGATCCGAACGGAAGGCGAAGGCCAGGTGGCCGCCGCGTGTCAGTCCGAATTGGCACAGGCGTTGCCCTGCGTCCAGACCGAATGGATGCACAGTACCGGGCAACTGCCGTACTTGACCCACCCTCACCGATTGGCCAAACTGATACGCGCGTTCTGCGCGGCGTCTCACGTCGCGCCCATGACGAGCGCCACGTCGTCTCCGTGATCCCTCCGATGCCATCGGCGGGCATTGAAAATTCTGCAAACAGGCCGTAAGGCATGACGTCCGAATTACCGGAACCCGTGGACGTCCTGGCGGTCGGCGCCCATCCGGACGATGTGGAGATTGCCTGCGGCGGCACTCTGGCGAAGCTGAATCAGCAGGGGTACCGCACAGCGATCATCGATCTTACGAACGGCGAGCCGACGCCCGGCAGCACCGGGCCGGAGATGCGGCTGGAGGAAGCCCGGCGCGCGGCGGAGATTCTGGGCGTGCCGATCCGCCGCACGCTGACGCTGCCCAATCGTTCCTTGTTCGATTCGTTTCCGGCCCGGATTGCGCTGGCGCGGGAGATTCGCACCTACCGTCCGAAAATCGTGTTGGGACTGGCGGGCAAGACGCCGATGGCTTCACCAGACCACTGGCAAGCGATGCAGATCACCGATGCGGCCGTGTTTTATTCCCGCCTTTCCAAGTGGGATGACGAGTTCGGGGGCTTGCCGGTCCACACGGTGCAGAAACAATTGTGGTATCCGCTGGGATTTTCGCCGTTCGACTGGCCGGAAGGGGGCGGCCGCATCGTCGTAGACATTTCGTCGACTTTAGACCTGAAATTGCAGGCGATTCGGGCCTATGCGTCTCAATTCCCGCCGGCAAAAGACCGTGTCTTCCGTTTGGTGGAAGGGTTGAACCGAGTGTTCGGAACGGGAGCCGGGTTCGAAGCCGGGGAATTGCTGATCGGGGCCACCACGGTCGGAATTCGCGATCTGGTCGAAACCCTTTGCCCGGAGCCATGAACTTGCGTAAGATGGACTTTTCGTCGTCAGTTGTTTCCCAGTAGAACTGCCCGCATCGGGATGACCGCCCCCGGGCAAAGACCGAGATCACCATGAAGTTGCGTACGGGTTCTCTGAGCATCACCGGAAATTTCCGTGAAAACAACGAGGACAACTGCCACGTTGACTCCCAGGGACGATTCTTCCTGGTTGCCGACGGCATGGGCGGTCAGTCGGCTGGAGAACGGGCCAGCGCCCTGGCGATGGAAATCATCCCGCAGAAGCTGCAACTTCTGGATTTTCAGAAAGCTTCTTCCGAACAGACGACCAAGCTCATCGACGAAGCCGTCTCCCAGGCCAATTTTGAAATCATGGCCATGGGGGAACTCGACACGCGGCTGCACAACATGGGCACAACCGTCACGTTTCTGGTCCATGCGGGAAACCAGTTCTTCGTCGGCGGCGTCGGCGACAGCCGGACCTATCTGCTCCGTGACGGCAAACTGCAACAACTGACCACCGATCATTCGCTGACGCAGGCGCTGCTCGATTCCGGCACGCTCACTCCCGAGGAAGCGGCCACCCATCGCTATCGCAACGTGCTGTATCGGTACTTGGGCACCAAAGAAGGCGGGACCGGCACTCATCCCAAACAGGTCACCCCCCAAGTCGGCGACCGCTGGCTGCTTTGCACCGACGGAGCGACCGGCGGCGTCAACGACGAGGAACTCGCCCGACTGCTGGCGGCAGGCAACGACCCGCAGAAGATCGCCGAAAACGTCGTCCGCGCCGCCGAAGCCGGCGGCTCCAAAGACAATATCACCTGCCTGGTGGTCTTCGTCGAAGCGGGTTGACGGGCGACGGCTCGGCACTCCCGGCCGTCAGATCTTTTTTGACCATTGCACCAAGTTCTCGGCCGGTGGCACGGACAATTCGATCTTTGCGTTCCGATCCTGCCGTCGATACCGCGCCAACAAGTTCATCATGCCGGTTGTACCTGAAATCATGCCTTGGGCGGTCACCTCGGGAAACGCTTCGTGGAGGCTTATTTCCCAAAATTTTCGCCAGCGGAACCGTGCAATCTCCCCACAGGCACGTAGAATAGATGAGGAGAATTCACGCACCTTGCGTAACCCCTGCAATCCACCCGAATCGTTGCCTTCGCCCCTGCGAATCTGAGGAGTACCGGGAATGTTGAGATCTGTATCGCAGTCGTTTCTCACCGTGTTGACCGTCGGCCTGCTCGGCGCGCCGCTCTTTGCCGCGGATCCGCCGGCAGCCCCGGCGCCCCCCTCCAAGTTTGAGGCGGCGACGGCCGGCGCCAAGAAGGCCGAAGGTTTCTCGCAAGAGAAGATGTGGAACATCTATTTCAAGGATCAGCAGATTCTTGTGGACTTGAAGAACACGCAGCTCAACCAGGATTTCATCGTGTTGACGTCCATCGCCAAGGGCGTCAGCAGCGGAATGGTGATCGGCGGCATGACCTGGGGCGACGACGTCTTGTGGTCGTTCCGCAAAGTCGGCGACAAGATGCACGTGCTTCGCAGGAATGTCCGGTTCAAGGCCCGCCCCGGCACGCCGGAAGCCAGCGCCGTGAAGATGGCCTACGCCGACAGCGTGCTCTACGCACTGCCCATTGTCACGGAAACACCGGGGGGCAATCTCGTCGACATGACGCGGGTCTTTTTCAGCGACGACGAGATGGTCGGCCGGATGCTGAATGCCAGCTTCGTGATGGATCGTTCGACGGTCGGCAAGATCAAGTCGTTCAAGGACAACTGCGAAATTCAGATTGCCGCGGTCTTCGCAGGCAGCCCGATGAGCGGGTCGGATACCGTCGCCGATCCGCGCGGGATGCAGGTCACGGTTCATTACAGCATCAGCCAGTTGCCGAGCACCGGCTACAAGCCCCGCAAGGCAGACGACCGGATCGGGTATTTCCTGACGGCGACGAAGGATTTCTCTGACGACACCGACGATCAGCACTTCGTCCGTTACATCACGCGGTGGGACCTGCAGAAAGCCGACCCGGCGGCGAAGTTGTCGCCGCCGAAGCAGCCGATCAAGTTCTGGATCGAAAAGACATTGCCCGTGAAGCTCCGCCCGATCGTGCGGTCCGGCATTCTGGAATGGAACAAGGCGTTCGAGAAGCTCGGCTTCGACAACGCGGTGGAAGTCGAGCAGCAGGCGGACGACGCCGACTGGGACCCCGAAGACGTGAACTACAACACGTTCCGGTGGATCACGGCGGAGGCGGGCTTCGCGATGGGTCCGTCGCGGGTGAATCCGATCACCGGTCAGATTCTCGACGCCGACATCATTTTCGACGCAAGCTTCCTCCGGTATTGGAAACAGGAATACGAGAACTTCACGCCGACCGCCATCGCCGCGCTCTCCGGCGATGAAGATCTGACGGCTTCGGCCCAGATGAAGACGTTTCTGGGCGACCGCGGCCGGCACGCAGGCTGCCGGTTGTCGACTGGAATGCAGCATCAGATGGGTTTTGCGGCCGCGGCGCTGGCGGCCGGCGGCGCGCTGGAGAAACGGGGCGAATTGCCGGAAGAATTTCTGATGCAGGCGTTGAAGGAAGTGGTGATGCACGAAGTCGGTCACACGCTGGGCCTGCGTCATAACTTCAAGGCCAGTTCGTGGAAGACGCTGGCCGAGATTGAAGACCCGGCCAGAGCCGGCGAAGCGACGGTCGCCAGCGTGATGGATTATTCCCCGGTGAACATCGTCGCCGCCGGCGGCAAGCAGACGGCGTATTATTCCACGGCGATCGGTCCGTATGATTACTGGGCGATCGAGTACGGTTACAAGCCGGTGGCCGGCGACGAAGCGGCCGAACTCGCCAAGATCGCGGCCCGCAGCGGCGAACCGGGCCTGGACTATTCGACGGACGAAGACACGCGCGGCACGTTCGATCCCGATCCGTTGTCCAACCGGTTCGACCTTGGCAAAGATCCGATCACCTACAGCCAGCGGCAGATGGCGACCGCCGCCGCTCTCATCCCGAAAATCCTCGACCGCTCGGTGGAAGCCGGCGAGGGATTCCAGCGCGCCCGGCAGGCCTTCGGGCTGCTGTTCGGGGAATACTGGCGGACGGCGTTCTTCACCGCCCGCATCCCGGGCGGCGTTTATGTCCATCGGGATCATAAGGGCGACAACCAGGCCCGCGCGCCGATGAAGCCGGTGGAAGCCGCGCAGCAACGGGCCGCGATGAAACTGCTGACGGAGACGGTGCTGTCTCCGATGACGTTCGACCCGGCGCTGCTCAACTCGCTGGCCGCCACGCGGTGGAGTCATTGGGGACTGCGCGACACGGCCCGGCTCGATTATCCGATTCACGACACCGTCGCCGGGATGCAGGCCCGGATCGTCAACATGCTGCTCAGTCCGACGAAGCTCAGCCGGCTGCAAGACGGCGAAGTGAAGACGGCGGCCAATGAAGATGCCTACACCCTTGCCGAGCACTTGCGAACGCTGACCAGCGCCGTGTTCAAGGAAGTCAATGAACCGGGCATGGGCGAATTCACGAACCGGACGCCTTACGTCGGCAGCTTCCGCCGCAGCTTGCAGAGGATTACGTTGAAGTCGCTGAACGACATCGTCAGCGCCGGCGCGGGCTATCCCGATGATGCCCGGGTCGTCTCGCGCATGTTGCTGTCGGAGCTGAACGACAAGATCACCGCTGCCTTGAAAAAGGAAGATTTGAAGCTGGACGACTATTCCAAGGCCCACCTGCTCGATTCGCAGAAGCGGATTCAACAGGTGCTCAACGCGGAATTGACGATCACGGTGCCGTCGAACATCAACTAATCGGCATCCCTCGTTCACTTTCCAGAAGCCCAGGGATTGCGATCCCTGGGCTTCTTTTTATCTCACGCGGATTCAGGAAACACCGTATCATGGCCACCACCTCGGACGATGTCAGGGAAGTGAAACGCGATGCGAAGCGGGATATTCTGGCTGTTGATGGTGCTCGGCTCGGGGCTGTCGCTCGGGGTGATGTGGTTGACGGCGATCCCATTGGGCGTCCCGGGCGAGTGGACGTGGGGCCGGCACGAGATCACGCCTGACCTGAAGGCGAACCTCCTTTTGGGCCTTCTCGCGGGGGGGGCGTACCTGACGTATGCGGCGTGGGGCGCGCGCCGGCTCGCCAGGCCCCAGTGCCGAAGGGAGGAATGCATCGCCTGGATTCTCGGACTGGCCCTGATCGCCGGCGTCTGGATCTGGACCGTGCGGGGGACCGGCGCCACCGGGCCGACTGTCGGCGGTTGGCCGTATGTGTTGTATTATCCCGGCTCGTCGGGCTATTTCTACAAGGCCCGCTATGAATCGCCCCGCGTCGGTCCCTTTCTGGCGAACTACGAAGCGCTGATGCGCGAAGGCGACGTGCTGCACGTCGGCACGCATCCTCCGGGATTGTTTCTGTTCTTTCACGGACTGATCGGACTGGTCGATGCGTTCCCGGCGGCCGTTTCAGCGATCAACTCCACGCAGCCTTCGGCTGTCCGAGAGGCGTTTGACAGCCTCCGCGTCAACTCGGAGCAGGGGTTCCGAACGGGCAAGTCCCTCGCGCCGCCGCTCAGTACCGCCGATCAGGCCGTGATCTGGCTGGCCGCGTTGATCGTATTGGGGTTGAGCGCAGCGACGGTCTGGCCGCTGTACGGCTTCCTGAGGCACTACGCGGATCGCCCCACGAGCTGGCTGTGCGCTGCCGCCTGGCCGTTGATTCCTGCCGTCGCCATTTTTCTGCCGAAGTCTGACGTAGCCTATGCCTTTTTCGCGATGCTGCTGGCCTGGCTGTGGATTTCGGCCTGGCGAACGTCTTTGCCGTGGCGTGCCGGGCTGACGGGGGGCGTCTGGTCGCTCTGCTTACTGTGCAGCCTGGCGTTTTTGCCGGTGGCGCTCTGGCTGGCGCTCTTGTCTCTGATGGAAAGCTGGTTGGCGCTGGGCAGCGGACGAATCCCGGTGGAACGGCAGCGCGCCGTTCGGACCATCGTTCCGGCTGCGCTGGCAGTTCTCGCGCTCTTGTCGGCGTTCTGCTTCTGGGGCCGGATCGCGTTGTGGAACACGTTCTGGTGGAATTACCGAAATCATGCCGGGTTCTATGAGGAGAATCAGCGGACCTACCTGACCTGGCTGTGGGTGAATCCGTTGGAGTTGGCGTGCGCAGTCGGCGTGCCCGTGTTTGCGATGTCCGTGACGGGAATCGGGCGCGTCCTGGGATGTCGCCGCGAGGCGTCGCGGCCGTTGCTGTTGGCTCCGTGCCTGACGACGATGATCGTCTGGGGTTGGCTGTGGATTTCGGGTAAGAATTCCGGCGAAGCGGCCCGGCTGTGGATCTTTCTGATGCCGTTCCTCGCCTGCTGCTGTGCCGCCCGTTGGCCTGCGGATTCCCTGGCGAACGAATCGCGGCGATGGCCTTGGCAGACCCTGCTCTGGCTGGGGTGTCAGATGGCCGTCTGCTGGCTGACGGTACAGCGAATCGCCGGGTTTTCTCTCGCCGGGTAATCGGCACGACGGGATTGATCGCTGCAATCGTCAAGTTCCGCAGCGGGCCGCATCGAGGTTGCACCCGCCCGGCGGCGAAGACGGCACAAACTCTTCCCAAGACCTCGGGACAATGCAATCCCATACGAATCGGAGCCGCCGGTTTGCCGATAATTCTTCCACGTCGACTCGAGTTGGCCCTGGTTCGGTTTCGTCATGCTCCGCTGGTGTTCATCCGCCGCTAAACTTTTCTCCCTGCGGCTGGCCGTGTGCGGGTGGGCGTGCCTGTGGCTCTGCGGGTGCGAGCCGGAATCGCTGAGCTTCAGGGAAGTGAAGCGAATTCACGAGCGGATCACGCCCGCGGAATGGGCCAGCTTCGTCAGGATTGTCGATCGGCTGCCGGATCGCCGCATCCCAGAGTTTGGGCAGCCGGTGTTTCCCATGCAGCCGCAATGGCGGACAGACCGCTCGCTGCCGGTTCACGAACTCTACGCCGAGGAACTCCGCCGCCGCGAGGAAAGCTGGGATTCGGCGCTGCTGGCACGGGCGTTCGAGCGGAACAAATCTCTGCTGCGCGAACTGCGCAAGGAAAAACTCACGACCGAACAGTTTGCCGGTTTGCTGCTGACGTTAGGCGCGGCGGCATGTCGCCATGATCTTCCGGAGGATGTGGATCTGGCGGCGCTCGTAGACCGGGCGCGGCCCGTGCTGGAGGAACTGGCCCATAGCCCCTTGGCGTTTCAGAAATTACCCCCGGAATCTCAACATGCCGTCATGCAGCAGGCGCTGTGGATTTCCCGGAAACTTCGCGCCGAAAAACTCAGGCAGGTCCCTCCGGAAAACATTGCGCTGGTTCATCAGCACCAGGCGTGGATCGAAGACGCGCTGCCGGAAGAGTTTCGGACCAACCCAATGCACGAAATTCGCGACCAGTTGGAAGAACAGGGACTTCCCTTCGAGGAACTGCCCGAAAGCGGATTTGACGAAGACTTGCGCTGGCCGCTGGGGGCGCTTCCCGTTACCCGGCATTAAACGTGATCGCCTTCCTCGCCGGGCGACGCGCAGTGCCAGGGTTCAATTCGACCCGGTCGAGAAATCCCTCAGCGCGATCGGCGCCTGGTGCTCGATGACCATCCATTCCCGGCTCAACTCCAGCGTCGGGACCTGCTGCCGCGTTCCCGACGGCCAGGAGATTTCCAGCGCGTCGATGGCCGTTCGCTCGCCCAGGCCGATGACCAGCCGGCGTTCATTCGCGGCGTGAAACCCGTCGCCGGCCGTCAATTGATGCGACCAGGTCTGGTCGCCGGCCGTCACGCGCGCGATCGTGCCGATGGCATCTCGGGCGGAATCGACGGCGACCAGCCTCAGCGTGAGAAACCGGCCGGCCGTCTCGGTGCGATTAGTGACCAGCGCGGCCGGTTGATTTTGATGAGAAATGCACGCGTCGTCGCGACCGTCGCGATTCCAATCGAGCCGGGCCAGCGACCGGCCGTGGGCGGGTTTCTGGAAGAATTCGCCCAACTGCCGGCTGGGAATCTCTGCAAATGTGCCGTTCCCAAGATTGCGAAAGAACTGCGGCGGCATCTGATAGGGAACCTGAGGTTCGAGGGGATCGTGGACGTGTCCGTTGGCAACGATCAGATCGGGATGGCCGTCGAAATCCGCATCCAGGAATTGCGTCCCCCAGCCAAGCTGCCTCATGCTCGGCTCATACAGGCCGGTTTCGCGAGGCTGATCGCGAAACGTTCCGTCCGGCTGCTGGGCGTACAAGTCGTTGGACTGCTCATAAAAATTCGTGATGAATAAGTCGAGCCTGCCGTCCTGGTTGTAGTCATCGGCCGCCACGCCCATGCAGGCCATGGACCGACCCTGGTTGTCAAACGCCAAGCCGGAGAGGAGGGCCTGTTCGGAGAATTGCAGCCGATCCGGGGCCGTGGTCTGGTTGAGAAAATAGAAGTTGGCCGTCATGTCATTCGCGACGAACAGGCTCAGCCGGCCCGATCCGTCAAAATCCGCGGCGACGACGCCCAACCCGCGGCCGTCCGAGTCGACGAGACCCGCGGCGCTGGAAAGTTCCTGAAAACGGCCGTCGCCCAGATTCAAATAGAATCGATCCGGCGCGCCCGGGTAGCTCAACGGACTGCACCGGGGAATTTCTTTCTTGTTGCAGACTCGAAAGATCTTCTCGCCGCCGAGATAGGCGACCGCGTACAGGTCCGGCAAGCCATCCTGGTTGAAGTCGGCGATCACGCTGCTCGACGTCCAGCCGCCGGCCGGCGTTCCCGTCCGGTCGGTGACGTCGGAGAATGTTCCGTCGCCATTGTTGCGATAGAATTGATTCCGGCCGATGTTGCCGACGTAGAGATCGGGGAATCCGTCGTTGTCGAAGTCGCCGACCGTGACGCCCTGGCCATAACCCAGATCGGCGAGACCGGCCGATTCGGTCACGTTGTCAAACACATTTTCATCGAGCGGTCTGGCAGCCCCGCGATTGCGAAACAACTGATCCTGGTCGGCTGGATCGAACGGGGCCGGCGGCAATTTTCCCCCTTGGGTGAAATACACGTCCGGCCAGTGATCGCCGTCATAATCCAGCACGGCGATCCCGCCTCCGTTCATTTCCAATACCGATTCCAGTTCACCACCCGGTTCGCCGTTGAGATAGGTAAACAGTATGCCGGCGCGGTCCGCGTCCTCGCTGAACACGATCGAGGAGCTGGAAGCGGTTTGGATCGGAACCTGTTGCGGGGACGTGCCCTCTTTCAGCAACGGCAAAGGGTAGTCCGACAGATCAAACTGCCGGGAGGGATCCTTCGACGGCGTTGTGAATGTTTCGCAGGTCCATAAGCGACGAGAGAGCCGCCGCTGAGCCGCGCGCGACCAGGCCGGTTGCTGTTTTTTTTCCAGCAACATCATGCGGCACAGGGCGGCGGCCTCCCAATCGCGGCCGAGCGCTTCGAATTCCCGCACGATGCCCGCCATCTTTTCCAGATCGGGGGACTTACCGAGCGTTGTCATGGTCAAAGGGAGCTGCGTCAATCGCTCGGCCCGACCGCCGAATGTTTCGGCCAAGTCCCGTTTTCCCAGGGCGCGCAGAGACTGCGACAGGCGATAGTTTGCGTTCGGCGAATTCGGCTCGCGCCGCACCGATTCCCAGAAACAGCGAACGGCGGCTTCTGACTGGCCTTGCGCATCGGCCCAGATCCCGCGCGCCAGCCAGATCTCGGGATGACTTTCCGCGTCCGGGGGCAGGCGTGCAGAAGCTTCCAGAAATTCGGCGGAAGTTCCCGTTTCCGCGATAATCAGGCCCCGGAGCGCATGGGCCTCGATCAGCTCGGGGTACTGGCGCAAGACCAATTCCAACTCTTCCCGAGCGATGCGCGCGCTGTCGTCCTCTTGTGCCCGCCAGGCAAGGTGCGCCCGGGCGAGGCGGGGCAAAGAGTCGCCAGGAACAACCGACAGGCAACGTGCGACGAAAGGGGCCGCGTCTTCCAGGCTCGGACGCAGTGCCCCGGCGATCTTCACATAATTTCCATTCACCTCCCCCGCGCGAAATTGCTCGACCACCAGTCGCCGTGCCTCCCACGCGCGGCCCTCCAGCGTCAACAGGTAAATCAACTGATCCAGTGTCTGTGGATCATCGGGGACGATTCTCAGCGACTGCCGCAACCGTTGTTCCGCCTCGGTCGCACGGCCGGAATCCAGCGCCAGCCGGCCAAGATCACGCTGCGCCTGACTGAAGAGCTCCGGGTTGTCCGGCGAAACCTGCTCCAGAAACGTCTTCGCGCCGACAAAGTCCCGGGCGGCCAGGCACGCTGCGCCGGCGACCATCAGCGCCCGGTCGGAGCGGCGGCCCGCTTGCAATTCCTGAGTCGCCAGGAATAACGCCTGACGCAGGTCACCCCGGCCGAAAGCCCGTTCAGCCTGCACGACGGTCGAACCGGAAACGGTGACATACCACAGAACACACGGGGCCAGAATCAAGCAGTAACAGAGCCAAGGCCAGAACCGTCCCCGGTGCTCCCGAGAACCGGCCGCCTTACTCGGCGCCGGAGATCGCGGAGGTTGCCGGCTCATGATGGCTTCTGGTCGCGAAACATTCCGAACACCAGCAAGCCCAGGCCCAGCATCAGAGCCACGGCCGCGAACGGCATCAGAATCGTCATGGCGTAAACCTGATGCGGAAACCCGATCAGAAACGAATGTGCGAACGCCTGCTCTCCGGCCAGGATCAAAATGGCTCCCGTCAATGCCCGCATCACTCAGGTTCCTTCGGCAGAAGATCGCGAATCCGGGCGCCCAGCGCCAATTCGACGTGATTTCCGATAATACATCTCGTGAACAGTCGACACAATTGCCAGCCGATACGGGTCCGGCCGGTGGGGCGCATCCGCTGGTTGGTGGTCTGAAAGCCTGTCGATCTCCAGGAGCGTGAGATGTCGTCTTCAGCCCGTAGGGCAACAGAGCATAGCCCAGTGCGTCAGCACTGGGGAAACGGATTCAAGAAAACACCAGCCCGCAAGGGCGAAAGAAATTTTGCCGCCCCTGCCGGGGCTAACGGTTCAGCCGACTGCCGTTCCCAGTGCTGACGCACTGGGCTATGTTCTAACGCCCTCCGGGCGAAAAACCATCCGAACTGAAATCCATAGGGACATCCCATCACACCACCAAACAACGGATGCTCCAGACCCGGTGTACCACTGCCGCAGGTTGTTCGCTGCCGAGAAATGTTTGCCTGTTCGGGCCGTCGGCCGGTATGATAACGAGAGAGTTGAACGTGCCTGATTGGCATGACGAACAATCCTCAGCCGTAGTCCCGCCCCCAAGCTTGCCTGCCGTCGTGTTTCCCCCGATGATCGAAGTCGTCCCGGACAGGACGCGACAGTAACAATTGGTGCACGCACTCAAAGCCCGGCATTGCGGCGCGCAGCCGTCGCTCCCGACAACGCTCGGCAGTTTATTCGCATGAGGAGGAAGAACAACATGACACGCGATCTATTTTTCGCCGTTGCCATTGGCTGGCTGCTGGCAAGTCACACGGTCTTCGCCGCGGACAAGCCGACGTATAACCGGGAGATTCGTCCGATTCTCTCGGAGCATTGTTTCGCCTGTCATGGCCCGGACAGTGCATCGCGAAAAGCCGGCCTCAGACTCGACCGACGGGAAGACGCAGTCACCGGCAAGGCATTGAACGCCGAGAAACTCGCCGAAAGCGAACTGCTCCGCCGGATTTTTTCTACGGATCCTGATGAAGTCATGCCGCCGAGGGAGTCTCACAAGGAACTTTCCGCCGCGCACAAGCAACGGCTGAAGCGCTGGGTGGAAACCGGGGCCGAATACGAACCTCACTGGTCGTTGATCGCCCCGCAACGGCCCGAATTGCCAGCCGTGAAACAGCAGGCCTGGGTGAAGAACCCCATCGACCGCTTCGTGCTGGCCCGGTTGGAAGCGGACGGCCTTGCGCCCGCTCCGGAAGCCGACAAGCGGACGATCGCGCGGCGGCTGAGCCTGGATCTCACCGGGTTGCCGCCGTCGCCGGACCTTGTCGAGGCGTTCGTGAACGACGCCTCGCCCCAGGCTTACGAGAAACTGGTCGACACGCTGATGGCCTTGCCGCAGTGGGGCGAACATCGCGGCCGCTATTGGCTGGACGCCGCCCGGTATGCCGACACGCACGGCATCCATTTCGACAACTACCGGGAAATCTGGGCCTACCGCGACTGGGTGATCAACGCGTTCAACCTGAACATGCCGTTCGATCAGTTCACGCTCGAACAACTGGCGGGCGACTTGCTGCCGAATCGAACGCTGGATCAGCAGGTCGCGTCGGGCTTCAACCGCTGCAACATCACCACGAACGAAGGGGGCGCAATCTCCGAGGAATACGCCGTGCTCTACACGCGCGATCGGACGGAGACCGTCTCCGCCGTCTGGCTCGGCCTGACAATGAATTGCTGCGTCTGCCACGACCACAAGTTCGACCCCGTCACCATGCACGATTTCTATTCGATGGCGGCGTTCTTCAACAATACGACTCAAGGCGCGATGGACGGGAACATCAAGGACACGCCTCCCGTCATTCAAGTCCCCCGCGCCGAAGACCGGCCCCAATGGAACGCCTTGCAGGCGAAACTCCCCTTGGCCCGGCAGGCCGTGGAAGACCGCAAGCAACAGGCCCGCGGCGCGTTCGACGCCTGGCTGGTGAAAGCGACGCCCGACGCGCTCGCCAAGTCGGTCTCGAACGACGGCCTGGCCTTACACGCCCCGTTGTCCGAAGGGCAGGGCAAAGTCGCGAAGATCAAGGTGGGTGACGCCGACCGCGAAGTGCCGCTGGCCGAAACCGCCGCCTGGCAGACCGGTTCCCCCGGCGGCGCTGCACTGCAGACGCAAGGCGCCGCCTTCGAGCTAACCGATGTCGGCGATTTTGAAAAAGATCAGCCGATGACGTGCGCCGTCTGGATCAAGGCGCCTCCGGCGGAAGGGTTCGGCGCCATCGCCGCACGGATGGACAACGCCAACGCCTATCGCGGCTGGGACTTCTGGATGCAGCGCCGGCAGGTCGGCATGCACATCGTCAGTAAATGGCAGGACGATGCCCTCAAGGTCGTCGCCAAACCACAGATCAAACCCAATGAATGGGTGCACGTCGCCGTCACGTATGACGGCTCCGGCAAAGCCGCCGGCGTGAAAGTTTATTACGACGGAATGCCGCAAGAGACGCTCGTCGAAGTCGACAAGCTGCAGAATTCGATCAAGACCGCCGTCCCGTTCAAGATCGGTCAGCGCAGCGCCGGCGAACCGCTGACCGGGTCGGCACTGCACGACTTGCGGATCTTCCGCCGCGCCCTGCCCGCCGGCGAGATCGGCGCATTGGCCCGGTCCGCGCGGTTCGCTGCCATCCTGGCCAAGGCCGCCGATCAGCGGACCGACGCCGAGAAAAACGAAGTCTACCCGTGGTGGCTGTCGTCGATGGATGCCGACTACCAGGAACGGACGGCGGCCCTCGCGGCGCTGACGAAAGAAGAGAGCGAGATCAAAGCTCGCGGAACCGTTGCCCACGTGATGCAGGAAAAGAACGAAGAGGCGATGGCCTACATTCTGTTCCGCGGGGAATACGACAAACGCCGCGACCCGGTGAAGCCGAAAACGCCCGCCGTTTTGCCCCCCTTCCCAGCCGATGCTCCGGCCAATCGCATCGGCTTTGCACAGTGGCTCATGGCGAAAGACCATCCCCTGACCGCGAGAGTCACCGTCAATCGTTTCTGGCAGGAACTCTTCGGCACGGGCCTCGTGAAAACCTCGAACGACTTCGGCGTCGCCGGCGAACTCCCGTCGCATCCCGAACTGCTCGACTGGATGGCGCTCGAATTCCGCGACACCGGCTGGGACATGAAGACGTTCTACAAGCTGCTCGTCACCTCGGCGACGTATCGGCAGTCGGCCCGGACGACGCCGGAAAAACTCGAAAAAGACCCGTCGAACCGGCTGCTGTCGCGCGGGCCGCGCTTCCGCATGGATGCCGAGATGATTCGCGATTACGCCCTCGCCGCCAGCGGACTGCTGACGCCGAAACTCGGCGGACCCAGCGTGCGGCCGTATCAGCCGGACGGCGTCTGGGAGGCCGTGGCGATGATCGGCAGCAACACCCGCGACTACAAGCGCGACAGCGGCGAGAACCTCTATCGCCGCAGCATGTACTGGATCTGGAAGCGGTCCGCCCCGCCGGCCAGCATGGAAATCTTCAATGCGACGGCCCGCGAAACGTGCACCGTCCGCCGCGAACGAACCAACACGCCGTTGCAGGCATTGGTCACGTTGAACGACCCGCAATTCGTGGAAGCGGCCCGCGTGCTGGCCCAGAAAGCCCTGAGCGACGGCGGCGCGACGGAGAACTCCCGGCTGGGCTATCTCACGAACCGGATACTGTCACGCACGCTCCGGGAAGACGAGCTGAAAGTCGTCCGGACGTCGCTGGCCGAACTGCTGGCGTATTATCGCGACCATGCCGACGACGCGAAGTCACTGCTGATGTTCGGCGACATGCCGGCCGACGCGAAAATCCCCGCCGACCAACTCGCCGCCTGGACGATGCTGACGAATGAACTGCTGAACCTGGACGAGGTGCTGAATAAATAATGTAGTGCACTTGCGGAGCAAGTGCTTTTTCACTTTTTTGTCGTCGCAAGACAAATGGCGGTCGATCATCAGAGGCAGAAAACAAGCACTTGCGGAGCAAGTGCTCTACATTGAAAGGCGAACCATGAATCTCTTTACCGATTACCAGCAATCCATCACTCGCCGCAATTTCTGTCAGCAGGGGACGCATCTCCTCGGCGGGACGGCGCTGGCGTCACTGATCGCCCGCGAAGCGCAAGCGGCCACGGCGATTAACGAGCCGACTCAGAACCTTCAGCACTTCGCGAGTAAGGCCAAGCACGTCATCTATCTGCACATGGTCGGCGGGCCGGCGCAGATGGACCTCTACGACTACAAGCCCGTCATGAACGAGTGGTTCGACAAAGACCTGCCCGATTCCGTCCGCATGGGGCAGCGCCTCACCACCATGACGTCCGGCCAGGCCCGGTTCCCCATCGCCCCGTCGAAGTACAAATTCGCCCAGCAGGGCCAGTGCGGCATGTGGATGAGCGAAACGCTGCCCTACACGGCGAAGATGGCCGATGACATGGTCTTCATCCGCAGCATGCACACCGAAGCTATCAACCACGAGCCCGCCATCAGCTATATGCAGACCGGCAACCAGATCACCGGCCGGCCTTGCCTCGGGGCGTGGGCATCGTACGGACTCGGTTCGCTGAATGACAATCTGCCGACGTTCGTGGTCCTTGTCGCCACGCCGACGAACCAGGAACAGGTGCAGGCGATTTCGGCCCGGCTGTGGCAGGCCGGATATCTGCCGGGTGAACATGCCGCCGTACCGTTCCGCAGCCGGGGCGACGCCATCCTCTACATCAACAACCCGCCCGGCGTGCCGGACGCCATCCGCCGCAAGACGCTAGACGGCCTCAAGTCGCTCAACGAATTGACGCTGAAGGAAATCGGCGATCCCGAAACCAATACCCGCATCCAGCAGTACGAACTCGCGTACCGGATGCAGACCAGCGTCCCGGAATTGACCGACATCGCCAAAGAACCCGCCTCGACGTTTGAACTCTACGGAGACGCCGCGAAAAAGTCCGGCAGCTTCGCCAACAGCGTGCTGATGGCCCGCCGGCTGGTCGAACGCGGCGTGCGCTTCGTGCAGATCTATCACAACAACTGGGACCATCACGGCAAC
>CAYMAO010000028.1:0-83933 GCA_964388415.1 uncultured Planctomycetaceae bacterium | reverse complement strand
AAACCTCCGATCAATCACTGAACGCAGGCACAACCACCAACCAGCGGATGCACCCCGTTCACCGTTCCGGTGACGGAGCTTCTGGCAAATCAGCGGGCCAATCACTATCCTGAGAGGTTTTCAGGCCGGTTCTGAACTCGCTACGCCAAGTCACGCCCTAGCGGATCCGAATTTGAAATTGCTCGAATCCTTTCTTAATCTCATCCCGAAATCGGCCAAACTTCTGCTGCGCCTGCCGGGGCTTCTACGGCAGCGCGCCCAAGTCGCGAAGAAGCTCGGGCCGCGCTGTGCGAAGGAAGTCTACCAGGCATACAAAGCGTTCTGGTCCGGCGACGCCGAACCGGAGATCGTCCCGATGCACGTCCCGGGATATGAGCACCCCGTTCTGATCCGGCTGCACACGAGCGACGTGTTCGTGTTCGAGCAGATTTTTTTCCACGAGGAATATGCGAGGCTCACGGGCCTGGAGCGTCCCAAGCTCATCATTGATTGCGGGGCGAACATCGGCTGTACCTCGGTGTATTTTCTGAAGCACTATCCGAATGCCACGGTCATCGCCGTCGAACCCGATGCGGGCAATTGCGACATCTGCGCCCGCAACCTGGCTCCCTACGGGGCTCGGGCGCAGGTCGTCCCCAGCGGCATCTGGCCGCGCGAAGCGTCCCTGCGCGTCGTCCGCGGAGAATACCGCGACGGCCGGGAATGGACCTTTCAAGTCCGAGAGTGCGCCCCCGGCGAGGCCGCCGAGATCCAGGCCGTGAGCATCCCCGGGCTGATGCAGCGCGCCGGGGCCGAACGCATCGACATTCTGAAAATCGATATCGAAGGATCAGAAAAAATGCTGTTCGCCGAGGGCGTGCACGGCTGGCTCGATCAGGTGGATTGCCTGGCTATCGAAACGCACGACGAAGAATGCCATCGCACGGTCATGGCGGCGGTCCAAAGGCACGGGTTCCGAGACGTCACGCGTCACCGGGAAACGCTGTTCTGCTTCCGCGGTCCCGTCGAGCAAACCTAGGCCAATCCGCAATACCGAGAGACCCTATGCTGCTTTCGATCTACACTTATATCAAAGACGGAATCACCCACGACCTCCACGCCATCGAGATGCTCAAGCATCATCTCCCTTTGGCGGACGAGATCGTCGTGAACGAAGGCTATTCGACCGACGGCACCTACGAGAAAATGAAGGACCTCAGCCCCAAGTTGCGCATATTCCGCACGCACTGGGAGAAGCCCAAGGACTCGTTCACCTGGTACGTCACGCTGAAAGACGCCTCGCGGCGCGCCTGCCAAGGCGAATGGTGCCTGCACCTCGATGCCGACGAATTCGTCCCGGAATGGGAATTTGACGAGATCCGCCGCTACATCGCCACCGCGAAGGAAGACCTGATTCCGCTCCGGTTCATGAACTTCTACGGCAACTACAAGGTCTACCATCCCAACCCGGCCGCGGTGAACTGGCCGGGAAAGAAGATGATTCTCCATCGAAACCTGCCTACGATCGAGTTCTGGGGAGACGGCGCGAATGTCCGGCGGCAAGGAACGGAGTTGAACTGGGACGATTACGCCTCTGCGAAATTCTTTACCTGCCACCATTTCGGCACCGTGCGGACGCCGGCGCGCCTGCGGCAGAAATGGCACATCCAGGGGGCCATGTATCACAACGTGCGCCGGCTGTTCAACCTGCCGGCATTTCTGTTCCGGCTGTTCCCGCACGACTGGAACGACCCGCAATTCTACAACGATCTGCGGACCTACGAGGGGCCGTTCATCAAAGCCGTTCTCGACAACCCAGGGGAATTCATCCGCGACGATATGAAGTTGTACGACGACCTGAAACGCCAGGGCCGGTAACCGGCGAGACAAATTTACGACACCGACGATTGGACGCCCATCAATGCCGCACGAATCCACGGCCCGTTCCCGCAGATCGTCCCTGCTGTTCGGCGCGTTTTTTCATGAGTCCGAAACGCTGATCTACGTGCTGCTCAGCGCCGTGGACCTGCTGGTCACGTATTTTTTGCTGTCGCAGCAAAGCGAGAATCTGCAGTTCGTGGAAGCCAACCCGTTCGCGCGGTTTTTTCTCGACCGCTGGGGCATCAAGGGGATGATCTATTTCAAGTTCGCCATGGTGGCGCTGGTCTGCGTGGTGACGCAGATCATCGCCCGGTGGAAGCCGATGACGGCCAGACTGGTCCTGTGGTTCGCCATCGTCGTCATGATTTACGTGGTGGTCTACAGCGTGAAGTTGTACCGGGCGAATCCCCCGGGCGATGGGCTGCCCTCAGAGGAGACTGGAATCTGGCCTCTCGCTGAAGCGCTGGCAGTTGTTGCATTGTGATCGGTGTGGTGCGTGAACAATGAGGTTATTCTGTTCAGCGGAGGATGGGGTGTCCAACGACGACGAGGCATTGAGAGCGCGGTTATACGCCGCCGGACAAGAGCATTTGTGGCGTCATCGCGAGACGCTGAGTCGAAGCCAGCAGAGGCAATTCACTCGGCAATTGATGGAGATCGACTGGCAATTGTTTAGGGGGTTGTTGAGTGACCCACTGGGAATTGCTGCACACGCACAAGATCGACGGAGCAACGAAGCGCAGCAAGCCGCACCTCCCGAACACGTCGTTCGGCAGCCGATGGCCGGAGAAGATGTTGCCGCATGGAGCAGAGCCCGGCAGCGCGGGTTGGACATGCTTCAGGCCGGTCAAGTGGCGTCGGTGGTCGTCGCCGGCGGGCAGGGAACGCGGTTGGGTTTTGATCGACCGAAAGGGATGTTTCCGATCGGTCCGGTCAGCGGACATTCGCTGTTTCAGATTTTCTGCGAGCAAGTTCTAGCCCGCGGCCGGCAGGCGGGGCGTGCAATTCCTTATTGTGTAATGACCAGTGACGCCACGCATGCCGCCACCGTGGAGTTTTTTGATCGTCATGACGGGTTCGGCCTGAGCGAGGACCAAGTCTATTTCTTCCAGCAGGGGAGCGTGCCGGCCTTTGACGCCGAGACCCAGCGCGCGCTGCTCAGCGGTCCCGGTCAACTGGCCCTCAGTCCCGATGGCCACGGTGGCATGTTGGGAGCCTTGGCTCACAGCGGACTGATGGCCGAACTGTTGAATCGAGGCATCACCACGCTGTTTTATCACCAGATCGATAACCCGACGACACAGGTTTGCGATCCGGCGTTTCTCGGCTGGCACGCGATCCATGAAGCCGACGTCTCTACGAAAGTCGTCGCCAAACGGTCCGCCGAGGAAAAAATGGGCGTTGCTGTTTCGGTGGACGGGCATTCAAAGATCATTGAATACAGCGATCTTCCGGCAGACATCGCGGCGCAGCAGGATGAGGAGGGACGGCTGCGGCTCTGGGCGGGCAATACGGCGATTCACGCTTTCAGACTGGCATTTTTAGAGCCGTTCGCAATCGGCGGCGAAGCATTTCCATTTCATTTCGCCCGGAAGATTGTGCCGTTTGTCGATGAGACAGGGCGTTTGGTTTCTCCAGACCAGCCGAACGCCTTCAAGTTCGAGCAGTTCATTTTTGACCTGCTTCCGGCGGCGAAACGGTCGTTGATTGTTGAAGCCGACCGCGCAGCGGAGTTCAACCCGGTGAAGAATCACGACGGGGCCGACAGTCCCTCCACTTGCCGGACGGCGATGCAGGCGCTGCATCGCCGGTGGATTCGCGCGGCCGGGGCGACGATTGGAGACGATGTGCCGATTGAGATCAGCCCGTTGTTTGCTCTGGAGGCGGCGGACGTCGCGCGTCGGCTAATCGCAAGCGACACATTCGATCAACCGACATTTCTGACAACTGACATCTGACACCATGCAAACCTACGACGTGATCGTCCTCGGTCTCGGCGGCTTCGGGAGCGCGGCGTGCTGCCAGGCGGCGCGGCGCGGCGCCAACGTGCTGGGTCTCGAACAATTCACGCCCGCCCATGATCGGGGGAGTTCGCACGGCGAGACGCGGATCATTCGCCAGGCGTATTTTGAACATCCCGATTACGTCCCTTTGCTGCTCAAAGCCTACGAACTCTGGCACGATCTCGAACAGCAGACGAACCGAAAGCTGTTCACACGCGCGGGACTGATGGTCTCCGGTTTGCCGGACAGTCAGGCCGTCTCCGGGACGAAACTCGCGGCCGATCAGCATCACTTGCCTCTGGAGCGGCTATCGTCGTCGCAAGCCCGGCGGCGGTTTCCGCAGTTTCGATTTCCCGCGGAGCATGACGTCGTGTTTGAATTCGCGGCAGGGCATCTCGCCGTGGAAGAGTGTACGCGGTCCCACATCGACATGGCGGAACGGCACGGAGCCGACCTGCGGTTTCAGGCGCCGGTGTGGTCGTGGGAATCGGACGGCCGCATCGTCACCGTGCGAACGGAGCGCGAGGAATACTCGGCGAACAGTCTGATCCTGACCGCCGGGCCTTGGGCCGCGCGTTGCCTGGACGGATTGAACGTGCCATTAGAGGTGGTCCGCAAGTATGTCGGGTGGTTCCCGGTCCGGCCGGAGTTTCGCGAGATCGCTCAACAGGGGCCGACGTTCTTCTTTGAAGTCGGGTCGCAACAGTTCTACGGTTTTCCGTCGCTGGACGGGCAGACGTTGAAAATGGCGGAACACAGCGGCGGGCAACCGGTGGATGATCCGGCACGCGTGGATCGCGAGCAGACTGCCGCGGATTGCGCCCCGCTGGCCGCGTTCTTGAGCGAACACATTCCGGCCGTGGAACCGGACCCGGCACGGCATTCCGTCTGCATGTATACGCGGACGCCCGACCAGCATTTCATTGTGGACCGGCATCCGGAGTTCCCGAACGTGATCTTGGCCTGTGGCTTTTCGGGACATGGCTACAAGTTCACGCCTGCGCTGGGGGATGTCCTCGCCGAGTTGGCGCTGACAGGCCGGACCGACGCGCCCATCGGGTTTTTGAGCCTGGACCGGCCGGCCCTGCGCCGAGGAGTTTCGTAAGGCATCGCGAACCCGCAAGCGACTCCCGTCGATCGCTTGCGGGTTCGAACGCCTATTTTCGCTCGGCATCCCACGCCGCGCGAATGCGCTCCATGCGGGCCCGGTTCGCGCCGAGGTCCGAATACCCGACGCGCGACGCCGAGCGGAAGTGAATCACCCCGGCGGCTTCATCCATGTAAAATTCGACGTCATCCACGAAACGAAACAACAGGCTGGTTGCTTCGAGGTGCAGATAGTTGCCGGACTCCGAAACGATTCTGACCCGCGGCTCGCGCGACAGCACGGCCTTCAATCGCAGCAATGCCGTTGACGCGGAACCGTGAAGCGTCAGCGGCTCGGCGCGATGGTCCTGGTCGTCGGCCTGGGACGAAACGCAATTCGGTGACGCCGGGCACGGGGCAAGCCGCCCATTCGTGACGCCAAGATGTGCAGGGCGGGCGGCCATAAAACTCAGCAGAAAAAGGAAACACACTGGCAACAAAGCGCCCAGTAAGAGCAGCAACAAGAGACGTCGGACAGAACGCGGCACAAGCCCTTATCCCGTTAAGAACATGCTCTCACGACGATTTCCTCCTGGGAAGCGGTTCGGAATCCGCATTCAGAGCCGCAGGATGAGTTTCGCCGAACGCCATGGCACTTTACAATGCCGTCGTCGGTCTCCACCAGGAAATTTCTACAGAAGGCGAGATCCATGCAGACTCTTGCGCGACGCAACTTCCTCCAGACTTCCGGGGCGATCTTCGGGGCCTGGCTGATGACGGGCCGTTCGATTCTAGCGGCCGATCCGCCGGGGAAAGGAGTGCTGTTCGGCATTTCGCTGGCCCAGTGGTCGCTGCACCGGCGGTTTTTCAAGGACAAGGCCGACCCGCTCGACTTCGCGAAGATGGCAAAGCAGGAATTCGGCATCGACGCGATTGAATACGTCAACCAGTTCTACAAAGACAAGAAACAAGACGACGCCACGTTCAAGGAACTGAAAAAGCGGGCCGACGGCGAGGGGGTGCGCAGCCTGCTCATCATGTGCGACGGCGAAGGCGCGCTGGGCGATGCCGACGCCGCGAAGCGGAAGCATGCGGTGGAAAATCATTTCCGCTGGGCCGACTGGGCCAAATTTCTCGGCTGCCATTCGATCCGCGTGAACGCCGCCAGTTCAGGAACCTACCGCGAACAAATGGACCGGGCCGCCGACGGGTTACGGCAACTCACGGAATTCGCCGCGAAACAGGAGCTCAATGTGATCGTTGAGAATCACGGCGGGCTGTCGTCGAACGGGGCCTGGCTCGCCGGGGTGATGCGGAAGGTGGATCACCCTCGCTGCGGCACCCTGCCGGACTTCGGCAATTTCCGCGTGGCCAACAAGATCGTGTACGACCGGTACCGGGGCGTGGAAGAATTGATGCCGTTCGCCTATGGCGTGTCCGCGAAGTCGCACGATTTCGACGACCAGGGGAACGAGACGCACACGGACTACCGGAAGATGATTCCGCTCGTGTTGTCGTTCGGCTACCGGGGCGACATCGGCATCGAGTACGAAGGCGGCAAGCACAGCGAACCGGACGGCATCAAACTCACGAAAAAACTGCTGGAAACCGTGCGGGCCGAGTTGACGTAAAGACCTCGGGCCGAGTTGACGTAAAGACCTCTGTCAATCAATTAGCTATTCCACGACACGATCGAAAAAGGGAAATCCGCAAATGTACTCTTCTGTATTGCTCTTGTCAGGATTATTCGCCGCCGACGTGGATGAAACCCCGCTGCCCGTCAAGCCGGCCCCGGCGTTTGCGAACCTGACCTGGTCCGGCTGGAAGGCCGAGTCCGACGACGGGAAAGTCAGCCCGTTGCGGCCGATCCTGTTGACGCACGCCGGCGACGGATCGAACCGCGTGTTTGTGCCGCAGCAGCAGGGGATCATTCACGTATTCGACAACACGGACAAGGCCCAGGAAACGAAAGTCTTCCTCGACATTTCCGACCGGGTCTTCTACCAGGACACCGAAAACGAAAAGGGGCTGTTGGGCCTGGCCTTTCATCCGAAGTTCAAAGAGAACGGCGAGTTCTTCGTCTATTACACGGTGACGGATGAAGAACACACTAATGTCATCTCCCGGTTCAAAGTCTCCGCCGACAACCCGGCCGTCGCCGACCCGGACTCCGAAGAAGAACTCATTCGCAACTCGCAGCCGTTCTGGAATCACGACGGCGGCACGATCTGTTTCGGACCTGACGGCATGTTGTACATCACACTGGGCGACGGCGGGGCCGGCAACGATCCGTACAATAACGCTCAAAATTTGCAGCAGATCCTGGGGAAAATCCTCAGAATCGACGTCGACCGCAAAGACGAAGGGCTCACGTATGGAATCCCCAAGGACAATCCGTTCGTGAGTTCCCCCGCGCCGGGCGCAACGCCGGGGAAAGTCACTTACCTGGCGCGTCCGGAAGTCTGGGCGTTCGGATTGCGCAATGTCTGGCGGATGTCGTTCGACCGCAAGACGGGGCAGCTCTGGGCCGCGGATGTCGGCCAAAACCTGTATGAAGAAATCAACCTGATCGAAAAAGGGGGCAACTACGGCTGGAACCTGCGCGAAGCGCTGCACGCCTTCTCGCCGAGCCTCAAAGACAAGCCGAAGGAACTGATCGACCCGATCTGGGAATATCATCACGACATCGGCAAATCGATCACCGGCGGCCACGTGTATCGCGGCAAGAAAATCCCGCAACTGGACGGATATTATCTCTACGGCGATTACGTCTCCGGCAAATTGTGGGGCCTGAAGTACGATGAGAAGTCGAAGAAGGTGACGGCCAACCGGCCGATTCCCGTCGAGGGGCCGCCCATGCCCGTCATCAGCTTCGGCGAGGACGAAGCCGGCGAAGTCTATTTCACGATCGTCTCCCCGACCGGAAAAGGGATCTTTAAGTTCGCACCGTCGGCTAAAGCCGCAGGAAAATAATCCATCCCACGCTTGCGAACTCGCAGGCCGCCAGCGAACAACGCTTCTGCGAAGCGTCGCTAAAGATCACACCAACTCCCGGATCGCCTCCCCTTCGGTGAGCATGGGGATCGGTCTCCCGGCGTGGTCCGGGAAGGATTGGGATGGGTCGATGCCAAGCTGGTGGTAGATCGTCGCCAGGATGTGGCCCGGCTTCAAAGGGCGGTCGACGGGGAATTCGGCTTTGCTGTTGGTCGCGCCGATGACCTGGCCCCCTTTGATGCCGCCGCCGGCCATCATCACGGAGATGGCGTCGCCCCAGTGGTCGCGGCCGGGGATGGGGATGCCGGGTTGCCCGGTGTTGATCCGGGGTGTACGGCCGAATTCGCCCATCACGACGACGAGCGTGTCATCCAGCATGTTGCGAACGGTCAAATCTTCGAGCAGCGCGCCGACGGCTTTGTCCATTGCGCGGAAATTGTTCGCGTGGGCTTTTTCGACGTCGGAATGGTTGTCCCAGTGGGGCATGTCGACCGTGACGAACGTCACGCCGGCTTCCACGGCCCGGCGAGCCATCAGCGTGTAGCGGCCCCAGGGGTTGTTGCCGTATTTGTCGATCAGCTTTGGATCTTCGTGTTCGATGTTGAACGCCTCTTTCGCCCGGCCGCTGAGAATCATCGACATAGCTGACTGCTGGTATTGGTCCATCGAGTCCATCATCCGCGAGGAGTCGACCTTGCGCTCCAGTTTATCAAGCGACGTCAGCAGGCTGGCGCGGTGGCCAGTCCGTTCGAGTTCTGGCGTGGTCAGACTTTCCAGGCATTGCGGCTTGCGCGTCGGGTTTGCCGACGTGTGATGCAGATAGCTGTAGGCCTTGTCGACATCGAACGGGTTATAGGCCGAGCCGAGATACGCGGCCCCCTGGTACCCTGGGTAAATGTAAACCGCGTGCGCCGCCGGCAGGCCGACATACGCCGGAAGGCCGGGTTGCTTCGGGCCGATGATCTTGGAGATGTAGGACCCGACTGACGGAAATTTCTGCGGCAGGTCGACCGAGTTCGATCCGAACCGGCCGGTGAGCATCCAATGGGCCCCGGCGAAGTGATCCCCCGTGTTGTGGTGGACCGAACGGATGAAGGCCATCTTGTCGCCGTGCCGGGCTTCGGATTGCAGAAGTTCCGAAATGAACATGCCGGGGACGTTGGTCGACATGGCGCCGAAAGGCCCGCGATATTCGCGGGGCGCTTCCGGTTTCGGATCGTAACTTTCGAGCTGACTCGGTCCGCCGTCGAGCCAAACGAGAATGACCGATTTCCCGGTATTGGTCGCAGCCCCGTCGGCCCGCATTCGCAGCAGGTCGGCCAGCGACAACCCGGACAGGCCGAGGAGGCCCGTCTTGATCGCTGTGCGGCGCGTGAAACCCTGACAATTGGCGGCGGGAGCACCGGAATGAATTTGCAGCATGGCGGGTGTTTTCCGTGGTCAGGCGGGAAGACGACTCATCTGCAATAGTTTATCGGTTCCGGCAAGGCTTGAAAAGTAGAAAACACGGCGGATGTTGTCATCAGCGGGGAATTCCGGCCGGCTTCGGATGGGCTCCGCCTGGCGGCGCTCGGTTGCAAGGCGCGCTGCAGACGACGATGCTGTTCCCTGGATGGGAATCGTGGCTCCGAGGAACTCGCATCATGAACTGGTATCTTACGGCTCTGTTGTGTTGCGGAATGATTCACATTGCCGGCGCCGCTGAACCCGACCGGCCGAACATCGTGTTGATTCTCGCCGATGATCTCGGGATCAACGACCTCGGCTGTTATGGCCGCACGGAACACAAGACACCGCATCTCGATCAATTGGCGAAGGGCGGCATGCGGTTCACGTGCGCTTACACCGCGCAGCCGATCTGTTCGCCGTCACGGGCCGCGCTGATGACGGGGAAATGTCCGGCCCGGCTGCATCTGACGAATTATCTGCCCGGCCGAGCCGATGCGCCGTCGCAGAAGATGTTGAACGTCGTGATGGAAGGCCAGTTGCCGGCGGAAGAAGTCACTGTCGCCGAGTTGCTTCACAGGCACGGCTATGCGACGGGGATGTTCGGAAAATGGCATCTGGGCGGGGCCGGATTCGGGCCAAAAGAGCAGGGTTTCGATGTCGCGCTGCAGACGCCGACGAATTCCGAGCCGTCGGAAACCGAAGGCGGCAAAAATGAATACGCCATCACGCAGGCGGCGGTGCAGTTCATCGAAGCGCAGCGCGACAAGCCGTTCTTCTGTTACGTGCCGCACCACAACCCGCACATCGGCTTGAAAGCCAGGCCCGAACTGATCGAGAAGCACAAAGACGCCTTCAACCCGGCGTATGCGGCGATGCTGGAAACCCTGGACGACACCGTCGGCCTGATTCTCCGCAAACTGGACGAGTTGAAACTCGCCGAAAAAACGATCGTGATTTTTACCAGCGACAACGGCGGGCTGCACGTCTTGGAATCGCCCGATTCGCCGGCGACGCGCAACACGCCCTATCGGGCCGGTAAAGGATTTGTCTACGAAGGCGGCTTGCGTGAGCCGTTGATCGTGCGTTGGCCAGACCAGGTCCGAGCCGGAAGCGTCAGCGACGCTCCGGTGGTGTTGACCGACCTGGTGCCGACGCTGCTCCATGCGGCGGGGATCGACCCGTCGAAAACGGTCGGCCCGCTGGACGGCGTCAATTTACTGCCGTTGTTCAAAGGAGAGGCCCTTCCGCCGCGGCCGTTGTTTTGGCATTTTCCGCATTACACAAATCAGGGAAGCCGGCCCGCGAGTGCGATTCGTGACGGCGACTGGAAACTGGTCGAGAATCTGGAGGACGGAACGTGGGAACTCTTCAATCTGAAGGAGGACCCCGGTGAAACGAAAGATCTGGCTCCGACCTGCCCTCAACACGGCATCCCTTTGTTGAGCAAGCTGCACGCCTGGCGAAAGAGCGTCGGCGCGCAGATGCCGGAGCCGAATCCGGAATTTGATCCCGCGCTGCACCGGCGGCTCTATATCGAGCAGGATCCGTCGCGATTGCCGGCAGGCGAGAACGCAAGCGTCGTGGCGGCCGCGTGGAAGGACTGGCGACAGTCGATGAACCAGGCGATTCGCGGGCAGAAGCCGAAGATCACGCCGGCGACGGGCGACATCCGCCTGCACGCGAAAGACGCCCGCATTCATGCCCAGACGATGCGCTATGAACCGGAGCCGCATAAAAACGTGCTTGGCTATTGGGTGAACCCCAAGGACTGGGCCGATTGGGAGTTTGAAGTCCCCACGGCCGGCCGGTATGAAGTGGAAATTCAGCAAGGCTGCGGCGCAGGGTGTGGCGGATCGGAAGTGCACGTCGAGATTGGCGACACGAAACTCGCCTTCATCGTGCAAGAAACGGGCCATTTTCAGCACATGATTCTGAGAAACCTCGGCATCGTCGAGTTGCCCGCGGGCAAGGCGACGCTCGCCCTCAAACCGCAAACCAAGCCCGGCCCCGCCGTGATGGATGTCCGCCGCGTCGTGCTGCGGCCGGCGGCGGAGTGATATTCAAAAACCGTTGTCCGCAGATTTCGCATGAGACTTCGCTTTGACAGGACCACTGCTGATGGATTCTCTCTACGACATTGCCGATACCTCGAATATGCTTTCGCCGTCGCTGGTGATCTTTCGCGAGGTGCTGGATCGCAATTTGAAAACGATGATTTCCATCGCCGGCGACGTGCGCAGGCTCCGGCCGCATTGCAAGACGCATAAGATGGCGTCCGTCACGAAGATCGAGTTGGCGCTCGGCATCACCAGGCACAAATGCGCCACGTTCGCCGAAGCCGAAATGCTGGCCGACGCAGGCGTGAAGGATATTTTTCTGGCGTACAACCTGGTCGGGCCGAACATTGCCCGGGCCGTGCGGTTTCTCGAGAAATATCCCGGCGTCGAGTTCTTCGTCACGGCGGATGACGGGGCGATGATCTCGGAACTCAGCCAGGCGATGACGGCAGCGAACAAATCGCTCGGCGTGCTGCTCGATCTCGATTCCGGCCAGCATCGGACGGGGATTGCCGATCCCGAGCGCGCGGCGGACATTTACCGCCGCCTGGCCGAGTCGCCCGGGATTCGGCCAGGCGGGCTGCACCTGTATGACGGCCAGAATCATCAGCGGGATTTCGCGGAGCGAACTGCCGCAGTCCTCCAGGGGTGGCGTCTTGCCCAAGGGCTTCGAGACGATTTTGTGCGTCGCGGCTGGCCGGTGCCGAAGATCGTCTGCGGCGGAACGGGATCGTTTCCGGTCTTTGCAAAATTGACGGATCCTGCGATCGAGCTGAGTCCTGGCACGTGCGTCTTTCACGATTGCGGCTATGGCGCCGCGTTTCCCGAGATGGATTTCCAGCCTGCGGCCCTGATGTTCACCCGCGTGGTCAGCCGGCCGACCGCTGATCGGCTGACGTGCGATCTGGGTTACAAAGCCGTAGCGAGCGATCCTCCGAAAGGCCAGCGGGTGCAATTTCCCGATCTGCCCGACGCCGAGCAAGTGCTGCAGAACGAGGAGCACCTAGTGCTGCAGACGCCCAATGCCGAGTCTTATCACGCCGGCGATGAACTGCTGGCGATCCCGAGGCACATCTGCCCGACGTCGGCGCTGCACCGGTTTGCGTACGTTGTGTCGAAAGGAAAAGTCGTTGAACAGTGGGACGTGACCTCGCGCGATCGGCAGATCACGATCTGATTTTTTTCGATCGATCATTCGCCGATCGGATGCCGACGCTCATTCGTTGCCGCGCGAAGACTCGTCTGTTTCTTTTGCGGCGATGGGTTGCCGGTCGCCGTCGGCTCGGAGTTTGCCTTCCAGGAGAAACCTTCGTGTCATGGCGACGACTTCCGGTTCGCCGATCAGGAACGTGTGGATCGTCGGAACAGTGGCGAAGTCGGCGGCTCCGGCCAATTTCGTGCTCTCGACGGTGACGGTGCCGTCGTCGTCGCCGGGGATCAAACGGTTCCACCCGGTCGGCGTGCCTCGGGCGCCGGCGATGATGGCGAACTCGAACGGCGGCGCGGGGAGGCTGGGAATCAGGCCCTGTTTCGCCAGTTGCGGTCCGGCCGGGCCGAACAGGCCGCGGAAGAGGAGATTGCGTTTGAGCAGTTCGGCCATTTCCGCCCCCTGGTTGGGCGTGGCGATCATGACCAGCCGTTGAATCCGCGGGTCGTCATGTTCCGAGAGATAGGCCCTGGCGACCAGCCCGCCCATGCTGTGCGAGACGAGGAAGATCTCTTCGATGCCATCGAGATTCGAGATGACCTGGTGCAGATACTCAGCGGCGTCGGGGATGGTGATTTGCGTGCTGGGATAATCCATGGCGATCGGCAGCAGGCCGTCTTCCTTGAGCTGGCCGCCAAACCATTTCAAGGAATGCGACGACCGGAAGATGCCGTGCAGCAGAATGACGGCGCGGCCCTTCATGGGTTCCAGCCGCTGCTGCTTGCGGATGTCATCGAGCGCGCTGCGGCATTCGTCCCGCGTCCCCGCGGCGTGCCGGCGGTCTTGGCCGTCCAAAAGGCGGTAATGCCCGGTGAAAACGTTTCTTTGGATGCGCCAGTCATGGAAAAAAAGGACATCGCCCCAGAACTGACGGCCGCCGAAGGTGTGATGGAGCACATGCATCCCCTGCTCGAGATCGAGAGAGGTAATCGGGCTGAGCAAGCCGACCGACGGTTCCTCGGCGTGAGTTCGCGTGGCATTCCAACCGGCGTACAGCAGGGCCGCACCGATCGAAAATCGTCGATGCCACGTCATGACGGCGCTTTCCGTGCTGACCGCCGGGTCAGCGGCAGATCGGGCTTATTCTTTCTTGCCGAGCAACTCGTTCAGCAGACGCATCAATTCCTCGCCGCGAGCTTCGACGGAGACAACGTTGCCTTTCTTATCGACAAGGATCGCCATGGGAATGCCGGTGACGCCGTACTTCACCGCAAGGGGCGATTCCATTCCCCGCAGACTGGGATCTTGCTCGAACAAATTGACCCAGCGGATCTTTTCGTCGATCAGGAATTCCTCCAACTGAGCCTGGTTGTCGTCCAGGGAGATGCCAACAACCTCAAACCCCTGCTTCTGATATTTCTTGTACGCCTGCTTGATGTTGGGCAGTTCCTCGCGGCAGGGTCCGCACCACGTCGCCCAGAAATCGACCAGCACGACTTTGCCGCGGTACGAGTCCCAGTCGAATTTCTCGCCAGCGAGCGTCGTACCTTCCAGTTCGAGAAACGTTCCCGGCAACTGGAATCGCCGATGCCGGCCTTCCAGGCGCTTCGCCTGGCCGATGAGACCTTCATTCTCCGTCGCCGTCATGCCTTCGATGAGCTTGGCGTAGAAACTGGCCAGGCGTTCGCGATCATCGGCTTCCTCGAGGGCTTCTCCCAGCATCAAGGCCCGGTCCAGAACGCGCTGGGCGAATTTTCGCTTCTGAAGCTCGGCGAGGATCTCCGCGATCAATGCGTCGCGGCTCTTCGGAGGGAGAATGCCGGCACACAGCACGTAAACGATCTGCCGATTGTTCTGGGCAAACTGCTGGACGATGGCCCTGGGGTCCTTGCCGAGTTCGTTGATGGCCTTCAGGGCTTGCTCTCGAGACTTCGGCACTCCCGACATGACGCGGTTGACGTTGCCTTGCAGCTTGAGAAGCGCCGCCTGTTCCGCGTCGTCATCCGAGAGGTCCTGATCCTTCAGAATCTTTTCCGCGACCTGCAACTGCGTGGCCAAGAGCCGCAAGATGAACTCTCGCTTCTCTTCTTGAGACTGGAATTGCTTCTTTTCGCCCAGAAGTTCCTGGATGAATCCCAGCAACTGGGCGCTGTCTCCGTCCGGAATCGGAAACGGTTCCAACACGGTTTCATCGGCGGCTGCTTCTGACGAGGCGGCTTCCCCCGCCTGGCCGGCTGCTGTGGCGAGTCGATGGGCCGTCTTGATGCCAAAGCCGAGACACAGCGCAAGCACAGCCGCAAAAGCCAGATTTCGAACGGTCAAACGCGTGAACATGAAGATCTCCAGCCCCCCGGAGTTTGAAATTCGAAAGCCCGCCGGCGAGTTTTCCCTTCCTGGAGATTCGCCCTCGCGGCATGTCAACGGGGCAACATCTTTGACGGCACCGCCAGCCATCACAAACAACGCAATCGCCCCATTCTTCTCAGCCTGCTCCTTAGCCGAAACCGCGAGCGTGTTTGCCTGTTCCCCCTAGGATTGTAGCACGGGCCTAAAGCCTTTGCTACATTGATTTCAGGCACAACGGGACAGAGATTCATGGCCCGCGGGTGCTGGGTGTCAGTCGATAGACTCACCCCCCGCCGACCAGGAACGACGCCGATCAAGGGCGGCGTCTCAATCCGGGAAGTAATATCTTGACGGTTTCCAAGAAAAGCACGATTCGCATCGGGATCGTCGGCGCCGGGCAGAACACCCGGCTAAGGCATCTTCCCGGTCTGCGCGCGGTCGCCGGTGCAGAGATCGTCGGCGTCGTGAATCAGACAGCTGAATCGACCGCCCGAGTGGCCAAAGACTGGCAGATTCCCAAGGTCTATGCCCATTGGAGAGACCTGGTCAGCGACCCCGGCCTCGATGCGGTGGTGATCGGCACGCGGCCCGATCTGCACTGCGAGGTCACGTGCGCTGCCCTTTCGGCCGGAAAACATGTCCTGTGTGAAGCCCGAATGGCGCGCAACCTCAACGAAGCGAAGCAGATGGAAGCCGCCCGCCGGGCGAATCCAGGGCTCGTCGCCATGCTGGTTCCCAGCCCGCTCGGCCTCTCATGCGACGTTCCCGTCCGCGATCTGCTGCTGGACGGTTTTCTCGGAGACTTGCGGGAATTCGTCGTGCTGGGAGGGACCAGTCAGTTCTACGACTATTCCCAAACGCTTCATTGGCGGCAGGATGCGCAGATCAGCGGGCTCAACAGCCTGGCTCTGGGCATGCTGCACGAAACCTGGCTCCGCTGGTTCCCCCAGCCTCGGTGCGTCGTCGCGCAGACGCACATTTTTGAACGGCAGCGGCCGGCGCCACAGGGAACAGGCATGGCGAGCGCCACCGTGCCGGATTCCGTGCAGGTTTTGTCGCAACTGGAATCCGGCGCCCGAGGTGTCTACCATCTCAGCGGAATCCAGTTGTTCGGACCCGGTTTTCAGATGCACTTTTACGGCAGCTCCGGGACGATGAAAATCGTCTTCGGCGAAGACCGCGAAGGCAACTCGTGCGACCAGGTGCAGATCGGACGAATCGGCGACCCGCAGTTGCAAGACTATCCGCTTTCCGACTCCGTGCGCGGGACGTGGCGCGTCGAAGAAGAATTCATCGCAGCGATTCGGGGCGAAGAGCCGGTCCGCCTCACAGATTTCGCCGCGGGCGTCCGTTACATGGAATTCACCCAGGCCGTGCTGCGAAGTGCCGAGCACAATCAGCCTGTGATTCTGCCAAAGGGCTGACCGAAGAGTTCTTTCAGGCTGGCTTACGGCGTTTTCAGCGTGACGTTCCGCGACTTCAGGGCCGCTTCGAGCGCGGCACGATTCGTCTGCTCGGGATCGATCACCGCGGTGACCAGGCCGTCTCGAAAGCTGGCGGTTGCCTGCTCCACGCCTTTGATCGCATAAATCGACTCATACGCCGCGAGCCCGCACGCTTTGCAATCGAGGCCAACGACGGGGATCTCCACAAATTCCAGTTTCTCTTTCGGAGTGGTGCAGAGGGGACGGATGCCGAACGTCGCGTTGGAAACAGATCGCAGCAGGCTGTCAAAGCGCTCGATGATTTGCGCCGGATTTGGGCGGTTGAACACTCGGTCGGCGTCGTACAGGAACGACGCCTCCGACTTGTGATAATCGATGCTGACCAACCGGATCTGTGGAAGCTGCTTCATCACTTCCCGGAGATCGTTCTGCCGATCCTGGCTGAACAGCCCGGTCACGCGGTGCCTGACGGGCGACGGGTCGGCATCGGCGGGGGCGTCGTCATCGGCCCGGACGCCGGAGATTCCGACGAGGCACAGAAGGACGGCCAGGAAACAACGGGGCATGATGGTTCGGCTCATTTGGATTGGAACAAGCTGCTCAGGATGACTTGCCGCAACAGTGCCCGGACGCCGCCGCCGGCCTGCTGGGTGCGAGACACGATTTGCGAAATTTCATCGCGGTCGCCGAAGGCCAGGTCGCGGCCGGTGCTGTAGACGGTGAACTGCCGGGCGAGGTTTTTCAGCAGGCGTTCCGAATCGGCGGCGAGCATCGCCTGCAATTCGGTGATCTCCCGAAACGTGCGCTCGTCGGGAAGAATTCCGCTGGCGTCGACGGGCGGGCCGAGCTTGAAGCTGATGCCGATGAACGGATCAATGTCCCCGCGCGGCGCCGGGTCGCCTTCGCCGATGGAGCGATAGCGGTCGCGCCAGCCGCCGATGACGTCGAACGATTCCAGCGCGAAGCCCGGCGGGTCGATCTTTACATGGCACGAAGCGCAGACCCGGTCGTTGCGGTGTAGATTAAGCTGTTCACGAATCGTCTGGGCGCCGCGGACGTCCGGCTCGATCGCGGGAACGTTGGGCGGCGGCGGGTCGGGTTCTTCGCCGAGCAAGCGGGCCATCACGAAGGCGCCCCGCGGAACCGGCGACGTCGTCGTCCCGTTCGCCGTGATTTTCAGAATCGCCGCCTGGGTCAGGAACGGTCCGCGGGATTGTCCGGGAGGCACGGTGACCCGGCGAATCTGCGAGCCGGTCACCCCCGCAATGCCGTAGTGCCTGGCAAGTTTTTCATTGAGCATCGCGAAATCGGAACGGACGAAATGACTGGCGTCGAGATCCTTGTCGAGCAATTCTCGGAAGTAGGCCCGGGTTTCGGCGACCATCGAATCCTGCAAATAGGGGTTGAACTCGGGGTACAGCTTCTTATCCGGATCGGTCGAGGCGATCTGCCGGAGTTTCAGCCACTGGCCAAGGAAATCCTCAATGAATCGCTGCGATTTCGGGTCTTTCAGCAGCCGTTCTATCTCCGCCTGAAGCACGTCCGCGGACTGCAGCCGGCCGGAGTTCGCCGCTTGTACCAGCGCTTCGTCGGGCTGCGAGTTCCAGAGAAAGTACGACAGGCGATTCGCCAGGGCATGGCTGTCGAGCGTGCCGTCATCTTTCGTCGCTTCCACGTGATACAGAAAATCGGGCGAACAGAGAGCCGCGCGGTACGCCCCGCGCATCGCTGTTTCGAAGCAGTCGCCGGCGTTCAATCGTTGTTCGACGCGTGCGACGTATGCCTTACGGGTCTCGTCGGCGACAGGCCGCCGGAACGCCTTCGGCAGAAACGACGCCAGAAGCCGGTCGGCGTCGGCGAGCGGCTGATCGCTGTGCACGGTCCACAGGCCGGCTGAAGGATCGGGCCGGTTTCGCCCCGCGCCCAACTGGCGAACTTGTTTCCGTTTCGGCGGCCGCACTCCGGGATGGTCGGCCGGCTTGAACTCGACCAGCGGAAGTTCGCCGAACAAAATCTTGTGGCTGCGCGGCGGCCAGACGTCGTGCAATGGTCCTTCAATGTCGAGCCAGTCGCAGGCGATCCCCGGGCCGGTGAACTCCATGGCCCGTTTCTTCTTGTAGTAGTTGGCCACCGGCGCGAGCGAGGCGACGTTGAAGCCGATCAGCTCATTGTGATTCAGCCACGTGACGAGTTCGTGTTCCTGCGATTCAATCGAAGGGGCGTCAAAATAGCCAAGGACATAACTTGGGTGCTGCCCGCCGCGGCCGTCCCCCGTCAACTGTACGACCGATAGCCTTGCCGCCTCGGTCCCGCGCGCGGGGAGCACTTTCCCCTGGTCCCACTGAAAGGCCCACAGCGACGTCCGCACGCGATACCGGCCGGGATAGATCGTGACGTGTTCGATGAAGTACGGGCTGAGCGATTCGTCTTCGTGCCGGAACAGGCCGACGCTCGCCCCGTTGCGGAACGATCCGATCCGTTCGTGCGCCCCTTCGTCGATGTGGCCCTGCTCGCCGGAAGGGGGGAATTCGGGATCAGGCTCCTTGTTTTTCAGGAGGATGCCATCCCCGTTCATAACGACGTGCGCCACGAAGCCGCCGCTGTTGCACAGCGAAATCCGGCGTTTCTGCACAATCGGCGGCGACGGCTGCGTGGCGGTCGCCAGTTCCAGCGCGTGCTCGGCCGCTTCGACGTATTTCGCCATATTAACATGCGAAAGATCCAGCGCGTCGCTGTTCTTGTCAAATCCGTGCGCCGAACCGTCGGCCGGCAAATTCCCCTGGAGCGCGATGCCCGGCATGTCGAACAGGTCGCGAAACGTGTTCTCGTACTCGGCCCGCGTCATTCGGCGAAGATTCGTCCGGCCGGTTTCCGCCAGCAGGGCCTGTTCCGCATCGAGCAGCGATGTTCGCAGTGACTTCAGCGCTGCCGCGGATTTGTCAGCGGGAGGCCGCGGCTCACTTTTCGGCGGCATCTCGCCGGATTCGATCCGATCGTGCAGCTTAACCCACCGGGCGAAGTTTTCCGCGTTCGACGGGTCGAATGGGAACTCCTGCAGATTCAAGCCCCCTTCGTGCGTGTCTTTCCCATGACACGCCACGCAATGGGCTTGCAGGAACTGATTCAGTTCCTCCTCGGCGCCCCGGACGACGAGACAAGGAACCGTCAAGAGTCCGACAAGAACGACGAGCATGCGCATCGGCTAGGAGCTTTCAGGGAACACGGCAAATCATCAAGTCGAGGCGGAACGAAAACGTCCCTTGCTGGCGCTGCGGGCTGGTGAAGGCGCTAACTCAATTCCAGGCCGGTCATCGTTCCCTTTGAGGACGAAAAGGCCGGCGCCTCAATGCCCAGGCGATGCAGCAGTGACAGGTACAGATTGCTCAGCGGGTAGTTGTTCTGCGTGTCAAACGCAAGATGCTGTCCGTGCCGGAACCCGCCGCCGGCGAGCAGCACCGGCAGGTTCACGTTGGAATGCGAATTAGCGCTGCCCATGCAGGTGCCATAGAGCACGGAGGTCCGATCGAGCAGCGATTGGCCGTCTTCTTTCGTTTCGCTCAGCGACGTCAGGAACCCGTTGAGGGCGTCGAATTGTTTCTCTTCATGGCCGCGCAATTCGGCGAGAACTTCCGGCCGGTTGCCGTGATGCGTGATGTTGTGGATGACCGTGGTGTCCACGAACAGCGAGACGATCCGCGTCGAGTCGGTCTCCAATGCCAGTTTAATGACGTCGAACATCAACTGCGTCTTCTTGACGAATGCCCGTGCGTCGTCGATGTCTTCCGGCGGTTTCGCGTCCACCTTGGGCTTCGGCTTGTACTCCCATTCTTCCGAGGAATGCAGCCGCTGCTCCAATTCGCGGACCGATGTGAAGTATTGATCCAACCGTCGCTGATCCGCCGGCGACAGCGACCGATTCAGCCTTTTGGACTGATCGCTGACGAAATCCAACATGCTGCGGCCCTGCTTGAGGGCTTCGACATTCGCGGCGACTTCCTCGGGGTTCCCCTGCACGAACAGCGTCTGGAACAATTTCTTCGGACTGCGCTCGGCGGAGATCGGCGCACCGCTGCGGGTATAGCTCAGCGTCTGCCCCCCTTCGCTGCTCATCGCCAGGACGAGCGACGGATACCGCGTGCGATTGCCGACCTGCTCGGCGGCGAACTGGTCCAGCGAGACCCCGTTGCGGAATCCGCCCCGTTCGGGATGCGGCGTGCCGGTGAGAAAGCACCGCTCCGCCGCATGGCCGCCGGTCACCCCCGGCAGGCTCACGCCGGAGAAGACGGTCAGATTCTTCCGATGGGCCGCCAGCCGTTCGAGATACGGCGTCGAGTCATAGTCCGTTCCCGATTTCTCCGGGAAGAAGAACTGCGGCATGATGCCCATGTTCGTTTCGATCGCCACCAGCCTGCGCGGCGTTTCGGAGTTTTGACTGCCGGCGCCGAATGCGGGCCGCATGGCGTCCAGAAAAGGCAGCGAAAGGCAGAAGCCCGTGCCCCGCAAAAAGGCACGCCGATTGAGCGACTGAGTCATGATGACTTTCTCGAATACGCGTTTGGAAACTCCACCCGTATCGTACATCGGCACTTGACACCCGACAACGCCGAAAACTTTGTTCCGCTGTGCCAACGCCGATAGGAAACACGGGATGCCGCGGGATGGGGCCGAGGGTTCGGAGCAGCCCCGGCATCGTGAGCCTCGCAGCCGAATCGGCGGGCCTCGCAACGTCTCTTCCACACGTAGCTTGAAAAGCTGGTGTGATCCTGTTTCCCTTTCCCCAGTGCTCACGCACTGGGCTATGTTCTGATGCCCTACGGGCTGAAGACGACATCTCACGATCCTGGAGATCAACAGGCTTTCAGACCACCAGCCAACGGATGCGCCCTTGGCCCTGGAGAGGGGGTCACCGCACCCCTTGTTTCTGGAGAAAACTCGACGTACTCTTCAGAAGTGGCCGTGAAAGTTGCGTCTCCGTAGAGGAATTCTGCGATGGCTGTGCGTTTTCTCTCTGGATGTTGTGTTCTGGCCGGCTCGCTGCTATTCGCCGCAGAACCGGTGACGTATCCCAACCATGCGAACCTGCTGGTGGTGCGTGATGCGCAGGGTCAGGAACGGCCGGTGAAAACGCCCGCCGACTGGGCCGTTCGGAAGCAGCACGTGCTGGACAACATGCAGCAGGTGATGGGGCCGCTGCCCGGTGAAGACCGCCGCGTGCCGCTCGATGTGAAAACGATTTCCGAAGAGAAAACGAATAACTATCTTCGTCGGAAGATTTCCTTTGTACCGGAACCGGATGATCGCGTTGCGGCGTGGCTGTTGCTGCCGGACAAAGTTCCAGAAGGTCTGAAAACGCCCGAGGGAAAAGGGCCGGCCATGTTGTGCCTGCACCAGACGACGACGATCGGCAAGGACGAACCGGCTGGCCTCGGCGGGCTGAAGAATCTGCACTATGCCCATGAACTCGCTGCGAGGGGCTATGTCTGCCTCGTGCCGGATTATCCGTCGTTCGGCGAATATCCGTATGATTTCAAGACCAAGGGCAAGCACTACGCATCCGGGTCGATGAAGGCGATCTGGAACAATATCCGGGGCGTGGATTATCTGGCATCGCTGGCGAACGTCGATGGGAATCGGATCGGCGTGATCGGGCATTCGCTCGGCGGGCACAACGCGCTCTTCACGGCGACGTTCGACGCGCGGCTCAAGGCCGTCGTCTCCAGTTGCGGGTTCACGCCGTTTCCGGATTACTACGGCGGCAAGCTGGCCGGCTGGACCAGCGACCGGTATATGCCCCGCATCCGGGACGTTTACCAGAACGACCCGGCGAAGGTGCCGTTCGATTTTTATGAAATCCTCGGCGGACTGGCCCCGCGGTCGTTTTTCTCCAACTCGCCGATAGGAGACAGCAACTTCGACATCGCCGGCGTTCGCAAGGCGTTCGTGGAAGCCGAGAAGATTTTTTCGCTCCACGACGTTTCAGCCAATTTGAAGCTGGTGACGCCGGACGTCGGCCACGATTTCCCTCCCGAAATTCGTCAACAGGCGTATGAGTTTCTCGACCAGCAGTTGAAGCCGCGCTGAGTCAATTCACGCTTGTGCTGAGCCGATCACCGTTGTTCCATTCGTGCCGAACGGCATCGCCTCGAACCCGAACTGATCCCAACTCACGGGCAGCGGGGCGATGAGCGAAAGCGCGTCGTATCGGACCGGATGCTTGAGATCGAGCCGGGCGGCGTGCAGCGCGATGGCTTCGGTCCCGGCGTTGCCATCGCCGGGCTGTGGCGCGCCGTAGCGGTGGTCGCCGACGATGGGCCAGCTGCGGGATGCGAATTGTACGCGAATCTGGTGCATGCGGCCGGTTTCCAGTTCAATTTGGACCAGCGACCAAAGCCCGGCATCGGCGACGCCGGGTCGCTTCGCAGGCTTTGACTCGAGCACACGATAATTGAGCGTCGCCCGCTTCGCGCCGGGCGTTCCTTCCGGCACGACGTTCATGCGGGCGATGTCCGGCTCCTTGAGCAGCCAGTCGGAAAGGGCGCCTTCCGGCGGATCGGGGCAGCCTTCGACAATTGCAAGATAAAACTTGCGAACTTGCCGGAGCCGGAACTGTTCGGCCAGGCGCGCGGCTGCTTTGGAATTGCGGGCGAAAATCACCACTCCGGAAACCGGCCGGTCAAGCCGATGCGGGATGCCCAGGTAGACGTTTCCCGGTTTCCCATATTTTTGCTTGATGTAGTCCTTCACCTGCGCTTCGAGCGAAGGGACCGTTGCCGGGACTCCCTGCGTGGGGATCCCCGCGGGCTTGTTGACGGCAAGAAGCGGGCCGTCTTCACAGAGGATCGAAAAGGGCAATGGCATGGGATCGGCGGTTAAAGCGGATCGTTCGCTGCGACACGACCTGACTCGACAGCACAGTTCATCGAATCACTCGGAATGCGATTGGGACTGGGTTTGAACAAAAGGTCTCGAAGAGAATGGCGTTGCCTGAATTCCTCGAAAACCGGGTGTCCTGTTTCCTGCTGCAGAGATGGCGAACATCTGCAATTGGTCTTCGTTTTTCCGCGTGATCTTCAAAGCGACATTGAGAACTAAACCCTTCAGTGAAGAACCACATCCGGAAATTTCCGGCGGCGATTACTTCCCATCGCGGCCCCGAATTGCTAGAAAGACAATCAGCCCTGTCGCAACCAACCAGTTTCTATCACCGTGGAGGAGAAGTCCAGCATGTCATTCTACGTCGGCGAAGCCCTTTCGGGCGATGGCAATGAAATTGCCCACATTGACCTCTTGATCGGTGATAAGGCCGGCCCGGTCGGGACGGCGTTCGCCAACGCCCTCGCCACCCAGACCGCAGGTCATAACAACCTGCTCGCCGTGTTGACCCCCAACCTCGCCGTCAAGCCGGCGACCGTCATGATCACCAAGGTGACGATCAAGGGAATGCGCCAAGCCGTCCAGATGTTCGGCCCGGCGCAGGCCGCCGTCGCCAATGCCGTGGCGGATTGCGTCGCCGCGGGCATCATCCCGAAGGATCAATGCGAAAAGCTGTGCATCGTCTGCGGAGTGTTCATTCACCCGGCCGCCGCCGATGACAAGAAGATCTATCAGTACAACTACGACGCCACCAAGCTCTCGATTCAGCGCGCGATGAAGAACGAGCCGAGCGGCGACGAAATGCTGGCGAAAAAGGCATCCGCCAAGCATCCGTTCTACGCGGGCTGAGAGTTGCTCATTTTCAACAGAATCGCAGTCCCGGGCGTTCTCTTTTCAGAGATCGCTCCGGGATTGTTTTTTATCAGGGACGAACAAAACGGCGGGCCCCATGAAAACCATTTTGCTGCAGTTCGACACCGACCCGTTGCCCAGCACGTTTGACCGTGTCGTCGCGGTTGATGCGGGTGCAGACGAAATCTTCAGCTACGGCGGCGTCACGCCGGACAATGTCGAATCGCTGGTTCACGGGGTGATGTTCACGCGCAAGCCTTCGGATCTGAAGCACTCGGCGATCTTCATCGGCGGCGGATCGGTGGCAGCAGGCGAAGCCTTGCTGAAAAAAGTCCGCGCGACGTTTTTCGGCCCGGTCAGCGTTTCGGTGATGATGGATTCCAACGGGTCGAACACAACCGCGGCGGCAACCATCCTTGCCGCGGCCCGGCATCTCGATCTGTCACAGACGTCCGCGCTCGTTCTCGGAGGCACCGGACCCGTCGGCTGCCGCGCGGCCCACATCCTGTCGGGCCAGGGAGCGGCCGTCCGGCTGGCCTCGCGGCAAATCACTAAAGCCGAACAGACCTGCCGCGAATTGTCGCAGTCCATCGACGCCAGCCGTTTGACGCCGGTCGGCTGGGGAAACGCGGCTGACATCGCCGCCGCCTGCGTTGGCGTGGAACTCATCATCAGTTCCGGCGCGGCCGGCGCGGAATTGCTCTCCGCCGAGCAATTGCGGTCGATCCCGACACTGAAAGTCGCCATCGATCTGAATGCCGTCCCTCCGGCCGGTCTGGGCGGAATCGACGTGATGGACAGAGGGGCTGACCGCGACGGGGTCATCTGCTACGGGGCGATCGGCGTCGGCGGCACCAAGATGAAAATCCACACCGCCGCGCTCCGCCGACTATTCGAGGCCAATAACCACGTCCTCGATACCAACGCCATCTACGAGATCGGCAAATCGCTCGGCTGACGTGCCTCGCGCTCAACCCAAAGCCCGGCGTCGGCAACGTCGGGATCCAGCCGTCTTGTCCCCTTACGGCAATTCGCGAATCTTCAGGCCCTTGAATTCGACCGGGGCGCCTTCGGATTCCAAGCAGAGAAAGCCGGAGTTCGGGGTGCAGTCGGTGCCGCCGGAAACTTCCTCGCCGTTGACCCACAACCGGACTTCACCGTTCACGGCCCGAATGTAGTAGTGGTTCCATTCGCCTTTTCCCTTGCTGAGATTCTTCCGGGGGAAACTCCGTTTGCCGCCGGGCGCGGCCGGGGCGAACGGCTTCATGTCCGACTTGCCGACCGGGAAGACATCTCCGTGCGTGGTGAACCAGTCGGGCTTCTTGCCTTGCGACTTTTCATACTGCTCGGCATAACCGTGATCAAGAACCTGGACCTCGATCCCCCCGGGCGGCAGCGATCCCGGCTTGAGATTCGTCAGCGCTTCTTCCGAGGCCCACAGGAAGATGCCCGAATTCCCGCCGGACGATAGGTGCCGCCATTGCGCGACCATCTCCAGGTTTTTATACGGCTTGACCGACTTGATCACGCCGACCGGCTTGCCGGTGCAGTGCACGCCGCCGTCTTTCCAGGTCCAGGTTTCCGGTTCGCAATTGACGTTGGCGAAATCTTTCTCGCCCAGAGCGACCCAGCCTGGCCCTTCGCCATCGATGAACGCTTTCGGCGCCGAGGCTTCCTCCGCCCGAACGCGGGCCGTTCCCGTGAAGACGACCACAGCAAGACACGAGCTAACCAGTGTGCGAATCATGGAAGATGTCCTTGAAAGGAACCGGCGATCAAAGTCCGAATCGCAAATTATCCTACCATCCGCCGCGACGGTGTGAAATCGATGCTCCGGCGTCCTGTCCATTCCGCCGCATCCTGAGGAATTCATTGAACCACGGAACACCTGGACAATGCAGTTTCTTGCTCTTCGCGGCTCTATCCCGCCATTTAGTTTTTCTCGCCTCTCGATGAGGCCCGTTCCGCGGCCGCTCGGACGCATCGCCCGGCCGCTTCGATCAACAATTCTTCCAGCCGTCGAACACCGCTCTCGGTGGCATAGCGTTTCCGAATCACCGGCTTGGCCTGGGCGGCGCGAATGATCCAATCCTGGGGATGGTCCATCCGGCCGGCGATTGCCTCGGCCAGTGCCGACGGGTTCTGCACTGGAACCAGTGCTCCCCAGCGGCCGTCCTCCAGGATCTCTCTTGGACCACTGGGGCAATCGGTCGACACGACCGGCGTTCCGAGCGCCAGCGCCTCCAACAACACATTCGGCGAGCCTTCCGTCAGCGACGGCAGACAGAACACGTCCGCCGCTCGATAGCAGGGATACGGATTCGTCATCACGCCCAGCCACTCGACGTGCGGCCCGAGCTTCAGTCGTTGAACTTCTTCGAGCAGCGGCACGCGATTCGGCCCGTCGCCGATAATCTGCCAGAGAATCTGCGGCCGGTTCCGGTCCTGCACCAGAATGCGCACCGCTTCCAGCAGATCCCGGTGGCCCTTGTGCTCGTCGATCCGGCCGACCGTGAGGATGCGAAACCGCGAGCGGTTGGCATCGCCGGTCGCTTGCGGGGTCGCCGCCAGCCGGTCCAGCCGGGCCGAGTCCAGCATGTTCGGCAGCTCGCGAACATGGTCGGCAGGCAAATCGAAATAATCGATCACCCGCTGCCGTAACCCCTGGGAATTCGCCAGCACGATGTTCGCCGTGCGATACACGCGGCGGGCAAATCGCCGCCACAGCCATTGCCGGCGGGGAAAGTACAGGTCCAGCTGAATGCGCGGGTCGGCAACGACGGCGGAAATCCGCGGCGTCTTGCGCCACCACGTCGCCGGGCCGGCGTCCAGCGTCGCGAGAAACGTCCGGTCATAAATGACGTCGATGCGGCGATCGCGAAGCACGCGGGCCAGATGTTTCCAGCGGACCGGCCGGGTCGATCCCGTCAGCCAGCAGAATCGGGCTTGCCAGCGCGGGAAATTGTCCCAGAACGAATCGATCGGGACGTCGGCTGGGACATCGGCCAGCAGTTCGCCGGTCCGCCGCGCCAGGTAAAGGAACGGCTGAAATTTCAGGCGGTCGAGATTCCGCAGACATTCCAGCACCTGCCGCTCGGCGCCGCCGCCGCCCATGGTCCCGATGACGAACAAGACGCGCAACCTGTGAGGCATCATTTTCGCCGCGCCAGTTTCTTCAGCACTTCGACACCTCGCAGGATCGTCTCATCCGCGGCCGCATAGGAGATGCGGAAATGCGTGTCCTGGCCGCTGAAGACGTTGCCGGGGATGATGAGGAGTTCGTTGCGAATGGCTTCGGTGACGAACTCCGTGCCGGTCCCCCACGGGGCTTTCAAAAACAGGTAAAAAGCGCCGCCACCGCCCTGGATTTCGAAATCGTTTCGGAGTTCGCCGACGATCAGGTCCCGTTTGCGGCGATAGTCGGCGACGCGGTCGGTGACGTCGGTGTTCCACGCCGTCACGCCGGCCCATTGCACCGGATGCGGCGAGCAGACGAATGTGAACTGCTGCAGCTTGATCATTTCCTGAATGATGTGCTGCGGCCCGTGTGCCCAGCCGATCCGCCAGCCGGTCATCGAGTGCGACTTGCTGAAGCCGTCGATGACGATCGTCTGGTCGTTCCACGTCGCCGGGCTGACGAACGGGCCGTCATAGCAGAAGGCCTTGTAGATTTCGTCGCTGATCAGGGCGATGTCTTTTTCCAGGCACAATTCGGCCAGCCCGCGCAGTTCCGCTTCCGTCGCCACCGCGCCCGTGGGATTGGCGGGGCTGTTCACGAGGATCACCTTCGTTTTCGGCGTGAGGGCATCCCGCACCTTGTTCAAGTCGATCCGAAAGTCGGGATACGTGTCGACGAGCATGGTTTTTCCCCCGGCCAGCGTCGTCAGATGCTTGTACATCACGAACCAGGGATCAAAACAGAGAACTTCGTCGCCGGGGTTGACCAGGACCGACAACGCCAGCATCAGGCCCCCGCTGGTCCCGCTGGTGACGAAGGCTTGCCGGTCGGCGTGGTGGAATTGCTGATCGACCGATGCCTGAATCAATTCCAGGAGCGGCTTGATCCCCTGCGTCTGACTGTAGGCATTGCGGCCGGCGTCCACCGCGGCGTGCAGTGCCTGCTTGATCGGATCGGGCGTGTCGAAGTGGGGCTGGCCGATGCTGAGGTTGATCGGGTTCTTCATCGTCGCCGCCAGGTCAAACACCTTGCGGATGCCCGAGGCATCGATCATTCGCATCCGGTCGGCAATCCAGCGGTCGCTCATGGGGAAATCCTGGACAAGATTGATCTTCCGATGATAGCTGCGCCGGCCGTCCGGCGAAACGCGGAAGAGAAACTCGCCAAGTCGCCAGGTGAAAAACGGACCGACGGGCCAGTCTGCCCCGCTCAGATTTTGCAAGATTTGCAAAATGCAACGACTGTAAGGATTACATTTGCCACAGTTGCTCAAGGAAGCCGAGAAGCCACTGGCGATGTAGACAATTCGCAACGGAATGATATCAAATGATTTGCGTCGTTACTTCTGGCTCTAGGCGGAAAAATTACTGCGATTGGCACAATCCGTGCAATATTACTTTTTCGTCTGGAACTGTGAGTCAATCAAATCCCGGGAATCCTCTTCCAGGGGTTTGTGAAGCGACTGAAGAATTCCCTGCCGGCCCGACGGGAGACGGGCCACCCTCTGCTTACACCACACCTCACAACCTCATGCCTCACACAGGCCGGGAACCACCCGCATGGTTCCCGGCCTCTCGCCTTTGAGGGGGGCAAGCAGGTGCGGGAGTAAGGGGGTGGAAAGCCAGCTTCTGATTCTTCTTCCCCCACACCTCTTCATCGCATCCCACCATGATTGCCACGCCTGTCGCGGCCTCGTAGACTTTCCTGAAAACATGCCAGCAGCGGGGCCCGGCCATGCGACGCGTGATGTTATTCTTCCGACGGCTGGGCTTCTTTCAAAGCGCACTGTTCGTCTTATTTCTGGCATACATGTCCTGGGCGTATTCTCGCCTCTGGGCTACCCCGGGCGGACCGTTCTTCGTTTTGAGCGTCCTGGGCATCGGGATCGGCGTGAGTACTGCGCTCATGCCGCTCATGTATCGAAATTATCTGTTGGCGCACAAAATCGTCTCAGCGTTGGGAGTGGTGTTAATGATTGCGGTGATCGCAATCTTCCGGACTCCAATTCTGCTGCCGCCGTGGGGTTACTGGTTGCTGCATGTAATCGTGTGGCTGCAAGTCACGGCCAATTTCTGGATCGGCACGTATGAGCCGCAGCTTGGCGAGGAACTTCTGCGGCTCCTCAAGCAGATGGAGGTTGAGCTCGTGACCGACGTACCGGAAGATGATGCTGCGCCGACCAGTCGAAAATCGCATGCCAACCACGATGAGGACGACGAAAACTGGTATCGCCGCAACTGAAGGATTCCGGCGGATTTCGCAATTTCCGCCGCGCACGCTGGAAATCAGGTTTGCCGTGAACCTGACGGCCCCCTACACTCTCCAGAAGAGGGAGGCCCATTGAGATCAGGTCCCGGCGTCGCCGCCGCCGGGCTTTGGTGGATGTCCCCCCGTTTTCTATTAACGCCGAACGCCTCATACCGAACGCCTCGCCTTCATGCCTGACCCGATCCGTGACGATCTTCGCGTTCAACACCGCACAGCCGTCCTCGTGGCGGTCGCCGAGTCGGACCGGAAAATTCCCAAAGGGCATGTGCTCGACGAACTCAAGGGCCTCGTCAAAACTGCGGGGGTGAAAGTCGTCGGCGAACTCATCCAGAATCGCGAACGGCCGCATCCTGGAACGTGCCTGGGCAAAGGCAAGCTGGAAGAACTGAACGACCTGCTCGAACTGACCGAGGCCGAACTCGTCATCTTCGATAACAATCTCAGCCCGGCCCAGGGACGCCGACTGGAACAGGAAACGCACCGGATCATCGTCGATCGCAGCGAGCTGATCCTCGATATCTTCGCCAGCCATGCCCGCACGCACGAGGCGAAACTGCAGGTTGAGCTGGCGCAACTACAATACACCCGCACCCGCTTGAAGCGGATGTGGACGCACCTGGAACGCATCGACGGCGGCATCGGCACGGCACGCGGACCCGGCGAAAAACAGATCGAAACCGACCGGCGGCTCATCGACCTGCGAATTTCCGACCTCAAGTCGCGGCTCAAGGAAATCGAAATCCGCCGCGAACGGCTGGTCGGTCAACGCGACTCGCACGCGTTGGTCTCGCTCGTCGGCTACACGAACGCCGGCAAAAGCACGCTGATGAACGCCCTCACCGGTTCCGATGTGTACGTCGCCGATCAATTGTTTGCCACGCTGGATACCCGGACGCGCAAATGGTCGATCCCCGGCTGGGGCGACGTGCTCCTGAGCGATACGGTCGGTTTCGTCCGCGATTTGCCGCACGCGCTCGTCGCCTCCTTCAAGTCGACTCTGGAAGAAGCCCGGCAGGCGGACTTATTGCTGCACGTCGTCGATGTCAGCCATCCCGAAGCCGAAGATCAGGTGAATACCGTCGAGCAAGTCCTGCACGAGATCGGCGTCGGGTTGGACAATTTCATCCTCGTGCTCAACAAAATTGACGCCGTCGAGGACATCGGGCTGGTCGATATTCTCCGCCGGAAATACGCCCATGCGGTGACGATCAGCGCCGCCGACAAACTCGGACTCGACAAGCTGGCAGCCCTCGTTGCCGAACGCCTGGCAAACGGCTTCGCGGAACTGGAGATCGAAGCGTCCGTCGGCAACGGCCGGCTGCTCGCCTACCTGGCCGAACATGCAACCGTGGACAGCCGCGAATACGTCGATTCCACCGTCACGCTCCGCTGCCGCATGCCGCGGCAATTTCTGCACCACTTGTCGCAAGACGGCGTGGTGGTCCGCGAGTTGAACGGCGATGGAATGATTCCACAACGGTAATCGATTTGCTCGGCGACGCGCGCCTGCATTACTCGCTCTCTTTCTGCTCCGCGAGCCGCTTGAGATACGCCTGTTTCTTGAGCTCCACATAGTCCCGGTAACCTTCGGCGTCCAGGAACGGATTCTTGTCACCCGCTTTCATCGACTTGGCACTCTCGTACTTCGCCGCCATCCCGTAGTATTCGCCGTGCGCACCGAGAAATAACTCGCACGGCAGCTCCTTCAGGACTTTAAACGTTCTGGCATAGTCTTCAGCGATTTCCGGGGACTCGTCGTTACCGTTCAGCCAGGCCTGCGGGTTGAAGGGGACCTCGACGTAGTAGTCGATGTCGCCGTCGCCGTCTTCATCGACCGGCTGCGCCTGCGTCAAGTTGGACTCGGCCAACGCCCGCTGCACCGACGCCGGCAGCGTGCGGTTGTGATACGTGTTCCCGCCCACCGGCCACCCAACGCCGGCGTAAAGCTGAGCGACACTCGGCGGCGGCGGGGCCTCGGCGTAGAACTCGAAGTTCTGCCCGGTGACGGTCTGCGGCCCCGTCATCAGCATCGGCACGGGCGAGTTGAACGACTGCGTCTGGTCCGGGTACGGCATCCCATACGGCCACCCGCCGGCCGGCTCCAGATAATGCACGGTCGTGGTGCGCGTCCCATCGCCCGACCCATTCACCGTCCCCGGCGTGCTGCCGGCGGTGTAATCGCTGACCCAATCAAACGTTTCGGTGGTGACCTCCCAACTGGTGGTCACCACGGTCTCATCATGATGCTCGGTGTGCCGGTCCATGTGGCCGACGTCGACCGATTCCAGGACGATGTTGGAATACGTGTCTCCGTTCGGCAGGGGAACGCTTTCCGAGTGCATCTTGTTGAGCGTGAGGTGGGACGCGAAGTCGGTGTTCGTCTCGCTGTCCCCTTCCACCGTGATGCCGTTGAACGCGAAGAAGAACTCCGACGCGTCGTGGGTTTCGGCCTGCGTCTGCTGAAATCAAGACGTCAATGTGTCGGTATCTTCGAACGAGAACCCACGCAGGCCGGCTTGTTCGATCATGGTCTTGAGTGATTCGGTGCAGTACTTCCAATTCCAGGTTTCTGGCACGAGAAACAACGACGGGTCGTCGATCAGGTCTTTGCGAAAAACAAACTTGATGATTTTATCAATCGTCATGTCCGGATCATTTTCATAATACGTAAATTTTGACTGCTCATTATCAACCCACGGCACGCGTTCAACGACCTTTATGCACCAGTACTGCGCACCGTTCAGCCTGGCGGGGTAGAACTCGATGCACTTCTTGCAGTAGGGTTCTAGCAGCTGCTTTGCCCGGTTGGAATAAAAGCATGATGCGCCAGGATACAGGTAACAATCCCACTCTGTTGCCTGTGGATGATCTACAAATATTTGCGGCTCAAGGTACTCACTTTGTGGCCGTTCGCCCCACAAGACCTCACTACTCACGTCGAATGCCTCTCCGACGTTCTGCGGGTCTTCAAAGTCAATTCTCGGTCGACCTTCCTCGGTCGATGGGCCGAATCGATACAACCTCTCGCTTTGAGGAATCATAGCTCATTCTCCACAAACTCAAGTTCTTACTCGGCACCGTTCAATGGAAGGTTGCCGCTTTGCAAACGTTTTCGAATATTATCCAGAGCTGTTAATACTTTGTCCTTCGTCCAGGGACCTTTGATTTTATTCAGTTCATCTTGCAAAGCCTCGATGTACTTGTCGTTATGAGGCCCGCGATGTATGGATGCCGTTCGACCATTGTAATTTTGGCTTGGCAGCAGTACGCCATTGTCATCTGCGTTGTTCAGGTTAATTCCCAGTTTGCGGAGCCTTTTACCAAGCGGCGAATCCCACAGTTCCATGGGGAAGATATGGTGGCCCTGCGCGGGGACCGGGAAGGGGTTCTTGCCGCCGGGTGCCACTGGCGGTCGCTTTGGGCCGCCAGTGTTTTCCATCACGTGACTATCGACAAGAGCACTGGCGAGTCAAGGCCCTCGCCAGTGGCACCCGGCGTGCTGCCGGCGGTGTAATCGCTGACCCAATCAAACGTTTCGGTGGTGACCTCCCAACTGGTGGTCACCACGGTCTCATCATGATGCTCGGTGTGCCGGTCCATGTGGCCGACGTCGACCGATTCCGGCACGTAGTTGGAATACGTCTCCCCGTTCGGCTGGAGGATCGACTCCGTGTGCGTCTTGTTCAGCGTCAGGTGGGAGGAGAAGTCGGTGTTCGTCTCGCCGGGTGCCACTGGCGGTCGCTTTGGGCCGCCAGTGTTTTCCATCACGTGACTATCGACAAGAGCACTGGCGAGTCAAGGCCCTCGCCAGTGGCACCCGGCGGGAAGAATCGCCAGCAGGAGCTATTCTCGATCAAGCAGTTTATTCCGCTGAAGATAAGCCCTAAATCCCCGAACAGCCGCATCTTGTCCATCTGCATAGTCTTCAAAAAATCCTCGGGATGCAAACTCTGGTGGGGCATATGCAAATTCGCCCTCGCCATAATCTTCGTGTTTCCAGTCACTGGGTGGGTCGATCTCGCAATCCACGAAAAATGACTTCGGATGAAGTGCTGGCTCGCATGATTCGTCGACAATTCGAAAGTACTCGTCGTCAATACCAATCACTTCATAATCATGTCCTTGAACCAATGAAATGTGGTTTGTCACTCTCGATACGATGGCAGTCACTTTGGGCATTCAATACCTCCCCTGCTCAGAATGGATCAACTTCTCCAGCCAGCTTCACACCTTTCCGACCGACTCCGTGATGCTCGTACCAATGCCACTCATTTCCGGCAGCATCCCAGCCCTTTTTCTTGACCCAGCCTTTCTTCGTACCCCCAAACGCTGCCACCAATTCGTCGATTTTTCGAATCGAGGAGCCTTTGGCGATGACTTCCGAGTTGGCAAGCATCTGCTTCGTGAAGTTGACTCTGGGAACGCTGTTTGGAGCAAGTCCCGCGATGTCCTCCGCGATGTCCTTGCCGACGGTTTTACTGGCTTTGGATTTCGAGCCGGCTTTGGCGGTTTTGGCCACCCATTTGGCCAGCATCTCCTTCGGTATGGCGACCATGCGGCCGTTCGCCAGCCTGGCGATTATATTCCCGGCACCGTCAGTGATATAGCCCAAAACCTTGCCGCCGAAGCGCTCTGCGATCGCCTTGCTCATCACTTCGATCACGAAGTAGCCGATCCAGGGGCCGGCCGATGCCAACGCGGTGCGCCGGGTGCCACTGGCGGTCGCTTTGGGCCGCCAGTGTTTTCCATCACGTGACTATCGACAAGAGCACTGGCGAGTCAAGGCCCTCGCCAGTGGCACCCGGCGAGTCAAGGCCCTCGCCAGTGGCACCCGGCGCCGAGGGTCAGGATCTTGACGATGGCGTCGGCCATTGGGCCGGAGAGCTTGTCGATCATCAGCTGCTCGGCCTGCTCCAACTCGTCCTGCGTGGTCGCCGAGTCCAGGGCCAGGAAGACCTCGAAGATCGCCAGCGCCGCTTCGGTGCCGCCAGCCGCCGCCATGCCGACGTCGGCCACCAGCAGGAACGGAGCCAGCGGCGTCCCATGAATGGCCGCATAGGCCGCGATAAACGCCGTCAGCGCGGCGACATTTTCGGGTCTCAGCAGCGCCGCCAGCTTCTCCTTCACCTGGTCCGACAACTTGTCGGATGCCGGCGCCTTCTGCAGCACCTGAATGAACTTTTCGGTCAGCGCCATGTATTCGGCTGGGTCCGAGTTGGCGTAATCCCCCGACGGCGCGCTATTCCCGATCTTCGCCAGTTCTTTCCTGAGCTGTTCCTGCAGCTTCTCTATGAATCGCTGGTATTTAGCAGTAAGGGCGCCGGGTGCCACTGGCGGTCGCTTTGGGCCGCCAGTGTTTTCCATCACGTGACTATCGACAAGAGCACTGGCGAGTCAAGGCCCTCGCCAGTGGCACCCGGCGGGGCTGACGCTGGGCGTTGCCGTCGCCAAGGCAGCACTTGTTGCAGAATTAAGAATCAAACAATTCTGGGCGATTCCCTTGGCAGGCAAGGTGGTCGCCGGGCCTTCCATGATGGCTATGCCCCCGTGTGTTCTTTATCGTGTGCTGGGGCCACGCTCACGCACGGGCGGGGCTGCGGGAAGAATCGCCAGCGGGAGCGATAGATACAGGCATGAAGACGTTTCATGAATGGCTGGCAGAACGCATGAAGAATGAAGGGCTGTGGCTCAACGACAAGAATGCCGTGATTGGGCTTTCCCGCCTGAACCCGCTGCCGAAGAATTCGGCGGTGAACAAGAGCTTGCCGAAGGGGCCAGCGAAGGCGAAGGCAATGCTGGGCGACTCTAAAAGGCTTTCAAGTCCCCGCAGTTCATGCACATCAAGGCTACCGGCTATCAAATAGTTTGTCAGACGGCTTCTCGGTTTTGTAACCGAGAATTAAGCCAACTTCCAGCAAGGCCACCGCTGCTTTTCCGGAAAGCAGGAACGGAACGTCCTCTAATGCTGACACTATAGACTCGTAGGCAACGCCGTATTCACCTGCGTCCTCAATATGCTCACGTATCTGCTCCATTTCCTCGTCAAAAGAAAGCGACTCTCCGCCAAAGTGATCCGCAACGTTGGATTGTTCACGCATCTCTGTCAATACCAGTCGTAGACGTTCTTCAATTAAATCGGGATTGAGCCTGTTCATGGATTCCTCGGTACATTGGTTGGATAACCGGTTACGATACGTCCATTCTTCGTGTCAAAGACAACTTTGATATCGATGCCATCAATTGTCTTGGTTCCAGTGATATACCCACGCTTATCCGGCCTACTCCAAACCACTTTCGGATCAGTGGCAACGTCGGAGACAGCATCAAGTATCCTGTCATCGCTCCAGCCTTTGGGGAATTCGCTCTTTCTCGGAATCCCCGTGCCCGGACGATGCCCACCTCCGGTTGCGTCCCCATCCAGAATATGTCGTCTCGCCTTGGGGTCCGTAAGGTCAGCGTATTTGCTGTTTGGAGCTTTATCTGCCCCCTTCTTTTTCGCTTCTTCCAGCGCATGCTTAATCAGCCAGTCTTTTTTTTCCTTTCTCGTCGCCGCTGCAATCTTTCGGGAGGCTGCTTTCGCTCCCTCCTGAGTGAGTTCATAACCGATTTTTTCTCCGAATTCCTTGGAGATCACTTTCTTGAGATAACCCTTGGAGACCCATTCTGCAACGTCGCCAGGGCTGAGAATTACCGGAATTCCGGTCGCCGTCTCGATGGCCAGTTCCGCACCTTGTTCCGCTAAGAAATAGACGACGCCACGGACCGTCATCTTTTGGACGGTGCCTACAACAAGGCGAACGATAACAGCACGACCTGCTTGGATCAGCACCACAATGCCGAGTCCTCCTCCTCCCCCGCCGCCGCCAACACCTCCTCCATCTGGTGCTATCATCTCCATCACAGGCCCCCCCAGTAGCTGAATCTTCGGCCCCGGATAGGCGTTCGGGTCGTACAGGCCCTTCTCGAACGTGTGCGGCGTCAAATCCGAGCGATAGAGCAGCGTCTCGTAGTTCAGTGACGGGGCCCCGGACGGCGGCGGGGTGACGATGTCCGGCGTGAAGGCCTGCGGCCCGGCGTGGCCGTAGCGGTACAGCCAGGCCTGCGGGTTGAAGGGGACCTCGACGTAGTAGTCGATGTCGCCGTCGCCGTCTTCATCGACCGGCTGCGACTGCGTCAAATTCGACTCGGCCAGCGCCCGCTGCACCGACGCCGGCAGCGTGCGGTTGTGATACGTGTTCCCGCACGGAAGTCGTCGTCAGCGCGGAAGCGAGGCTGCTCAGCTTCAACCCGTCAGACGGCAAGCCGCTGTGGAATGCCGACGGAGTTCACCGTTATGTCTGCCCCAGCGTCGTTTCTCACGACGACGCTGTGTTCGCCATTGGCGGCGGGCACACGTCGCTCGCCGTCCGGCTTGGCGGCGACGGCGACGTCACCGCTTCGCATGGCCTCTGGCGGCAGATGAAAGGTTCCAACGTCGGCTCGCCCGTTTATCACGATGGCCATCTGTATTGGTCCGGCGACTCGAACGGCCTCGTCAGTTGCCAGAACGCCAAGACCGGCGAGTTCGTTTACCAGGAACGCCTGGATCCGCGGCCCGGCAAGATCTGGTCGTCTGCCGTCCTCGCCGATGGGAAACTGTACTACGTCTCGCAGCACGCCAACAGCGTTCTTCGTCGCCGCCAAACCGACGTTTGAACTTCTGGCCCACAACAAATTTGAAGATGACGCCACCCGCACCAATGCCAGTCCCGCCATCCACGGCGGGCAGATCCTGCTCAGAACGGACAAGCGGTTGTATTGCATTGGGAAGGAGTGAAACGTTGATTTCGTTCCAGGCGGCCGGGAAGCGAGCAGCGTTCGCCATGCACAGCCAGAGCGCATCACGGGCAAAATCGCTTCGTCGCAGCCCGTGCGATGTGTTAGCATGACGTCAGACCGTGCTCGCTCTGTCACCTCACCGAGTCCGTCGCGTGAAACTCCTGCACAAACACCTGCTCGCCGCTTGCACGCCGTACCTGCTGCTGATCGTCGGCGTATGGATATTGCTTGCCTGGGTGATCGAGACGACTCAATTTCCGTTTCTGATGACGAAAAGCATGGCGATGTATGTCGGAGACGTGAGGTGGAACATTTGGCTGGCTCACTTCGCCATCATGGGTTTGGTGGTCGTCTCGATGGTGGTCTCGGCCATGATCGTCTGGTTTCGGCACCGATCGGCGGCCGCGAGATTTGCCGTGTTGACCGAGAACATCCAGCGTTTCGGCGCCGGCGATCACTCCCTCCGCTCCAGCGACACGTCGTCCGACGAACTCGGCAAACTGGCCGCGGCATTCAATGACATGGCCGACGACATCGTTCATGCAAATCGCAAATTGCAGAAGCAGGTTGCCGAGCACGAACGATCCCCCAATGCCCGGGGGCAGCACAACGACGAATTGCAGGCGAAGCTCATCGATCTCGAACGCTTTGCTTCCTCGGCGGCCCACGAATTGAAAGCCCCGCTCGTGACGATCCAAGGGTTCGCCAAGGGGTTGGAAGCTTTGGCGAAGTCCAGTGATTGGGGTCACTTTCACGACGACGTGCACCGAATTCAACAGGCCGGCAAGGATTTGCAGGCGACGGTCGACTCGCTGCTGCAACTTGCGAGAACCGGCCAAGGCGCGAACTTGGCCGAGAACGTCTCGCTGCAAAAGGCGGCGGAGGAAGCCGTCGAGCTCTTACGCGGCAGCATCGAACCGCAGCGAGTTGCGATTGTCATCGCCGACGACTTGCCGACGGTGAAAGGCGACGGCGTTCTCTGGCGGCACGTCTACCAGAACCTGATTGCCAATGCACTGGCCGCGTGCGAATCGGCCGCCTCGCCGAAAATTGACATTGGCTGTGAACACCGCGACGGCCAGTCGGTCTGCTTTGTCCGCGACAACGGGAAAGGCCTGAATTCCGAGCGAATCGAAACTCTATTCCACCGTCAAGGCTCAGGCCTGGGACTCCCGCTGGTCCGCAGGATTGTTGAATTCCACGGCGGCAAGATCTGGGCAGAGAGCCAACCGCGAGGAACGTTGATCGCGTGGACGGTGGGGGATTGATTCGTGGTCGTTGGTCATCACCGAGGACCAAGGACCACGGTCGAATGACAACGTCACCGCACCGGCGGCACCCCCAGCGACTTCCCGCCGTCGATCGCCAGGCACGTTCCCGTCACCATCGCGGCGGCGTCGCTGGCGAGATAAAAAATCGCCCGGGCAATTTCTCCAGGCGACTCCATCCGGCCGTACGCCGCGGATAACGGGCTGGCCGAGATCAGCTTTTGTCGGACCAGCTCGGGAAATTCGGCGGCCCGTAGTTCGTCGTCGATCATGCCGGTCTCGGCGACCGGTCCCGGGCAGACGGCATTGATGCGGATGCGGTCCGGCGCGTGGCACAGGGCGAGGCTTTTCGTCAGCGCCACCAGCGCCATCTTGCTGACGGAATAGACCGGGTCGTGCGCCCTCGGCAGCAGCCCGGCGTTGCTGGCCGTGTTGATGATCGCTCCGCCGCCGGCCCCTTTCATTACTGGGATGGCGTGCTTGCAGCCAAGAAACGCCCCTTTGAGGTTCGTATCCAGCACCCGGTCCCACTCTTCGACGGTGACTTCGGTGATCTGCTTCACAAGCCCGACCCCGGCGTTGTTCACCAGCACATCCAACCGACCGGTCTGCTCGACTGCAGCGGCGATCAATCGGCGAACAGGGTCTTCCTGGCGGACATCGCAGGTCTGGGAGACGATTTTGAGATTGAGGAAATCCTGCCGATTTTCGTCCCGCAGTTGGAAATCGCCGACAAAGACGGCGCAGCCTTCCTGAGCGAACAATCGAGCCGTGGCCCGTCCGATACCGCTTTCCCCTCCGGTGACGACGACCGTTTTTCGCTGAAACGCCATAAGTAACCTGTTTTGTGAATGGTGGTTATGTCGACCTATCTCGATTCAGGACTCCCGGATGGCCGAAAGGCATCCAGATCGAGCTGCCAAAATTGTAACCACAATGGGTTGAAAAAGTTATGGAAATAGGGTGTTGCAAGGAGCGGAATTTGGTTACGATCAATGCGAATGTTTTCCGCGTCGGCGGGGTAATAGCTTGAGGGGCAACCTGTCGACGTAACATGGCAGAGTCGAATAGGTTTCCGGCGTCTTACTGAGAAAGGTGCTCACCCATGCTCATGGGATGGATTCGTCAGCCTGTCAGGTGGCAACTTTACGCCCCCGTCTTTTGTACTGCTTTTCTGCTGATCAGTGCGGACGGCCTCGTCTCGGCCGCCGAGAAAAACGCAGCCAAAGCCGGTGCCGCAGCAGCGAAAGCCGGTGCCGAAAAAGAGGCTGAGAAAGAAGCCGGATCGGCGGAATCGAATTCTGCGGCATCCAACTCGGGCAAGCCGTCCGCCGAGTTCACGACCGGCTCGGGCGATGCGATTATCGGGTTCATTAACCAGGAAGTGCATCAGGGCTGGAAAGACAACGGCGTCGATCCTTCTCCCGTGGCGGATGACGCGGAATGGCTTCGCCGCGCGTATCTTGATTTTCTGGGACGCATTCCTGAGGTTGAGGAAATCGAGGATTTCCTGGCCAGCAAAGACAAGGCCAAGCGGACCAAGCTGATCGACAAATTGCTGGACGACCCGAGCTACGCACGGAATTGGACGACGATCTGGACGAACCTGTGCATCGGCCAGCAGACGCCCCGGCGCGTCAGCCGGGATGGCATGACCAAGTTCTTCCGCGAAGCGTTCGGCCGCAATCGTGCCTGGAACGAAGTGGTGTTCGACATCGTCTCGGCCGAAGGGCATTTCGAACAGAACGGTGCGGTGAATTTTCTGCTGGCCCAGATGCAGGACCAGGACGACGGCGTGCAGATGACGGCGAAGACGACCCGCTTGTTCCTGGGAATGCAAGTGCAATGCACGCAATGCCACGATCATCCGTTCAATGAATGGAAGCAGGATCAGTTCTGGAAATTCAACAGCTTTTTCCGCCAGACCGCCAAGGTCGATCATCGGAAATACGACACCAAGGCCGGCCGGATGGTGGACGATTACTCGGAACTCGTCTGGCGCGATTACGACGGCCCGGTCTACTTCGAAAAACGCAATGGTTTGATGCAGGTCGCCTATCCGATCTATTTCGGGTCGGAAGTCGATCCCGGTCCGGTGACCGAGCGGCGGACCGAGCTGGCCAAGCTGATGACATCCGGCGAAAAGCCCCAGATCGCCTTGGCGATGGTGAATCGGGTTTGGTGCCATTTCTTTGGCTACGGTTTCACGCGTCCGGTTGACGACATCGGGCCGCATAATCCGCCGACGCATCCGGTCCTGATGGATCGCCTGGCCGCGGAGTTCGTCAACAGCGGGTACGATTTGAAGCAGCTCATGAAATGGGTCGCCAACAGCGATCCTTACCAGTTGACGAGCCGCATGGGCAAGAAGAATCAGCAGGACAATCCGGCGGTCGGCGAAATTCCGCTGTTCAGCCGGGTCTACGTCAAGCCGATGACAGCCGAGCAGTTGTACGATTCGCTGATTGTCGCGACGAACGCCCACAAATCGGGCCGGTCGGGCTGGGAGCAGTCGGAAAAACAGCGTCAAGACTGGCTGCAGCAGTTCGTGCGGACGTTTGGCAACGATGAAGGCGAGGAAACGAGTTCGTTCGACGGGTCCATTCCGCAGGCCCTGATGATGATGAACGGCGAACTGGTGAAGGACGCTGTCAGCTTCAAATCGGGCAGCCACCTGGGCGACATTCTCGCGGGCAAGGGGAATGACATGCAGAAGCTTCAGCAGATTTACCTGACGTCGCTGAGCCGGCATCCCACGAAGGCGGAACTGTCCGCCGTGCAGAAGTTTTTCCGTGCCAGCCGCGATCCGCTCTCGGTTTACTCCGACCTGTTCTGGGCGCTGCTCAATTCCAATGAGTTCATCTTCAATCACTGATCTTGAACCATTGCGTTGTGTCTGAAATTTCCCGGCGATTGGTTCGCCGCTCTGGCCATAGATCGATCTCGACCCGACAGTTCATCGAAAACCTGTTGACCTTTTAACCTGGGAGCCTTTCATGTTTCTCTCGACGCCGTCCGGCATGTCTCGCCGGCATTTCCTCGGACACCTGGCCGCCACAGCTGCGACCGTTCCCGCGATGAATTTCATCAGCCATGTGCAGGCCAATGCCGCGGAACTGAAGAAACGCAACAAGGCGTGCATTCTGATGTGGATGAGCGGCGGACCGCCGTCGATCGACATCTGGGATTTGAAGCCCGGTTCCAAGAACGGCGGCGAGTTCCAGCCGATCGACACGAAGGGCAACCTGCAGATTTCGGAGCACATGCCGAAGACGGCCCAAGTGATGGATGAATTGTCGGTCGTCCGGGCGATGAGCACCCGCGAAGCCGATCACGGCCGCGGCCGGTACTACATGCACACGACCTATGCTCCGAATCCGACGGTGGTTCACCCGGCGTTCGGTTCGGTCGTGAGCTACGAACTCGGCACGAAGCGCAAGGAACTCGAGATTCCGGCGTTCGTCTCGATCGGCGGGGGCGGCAGCAGCCCGGGATTCCTTGGCATGTCGAATGCTCCGTTCCAGGTGGATTCGTCGGGAAATATCCGCAACGCCCAGATGGACGGCCTGTCGTCCGACCGTTTGAACCAGCGGCTTTCGATGCTCGGCGTGGTGGAAGACAACTTCATCCAGTCGCAGCGCGGCGACTTTGGTCAGGCTCACAAGGAAGTCTACCAGAAGGCCGTCAACCTGATGACCTCCAAGCAGATGGCGGCGTTCAAGGTGACGGACGAAGCGCCGGAAGTGCTGGAAGCCTATACGGGCGGCCCGGCTCAAGGGGGCATGATGGGCGGCGGCGGCCAGTTCGGCCGCGGCCTGCTGATGGCACGGCGGCTGGTGGAAGCCGGTGTTCCGTTCGTCGAGGTCGATCTTGGCGGCTGGGATCTTCATGCCGGGGTCTTTAACACATTGAAGACGCAGCGTTTGCCGCAGTTGGACGCGGGGATCGCCGCGCTGACGGCGGACCTCAAGCAGCGCGGGATGCTGCAAGACACGGTCCTCGTGTGGATGGGCGAATTCGGACGTACGCCGCGCATCAACCAGGACGTCGGCCGCGATCACTGGGCCAATAGCTGGTCGGTGATGATTGGCGGCGGCGGGTTGAAGGGCGGGGTCGCGGTCGGCGAAACCGATAAGGACGGCCTCACTGTTTCCAGCGGCCAGGCTTACCAGCCCGGCGACATCTGGGCGACGGTGTCTCATGCTCTCGGGATTCCGCTCAATACGGTTCACACGTCGAAGCGCGGCCGGCCGATGAAACTCGCGAACGGCGGCAAGCCAATCGACGAATTGATCGGATAAACCGGGCTATGGCACAGTCGATTTCGTCTGTGCTGGATTGGAATTTCAAGAGGCCCGAACGTTTCAGGTTCGGGCCTCTTTTTCCACGACAACCTGTAATCTTGATGTCCTGTGGAAGATGATTCTGCTCGCACAAACGGCTCACCCGTTCCGCCTGACGCGGAATTTGTGGAGTTGTTTACGAAGCATCAAAGGCGATTGTTTCTTCTAATTCTTTCGCAGATTCACGACCCGATCGACTCGGAAGAAGTCCTGCAGAATGTCAATGTCATCATCTGGAAGAAATGCGGCCAGTTTCTGCCGGGCACGAACTTCCTGGCGTGGGCGGCGACGATCGCGAATTACGAAGTTTTGAAGTATCGGTCGCGCCGGTCCAGGGAACGGCTGGTGTTCAGCGACGAGTTCCTGGCGACGGTGTCGGCCGAGGCTGTCGAGAAGTCCGAAGAGTTGGAGCGCCGGAGGGCGGCGTTAAAAGAGTGTATTCAAAAGCTGAAGGACCGTGACCGGGAATTGATTGAACAGCGTTACGCACCGGGGGAAACAGGCAAGAATCTGGCGGAACACATCGGGCGGCCCTCCAATTCTGTTTATCAGTCGCTGGGCCGTATCCGACGGACATTGATGGAGTGTATTTCGCGCCGCCTGGCGGCCGAGGCAAGGTAACGATTGATGCCGGACGTGAATGACGAGTTCTGGGTTCTCCTCAATGCGCTGTGCGAACGGTGCCTGACGCCCGCCGAAGGGGCGCGCCTGGAGTCCATGGTTCTCTCCTCGCCGGAAGCCCGCTGGCAGTATCTGTCGTATCTGCATTTGCATGGTACCCTCTACTGGGACGCGGTCGATGGCCTGGCGGTGACGCCGCGATTGGCGGATTCCGCCGAGTTCGCGAACACAGAACCCTTGCCGGCTTCGGCGGCACCTCTACACCGCCGGCGTGTTCTTTGGGCGTCTCTGGCCGGATTGGCGGCCGTGGTGACGCTCGCCGTCCTCTTGCTGCCGTCGGGAAGAAGCCGGCCGGCCGTAGGACCGGCAGTCGTCGCGACGCCGCCATCGGGAACGCCCGTCGTGGTTGATGCCGTCCCTCCGCAGGGAGCGAGCGGCCCGCGTCAACCGATTCATCTGCCTGGGATCGCCCCGCCGATCACGGATTCCCTTACCGCGGTTTCTGCCCTCGATTCTTCGCCTGCTCCGACCCCGGCGTCCGTTCCGTCCACGTTCGATCTGCCGTTAGATCCTCAGTTGCCGGCGTCGGTCCAGCGCCCAGTGGCCTTGATCAATCATGCAATTCGCGCCGGCTGGGAAACCGCGGGAATTGCACCTTCGGAACGTGCCGAGGACGCCGCCTGGCTCCGCCGCGTATTTCTCGATCTGTCCGGTCACATCCCGTCTGCGGAAGACGCCCGGCGGTTTCTGGCGGATCGCCGGCCCGGCAAGCGGCAGCGGCTGGTGGATCAACTTCTCAACGACCCGGCATTCGTTCGCCAATTGACGACCCGCTGGACCAACCTGCTGGTCGGTCGAGTGTCGGACGCGCGCGTCAATCGGCCGGCGCTTGAGAAATTCCTGCGGACGAGCTTTGCCGGCAATCGCGGCTGGGATGAGATCGTCACGGATCTTGTCGCCGCCGAGGGGCGCAGCGACGAGAACGGTGCTGCAAATTTTCTGATCGCTCATCTGAACAACCAGGCCGTCCCGGCGACGGCCATCACGGCCCGGCTGTTTCTCGGCGTGCAGGTGCAATGCACGCAATGCCACAATCATCCGTCGGGCTTGGCCCGGCAAACCGATTTCTGGGAATTCAACAGCTTCTTTCATCAGACGGAAGCCGTGCTGCTGACCGAACACGACCCGGCGACGGGGCGAATGAAATCGCTGGTTTCGGAACTCGTCTCTCAACCGACGGGCGGACCGACGTATTACGAAACGCCGAACGGCGCGATGAAAGCCGTCTATCCGAAGTACCATGACCGGGATGTTTCGCCCGAGCCGGACGTCAACCGTCGCCGGGAGTTGGCCCGGCTGATGGTGGAAGAAGACGGTTCCCAACTGGCCGCGGCCTTCGTCAATCGCGCCTGGCAGCAGTTCTTCGGCTTCGGTTTCACACGGTCTGTGGACGACATGGGGCCGCACAGTCCGGCCAGCCACCCGGAACTGCTTGCGGAATTGGCGAGCGAGTTTCGCCAAGGCGGCTATGACATCAAGCAGTTGACCCGCTGGATTTGCCTGTCGGAACCCTATCAACTGAGCAGCCGATTCAATGAAACCAACGCCCAGGACGACCCGGAGCGCGGCGAATCGCCACTGTTCAGCCGCGTCTATCCGCAGCCGATGACGGTCGAGCAGCTTTACGATTCGTTCCTGGTGGCGACCAAGGCCCACCAGGCCGGCGCCACCGACTGGACCGCCGCACAAGCCCAAAGGCAAGCCTGGCTCGCACAGTTCATCGTGTCGTTTCAGACCGAAGAAAATGACGAGGCGAACACGTTTGACGGCACGGTGACGCAGGCCCTGACATTGATGAACGGCCCGATGATCGCCAAGGCTTTGGAGACCAAGTCCGGCACGTATCTCAGCGAAGTGCTCCGCGCGCCCGGCGGCGAAACGGACAAGATCGAGCAGCTCTGCCTGGCCGCGCTGTCCCGCAAGCCCAGCCCCCGCGAACTCGCCGCGATGCATAAGCTCGTCCGCAAGTCGGCTTCAGGCAGCGAAGGGTACCAGGACCTCTTCTGGGCCCTCTTGAACTCGAATGAGTTCGCGGTTGTGTATTGATCGCCCGTTCAGACTTCTGACCGTTCCACCAGCACTTGTTCGGCGGCGGGCAGCCCCAGGGAAACCTCGCCCCGGTCGTTGCGGACGACGATCATCCCGGCTTCATCGCTGCGGCGCTGAATCGACCCTGTGGTCTGCGGAGTGAGGCCGTTTTCCGCCAAGTAGCGCAGGAACTCGCCCCCCTGATTCGTCACGCGCACGATGCGGAACATGTCGCCGGCGTTGAGCCGAGACAACGAGACGGCGGCCGAGGTGTCGCCGCGCATCGCACCGTCGGCGGAGGGAATCGGGTCGCCATGCGGATCGTTTTCCGGCCGGCCGAGAAACTCGTCGATCCGTTCGATCAGTTCATCGCTGACGGCGTGCTCCATGTTCTCGGCTTCTTCGTGGACCTGGTCCCAGGTAATGTTCAGCGTCTTCACGAGGAAGAGTTCAATCAACCGATGCCGGCGCAGCATTCGCAGCGCCAAGGCACGTCCTTGCGCTGTCAGCTTGACCCCTTCATACGGCCGATATTCCACGAGCCCCGCTTCGGCCAGGCTCTTGAGCATGCTGGTGACTGTCCCCGGCGAGACATGCAAGGTGGTCGCCAGTTGCCCGGTGGAAACCCAATCGATCTCCGCGCGGATCGAGACCTGCAAGATGGCCTTGAGATAGTTTTCGACAGTCAGACTGGTCATGACGCGTCAGTGAAAGGTGGGCAGAGAGACAGGGCAACGCGGAAGACGTTGCGTAACTTCAAATTGGGGTGAATTTTAGGGAAAACCAGCCGATTGCCAATCTTCGGAAGAGGGAAATCGCCCCAATTTGAAGAAATCACGGATTCCCCTCCGTGGTTCCATCAAGAGTCGGGCCGCGGATGGAGAATCGTAACATCATTCGGATGAACAGGTTATATGTCAGATGCCGGTTGGAGTTCGGTGCTAGGAAGCCTTTCCTTGAGGATTTGTGATGAATTGACCGATGATACCGATTAGCGGGTTTCTTTCGTGGAAACCCAGCTTGTGTGGATTTCTTGAGGTGAATCATGCGATGTCCGTCTGCCATCCCCTGGGGGATCGCATTAGGTGTTTGCCTGTCTGCCGGGACTGTTTCCTCTGAGGCGCAGGCTCAAAATGCCGTTCGAAAATCGCAGCCCAAACTGATCGTCTACCAGCCGCAACAGACGACGGAAGCCCTGATCGGGGTCATGGGGCAGGTGCCTCGGCCGGGAACTTACCAGTTCGCCGGCGCTCCCTCGTTGCAACTCGCCGTGGATGCGGCCGGCGGGTTGACGGAGTCGGCATTGCCCATGGTGCGGATTGTCCGCGGCCAGCGCGTGGTGCAGCGCGTCGCTTTGCAGGCCGCGGCGAAAGAAGTCCTCCAAACCGGCGACTTGGTAATTGCGGATGTTCAGCCGCAACGCAACGGCCTTGCGGCGCTCCCTGCGAATGACGGCATTCAAGTGGCATTTCTTGGCGTGACGGACCGCCCCGTAATCGTGAAGGTGCATGCTTCGCAAGCCCGCGCCGATCTGATCGTCCAGATGCTGGGGCAATCGCCCGATGTGTTGCGGACGCTGCGTGTGATTCCCCCGCCGAATCAGGAGTTTGTCCCGAAGCCCAACGGTTCGCCGCCAGCGGCCCCGCTGATGTCTGAAGGGGCCGTGCTGTTGTTTGAACGTCGCCAGATTGTGGCGAACGAACTGAAGGACTTGCCGGAAATCATTCCGTGTGCTTTGCCGGAACCGGACATCGGCGGTTACGGCGTCCGCAATGCCTATGAAGAACGTCAGTCCCGCGACGGGGCCTCCAGCCGACGGCCTGGCAGCCCAAGCCCCTGGAAGGCCAACACGGAAGCGGGGCCCCTCTCGCAAGTTCCGCCACCCCTGGGGGAAGATGTCTCCAGTCCGTCGCCCACGCTGCTGCCGGACCACCGCATCCCGGCGACTTTGAGTTCATCGAGTCCCAACGGAATTTCCGCAGCGCCGGTGACGACACTGCCCTTCTCGGGCACGGCGGCAATCTCCAGTCGGGCCAGCCGTTCGACGGAAGTCGGACAGCCTTCGCAGACCGGCCCCGCGGCGGCTGATACGCAGGACCCGGCCTGGAATCGCGTGTCGGATGCCGGCACGAAACTTGAAACCGATTCGATGGCCGGCGACCTGGATGCAGAATTTGACGACGAAGCCACGGCAGAGGCCGGGGCGATTTCGATCTGGCACATGCTGGGCGTCATCTCTGCGGCCGGGCTGCTGGTCGGCGCGGCCCTGGCGATCAGGTCGTTTGCCGGTTCGCAAGCGGGAGCGAATCGAAGCCGGAATTTCAGTTCCGCGGCAAATCCATCGAACGGTCGGCGGGCCGAACCACCCAAGGCGACAGTTCCTATGCCTCATCTTTCGATCCAGGCGTTCGCCGGAAACGAGATGCCCATGAAATCCGCACCGATGCCTGCCGGAGAACGCTTCGAGGTGCGTCAACAGCGATTCTCGCAGTTGATCAACGGAGAATTGTCGGTCATCGAAGAACCGATCGCCTTGCACCCGGGACTGCAATGGTCGCTGAGCGCAACGGGCGAAGTCATTCGCCAGACGCCTGCTCCGCCGATTCCTGCCGCGGGGGCCATGGGTGAAGTTTCGTCGACCGCCGCGTCAATCCGGCAGATCGATCCGCCGCATCTTCACCGCGTCCCCGAACCTCACCAAAGGGCCGCCCACGAAGCGCCGGTCGAACGGGCACTGCGGCACCTTCAGGGAGGCCGCTCATGAGCGTCGGACTTGATTTGAGCGGCAGCCGTTTTCGCTCGATCCGCCGCCAGGGAGACCGCCTGGCCGCGCGGTCGGCGAGCGCCGTGTATGCCATTATTCTCGATAACCCCGCCCGCCGGGAGCTGTTCGCCGAACGCCGCGTCCCCTACGCCGAATTCGGCATGAACCTGATCTTGTACGGCGATGCGGCGATGGAATGGTCCAACCGCTTGAGCGTCTCGGCGATCCCCTTGTGCGGGAATGCCGGCCTGCAGATCGACGACCGCGTGATCCGGCAGGTGATCACCGCCTTGATTGAAGGCCTGCTGCCGATGCCCAAGGCTCGTCCGGACGACTGCTGCCTGACTCTGCCGGGCGGAACGGATGCAATGAAACCGCCGGTGGCAGAATTCATCGGGCAGGTCGTCAGGAACTTCGGTTATCGGCCGTGGCTCACCAGCCCGAGCCTGGCCGTGGTTCTCTCGGAACTGTCGGACACGGGCATGAACGGGCTGGGCATTCATCTGGGCGCTCAGTGCTGCGAGGTCAGCGTGGTTCGCCAGGGGCGGGAGATCCTGAAGTTCGACATCGCCCGCGGCTTTGGCCGTTCGGATTCCGGGGCGACTCAGCCGGAGGCGGCAGCCGGCGAAATTCTCGAGGGTCACTCCGAAGCCTTGCGCGAGATCTTCGCCACGGCTGCCTATGAATTGCAGCGCCGGCCGGAACGCAAGGCCCTCGCGACTCCGGTGACGATGTCCGTCTCCGGCGAGATCGCCATGTCGCCGGGATTCGCCGACATCATTCCGGCGTGCGCCCAACATGCTTCCTGGCCGTTCGCACTCCGCGCGGTCCGAGTGGCGGCCGCCCCGGAGTGGGCAGCAGCGCGCGGCTGCCTGATCCAGGCCGAACTGGAACAGCTCGCCGATCCCTCGCGCCAGGTGGCGTAACCCGCCTCGCGGCCGTCAGAATCGGTGCGCTGCGTTTCCGCGGCAGACCGCTCAAGTCGTCGGCAGTTTCTGCCGATCTGAAAATACGACGCCTTCCGTTTCGCAGCCCTTGGTGTGGTTGTGAAAGCGTTGGCGCCGATCTTGCATCCTGTGAGAATTCCATGCTGCGCGCGACGTTCTTTTCCATGGGCCTGTTCGTCTCGATGTGGGGCGTCGGGTTTCTGTTCGCCGACAAGATCATCCTGCACAACAACGGCGAAAAACTGGATCGCGACAAGAACATTCGCGGCATGTTGTCGAACCAGCAGATCGAGAAAGACGTTCGCCGGGTGATTGATCCTCCGGACTGGGCTGCCTTCAGTCTGCTGTCGATCGGCTCGGTGACGGTCTTGTATGCCGTCGCCCTGCCGCGGCCCTATCACCACGGTTGATCCGGGCCGAAGACCGCCGGGGAACACTCTTCAGGGATCTCCATTTCCCTCCGCTGAGCCGCGAGATTTCTCGCCCCGCGTTGTCACTGTGGACCCCGCCGATCGGCGGCGACTCAACGTTATTGTGACTGCTCCCCTTCTTCTCCGGTCCCTTTGCCCCCCTTTGCATTGGTATCTACACATCCTTTTAACGATCAATCGTCGTCGTCTCTGGTCCCCTCGCGCCCGTTTCGGGGGAGAGGGGCAGGGTGAAGGGGCCGATGAATCACGCGGCTTGAACTGGGAAACAGCCGGTTTTCATGTGCCGCGCCGGTGACAACCCGCTCAACCGCCTTCGGCACCTTCTCTCGGTGTTCGATGTAATCCTGTGGCGGGGGAAAGGGTACAGCCGCAGCGTAAGCGGCCATCAGGACCGCAGGTTGTTGCTGTGCCGGGAGTTGGCACGCTGCAAATCGGGCGAAAACAATCCGCGTCGAACGCTGGCGGAAATTTCCCGGAATTCTGCTTGACGCGATCCGGGGATGACCTAGGTTTGGGTTGTCAGCCCGTTGGGCGTCTGATCCCTCCAGTGACGATGACGCTGCCCTGTTACTGACCGGTATGGCCAGGGCCTGATGTCACGAAACAACGGTGTTTCGGTGGATCAAACAGCGAAAACTCAGGGTACGAGAGGAAGTCCAATGTCCAAGATTGTGACGAGCGTTAAGAAGTTCCTGTGTTCGGAAGACGGCCCGACGGCGGTGGAATACGCCGTCATGCTCGCGCTGATCGTGATCGTCTGCCTGACGGCCATTCAGACGATCGGCACGAACGCCAAAGGCAAGTTCAACGCCGCGGCGAACGCCTTGAAGTAATCCAAGCCGACAGCGAGTGAAGAGTTTCGTTTGGGGTGTTGAGACATGGTCGCCGTGCGTAACGTAGCGCATGACCGACGCGTCTCGAGTCATAGTCGACCGCGGCAGCCCAGTCCGGTATGCACGGCGGCAGCAATTTCTCAGAGAGAGGGAATTACGATGACCCAGTTTGTGACCAGCGTCAAGAAGTTCTTGGTTTCGGAAGACGGCCCGACCGCGGTGGAATACGCCGTCATGTTGGCCCTGATCGTGATCGTCTGCTTGACGGCCATCCAGGCCATCGGCACGAACGCGAACGCGAAGTTCAATGCCGCCGCGAACGCCCTGAAGTAATTTCAGCGTTATCGGCCGATCACGCACAATTGGGCCGTCCGGTTGAATGGAATCCATTCAGCCGGGCGGCCTCTATGTGCGTTCACCGTGCTCCCCCGAGTCAACTAAGGGACCGTCCGCATGTTTCCATTCTGGCTGGAATTTTCGAGCGCGGCGCTGGAACCGCTGGCGGTCATGACCATTGCCGTCCTGGCGTGGATGTTTCAACTTCTCTGCCCGCGCGGCGGATGAGAAGACATGGCCAACGAATGGCCGCAGGTCCGTCGGACATCACAACTCTTCCGAGTGATGCCAAACCGACCCGCGGCCAGAAAATAATTACGGCGCGTTCCCAAAGTGCGCACTACAGTTTGAAAAGAACATCAGGCGCTGTTCGGCGGGGATCAGGTTTCTCCGCTCAACACGCACACTGCGACCCCCCTCCACAGTATTGAAAGGTTGAATTCCCATGGACTGGCAATCGTTCCTCGTCGAACATCACGTGAAGTTCGTCAGCTTGCTGCTCGTGTGGGCGGCGTACATCGACGGCAAAGAATTGCGCGTGCCGAACTGGCTGACCTACCCGATGTTTTTCGCCGGCTTGACCTACGGCGCCGTCACGGGCGGCTGGGCCGGGTTCGGGGACAGCCTGATCGGTGCGGCGGTCGGTCTGGCCTGTCTCATGCCGCTGTATGCGGTGGGCGGGATGGGCGCTGGCGACGTCAAGCTGATGGCCGGGATGGGCGCCTTTGTCGGAGCGACGGTCACGTTCTATGCCTTCGTCGTGACGGTTGTCGTCGGGGCCGTGATGGCCTTGGCGATGGTCTGGTGGTCTGGCAAGTTCCAGCATCACCTCGGCAATGCGTTCACGATCTGGTTTGAATGGACCAACATTCGCGATCCGCGGAAACTGTCGGAGATTGCTGCCGCCAGGAAGCCGACGATGCGGCTGTTGCCGTACGGCATTCCGATCTGCATCGGCTCGATCGCCTACTTCTTCTACGCCGGGTTGGTGTAGGGAATGGTCGAGGGTTAAGAGTTAACAGCAATGCGGTGCGCTGCTGGCAATCCGTGATTGCGAAAACTTGAGTCAAAATGAACGATGCGAAAAAACTTGATGAGGACCGGACGTCTTCCGGCAGATTCGATTTGACCGGTTCAACTGATATTTCCGGCATAAACTGAAGGGTTTGACATTCGTTGGACGATGTAGAGCATGAGATAACGGCCCCGATTGCGGCCGGGCCTCTCGTGTCTTCGCACAGCGTCTGACCAAACCGCCGGTTTGATCTTCAGGCCAAGTTGTGATTCACGAGACCTCGGTTGCAGCGGAGTCCTTGCCATGAAAATGAAATCGTTGATGCTCTTGGCTGTGGCGGTGGGATGCGGCCTGGTGGCTCTTCTCGGCGTCCAACAGGTGCTGTCGGGTGACCGAGGTGAACAGATTGAGCGCGTGCGCGTGCTGGTGGCGCGGACGGAAATCGATCCGGGCGTTCCTTTGGATAAAGACAATGTCGTGTTTCGCGAGGTGGCGAAGGAGTCGGTGCCGGAACATGCCGTGACGAAGCTGGAAGATTATGAAGAGCGGGCGCTGCTCACGCGGGCGTTCACGAACCAGGTCATCTGCCTGCCGCAATTGGGAGAGAAGGGAGTCTTCGGGGCGACGATCGATATTCCCTCCGGGATGCGGGTGGTCACGATCCCCGTGAATGCGACGGGGGCTCACAGCGGCCTGATGAAGCCGGGCGACCGGGTCGACGTGCTGGCCACGTTTCAACTCCAGAAAGCCGGTTTCGGAACGATCACGCGAACGAAAACGATCTTGGAATACATTGAAGTCTGGGCGACCGACAGCATGCGCATCGGCGTGGAAGAATCTGCGAAACAGACCGGGGCCAAGGACGGCGTGAAAAACGTCTCGCTCCTGGTCAACCTGAAACAAGCAGCCTTCTTGAAACTGGCGGAAAGCAAAGGGACGATTCACCTGGCCTTGAGAAGCAAGACCGACACCGTGCGTTCCGACGTGACGGACATCGACGAAAACGGACTCGACAGCCTGGAATCCATCTTCGACGACCAAGACCGATCCAACCGGCCGGCATCGGCCAAAAAGGATGACCCGAAACCGGAAGCCGAAGAGAAGCAGAACTTCGCCGACTACTTAGCAAAGCCGCCCGAAGTGACCCTGCCGGTCACGCCGGTGAAACCGACCTGGAAAGTCACGATTTACAGCGGAGACGAGAAGAAAGTCGATGAGGTGGATCTGCCGGTGCCCGCAACGCCTGTTGCAGCCCCTACTGCCGTGGGGACGCAAAAGCCAGGATGGGTGAAGTCGGTGGGAGGATTTTTCGGATTGCCGGGAACCGGCCGCTGAACGGAATTGACGGATTGAAATCGATGCCACTGAAATCGAATCACAGGCTGGGTGGCCGGGTCTGAAGGCTTTGCGAAAGGCCCGGCATTCGCCAGCATCAGCAAGATGCAGGATGGGTAGACGGAGGCGGCCAGGGGGGCTGCCCGCGAGTTCGAAGGACCGAAGTCGAGGTGCAAGGAATGCCACGTTACACCGCCATCCGTCACGGCGCATTGAGTCTTCTCGTGCTGTGCGGAGTTTGTTCCGCACACGTCTGCCGCGCGCAGACGGACGACTCGGCCCCGCCGCTGTCCGGGGAAGTCGTCTCCGTTCTCACGTCGCGGACGAATCTCGAGATCCCCGAGCGTTTCGCCAAGGTGATCTCGTTCCCCAAGAAGGTCTTGCGGGTGGACGGGTTTGATCCGGCGGTGCTTTCCGTCACCGCACTGACGCCGCATCAACTCAGAATCGCCGCGCTCAGCCAGGGGGTGACCAACGTCGTCATTACCGATGAAGACGGGGCCGCGTATTACGTCGAGGTCTTCGTCACGGGCGATGCGCGGCTGTTCCAGGCCATTCTTAACCGGACCTATCCCAACACGGCCGTCACCGTGATGAAAGTCCGGGACAGCGTGCTGCTCCGCGGGTGGGTGACCGAACCGCAAGACATCAGCAATATCGTCTCGCTGGCGGAACTCTATTTTCCGACCGTGCTCAACCAGATGCGCGTCGCCGGGCCGCAGGAAGTCCAACTGCGAGTCAAGGTCATGGAAGTCCAGCGCTCGCTGACCCGCAAGCTCGGCTTGAACTTCGCCTACTTCAACAAGAACGCGGCGATCATCAGCACCCCGGGGCCGATCGCCGCGATCAGCTCGCTGGCCACACCGTTGGGCGGACCTCCGTCCGGCGGGCTCACCAGCAGCGGTTTTCAGAACGGTGCGGTCGGCATCGGGTTCGCCGATGCGAATAATGCGTTCCTCGGCTTGCTCGAAGCCTTGAAGCAGGAAGGCCTGCTGAAGCTGCACACTGAAACGACATTGACCACCCGCAGCGGTGAGGCGGCCCAGTTGGACTCCGGCGGCGAATTTCCCATTCCCGTCCCGCAAAGCCTGGGGACAGTCACCATCCAGTGGCGGCAGTTCGGCGTGATCCTCCAGTCGTTGCCGACTGTCATCAGCCCGACCCGTCTCAAGCAGGCCGTGACCGTCGAAGTCAGCGAACGCGATTCCACCACGGCCGTCACGTTGAACGGCACGACCGTGCCCGGCTTGAACAAACGCAAAGTGCAGACTCAAGCCGAGATGAATTTTGGCGACACCATGGTCATCGGCGGATTGATCTTCACGCGGTACACCGCCGGCACCAGCAAGATCCCGTTCCTGGGCGAACTCCCGGGCATCGGGGCGGCCTTCCGCCGCGAAAACTTCACCGAGGCCGAAACCGAGCTGATCGTGATGATCACGCCCGAGTTCGTGGCTGCCTTGCCTTCGGATCAAGTCCCTGCCGGCGGACCGGGATTGTTCACCGAGACGCCGACCGACCGGGAATTCTATGATCAAGGCGTGCTGGAAGTTCCGTCCTACGGCGGGCGGTGCGCCAACGGGACGTGTCTGCCGGGCGGTCAACCCGTCGGCGGATACGGTCCGCCGATGTCTTCCGAGATGCTCCTGCCTTCGGGCAACGATCCGGTATTCTCTCCGGCGATCCCGCCGGCCCCGGCCAGCGAGCCGTTCCTGATTGCACCGCCGGGCGTGCATGTTCCGCCGCTTCCGGCGCCGCCGATGGACGATTCGTCCGCCTCGCGCCGCGGCGCCGCGCGGGCGGCCTGGCCTTCGACAAGCAGCACGCAGCAAAAGTCCTCGCAAAAGTCCGCGAACAAGTCGCCCTCGCCGTCCGGCATTCGTCAAGCCGGTTTTGGCAACCCGGCCGGAAAGTCCGGCAACGTGAACCGGGCCGCGTACCAACCGCCCGTGAATAGAACTTCGTCTTCGGGGTTGAAGACAGCGCAATGACGGTGGTAGCAGACCGCTTCAGGGCTGCCGGGAGAGTGATTACCGCTTATGAAAAACGTCATCCGTCTGGCATTGGTCGACCCGAACGACGCCAGCCGCGGCACGCTCAAAACGCTGCTGCTGGGGATCGATATGGTCTGGCTGGAAGCCGAATGTTCGCGGTATGAGTTCTTTATTGACGTGGCGATGCAGAGCCAGCCTGACCTGGCGCTCATCAGTCTCGACGCCAATCCGCAAAAAGGGCTCGAACTGGTGGCCCGCGTGCAGCAAGACCTGCCCAACTGCTGCGTGATGGTCCTCAGCACGTCGCAGGAAGGCAGCCTGATTCTGCAGGCGATCCGGAACGGGGCGAAAGAATTTCTCGGCCTGCCTCTCAAGCTCGATGACTTTCTGTCGGCGCTCGGCCGCTTGAAACAGGCCGCCGGAGCCAAGTCCGCCGACGGCACCGTCCGCTCCAGCCAGGTGATTACCGTCGCCGGGGTCTCTGGCGGCATCGGCTGCACGTCGCTGGCGATCAATCTTGCCTGCTGCCTGGCACAGAATCCCCAGTGCAGCGTCGCCCTGATCGACCTCGACCTGGCCCTGGGCGACGCAGACGTCTGGCTCGACATTATCCCCGACTACACCATTCAGGACGTCGCTGACAACATCGCCCGGCTCGACTACGCGCTGCTCAAACGCTCGTTGACGAAGCACGATTGCGGCCTGTTCCTGCTTCCCCGTCCGGTGGAAATGGACGACCATCCGCCGATGACGCCCGACGAACTCCGCCGCGTGATCGCCTTGCTGAAAGCGACATTCACTCACTTGGTGATCGACCTCAGCAAGAGCTTCACCTCGCTGGACTTGGCGGCAATGGAAGTCTCGGACACCATCCTGCTGATCACGCAGCTCGATTTGCCGTCGCTGCGGAACGCCGTCCGGCTCAACCAGTTTCTGCAGCATCGCGAAGCCATGATCGACAAGGTCAAGGTTGTCGTCAACCGGCTCGGCCTGGACGACAACCAGATCAGCCTCAACAAGGCCCTGGAAACACTGGGCCGCGAAATCTCCGCCCAGATCCCGAACGAATACGCCACGATGGTGGAGGCCCGGAACAACGGCGTGCCGCTCTTCACCCAGGCGCCGCGGTCCAAGCTGACAAAAAGCATCCAGCAACTGGCCCAGATGCTCGATCAGCAGTCGCTGCCCGAAGAGAAATCCGAGGACGCGAAAAAGCCGCCAAAGAAAGGCCTCTTCAGCTTCCTCAGCGCCGGCAGCCGTTAGTAAAGACGATGTCACGCCTCCAGGTCCAACTGCAGGCCGCGCTCTTCGGACAAATCCGGCGCGTGCGAATCCGGCTCAGTCCCGGCATCATCCTTCGACGACGCGTTTCGCTGCTGGAACGTCCACGGCATGCGGCCGTCGGCATCGCGCTCGTCGGTCCCGTCCGAGGCGCCGATATCGCCTACGGCCTTCTCGAACTGATCCGCCCGGTCGATTTGAAACCGCCGGATGTTTCCGTCCTGCTGCACCCGATTGGCTTCCGCCGACTTTTGCTGACCTGTGACGCCGGCGGCGGAACTCACGATGGAGGGAATACCGACCGGACCGGAACCGATGCTGCTCATGGCCTGCCCTCCGGGCTCGAGGAATTCGACGCACAGACCCGTTGAACGGAGACTCTGCCAACCAGCGGCGTTTTCGTCAATGGGAATCTTCCCCGAACGTCGGCGAATCGCAAGCAGCCCTCAGGATTTCCAATACTGCTTGTCCAGCGTCCGGTAGTTGATGGCTTCGCTCAGGTGGCCGACGGTGATCCGGTCGCTGGCGTCGAGGTCGGCGATCGTGCGGCTCAGGCGTAGAATCTTGTCATGCGCCCGAGCCGACAGGCCCATCGATTCCATCGCGGATTTGAGCAGGTTTTCCGCCTCGGCGTCGAGCGGGCAAAACTTGCGGATCTGCGACGGCGCCATTTTGCCGTTGAGCATCATGCCCTGCGCGCCAAACCGTCGGTGCTGAATGTTTCGGGCGGCGATGACTTGTTCCCGCATCGCGGCGCTGGTGGTGCCGGCCTGCGTATTGGAGAGTTCGCGGAACGGGACCGGCGGGACTTCGATGTGAATATCGAGCCGGTCCAAGAGCGGGCCGCTGATCCGGCCGAGATAGCGTTCAATCTGCATCGGGCTGCAATGGCATTGCCGCTTCGGGTCGCCGAGGTACCCGCACGGGCAAGGGTTCATCGCAGCGACCAGCATCAGGTTGGCGGGGAACGTCAGGCTGCCGACGGCCCGCGAAATCGTGACGGCTCCCTCCTCCAGCGGCTGCCTGAGGACTTCCAGCGTGCGGCGATTGAACTCGGGCAACTCGTCGAGAAACAGCACGCCGTGATGTGACAGCGAAATCTCCCCCGGCGCGGGGATGCTGCCCCCGCCCACCAGGCCCGCTTCGCTGATCGTATGATGCGGCGAGCGAAACGGCCGGCGCAACAGCAGCGGCTGTCCGGGTTCCAACCGGCCGACCGCGCTGTAGATGCGCGTCGTCTGCACGCTTTCGTCGGGGGACAAGTCTGGCAGAATCGTCGCCAGCCGCTGGGCCAGCAGCGTTTTGCCGGTGCCGGGACTGCCGATCATCAGCAGGTGATGCGCGCCAGCCGCGGCGACGGTGACGGCCCGCTTGGCCATCTCCTGGCCTTTGACGTCGACATAATCGACGAGATACTTCCCATACTGCGAGACGGCTTCGTCCCAGGAAAACGGCGTGGCAGGAATGTCGAGCTGCCCGCTCAGGAACCCGACCGCCTCGGCCAGCGAACCGACGGGGATCACGTCGATCCCTTCGACCACTGCGGCTTCCTGTGCATTCGCGGCAGGGACCAGCACGCCCTGCAACGACCGCTCCTTGGCGGCCAGCGTCATCGACAGCGCGCCTTTTGCCGGGCGAATCGTTCCTTCGAGCGCCAGCTCTCCGATGACGGCGTAACGCTCGAGTTTATCCGACTGCAATTGTCCGCTGGCGATCAACAGGCCGATGGCGATCGGCAGATCGAACGACGCGGCTTCTTTCGGCAAGTCAGCCGGAGACAAATTGATGATCACACGGTCAATTGGACGGACATAGCCGCTGTTGACCAGGGCCCGTTCAATCCGGTGCGTGCTCTCGCGAACGGCCGCCTCGGCGAGGCCGACGAGAATGGTCTTCGGCATCGCCCCGGGAGAAATGTCGACTTCCACCTCGACCGCCGGGGCTTCAATACCGAGCAGAGAAAACGTTGACAACTTGGCGAGCATGAAAATCGTGGGTAGCGAGAGAGTTCGCTTGCGCTTCGCGGACTCATGAATCAGCGCAAGTCTTCGTTCGCAACGATTGTCGACCGTGGACAGACGTTTCGCAAGTGCGCGGGCAGAGGCGTGCGAAATCGCAAGCGTTACCTGAGGCGGGTCGTCACACGGGAAGTCTGCGGAGCGCGGCCAGCCGCATCAGGCTGATCGGGGCGTCCTGGGTGCGGCCGGTGATCTTCGCCGCGGTCGTGAGTTCCGGGACGTCAAACCCGTATTCCGCGGCGAGCGAGACCAATTCGTCATCCGGAATGAGCGTCTTGATCGGTTCGCCGAAGCGCTTCAGCATCCGTTGCCAGCCGGAATGTTGCGGCGCGGCCTGTTCGGCGAAGTAGTCCATCGCCACGGCCGATCCCGGCGACAGCAGCGTTTGAAACGTCAGCAGCATCTGTCGGATCGCCGGTAACCCCAGGTAATACGATACGCCCATCCAATTGGCGAACGTCGGCAGGGCAGCGTCATAACCGGCGGCTGGCAAGGCGGTCAGCAGATCGTTCTGTTCAAAGTTCGAAGAGACAAACCGGCAACGCTCTGGCGCGGGCATCAGCTTCCGCGCAGACAGCAGCGACACTTTCTCCTGTTGCGTCTCCGGGCGATCAATTTCGAAGAATACCGCCTCGGGAAATTCGGCTTGCAGCCTGAGAGTCATCGAATCAAATCCGGCGCCCATCAACAGCACCTGGCAACGGCCGGCAAGCGTCCGCCGCGCCCAGTCATCGGCAAAATGATCACGGGCGGCGATCTGTGCCGCGGCGCCGGGACGCAGCGACTCCACCCACCGCATCCAGTAGGGCGAACGGATGATCCGCGCCCCGAGGAAACCTTGCACCAGGTGCACGGCCTGCGGATCGGCGTGCAGTTTCCGGTCGCCCGGCAACAGTTGGTGCATGGCGCGCAGTGTGGCGACTACTCGTGCCGATTGGCTGCCGCGGGACAGTTTCATTTTCAGCCCGTACCTGACGGTAAACCGTGTGATCCGTTCAGAATAACCGCGGACACGGGGAGAAACACGGAGAAAACCGCCGCGACGCCTTGGAACTGTCACTCGTTCGCTGTTGCGGTTCGGATTTTTCCGGCACGATGCCGAACGTCCACGTCGCGAGAGACGTTTGCTCCCAATTTCGGGAATTTCTTCGGTCCAGAGCCTCCGAACCAAGCTTAGAGGTTGTTCCCTCGGAACGATTGGCGATAATTACGCTTGGGTCCGCCGTGCAGGCGGTGTGACATGCTTCAAAATGGACAGGGCCTGGGAACCGGCCGACGGGAATCCATTCGCCCCCTCTCTTTTTCAGAAGGTGACTGTGTGATGCTGAAGCCAACGATCTTGATGGGAATTGGTGTTGCCGTGCTGTGCGCGGCCTGTCCGGTGCAGGCGCAATGGGGCACGTTGAAGGGCCAGGTCATCCTGGACGGCGACGTTCCCGAAGCGAAACTGCTCGTGGTGAAAGGCGACAAGAACGCGAAAGACGCCGAGGTCTGTGCGGCCCAAGACGTTCCCGACGAATCGCTGGCGATCGACAAAGAATCCAAAGGGATCGCCAACGTCGCCGTCTGGCTGGTGAAGAAGCCGGACAAGATTCACCCCGATCTCGCGAAGCCGAAGGAAGCGAAAGTCCTCTTCGATCAGGTCGGCTGCAAATTCATCCCGCATGTGCTCGTCGTGCAGAACAAGCAGGCGGTGACGGTCGTTTCCGGCGATGCGATCGCCCATAACACGCGAGGCAATCCGATCAAGAATCTCGGCTTCAATTTCATCGTCTCGCCCAATGACCGAAAGGGCAACGACGTCGGGCTGAAGGCCGCCGAACGGCTGCCGGTGCAGATCGGCTGCGACATTCACGCCTGGATGCGGGCTTACTGGGTCGTCGTTGATCATCCGTATGCCACGGTGACCAATGCGAAAGGCGAGTTCGAGATCAAGGACCTGCCGGAAGGCGAACACGAATTCCGCGTTTGGCACGAAAACCCCGGTTACCTCGTGAAGGACGCCAAGGACCCGAAAAAAGGCCTGATCGTGAAGATCACCTCGGGCAAGCCGCTCGAAATCCCGCCGATCAAGGTCCCTTTGGAAACGCTGACGGAGGCGAAGAAGTAGTCGTTCGGAGGCGAAGAAGTAGTCGTTCGGCGGCGATTTCAGTATCATCCAGAAGCCCAGGGACAGCTGTCCCTGGGCTTCTTCCGTAGTATTGCATCAAACTCGGGTGATCCCTGAGCGGGGGGCGTTAGCCCCTTGGTTCGACGTGAATCAGGGGGCTTACGCCCCCCGCTCGGGTCGTGAGAAAGAAAATTTCATGGCAGGCAATGTCCTGGTCGGACAGTCGGGCGGGCCGACGGCGGTGATCAATGCGTCCCTCGCCGGGATTGTCGAGACGTCGCTGCGCTCCAAGAAAATCGGCAAAGTGCTGGGCCTGCGGTTCGGCATTGAAGGCTTGTTGCAGGATCATCTGTTCGATCTCGGCAAAGAATCGGCACGAACGCTGAAGGGCCTGCGGATGACGCCCGGCAGCGCCCTCGGCTCCAGCCGGCTGAAACTCCAGACCGAGCATTTTCCGCTGATTCTCCAGCAGTTGAAGAAGTACGACGTCCGCTATTTCTTCCTCTGCGGCGGCAACGACACGATGGACACCATCCACCGCGTCACCGCCTACGCCAATTCGCAGGGACACGAACTCCTCGGCGTCGGCGTCCCCAAAACGGTCGACAACGACCTCTACGGGACCGACCACACGCCCGGCTATCCCAGCGCGGCCCGGTACATGGCCCTCAGCGTCCTGCAGGCCGGCATCCTGGCCCGAGACATGCAGCGAGTCGATCAATTCGTGATCTTCCAATCCATCGGCCGCAGCGCCGGCTGGTTGCCCGCCGCGACGGCCACGGCCCGGTTCGCCACCGGGGCGCCGCACATCCTGCTGTTGCCGGAGCGGCCGTTCGAGCGGTCGAAGTTTCTCGCCGCCGTCAAACAGGCCCACCAGGAGCACGGCTTCGTCTCGATTGTCTGCGGCGAGGGGATCACCAATGCCGACGGTTCGCCGGTCTCGGCGTCGGAAACGAAGGACAAATTCGGCAACGTGGAATTCGGGGCGATGGGCGGGACCAGCGTGGCGATGGTGCTGCATCGGATCATCAGCCAGGAATTCGGCTGGCGGGGCGAGTTCCAGGTGACCGAGTCTCTCCCCATGTGCGCCGCCGACCGGGGCGTGAAACTCGATTTCACGGAAGCCTTTCAATGTGGCCGGCACGCCGTGCGGCTGGCCCTCAAAGGGGAAGGCGGCGTGATGGTGACGATGCACCGCGTGAACAAAGGAAAGCAGGCGTACCAAATCGGGTTCGGCACGATCCCCTTGGAAGAGGTCGCCAATCATGAGCGGCCGATGCCCGACGAATTTCTCGCCGCCAACGGACTGGACATCACGCCGGCGTTTCTCAATTATGTGCGCCCCCTGATCGGCGACCTGCCGGCGTACGTCTCGCTGGCCGGGAAAAAAGCGAAGCCATAAGTTAGCGACGCTTCGTATAGGCGTTCCCGCCGTCGCCGACGGCAGGCTTTGTGGAACTTGGAAACCAACATGCAGCTTGATCGTGAACCGTATACCTCGCATGGCCTGGTGAAGGACATGCTCTCCACGGTCGACGTCGTCAAGACGTTCGATCCCGACGTCGTCCTGCCGATGGCCGAACAGATCGCCTCGAACGGCCGGCTGCTGCTGACGGGGGAAGGCTCGAGCCGTTTGTTCCCCGCCAAGAACGTCATCGCCCAGGCCCGTCGCCGGAACTGGCCGATTACGCTGCACACCGAAGCCGGACGCCAGGCGCAGGAATACGATCTTGCCGATTGGGCTGTGCTGGGGATGTCCAACTCCGGCCGAACGGCGGAGGTGATTCGGCTCTACACTCAGTTGAACGAGGCGAAACATCCGAGGCATTTCAGCCTGACGGCCTTTCCGAATTCGACGCTGGAATCGCTGGCCACGAAAGGAGCCGTCCTGACCTGCGGCAAGGAAACGGCCGTCGCCGCCACGAAAAGCGTTGTCGAACAAGGGCTCTATTGCCGTGCGTTGATCGAGCACATCGTTGGAATCAACTCGCTGCGTTCGCGCCTGGCCGGCCTGGCCGACCACATGCACACCGCCTTAACGCAGCCCATCGACCTGGAGATTACCCGGGTCGTCAGCCGGGCCGGCACCGTCTATTGCGCCGGACGGAACGACGGCGTCGCCGAAGAGTTGACGCTCAAGATCAACGAAATCACCCGTAAACACAGCGATTTTCTCGAAGGGACCTATGCCGTTCACGGTGTCGAAGAAAGCATGAGGGCCGACGACGTGATCGTCTGGATCGACCCGTATGCCGAGTCGGAACAGAAGTTCCACGATGTGCTGGTGAAAGGCGTCGGGCTGACGGTGATCGCCATTTCCTCCCGGCCGACGATGTTCCCGACGATTCAGATTCCCGACGCTGGCGATCTCGCCGGGTTCGTGCAGCTTGTCGCCGGGTGGAACCTCCTGGTGGAAGCCGGCCTCAGGCTGGGAATCAACATCGACAAGCCCGAACGAGCCCGCAAGGTCGGCAACGAGTTCACCGGAAAATAGCCGACTCAAAGCCCGCCATCGGCAACAACGGGATCTTCTCCCCGAATCCGCCGCCGCAACGCCAACACGCCGTGGCCGACCATCCACCCGACGGCCGCGCCGACGCAGACATCACTGGGGAAATGCGCGGAACAGGAGATCCGCTGCAAACCCGTGAGCGCCGCCAGGCAGAAAAACAACACCCGGCCTCGGGGATAGATCGTCCCTAGCACCACAGCCAGGCCAGTCGCCGTCGCCGTGTGCGCCGACGGAAAACTATGGCTGTCGCCGCCCGCTCCGTTGGCAAAAGGCAGCAAGTCGCCAAATGTCTGCCAGACTGTCGCTTGCATCAGGTCAAGTCTTCGCGGCCGCGTGCGGGCGATGAGCAATTTGATCACATCCGCCGTCAGCCCCGCTCCCAGCGCCCCCCCCAGGAGCGCCAGAATCCAGTTGCGGCGGGAAGCGTCCAGCACATAGACGGCCAGCAGGATGTACGCCACGCCGACCCCGTGTCCGAACGGCTCGGCGTTATCCAGAATCTCTCGCAGGAACGACCACGGTTTTCCGGTCTTGAAGAATGTTGCCACGGGCAGATCAATGCCCAGGCACAAGACTCCCAGCAGGCACAGCGCGATCGGAACCAGCAGCCGCGAAGGCGTGCCCTTCCGCTGGTCGGCGAGTTGCGAAACGGAATGTGAAGGCGCCGCCGTGGCCATGCGATCTTCCGTGATCTGTGGAAGTTTAGACAGGCAGTGTACCGCGTCATCCGGCGCGGCGCACAGCCCGGTTTCAGGACTTGAATTGTCCGTCGCGCCGCCGCGCCATCGTCGCCTGCACCTCCTGCGATTGGCCCCAGCGGTAGAAGATGAACCCGACGACCAAACCGGCCGCCGCGGCAGACAGCACGGCGAACGGGCTCTGCGTGAATGTGCTGTTCTCTGCCGCGGCCTGCGTGGTCAGCACCAGTCCGACCAGGCTGATCGCCAGTCCGTGAGCGTCGGACAAGATCTCCGCCGGGCTGAACCCCATTTTCGACAGCACGACCAGTTTTCCCAGCACCAGTTGCAGCGCATAACTGACGACTCCGGCCGCCATGATCGCGAACGCCAGCCAGTGAAACATCGGGAACGCCAACTGTTCGGCCAGTTGATAAATCGGCTGCAGGAGACCCGCGGAAATTTCTTTCGCCTGCGGCGACTGGTCGACGACCTTCGCAATCTCATCGACCTTCTTCTTCGCCTCGTCCACAGCGTGCTCGGCTTTTTCCTTCACCTCGTCGACCGTGTTGTCCGTCTCGGCCGCAGGCTTCGCCGTGACCGGCTGCTCTTCTGCCTCCTGGGCAAGCAAGATCGCGTTCGCGGCGCACAACACGCCGACAGCACAGCTCAGCAAGATCCTGATCATCCGCATGGCACACGACTCCCCGAAGGAAACAATCTCTCGAATGGCCGCCCGCTTCTTCACCCAGCATAACGGATTTGCCGCCCGGGTGGATCACTGCAAGGACGGATTCGAGAGGTCCGCATTCTCAATGCAGGCTGTCCGTTGGATAGTGGATCAGTTTGCCTTTTAATGTAGGACACTTGCGGAGCAAGTGTCCTACATTATTAAACTGACCCACTACAGCACGTTGCTTTCAGCGGTTCTGATCGGCGGGCGATTCCTGACGCGGCAGGAACCGGCGGCGGGGAACGTTTTCCAGCCGTTTCTGCAGATCGGCTTTCCACTTGCCGACCAAGGCGTCGCGAAGCAGTTCTCGCGGGCTGTCCGGCCGCAGGTCGTCCGGGGAACTCACGGATTGCTGCGACGTCACTTCCAGAAACGCGATGCACATTTCATTGTTCGTCTGCTCGCCCCAGCGGACCGTCTCGGGCGGATGGTTCGGATTGTGAGGGTTTCCTTCCGTGTTGTCATAGTGCGCCACGACTTTCAATTCGGTTCCCTTCGGCAACGCAATCGGCTTCTTGAACTGGTACGACTCCTGCCAATTGAAGTTCCAAAGGGTATCAATGATCGTTGTTTCCGTGCCGTCGGGCAGCTTCGCCGTGACTTTCATGTCCTTTCCCAGGAGGTGCATGTGAGGCGTGACGGTCAGCACGAGCAGATCTTTCTGCAGCACCAGGCCCCCCTGCACTTCGTAATTCTTTTCCCCGGCGGGAATCGTCATCTGGCGCGGCCGAGCGCCATACGGCACAATCGCCATCCCGTGTGCCAGACGATTGACCGGCTCTTTCGCCAGATAAAGACCGATTTGCGTCTGGTCGTGCTCGATTTTTCCGGTCTTGTGGTAGTGGACCTGGATCACCACGTCGGCCCCTTTGGGAAGCAGCTTGGCCATGCCATCCGGCAGTGGTTCGGGAGTGTTGCCGGGCGCCCAGCCGCCGAGCCCGCCGGTCGGCAGGAATCCCGGATAGCCGGCCGTCGTGGCGTAGCCCGGCAAGGGGGCTTTTTCGTCAAGTTTCGCCGCCTGGCCGCGCGTGTCGAGAAACGCCAGCACGTGATGCACCACCGCACGCGTTCCCGGCAGAACTTCCATCGCCTTCACGTACAGGTCCTTGTCATAGTTCGTCGGCAGCACAAAGCAGCGGTATTCGTCTTTGCCGTCCGCGGAAAGAGTGAACGATTCCGTCGGCGTCAGCACGATGTCCGGCGTCCCCAGCTTCCACCCATCGCGAAAAACCAACGGCTCCGGCAACCGCTTCGGATCGCCTTCCGGAGTCCCCGCGTCCACCCACGCCGCGATCTGCCGAATCTCCGAGTCGGTCATCACCCGGGCGTTTTCAATCAGGTCATGGCCTGACTTCGGCGACCACGGCGGCATGGTGCGGTTTGCGGTAAACGTCTTTAGGTCATCGGCCCAGGAGACGGCGTCCGCATACGTCAGCAGCGAAAACGGCCCGGCGCCGCCCGGGCGGTGGCATTCCTGGCAGTGTTTCTGCATCAATCGCGAGATGTGTTCCGAGTAGGTCGTCGTCGCTTCCTTTGCCGAGACGAGTTTTGTTTCCGTGCGATCCGTATTCGTCAACAGCGGACATCCGATCGGCTCCGTCACCGGAATCGAAATCGCCTTGCCGGCGAGCAGTTCCTCGAGCGCAATCTCCAGGTCAGCCCGGCGAACGTCGCGCGCACCGCCGCCGCGCCGCGTGTAGCGGTCATCGATTCGGCCCAGATAAACGGGCCGCTGCCGGCCGTCCAGCACCAGCACCATCGGGCAGGTGCCGATCCCCAACTGGTCGGCGACGATGGCCCCGGCGTCTTTCACCACAGGAAACGTGATGCCGAATTTCCGGGCATGTTCGGCGACCGCCGCCTGAGACTGCGGGTCGTTCGAGTTGATGCCGACGAACGCGATCCCCTGCTTGCCAAACGATTCCTTCAGCCGATTCAACACGGGGACATACCCATTCGAGATGGGACATTCCGTCGAGAGAAACACGAGCGCGCTGCCCGACTTTCCGAGCCGCGCTGCCAGGGCCGGGGACTTTCCGTCGGCATCGGGGAGTTTCGTCGCCAGGGCCACGGCAACCGCATCGGCGGCCGGAAACGTCTCCTCCGCGGAGGACGTGCCTGGAGACACGGCGACAGAGAGCATAAGACACGTCGTCAGCCAGAAGCGTAAGCCGTTCATGAAAGTTCTCCCTTCGATTTTTCAGGTGAGTTCGGCGCGCCGTTTGAGCGCCGTGTGATCATTCGTGACGAAATCCCAGAGCACCGCGTCGCAGCAGCGCGGTTTATGGCGGCGGCCGCCGAATCACCCGGCGGTTCTTCGCGTGGTGGCTCGCATGGTCATACCAGTCGGCCGGCAATTCCCCAGGAGACGCCTGCAGTCGGACCTCCACGCGGAGCGGGCCGAGTTTTTCGGTCGCCGGCCAATCCGCCGTCATCTGCTGTACGACGCCCGTCCGTCGATCACACCAGATTTCCAGGTGCTGCGGCTTCAAGACCATGTCGGCCGTCCGCAATTGACCGCGAATGTGCTGACAGCGCACGCGGCCGTCCGGGGTGTCGACCTGGGGCAGGTCTTCCTCCGGCAGCAGTTCCAGGGCATAACGATCCCGGAGCCACTCCAGGGCCGTGGCCAGCGTCAGGATCGGCGTCGTCACCTGCTTTTCCGACAGCAGCCGTTCCAGCAAAGACCCTTCCTCGGCGACGACGACCGGCCCGACGGTCGGCACCATCCAGTAGTCTTCGCCATTCGAGCCGACCCGCAGCGTCCCCAACACAACCGGCTGTTCCCACACGAACTTCCGCGACCCATGGACGGTCAACGTGACCGGCAGGAGTGCGGCTCCGCGCGGCTTCGTCATTTGAATGCGATATTGCCGGTCGACGTCGGCCGCCGTCGCCTCGAGCGACCGTTCCACCGCGGCCAGAGCTGTTTTCGGTCCTGCTGCCGGCGAGAGGAACAGCAATCCCAGCACGACCAGCGCCGCCAGCGATGCCAGGGTCGTCAGCCACGCCCTTCGGGATTTCACCGTCGGCGCCGGTGCGGCCGTTTCCTGGTGAGTTGACTGCATCAGCCGGCGGATCAGCTCTTCGCGACGGGCCTTTTCCGCTGGGTTCAACACCTGCGTCAACAACGCGTCGAGCAACAACTGATCGGCCTGATGTCGACGTGCTTCGATTGGAAGCTTGGATTCCGAGGGCAGCGCGGCAAGTTCATCCCTCACCGCGGCGACATGCTCCGCCGCCAAAGAGATGCCGGCCGGCAATTCCGGATTCGAATCGGCGAGCGGATGGATTTCGGTCATGATGTCACTTGATTTGCGTAGGGCGGTTCGAGTTGTCGAGGCCCACCGATTGGTTTTCGAGCAAGCGAACTGGCGGGCCTCGTCAAGAACCTCGGTCCATCCTACAAAACGTCCGCGAGCTTCAGTTTTCGTTCCAGGCATTCCCACAAGCGGACACGGCCTCGCTGCAGCCGCTTCTTGATCGTTTCCAACTCCAGGCCCAATCGCCGGGAGAGTGCGTCCGGCAACAGGTCTTCCAGGTAACGCAAGCGGATCGGTTCTCGATATCGGTCCGGCAATTCGTCCAGGCAGCCGCGCAGCCCGGCAAGCTTCTCGTCCCAGGTGTCGCCTGCCAGGTGATGCACGGCATCGCACCTTCGGTCGAGATGTTCCAGCATCTCTTCGTCGCACAACAGGGCGCTGCGCCGTTCACGCCGACGCCAGGCCAAAAGCACTTTGGCGGCGATCCCCCGAAGCCAGGGACCGAAAGGCCGCGAGGTGTCGAAATCGTCCAGCCGCCGCCACGCCGTCAGGCACGTCTCTTGAAACAGGTCATCCGCCGCGGACGCATCCCGGACCGCCGCGCGGAGATACGCCGTCAGCATCCCGGCGTGTTCCCGGATCAAAATCTCAAACAGTGCGGCAGCGTCCATCGTGTCCTCGTTTTGCTGATCGACAAAGGAGAATTGTCGCGTCCCGGCCGCCAGGGGACAAATTTCGGAAGGGTTCGAAGAAAAAAAATCGGCAGGGGCTGAACGCTGCCGCAAACGGCCGTTGCTGGGAGCCCAAGGCGATACCCTGGCCGCGAGAGGCAGGTGTCAAGCGTCTCAGCCGAACACCCTGCGTGCGACGTCCCCTTCGTTCACCGTCGGGCGTTCGGGACGTCCCTGGTGCTGGTAGAGAACCTGCGTGTGGTCCAGGCCCAGCGCCTGCAAGATCGTGGCGTGCAGATCGTGGACATGCAGTCGGTTCTCGATCGCGTGCATGCCGAAGTCGTCGGTCGCACCGAGGACCTGACCCCCTTTCACTCCTCCGCCGGCGAGCCACATCGAGAAGCCGTACGGGTTATGATCTCGGCCGTCCCCTTTTTCGGACATCGGCGTCCGGCCGAACTCGCCTCCCCAGATCACCAGGGTGGTGTCGAGCAGGCCGCGCTGTTTGAGGTCCCGGAGCAGCCCGGCGATCGGCCGGTCGGTCGCCCGGCACAATTTCGAGTGATTCGCTTCGATTTTCGTGTGGGCGTCCCACTGGCTGCCGGAGCCGGCGTAAAGCTGGATGAACCGGACGCCCCGCTCCACGAGCCGCCGCGCCAACAGGCAGTTGCGGCCGAACGCCTGCGTGTCGGGCTGGTCAAGGCCGTACAGCGCCTGCGTGTCCGGCGTTTCCTCTGCGAGATCGACGGCCTCCGGCGCATGAGCCTGCATCCGGTAGGCCAGCTCATAGGCGTTGATCCGGGCGTCCAGCTCGGAATTCGCCGCGCGCTGTTCGGCGTGCCGTTCATTGAGACGTCTCAGGAACTCCAGCTTGCTTCGTTGTTGACGGTCCGAAATCTCCGGCGGCGGCGAGAGATGCAGGATCGGCTGCGGACCGTTGCGGAACCGCGTTCCCTGGTACGTCGCCGGCATGAACCCCGTCCCCCAGACGCGGCCGCCCCCCGGAGGTTCGCGGTCATTGTCCAGCAGCACAACAAACGACGGCAGGTTGTCGTTTGCCGAACCAAGTCCGTACGTCACCCAGGCGCCGAGGCTGGGCCGTCCGGCGAGAATGCTGCCGGTGTTCATCTGGCAAACGCTGCCGACGTGGTTCAGACCGTTCGCCCAGCAGGCGCGGAGCACGCACAGATCGTCCACGCATTCGGCCACCTGCGGATACCAATCCGAAACCGGGATGCCGGATTCCCCCCGGTGAAGCCATCTGCGCTGACTGGCCAGCAACGGGTTTTCCGACACGCCCATCGGCGTGATGGCCCGCTTGATGCTCGGCGGCAAAGGCTTCCCGGCGTACTCGTTGACCGCCGGCTTCGGATCAAACGTATCCAGGTGCGACGGCCCGCCGTCCATGAACAGGAAGATCACGCTTTGCGCCGTCGCCGGCGCATGGCCGGGACGAACTTCGGCCTGTGCCGAGCCTTCGCCCTGCATCAGGCCGGAGAGTGCCAGCGCGCCGAAGCCGCCTCCGGCGCGCAGCAGCCAATCCCGGCGATTTGCGATGTCCAGCGGTGATGAAAGAAACGGCGACATAGCGGATTCAGTCCAAATACACGAATTCATTGGCGTTCAACAGGACATGGCAGAAATCGACGACAGCGGCCCCGCGCGCCGGAGACAGAAATTTCGGAAATCCGCCTAGAGGCAACGCCCCATTCTGAATCGACTCCTGCGACAGATGCGTTTCTTGATCATCCAGGAACTCGCTTGCGGCTCGGAGTTCGTCGGCGGTCGGACGGCGGCTCAGCGCAAGCGTGTAGGCTGCCGGAACGATGTTCTCCGCAGATGCCTGCGGATCGTCGCACAACAGCCGGCCGGCGAACGCCCTCGCTTCATCCAGGACGATGCCGCTGTTGAGCAGCGTCAAGGCTTGCGGGGCCGTCGTCGTCTGCATCCGCCGTGAACAGCTCTCGTGTGTGTCCGGCAGATCAAAATCGTTGAGCAGCGGATACGGCAGGTTTCGCTTGGCGAGAATATAGACCGAGCGCCGCTGGCGATCTGAAAGGTCCGCTGACGGTTTCCACGACTCGCGTGCCGAGTAACCCAGCGGCAACTCCGGCTGCACGCCCGGCCCGAACAGGCGAAGATTCAACCGGCCGCTCACGGCCAGCAGCGCATCGCGCACCGCTTCGGCTTCCAGACGCCGTGCAGGGAAGCACCAGTACCAGCGATTCTCGGGATCGCGTTCGCGGGCCGCGCGAAGCGATGCGCTATCGCCGCGATCTCCCGACTGTCGGTAGGCCTTCGACAGCAGAATCAGCTTATGCAGTCGCTTCATGCTCCAAGCCACTTTGCCCGACGGACCGCCGACGTCCTGTGTCGGTTCGACGAATTCCGCGGCAAGCCAATCCAGCAATTCGGGATGCGAGGGCGGCGGACTCTGCGACCCGAAGTCATTGGCGTTCGGAGCCAGTCCGCGGCCGAAATGACCCTGCCAGACGCGATTGGCCATCACGCGCGCCGTCAGCGGATTCCGCGGATCGGTCAACCAGCCGGCCAATGCCGTGCGGCGGCCCGATGTCCCCGCGCGCGGCGGCGTGATCGTCGGCGGATCTCGGTCCGAAGTCAAGACCGCGGGGAAACCCGGCTGCACTTCGCCCTGGGGACGCTCATAATTTCCGCCGGCAAGATCAAAGGTCGGCGGCACCGGCTGGCCGTCTACCGTGGTGAACGCTTCCAGCCAAAACGCCGGCTGCGGTTTCAGCCGGATTTGCTCGGCGATTTTGGTCAGCAAGTCACGCCGGCGCGATTGCTCGGGCGTCGGCAGGGCCTTCTCAATTTGATCGTCGGTGATGGGTATCTGCCGTTCGCAGAAAAAGGCGAGCTGATGCTGCAACGCCGTCCGCTGCTCAATCGGGGCGTCAATCGCTTCCAGCACCAGGTCCGGAAACTTCATGCGTCGATCTCCGGCGGCCACGATGCGGGCCGGCCGTTCCAACTCCCTGAGCGCCGTTCGGAGCGGTTCAACGCCAGCCTCCCAGGCCCGGTGTTTCGCGGCGAATTCCGTCTGTTGTTCCGCCGTCCCGACGGCCGCCCCGTCTAAGGGAATGATCCCCGCGAAGAACGCCTGCAGCCGGTAAAAGTCGACCTGCGTGAGCGGATCAAATTTGTGATCGTGACATTGCGCACAGCCGAGCGATTGCGCCAGAAACACCGTGGCGACGGTCGACGTCAGCTCGTTCAGCATCTCTTGCCGAGCCAGCAGAATGTTCGACGCGTTGCTTTCATCCGGCCCCAGCCTGAGGAACCCCGCGGCGATCCATCCTTCCGGGCGATCCGCGGCGACCTCGTCGCCCGCCAGTTGCTCGCGGAGAAACCGGTCATACGGGACGTCGGCATTGAACGATTGGATCACATAGTCGCGGTACTTGTAGGCCAGCGGACGGACCGGGTCGGCGTTGAAGCCAGCCGAATCGGCATAACGCACGACATCCAGCCAATGCCGGCCCCATCGCTCGCCGTAATGCGGACTGGCCAGAAAACCGTCGATCAACGCCTCATAGGCGTCCGGGCGGTCGTCGTGCAGGAACCGATCGAGTTCCTCGGGAGTCGGCGGCAGACCGAGCAGGTCGAACTTCACCCGCCGCAACAGTTCGTGCCGTTCCGCCGGCGGCGAAAACATCAGTCCGTTCGCCGACAGCGTGACTTGCAGCAACAAGTCGACCGGATTCTCAGGGCTGGCACTGGGAACCGAGGGCCGCACCACCGGTCGATAGGCCCAGCCGGCGACGGTCGGATTCTCGTCCGCCGATGCGGGCAGGCCGATGCCGGCCAGCAGCCCCGTCGTGATCAGAAGCAGTCGCCACAAACGCGGCATGGCCCGATTCCCGGACAAACAAAAGCCCGCCGATGGCATCGGCGGGATCGTACCACAAATCACAAAGAGTCCCGCCGACGCCGTCGGCGGACTTTAATGGGAAAATTATTTGCGGAACGTGCCGAGGAACGCGCTCCGCTTGCTGTTCGTGGTGAACTTCGCGTCCAGCCCCGTTCCGGTGTAGCTCATCGTTCGCGAGTAGGCGGGACGGGCGTTTTCGATCTTCGTCAGCGGCTGATAAAAGACCATCTCATTCGTACAAACGCAATCGCCCTTCTTCAGCGAGCGGGTTTCAATCCGAGCGACGTCGCCCGCCTGAAACACCCCCTTGCCGTCCACATGGTCATTCTCAAGCGACATCGGCACAAGGAGCACGTCGCGAACGTCTTTCGTGTAGTCCTTCGCGGAAGACTTGGCGAAGGCAATCAATGCGGCCTGCTGTTCCGATGAGGCCCGCTCATCGACGAGAATCACCGAACGAATGCGGCCGGCCTTCATCTTGAACACGCCCGTGTCGCCCATCGTCTTTTCCGACGTCGCCACGACGGCAACGCCCAGGCCGGCGAGATCCACGTCGTCCCAACGCCCTTCCTCCACCCGCCAAGCCATCACGGCTTCTTTGCCGGCGAGGTCCATTTCCGCATTGGCGAAACAAGGCCCCGTGTAGACATCGCAACTGCGAGCCTCCAGGTATTCCCCCTGGATTTGAGCCGCCGGACACGCCGCCGCGGCGGCGCTCGCCACACCGAACGCACACAGAAACAATCGGCATTTCATGATCCGTCTCCTCGGGAAACAGACGTGCTGAATCACCTGAACACCACACCCCAGCTATTGTGGCGCGCGCCCGGTCCCCGGTCAATCGGCAAGTGGTTTGGAAGGACTCCATGGGTGCATCCGCAGGTTGGTGGTCTGATGGGATGTCCCTATTGGTCTCAGTCCGGATTGTTTCTAGCCCGGAGGGCGACATAACATAGCCCAGTGCGTGAGCACTGGGAACGAGCAGTCGGCTGAACCGCAGCCCCGGCAGGGGCTGCAGAATCTCTTTCGCCCTCGCGGGCTTTTGTTTTCTTGATTCCGTTTCCTCAGTGCTGACGCACTGGGCTATGATCTGTTGCCCTACGAGCTGAACACGACGTCTCACGTTTCTGGAGATCAACAGGCTTTAAGACCGCCAGCCAGCGGATGCGCCCCCGACTCCATGCGATGGCATCGATGACGAAGCAACGCGTGCCAGCGCCGCATGTTTTCCCGCTCGGAAATCTTGAAAAAATCTCCGCGGCGGCGGAACTTCGGCCCTTTTTCCGGGTTTAACCGGGTTAGACTACCGGGTCTGCCGTCAATCATCGTGAGAACGGTCGGCACGCTGGCTTCACGTCAAGCAATGAGAACGGGAGGAATGAGATGACGCTTCGCAGTCGGATTCTACACGCAGCAGGGCTGGCATCGCCCCAACGGGCTTTCTGGGGCCTGGCTGCCGGGGCGATGTTCACGGCCGGCGGCTTGATGCTGGCCGTCTCGTCGCGAGACGTCGTCGGCGCCGAGTCGACCGATCCCGTCACCGGCGCCGTGATCGCCGAAGGGGAGCGAGATAAACCGCCGGCAGAGCGTCCGCCGGCACCGCCGGCCGGCGATCGCCCGCGAGATGCCGGCCCAAGGCCCGAAGGTCCGCGCGGAGATGGCCGCGGACCGCGCGAAGGGAGCGACGCAGGTCCCGAGCGTCGACCTGGCCCGCCCGGAGACCGTGGTGACCGCGGCGGCCCGCCTCCGGGAGGAGACCCGATCCGCGCCCTGATGGAAGAAGTCCGCGCACTGCGCGAAGAAGTCGCTCGGCTCCGAGAAGAAATCCGTGGCGGCCGCGGACCTGGCGGACCGGAACGAGGTTCGCGTCGCGGCGAACGCGGTGCCGGCGGTCCCCCTCCGGATGGAGAACGGCGTGGTCCGGACGGCCGAGGAGATGGCGGCCCGCCCGATGGGGAACGCCGTGGTCCGCCGCGTGGCGAAGGGTTCGGCCCGCCGCGTCCGCCGCGCGAAGGGGGTGGTCCGCCTCGGGATGGTGATCGTGGCGGCCCCGAAGGCCGGCGCGGCCCGCCCGATGGGGAGCGTCGCGGCCCGCCGCCGGGAGATCGTCGCGAAGGTCCTCCCTCGGGTGAACGTCCCGCCCGCCCGCCGATGGAAGATGCACCGAAAAAGGACGCCTGATTCGTCGCCGGCTCCATGCAACGCAATAAAAAGGCAGCCCAGACACTCAGTGTCTGGGCTGCCTTTTTCGTATCCGGGCATCACGCCGGCCAAAGCCCGGCGCCGGCGACGCCGGGACGCTCGCCGTGCTTCGCAGAGCAAGTCCGCCAGCGCGCTCACGAAAGACTGCGAGCTACTTCTTGGCGGTTTTTCCCGACAGAACGGCGGCCCGTTCTTCGATGTTGTAGAACGGGCTGACCCGGCGGATTTTCGCCGACAGCACCGTCTTATCCGCCTGGTTGGTCGCCTTGAGATACCGGCCCATCAGCATTTTCAGCTTCTCGGCCCGTTTGCGGCGCTGGGCCAGTTCACGATCGCGTTCAATCCGGGGCATGTCACAACGTCTCGAAGGAAAGGAAAAGGTGTTATCGCAACTTCTTGTGGCACGTTTTGCACCGGAAGCGCATGGCGACCAGCTTGCCGCATTTCGGGCAGCGTTTCGCCTTGCGGGCGAGTTTCAACTTCGTGCGCGGACGTAAAACCATGATTCGCTTTCTACAGGCCTGGCAAAGTGTCAGGTTCATCGGAATGGAGCAGTGTAAGGCCAGCGTTTCCCAGATGCAAGCCCGCCTGCCGCGAGTTTTTCTCGAACCTCTCCGGCGGCGAATGTCACTCGTCGGGCGTCCTCAGCGGAACCGCCGCATCGGGTGGAATCACAACAGTTTCCGCAGCGCCTGCTCCAGCAACCGCAATTCCTCATCTGTGTTATAAAGGTGACACGAGACGCGGATGTGCCTCCGGTCATGCCAGTCGACAATCGGAACTTCGATTCGAAACCGTTCCCACAGCGCTCGTTGCAGCGGATCGATGGCGTTCGGTTGCGTCCGCCGCGGCCCGCCGTCCGACAATGGGACGGTGATCATCGAGCCGTACCATTCGCTGGAATCCGGGACCAGCGCCGCACCACCCGTGACGTGTTCCAGCATCTGCCGGGCACGTTGGGCCATGTCATGCGTCGTCTCACGAAACTTCGCCAGGCCGTGGGCTGCGAGGAAATCAATCGCCTTGGGGACGGCGAGAAACGGAGCCGGGTCGCGCGTGCCGAGCCAGTTCAATTCATCCTGCCAGCGGGCCGGTTTCCCCCCGAGACTGCGGCCCCAACTGGTGATCGGCGTCTGCAGCTTCGCCTGCCATTTCGGAGCCGTATACAGAAACCCCGAACCGAGCGGCGCACTCAGCCATTTGTGCAGGCTGGCACAATAGAAATCGCAGCCCAGATCGCGTAGCGAGAAATCTCGCATGGCGATGGCATGAGGACCGTCAATGCACACAGCGATCCCCCGCTCCGCCGCACGCAGGCAAATTTCACGCACCGGCAACACCATCGCCGTCGGCGACGTCACCTGACTGACCACGATCAGCTTCGTTCTTGGCGTGACGGCGGCGAAAACCGGTTCAATCACGCCGTCCACGGAGTTCACCGGCACGGGAATCTGCGCCGTGACAACTTTCGCCCCGCTGCGTCCCGCCGCCGCGCGCCAGAGGCGCTGGACCGCGCCGTATTCATGGTCGTTGAGCAGCACCTCATCATCGGCCGCCAACGGGACCGTCAACGCCACGATATTCATGGCGGCGGTCGCATTGTCCACGAAGGCCAGATGCCGCGCTTCCGTGCCGAGAAATTTGGCCAATGCTCCCTTGGCTTCGTCGAGCGCCGGTTCCATCTCGCGGAGATAGAAATTCATCGGCTGCGCGGCAAGCCGGCGCGACCATTCCTCGCGCGCCTCAAGCACGCATCTCGGCGTCGGGCCGAACGACCCGTGATTCAGATATGTCACGCCGTCGGGGATCAGCCATTCGGAACGCATGGAGGCGTAGGCATCGCAAAATGAGAAAGAGATTTACCGTGTTGCCGCGGGCTGCAGCGAGGCAGGTTTTTCGGTGGGTTGCCAGTCGATCAGTTGCAGTTCGGCCCGCTCCTGACCGTTGAAGCGGTTGATCACGGGTTGGAAGCAGACGGAAAAATTCGGCCCGCAGGCGGCAAGTTCTTCGGCCCATTCCGCGCGGCCGAACGCCACGGCCCGGATCGTCACGCCGTATTGCCGCAGCGTCAGGGCGAGATGCCGGTCCCCTTCGCCCATTTTTCGCGGCGGGCCGGCAAGTTCGACGCGGCTGGCGGCGAGGATTGGCCGGCGGTTGCCCATGCCGAACGGGCCGAGTTGTTCCAACTCGGTCACTGATCGCACGGAAACATCGGCCAGACGGACTTCCGCATCGATGGCCAGTTCGTCCTCAACCGCCGCGAGAACCGTATCCGTGGAGACCACGCGGACGAATTCCTCGCGAAATGAGTCAATGCGGCCCGGCTCGATTCTCAAGCCGATCGCTGCGTGATGCCCGCCGAAGCTGGCCAGCATCTCGCGGCACACCGTGACCCCGGCGTGCAAGTTGTATCCGCCGTAAGACCGGCCGGAGCCCGACGCGAATTCTTTGCCGGCGGTCAGGGCGAACAAAATGGCCGGTTTTTGAAAATGCTCGGCGACGCGTCCGGCGACAATCCCCAGCACGCCCGGATGCCAGTCCTCATGCGCAAGCACCAACGCCTGATTTCCGGCCCACGCCTCGCAGTCCGTGACCAGTTCTTTCGCCTGCTTCAGCATTTTCCGTTCAACCGTCTGGCGATTGCGGTTCAGCTCGTCGAGGTATTTCGCCAGCGAGACGGCGCGGTCGGGCTGATCGGTCGTCAGCAATTCTACGGCCAGCCTGGCCTGACCCAGCCGGCCGGCCGCGTTGATCCGCGGTGCCAGCGAGAAGGCGACGTCCTCGGCCTGCAGTTCCTTCCGATCGCCGAGATTGGCGATCTTCAACAGTTCTTTCATGCCCAGGCTCGCCCGGCCGCCCAGGCTCTGCAGGCCGTAATGCACGATTACGCGGTTTTCGTCGACGAGCGGCACGCAATCGGCGACGGTGCCGATTGCCGTCAATCCCAGGGCCGACAACAAAAACTCTCGCATGGCCGGCGAGGCTTTTTTCCCGTCGCCCAGCCGGGCGCAAACGGCCCAGGCCAGCTTGAAGGCGACGCCGACGCCGCACAGTTCGCCGAACGGATACTCGCCCGTCAACCGCGGATGAACCAGCACGTCGGCTTCTGGCAAGGACGTATCCGGCGTGTGATGATCGGTGATGATCAATTCGAGGCCCAGCTCTTTCGCCAGGGCCGCCTCGGCGCAACTGGTGATTCCGCAATCAACGGTGACGACCAGCCGCGCAGGATCTTCAGCATGCAATTGACGGAGCGCGTCGCAGTTCAGGCCGTAGCCTTCTTCCAGTCGGCTGGGGATATAGTAGTCGACTTGGCCGCCGGCGAGCTTCAAACAATGCCACAACACGCTGACCGCCGTCACGCCGTCGACGTCGTAGTCGCCATACACGGTGATCCGCCGCTGCGACTTGAGCGCCGCGACGATGCGGTCCGCAGCCGCCGATACGCCCGGCAGGCGTTCCGGGTCGTGCAATTGAGTCAGTTTTCTGGCGAGAAATTCGCCGACAACTTCCGGCGTGCCGTCGGTCCGCTTCACCAACACCTGTGCCGTCACCGCCGAGATGCGAAAGCCGCGGACCAGCCGCCCGACCAGGGCATCATCACAAGGCGAGATCCGCCAGAGTTTGGCCATCCAGGAGATCTTTCACATCCGTGTTCAGGAGCGAGAAAAACTGATCGCCCCCGATTACAGCCGGTGCGCGCCGGGAAGTCAATTCGGCATCAAGCCGCGCACACACCCGGTCTACCCGCCGATCCTACCCTGTCACCCCGGAATCTCGGGTTCCACCAGCGTGGCGCCGCCAAGAATTCAAGGACAGAGAACTTGGCGGACATCATTCGCCCCAAGCAATTCCCGGCCCACGTCGTCTGTCAATGGCTCTGCAACTCGCAAGCCGTCGCACAGAAGCATTCCCTGCAAGTCCTGGACTCGCACTTCGTCGAAGCGGCGCAAAAAGCGGCGCAGTCCATGCCTGAATCGACGTGTTTGGACACGCACGGAGATCCGGAACATCAAAAAACCCCTTGTTTCCAAGGGGTTTCTCACCAAAAGGTGAGCGCGTTGGGACTCGAACCCAAGACCTACGGATTAAAAGTCCGTTGCTCTACCAGCTGAGCTACGCGCTCGAATGTGTTTTCTATCAGTGACTTTGGATGGATCGTCTTTTTCGAATCGTTTTCTCTCGACTCCCTGGATTGCTCCTTTCCTGTGCGCCGAAAAAACTCAGTGCATGTGCGCGTGATCACGCCACGGGAAAGAGAAACCCGCTCGTGCGGCGTGAATCGGGGATGGAGGTGCGGGAGTAATGGAGTGCGGGAGTATGGGGGTGAAACGGCATTGTCTTCCACCCCCGTACTCCCGTACTCCCGTACTCTCACACCCCCGCACCCGCCTTACCTTGATCCGTGATTCACCATCGGGCATGATCATCCCATGCCCGACAATCCCATCGATTGCCACACAGGAAGCCGATGTCGCGGGCAATTCTAACGTCTCTCGGGTTCCCCGTAAATCGAGCGGAGGGGAGAAGACGGTAGAAGCCAGACGAAGGGTTTCCGCTCATTGCTCAGCCGTCCGGGCAATGGGCTGATTCAGCAAGGTGCTGCGCTGACACCAATCCCAACAATTGACAGCGCTTCCTCATTAGGTCCCGGCGTTGCCAACGCCGGGCTTTCGCGGAAACCCTGTGCGTCGCGGTTAACCGGAGATCAAGTTCGCCACGGCCGCGCCAACTTGGCTCGTCGTCGCTGTGCCGCCCAAGTCTGGGGTTTTCGGGCCGCGGGTGCGGAGCAGTTCGGAGACGGCATCCCGAATTGCCTTGGCGGCCGCGTCGAGATTCAGGTGATCGAGCATCATGCCCGCGGAGAGAATCGCCGCGAGCGGGTTGGCGATCCCCTGGCCGGTGATGTCCGGGGCCGACCCGTGGACCGGTTCGAACATGCTGGGGTGTTTGCGGTCGGGGTTGATGTTGGCGCTGGCGGCGAGTCCCATGCTGCCGACGATGATGGCGGCGAGGTCCGTGAGAATATCGCCGAACAAATTGCTGGCGACGACGACATCGAACGATTCCGGCCTCCGGACGAACTCCATCACAGCCCGATCGACCAGCAGCGATTCCGTCTCGATCTGCGGAAAATCTTTCGCGATCCCGGCGAACACGTCATCCCAGAGCACCATCCCATAGCCTTGCGCATTGCTCTTGGTCACGCTGCAGACGCGCCGGCGAGTCCGCAGCGCGGCCGCTTCAAACGCGGCCCGGATAATCCGCTCGCACCCGCGCCGCGTGAAGACCGACGTCTGAATGGCGACGTCGTGGGGTTGATGCTGGTAGACCCGGCCGCCGACGTTGGCATATTCGCCTTCGACGTTCTCCCGGAACACCAGCAGATCGATCGCCCCGGCCCGCTTGCCGCTCAGCGGACTTTCCACGCCGTCATACAGATATGCCGGCCTGAGGCAGACGCATTGATCGAACCGCCGGCGAATAGGCAAGAGCAGCCCGTTGAGCGTGATGTGGTCCTGGACCTTGGGGTGCCCGACGGCGCCCAGCAGGATGGCATCGAACGGGGCCAGCGTGTCGAGATAGTCCGCCGGGGCCATGCGGCCGTGATGAAAGTAGTAGTCCGTCCCCCAGGGGAAATGCGTCCAGTTCAGTTTCGCCGACGACAACGGTGCCGCTCGCTCCGCAGCCAGGATCGCCTCCGCGGTGACTTCCGGCCCGATGCCGTCGCCCGAGATGACGGCGATACGGTAAGTGTGCTCCATGTCGAAACGATCCCTTTGGTGATGCCCGTTGTCCGAGTCGGACGCGTCAGCGACGGCAACCGGTTCGCAAACAGTTGCAGGATACGATATCCGTTCTCTGCGCCGTGCAGTAGCGTTCCCGTGCGGTTCGCAGCGGTCGAATTCCGGCGGAGACTCATTTTTTCTGAATTTCCTGTTCCAAATTGCCGGTCGGGGTTACACTATCGGAAGTAGTCAAGACCGGGCCAGCCAAGGAGGACATGATGCCTGCGTCAAAGCCGCGCAAATTGACGGACAGCAGCCTGTTCACGCCGTCGCATCTCATCGAATACGAGGTGTTGCGGAAACTGCAGGCTCACCCGGAGGTGAAGATTTCCTCGCTGGTCGTCCGCCGGGTGCCGTCCGGCGTGTGCCTGCAAGGAGTGCTGGAGTCCGACACGGACCATGTCGACCTGCTGCGTCTGCTGCAAGAGATCGACGGCGTGGACCAGGTGGTGAACCAACTGGTCCCCTGCCGCCCGCAGCCGAAAGGCTGAACGCGGTCCTCCCCGGGTTGCTGGCGAGTCCCGGGTTGCAGGCGCGATAAGGACCGGCGGTAGCCGGAACTCAGGGGCTGATTCTCCGAGGCTTCGGCCCTTGTCAGTTGCAAAGACAAGACGACTGCCTTTGGAATGCTTTGCAACTTTCCGAATTCCTCTTGGCACAAATTCGACTTACAGGTATGCTGCTGCCCCCTTTGCACCATCCCGTCCTGTTGGAGTCGAAATCAGCTGCACCGGAGATGAGTTTCCGCGACGGCGATGAAGAAATCGCCTTCCCGCGGCCGATTCTTACGATGCCAGGCATGGAGGCCGTTATGACCGTCGGGAAATCGTCGTCGTCGTCGCAGGTGGATGTGCAGATTCGCTGGATGATCCGCCGCGATATGCCGGAAGTGCTGGACATCGAAGGTCAATGCTTCGAGTTCGCGTGGACGGAAGAAGATTTCCTCTGCTGCTTAAGGCAGCGGAACTGCATCGGGATGGTCGCCGAACGCCAGGAGCGGATCGTCGGGTTCATGATTTATGAACTTCTCAAGCATCAACTGCACGTTTTGAATTTCGCCGTCGCCCCGTGGGCTCGTCGGCAGGGCATCGGCAGCCAGATGGTCGACAAGCTCGTCCACAAGCTGTCGCAGCAGCGCCGGCATGAAATCCTGCTGGAAGTCCGGGAGACGAACCTCGCCGCCCAGCTCTTTTTCCGCAGCCAGAACCTCAATGCCTCGGCCGTGCTGCGCGGGTACTATGAAGACACGTCCGAAGACGCCTACCAGATGAAATATCAACTGGCGGGCCACGACGATCTTCTGCTGCCGTTCGCCGCCAAAAATCGGATCTCGGAGTTCGAGGGAACTGACAACCGGGCGGCGTGAACCGGGGATGGAGGTGCGGGAGTAACGGAGTGCGAGAGTATGGGGGTGAAAAGGCATTGTCTTCCACTCCCACACTCCTGTACCCTCACACCCGCCTTATCTTGATCCGTGATCCACCATCGGGCATGATCATCCCATGCTCGACAAACCCATCGATTGTCTCTGCGCCGGCATCATCGTCGCCGATTACATCTGCCGGCCGATCGCCGCTTGGCCGCCGCCGGGCGGGTTGGCGCTGACGGACAAGCTCGAATTCACCATCGGGGGCTGCGCGGCAAACGTCGCCGTCGATCTGCGGAAGCTCAGTCTCAAGGTCGGCCTGTCCGGCGGCGTTGGCCGCGACGGCTTCGGTTCGCTCATCGCCGACATGCTCAGCCGCACCGGCGCGGATTGCAGCCGGCTGACGTATTCCGAGACCTCGCCGACCGCCGGCACGATGATCGTCAACGTCCAGGGAGAAGACCGGCGGTTCATTCACTGTCTGGGCGCCAACGCCGAGTACGACGGCTCAGCCATCACCGACGAGGTCCTCCGCCAGGCGAGAATTCTGTACATCGGCGGCTACTGCCTGATGCAGGCCTTCACCCCGGACCGTGTCGCCCGGCTCATGGAACGGGCTCGTGCGCTGGGGGTGATCACGGCGCTGGACGTCGTGCTGCCGGAACACGGGGATTTCTGGAGCCAGATCGAGCCCGTGCTGCCGTTCACCGATTTCTTCTTCCCGAACAACGATGAGGCGGCCCGCATCACCGGCGTGAGCGATCCGCTGACGCAAGCCGAGCAGTTCGTCCGCGCAGGCTGCCAGACCGCTGTAGTGACGTGCGGCGGCGCAGGGACAGTCCTCGTGAATCCGCAGGACCGCTGGCGGATCGGTGCGCACGCCGTGGAAGCGGTGGATTCGACGGGCACTGGCGATGCCTTCGTCGCGGGCTTCCTTTACGCCCAGCTTCAAGGCCACCCGCCGCTGAAGTGCCTGGAATACGGCTCCGCCATGGGCGCCAGTTGCGTCCGCACCCTGGGAGCGACGACCGGCGTGTTCCGGGCGGAAGAACTGGAGTCATTCGTCGCGGGGCATCCACTCACTGCGACGACGTTGTGAATTCGCGACAGGGGCAGCCCGGGTTGCCGTCCTGGCTCCTTCGGGTCGCACGGCGATCATCAATGACCAATCATCAATGACCAAGGACCAAGGACCAAGGACTTCTTCCCCTTCCGACCGGCCCCCCCGGTTGCGCTGCCTGGTCATCGCACCCAGCCGGCGAACGCGTAGAAAGCCATTTCTTGGCGGCCACTTAACCTGATTTGTCCTTGCGTCTCAGACGCGTCAGCACCTGGTCGAGGGTCGTGGCGAAGGCGTGGCGGTCCTTGGTGCTGTAGGGGGCCGGCCCGCCGGTGACCAGGCCGGAGCCGCGCAATTGGTCCATCAGGTTGCGGCCGGCGAGGCGTTCGCCGATATTGTCCCCGTTGTGCAGGAGCCCGCGCGGATCGATCACGGCGACGCCCTTTGCGACCAGTGCCGCGGCAAGAGGAATGTCTGCCGTGATGACGACGTCGCGCGGATCAGCCTGATCGAGAATGTGCCGATCGGCGACATCGGGTCCGCCGGGCACCAGCACGAACGACACGAGCGGATTGCCGGCCGGCGTTCGCAGCGGTTGGTTGGCGACCAGGACCGTTTCAATCTGCAGCCGCGCGCCGGCCCGGAAAACGATCTCTTTCGCCTCCCGCGGCGACGCGTCGGCATCGACCCAGATTTTCATGACGCACCCGTTCTGGAAAAAAAGCAATGTCGCTTGTCAGGGGAATTGCTTCTCGATCACAATCGCTGATTGCCCTTTGAACCGGATATCCTACACGGATTCTACCAAGGTCGGACACGTTGTGAGTCCTCGCGCCCAGACGGTTTGCCTTTGCACCGCGCTCTCGGTGTTGACGGTTGCGGCGTATTTTCCGTCGCTGGGGTTCTACTTCGTCAACTACGACGACCCGAAGTACGTGGCGGCGAACCCGCACATTCCGCAGGGCCTGACGCCGGCGGGGATCGCCTATGCGTGGACGACGTTTGACC
>CAYMAO010000027.1:0-86665 GCA_964388415.1 uncultured Planctomycetaceae bacterium | reverse complement strand
CCCCCCCCCCCCCCCGCCGGGGGGGGGGGGGGGGGGGGGGGGGGGGGGGGGGGGGCGAGCAGGCTGCCTGTTTGAATGTTGCAGCGATGTCAGCAAGTACAGATATGGTGGGCCTCGATGACTCGACCCACCCTACAGTTGGCGAGCCGCCGGGCTTTCATCGCGCCCTGGTGGACTACGTCGCCACGGAAAAAGCGGCGCTCGGCCTGGTGCCGCGGCAAGACAAAATCGTCTTCGAACGGTTCTTCGACGAAACGGGCGGCATGCAACTGGTGGTGCATGCTCCGTTCGGGGCGGCCATCACCCGGGCGTGGGGTTACGCGATGCGGAAGCGGTTCTGCCGGTCGTTCGACTTTGAACTGCAGGCCACCGCCGACGACGACGGCTTCATTCTCTCCATCGGCCCGCAGCATAGTTTTCCGATCGAAAGCCTGTTCGGCATGTTGACGTCAGCGAATGTCCGCGGCCTGCTCGAACAGGCGCTGCTGGTGCAGCCCGTATTCCAGGTCCGCTGGCGATGGAACGTCACCCGGGCGCTGCTGGTGCTCAAACAGAAGTTCGGCAAGAAGATTCCTCCGGCCTTGCAGCGGTTTCGGGCCGACGATTTGCTGACCGCCGTCTTTCCGAATCTCACCGGCTGCCAGGAGAATCACACAGGGGACATTGAAATCCCCGATCATCCGCTTGTCCGTCAGACGATGCACGACTGTCTGCATGAAGCACTCGACATCGACGGCCTGGAACACGTCTTGCGGCGGATCGAACAGGGCGAGATTCAGCTCATCGCCCGAGACACCCGGGAACCGTCGCCCTTTTGTTACGAGCTTCTCAATTCGAATCCGTACACGTTTCTCGACGGCGGCGAAATTCAGGAGCGGCGCGCCCGCGCGGCGGCGACCTCGTCCGTGTGTACTATCGACGGCCTCAGAGACCTCAGTTGGCTTGACCCGGCCGCCATCGCGCACGTGGTGAAGGAAGCCGCACCGCTCGTCCGATCGGCCGACGAGCTGCACGATTTCCTGTTGAGCGTGATCGTGTGGCCGGAGGGCGGTGAGCAGAAATCGCTCAGCGAACATCCCGCAGAAGACAACGTCCTTGGCTGGATTTCCGCTTTAAGCATTCCGCTTTCCGCTGCCTGGTTCGCAGAGTTGGAACACCAGCGCCGCGCCGTGCGTTGGACGATGCCCGACGGCCGAACGGTGTGGTCGCCTGTCGAACGCTGGCCAGCGGTGACGGCGCTTTGGCCCGAACTTCAGTTGCCGGAGGAATATCTCATCCCCGATGGCGTGCCGACGGATTGGGAGTCGTCGTCCGCCCGGACGGCTGTCTTGCGCGGCTGGCTGGAGATCAGCGGGCCGATCACGCCGGAGGCGCTGGCGGCCCGGCTTGGCTTCACGACGAGTCAGACGGAGGCCGCACTGGAAGCGCTGGAAGGCGACGGAACCGTGCTGCGCGGCCGGTTTTCGCCGCAAAGCCCGCCGTCGGCGACGGCGGGAGCGCTCGAGTGGTGCCATCGGCGACTCTTGGCGCGAATCCATCGGCTGACGCTCGCCGGGTTGCGGAAGCAGGTCGAACCGGTGGATGTCGGCGTCTTTCAACGATTTCTCTTTGAGCATCACGGCATCGCAGGAGATTCACCCCGGGCCGGGGCCAACGGGTTATTCGAGGCAATCTCGCTGTTGCAGGGACTGGATTTGCCCACGGCGGCCTGGGAGCGCGGCATCCTGCCTGCGCGGCTTGCCAATTACGAACCCGGCTGGCTGGATGAATTGTGCCTATGCGGCGAGGTCGGCTGGGGACGGTTGTATCCGCCGAAGGTCGACGTCGAGAAGTCGCGGCCAACGGGAAACCTGACGCGAGCCGTGCCGGTGTCGATCTTTTTGCGCGCCGATCTGCCCTGGCTGACGTCGCAGGCCGCGCCGGCGTTGGCGGAATCGCTGGGCAGTCTGGCGGAAGAATTGCGGGAATTGTTGTCGCAGCACGGAGCGCTCTTTGCAAACGATTTGCTGCAATTCACGCGAATGCTGCCCGACCATCTGCAGGACGCGCTGGGCGAACTGATCGCCCGCGGACTGGTCACGGCGGATGGTTTCGGGGGACTGCGGCTGTTGATCGCCGAAAAAAACTCTTCGTCGACACACAGGACCGACGGACCGCCGCGCGGTTCCGTCCGCAAACGGACCGTCACGGCGGGCACGGGCCGCTGGTCTCTCTGGCGGCGGCCACTGGAGACGGCGGACAAGTCGGACCACGCAGCGCACCTCGAAGCCTGGGCCTGGCAGCTTCTCAGACGCTGGGGCGTCATGTTCCGCGATTTATTGGAACGCGAAACCGGCGCGCCGCGATGGTGGGAACTCTTGCAGATCTATCGGCGGCTGGAAGCGCGCGGCGAACTTCGCGGAGGCCGCTTCATTACCGGCGTTGCAGGCGAGCAGTTCGCGCTGGAAGCAACCGTAAGGAAGTTGCGAGAAATTCGCGACACGATTCGCGACGCTTCGCAGAAGCGTTCCGGCGCCGCTCGCGACGGCTCTGACGAGTCCCTGATTTGCGTCACCGCCGCCGACCCGCTCAATCTCAGCGGCGTGCTCGATGCGCATCCCCGAATCCCCGGTTTGACGAACAATCATGTGGCCTATCTCAACGGAGTCGCCGTGGCCGCCCTCGTCGGCGGAGAGATCGTCTGGCTGACCGCCGTCGCGGCCGACGACCGGCCGCGAATCGCTGAAGCGTTCTCTCGGAGCGGAGAGGCGGCGGCCAACGACAGGAGACGCCGCCGCGGGCCGTCGCGCCGCCCGAATCACCGCCGTGACGCGCCGACCACCATCCCCCGTCCGCTGATTCGATAATTCCGTGTCCGCCCCCATTGATCCTGATGTTCCTGCCATCGCACAGTCCGCGGCCCAGCCTTTGACATGGCGGTCGATGGGGCTTGTGCTCTTGACGGTGGCCCTTTGGGGCGGCAACCCGGTGGCGACGCGGTTTTCCGTCGATGTTTTGCCGCCGATTACCGTCTCCGGGGTGCGTTTTTTCCTGGCGACGCTCGTGATGCTCGCCTGGTGCCGGATCGAGCGAGTCTCATTTCGCTTGCGATCCGACCAACTGCTTCCCGTGCTGATCGCCGGAGTGCTGTTGTATCTGCAGATTTCCCTGTTCACGCTGGGCACGAAACTGACGAGCACTTCGAATACGTCACTGTATATCAACACGTTCGTGTTCTGGGTCGTGGGGTTGGAGCACTTCCTGATGCATTCGGTTCGGCTGACTCGCTCGAAACTGTTCGGACTGCTTTTGGCCGGCGGCGCGGTGCTGGCCTTGCTCTGGCATACCGGCCGGGCGGCGGCCCCGGCGCAGCAGGATGTGCCGCATCTCTGGGGAGACGTTGTGCTGCTGGTCAGCGCGTTTCTGCTGGGCGTCAAGTTCCTCTACACCAAGCTGGCGCTCCAGGTCATCGGGCCGACGGAACTGATCTTCTGGCACGACATCGTGGCGGTGATTCTGTTCGCTGCCACCGGCTGGCTCTTGGAGGACGTGAGGTGGGGCCAGACGACCCCGGCCGCCTGGCTGGGGTTACTGTACCAGGGGCTGCTGGTCGGCGGCGTCTGTTTCGCGCTGCAGGCGCACCTGCTGAAGCATCACTCGGCATCGCGGATCGCCGTCTTCAGTTTTCTGACGCCGCTGTTCGGCATGGTACTGGGCTGCCTGCTCAGGGGCGACCAGTTGTCGCCGTGGCTGGCGATGGCCGGCGCCGCCGTGGCGGCCGGCATCTACCTCGTCAATCGCGCCGAATAACGCCTGCGATTTCGCACCGCCATTAATTCAGCTTCAGTTCCGGAGCGTTGATCAGTTCCTCGTGAGCCCTGAGTTCGAGCATTTTCCTCCGGATTTGCTGCCGGAGATTGTTCCAATGCTCGACCGCCTCGCGAAATTCCGTGGCGTTCTTCGTCAGTGCAGTACCGACCTCGTTCGAGGTGATGGTCACCTGCAGCTCATGAAGCTTGCGTTCCAACACGTGCTCCAGGTGTGCATGGGCGTCCTTCGCCAGCGATTCGATCGCTTCCATCAGCAATCGGATCTGCTTGCGGTCTTCGTCTCGCTCTTCGTCGGTCAGTTCGCGCTCCATCGTCGGCACGTTCTTGGCCCTGGTCTCGGCATCGACCAGCCGGCCGAACGGGCTTTCCGCCTTTTTGGCCTCGGCAATCGCCGCCAGCGTCTTTTCCAGGCCGCGTTTCGCCTTTTCCAAGCCGGGCCGCAGCTCGATCGCCTGTTTGAACATCTGCGTCGCCTGCTGCAGGCTGCCCATCTCCACCAGGACGTTGGCGAGGTTCAAATAGGCTTCGGCGAACTCCGGTGACAGCTTGATCGCCTCCTTGTAGGCAGAGACCGACATCGCCGTCTGCTTCAATTTGCGATACGCCAATCCGAGGTTGAAATAGGTGTTCGCATTCTTGCGATCGCGCTGCAGAGCCCGGCGCAGCGTGTCGACCGCCTTGGGGTAATCACCTTTGCGGTTGTGCATCGTTCCCAGGTTGATGTAGTGCCGGGCCTGCATCGGCTGCAACTGGATCAACTTGGCGAAATGTTTTTCCGCCGAGTCCCATTGGGCCGCCATCGAACAGGCCAGCGCCAACCCCTCATGCGCGGCGACATGATCGGAATCCCGGCCGACGACCTGCTGAAACAGCGGCAAGGCCGCATCGTGCTTTCCGGCTTCCAACAGGCTCTGCGCTTCCTGACAGAGTTCGTCCAGGCTTTTGTCGCTCATGAAGAGAACTCTCCCCATCGATCCCGGCTCAGAACTTGAACTTCCCAGCCAATCTCATGGAACGCCTGCGCTGTCTCACGCCTCTTTCGGCAAATCCTTCCGCATGGCCCGTTCCCATTTCACGAAACCGAGCTTTTCATAGAACGGGATGACCTTCTCCGCACAATCCAGAATGACTTTGTAGCAGCCCTCCTTGCGGCACTCTTCCAGCAGCCGGGCCACCAGCAACTGCCCGATCCCGTTGCCCTGGCATTTCGGATTGACGGCGACGTCTTCAATGTGGCCCGTCACGCCTCCGTCGTGGATGAACTTCGGCTCGATCAGCAGCGACGCCGTCCCGACGACTTGCCCGTCGATCAGCGCCACAAACGTGCGGACCTTGTTCCGCATGCGGCGGCGATAGACCTCGATGGCCTGTTCCAGCGTCAAGTTCGTATCTCGCAGCGCGCGGACCGTATCCAGAAAGCCCCGCTGCAAATCCACGGCGTTCATCGGACGAATTTGAATGGACGAATCTTTAGGCGTCATGCCGGCGATCCTGGGCGTACCACGCGATGAAAATGTAAGGCCACCTCCCGGTCGACGACGCGGCGGACGCCTTCCACGAGACACGTCGGCTCGTGGTCGGATTCCCCTTGTCGCTTGATCTGCTCCAACCGAGTTCCGGGCAACACCGTAAACGTTGATTGATGAATGATCTGATTACCGGCATCCAATTCCGGCACGATGAAATGAACCGTCGCACCATACGTCAGCATACGATGTTGGTGGGCGTCTTCATAGGGGCGAAATCCCGGAAACGGCGGCAGCAGCCCATGATGCAGGTTGATGATCCGCCCGGCGAACTGCCAGCACGTCCGGGCCGGCAACACCCGCATGTAGCGGGCCAGGATGATGTAGTCGACGTCGTATTCATCGAACAGCTCGACCATCCGGTCCGTGTCGGGATTGCCCAGGTCATCGCCGACGTTGTGCCAGGGGACGCCGAATTGCTCGGCGACGCCGCGGCACGAATTGCGGTTGCCGATCATCACGGCCGGCACGGCCTTCAGGTTTTTATCCCGCATGGCCCTGAGCAAGGCTAACGGCGGCTCCGGCCGGTACGTGGTGCAGACGGCGAGCCGAGGCGGGCGGGCATGTTCCTCGCGCGACCAGACCCGGACGGAAAGCCCCTTCAACCGGCCGATTTCCTGCAATTGTGTCCGCAGCGCGGCCAGGGTCGCCGGCTCTCCCGGCCAGTCGATCCGAAGCAGCATGGCGAACAGCTTCTGCGAATCGTGGTCGTACATCTGGATTTCATAGATGTTCGCCCCCGCCCCGGTGACGTGGTGAATGATCGGATCGGCCAGCCCGCGATGATCCGGCCCAACGGCTGTGATGGAGACTTGCATGGAACTTCGAGCGCTCAGGAATTCGGAACTCAATGCGAATTCGCAGAAGATACTCGATTTGCCCGGAGACGTCATCCGAGATATCGCGCGCTGTCATGAATGACATCATCGAGCGATCCCTGAGCGGGGGGCGTATGCCCCTTGATTCACGCGCAATCAGGGGGCTTACGCCCCCAGCTCGGGGCGACGCCGCGATGGCCCATCACCATTCCAATCCGGCGCGGTGGTTCCCGTGCCAGGCGATGGTTATGATACAGAGCGAACTTGCCATCACCCGCCCGTTCCCCCGCCGGAAAGCGTCGTGCCTGCCGCGTTGCCGTTGATCCCTTTGGAAATGCTGTCCGCCGGGGAGGAAGGCTGCATCCATGATATCGCCGGCTCGGCGGAGTTCGTGCATCGCCTGGAGGAAATGGGGCTGCGCATCGGGGCCAGCGTCTGCATGGTGCAGCCAGGAACGCCGTGCATCCTCGCGGTCGGCAATCATCGGTTTTCCTTGCGCATTGAAGAATCCGCGACTGTACTGGTCGAAGTGGGGGGGGAGGGATGAAATGCGAACGACAGGGTTATGTGGTATGGGGGGTATGGGAGTATGGGGGTGGAAAACCGGCTGAAACTCCAGCGATTCTTTTCACCCACACCCGCACCCCCGCACCCCCGCACTCCCGAGCATAATCATGACACTCAACGACATCCCCGTCGGCGGCCGCGGGCGGATCCTCGACGTCACCGGCGACGATGCCATCGCACTCCGCCTGATGGAAATGGGCCTCACCGAAGATGAGCCGATCGAGTTCCTCGGCAAAGCCCCGATGGGCGATCCGCTGGAATTCCTGATCCGCGGCTATCGGATATCGCTCCGGCAGAGCGAAGCCTTGCGCGTGATCGTGGAGCCGCTGTCGGATGTTTGTTGAGGCGAGAGAGCGCGAGAGACGGAGTGACTGCGAGAAAGGCGACTGCTTTGGACATTCGTCTCTCCGTCCCTCATACTCTCCTTCTCTCACACTGCATGTGAGCCGCTGTCCTTCCAGCACGAATGCCATGCCCGCATCCCGCACCTTGACCATCGCCGTCCTCGGCAACCCGAACACCGGCAAGAGCACCCTCTTCACGGCGCTCACCGGCGTTCATTCCAGGATCGGCAATTACCCCGGCGTCACCGTCGAGAAGAAAACCGGCCGGTTCACGCACGACGGCTGCACGATGAACCTGGTCGATCTGCCCGGCACGTACAGCCTGTCGCCGCGCAGCCTTGATGAAATGGTCTCCGTCGACGTGCTGCTCGGCCGGCAGCCCGATGTCGGCAACGTGGACGCCGTGTTGTGCATTGTCGACGCCTCGAATCTCGAGCGCAATCTGTACGTGGTCAGCCAGGTGCTGGATCTCGGCTTGCCGGTCGTGCTGGTCCTCAACATGTGGGACGTGGCGCTCGATCGAGGTCTTAAGATCGACATCGGCGAACTGAACCGGCGGCTGCAGATTCCGGTGATTGCCTGCGAAGCTCACCGCCGGACGCACCTGGAGGAAATTCGCACGGCCTTGGTGCATTGCGTCCAGCAGACACTTCATTCGCCTCCCAAAGTGCTGCCTGAAGAGTTCTACCAGGAAGCCCGGCAGTTAGGACTCGAACTTCAGTCCTGGGGCGAAACGGATTTGCCGGGCCCGCTGGTGGAACGGCTGCTGCTCGACGTACACGGACAGATTGAACAGAGCCTTGAGGCCAGACATCCGGGACGATTGCTGCCCCGCCTCGCAACGATTCGCGAGCGTCTGAAAGCCGCCGGCTGCCGCATTCCCGCGATGGAAGCCAAGGCCCGCTACGCCTGGGCCAGGCAGATCCTGAGCGGCGCCGTCATTGCCCCGGCGGTTCGACAGGTCACATCCAGCGACCGGCTGGATCGGTTCTTTACGCACAAAATCTGGGGCATGTTGGCGTTCGTCGTCATGATGTTTTTCATCTTTCAGGCGATCTCCAGCGGCGCGGCGCCGCTGATGGAACTCTGCCAGGACGGCCAGAGTTGGATCGGAGACCTGGTGGGCGGTTGGTTCGCGCCGGGGCCGTTGCGCAGCCTGATCGTTGACGGCGTTATTGCCGGCGTCGGCGGCGTGCTTGTCTTCCTGCCGCAGATCGTCCTGCTGTTCCTGTTCATCGCCATTCTGGAAGACTGCGGATACATGGCCCGCGCGGCGTTCGTGATGGACAAGCTGATGAGCCATATCGGCTTGTCGGGCAAATCGTTCGTGCCGCTCATGTCCTCGTTCGCCTGTGCGGTGCCGGGCATCATGGCGACGCGGACCATTGAAAATCGCCGGGATCGGTTTGTGACGATTCTCGTCGCTCCGCTGATGAGCTGCTCGGCCCGCGCACCGGTCTATTTTCTGATGATTACCGCTTTCTTCCCGCCTCTCGCCTGGGCCGGAGGCTGGATCACCTTGAAGGCCTGCATGTTGTTTCTCATGACGTCGTTCGGAGCGCTGGTCGCGATCCCGGTCGCCTGGCTGCTGAAAATGACCTGTTTCCGCGGAGAAACGCCGCCGTTTGTGATGGAGCTGCCGAGCTACAAATGGCCGTCGTTGCGAATTGTGCTGCTGCGCGTCTGGAATCAAGCCGCGGCGTTCGTCACACGTGCCGGGACGCTGATCCTGGCGACGAATATTCTCGTCTGGGCCGCGTGCTATTTTCCGGAGAGTCATGCAGAGGAAGAGCGGCTGGCGGAACAGATCGACAAAGCGCGAGCGATCTCCGCGCCGAACCTCGACGAACTCGTCACCCAGCACAACGCCGAGTCCGAACGCATCCTCGAACGCAGCTACATGGGACGCGCCGGCAAGGCTTTCGAGCCGGTCTTCGAGCCGCTGGGCTGGGACTGGCGGATCGGCATCGGCGTCTTGGCCTCGTTCCCGGCGCGCGAGGTGATCATCGCCACGCTCGGGACAATCTACAGCCTGGGCAGCGACGTCGACGAAGAAAGCCAGGATCTGCACTCCAAGTTGCAGCAGGCCGTCTGGCCCGACAAACGGCCGGTCTACACCATCCCGGTCGCGCTCTCAGTGATGGTCTTTTTCGCCCTGTGCGCCCAATGCTCATCCACGCTGATGATCATCCGCCGCGAAACGAACAGTTGGTTCTGGCCGGCGTTCACGTTCGTCTACATGACGGCGCTGGCGTATGGCGCGGCGCTGGCGACGTTTCAGATCGGCTCGCACTTCACGGGCTGATCGCGCCGCGAAGCGCAAGCGTGGGGGGACTCGTTTCGCGACACTGCTTAACGATCTAAGACATCAAAACATCCACCCGAACAGCCGCACGCCGAGGTAGCATTTCCGGGCTTCGAGCCGGCACAGATTCGGGAATAGCGAGTGGTTGCAGGCACAATCCATGTTCGCCAGGAACATGCGGTCGCACGCTTTGCGGCTGGTGCAGCCGCTCATCAGGCAGGCGTCATGCTGCGCACACGCTGGGCGGTAGTCGGCCCCGAAAAACTTCTGCGGGAACAGCCAGTTCCTGCCGAAAGAATCTTGCGGGCCGCACGGCCGCCAGGGCGGACACGACGAACCCGGCGTGGGAGACATCGTCACGCCGTAATCATCGCCATTCCCCCTTGGCGGCAGCAGAACAGGCGGTGCAGGTGACGCATACGGAGTCACCGGCGGATACGGTGTCACCGCCGAATACGGTGTCACTGGCGGAGCAACCGACGGTGTTGCTGACGGAAACGGAGTGATTGCCGGGGCCGGTCGCGGGATGACAGGAGTCGCGGGCTGCGCAACAGTCTGGCCCGGGGGCTGCACCCAGTCGTTGGATTGCGCCACGAGCAGCGGCCCCTCGACAGCCGGCTCAGGCGTCGTCTCGCCCAGCGCGACAGGTTCGTAATCTCCGTAGCGATCGTCGTCAGAAGCGACATCCAGGAGCGGCGCTTCCAGCCAGACCTGGCCAGCCGCGGAGTTCGCGATGCCAAGGATCAGACATCCCGCAAGAACACTGCCAATCAGAAACCTGAGATTCATGACCGACTCCCGAAATTCCCTTCACCCCAACAGGGGCTTGAATCCACCATACGTCAAGGATGCGAGCCTGCGGCGAATTGGCGCCGCACCCGGCCGCGCAATGAAGTGGAGTGGGAGCGATTATTCCCAAAATATCGGGAATGCCAGATCGAACGGCGACCCGAAGGCTGCTATTCCGGGGATTCTTCCGCGACGGCGAACCGCATCGTCGCCGGATTGTCCCCGTCGACACACGCGACGCCGCGGCCCGGGTTGGCGGCAAGGTGCTCCAGGATCTTGAAGATCCATTCCATGCGGCCGGCCTCCTCCAGGGCTGTCGCAATCTGTTCGGCCGTTTGCGGCGCGGCGGCCGACCGCACGAGCGCCACGACTTTCGCCTGCAACGTCAGAACGCTTGCCGCCGCCTTCTTGCCGGCTTCCACGCCCGGCTGATGATAGGCGTTGACGTCGACCAGTTCCGCATAGAGCCCGACGGCCCGTTCATACAAGGCGATCAGGGCGCCGACCGTGCGCGGGGTGACTTCGTCGACGGTGATCGTGATCGAATCGCGGGACTTGTCGTACAGGGCTTCGCGTGTGCCCAGCAAGAGCCCTTGCAGATAATCGCCCGACGTGATGCCGGGCTCGACGTCGATTGACGTTTCTTCCCGGTCTTTGAGCACCTGGATAAACGTCGCAAAAAAATTCGGAATGCCGTCGCGAAGCTGCTGCACATAGGCGTGCTGATCGGTCGACCCCTTGTTGCCGTAGACCGCAATGCCCTGCGAGACGGTCTTGCCCTGGCGGTCGAATTCCTTGCCGAGCGATTCCATCACCAGTTGCTGCAAGTACCGGCTGAAAAGCAGCAGGCGGTCTTTGTACGGGAGGATCACCATGTCCTTTTGGCCCCTGCCGTTGCCGACGATATGCCACATCAGCGCGAGCCATGCCGCCGGGTTTTTCCGGGCATCGCTGCCACGGGTCAACCGGTCCATCGCCGCGGCGCCGCTTAAGAGGTCGCTCGTATTGATCCCCTGCAACGCTGCCGGGAGGAGACCGACGGCGGAGAGCACACTCGTCCGGCCGCCGACCCAATCCCACATCGGGAATGTCGCCAGCCAATGCTGTTCGTTTGCAATTTGGTCCAGCTTGCTGCCGACCTGCGTAACGGCGACGGCATGCTTCGCGAAATCCAACCCGGCCGCTTGATAAGCCTGCTGAATTTCCAACATGCCGTTGCGCGTTTCGGGAGTCCCGCCCGATTTCGAGACGACGACAACCAGCGTATTTCCAAGCTGATCACCAAGGCGGGCGAGAATGTCATCGATACCGTCGGGATCGGTGTTGTCGACGAACCACATCGTCGCCGGGTCCCAGGCGCCGCCGAGCGCCTGGGCGACAAACTGCGGACCAAGCGCCGAACCGCCGATTCCGACCATCAGCACATTCTCCAGCGGCCCCTTCTGCCCGGCGATCTGCCCGGAATGGACGCGATGGACGAAACGGTCGATCTCGGCGTTCGTCGCGGTGATTTCGTCGGTGATGCCGGCGGACGGGGCCAGATCAGGCGCGCGCAGCCAGTAATGGCCGACCATGCGGTTTTCATCAACGTTGGCGATCGCCCCGGCTTCAAGCCTTTGCATGGCCGCCAGCGCCGCCGTCATCTTCGGCCAGAGCGGCTCCAGATCCGCTTCGGTGAAACGGACGCGGCTGACATCGAGCGAGAAGCCGAGGTCTCGGTCGGCAAGATAATAACAGCAATAGCGGTCCCAGGCGGAAGACATCAGTTTTCTCCTTAGCGACGCTTCGCAGAAGCGTTGTTGCCTGTTCAACAGTCGAATACAACGCTTCTGCGAAGCGTCGCTAAATCGTACGATATTTTCGCACGGCATCCAGCGCGTGTTGAATATCGTCCGGCAAGGGGGCCTCGAACTGGAGCCGCTCCCCCGTCACGGGATGGTCGAAGCTCAAGCGCAGGGCGTGCAGCGCCTGGCGGTCGATCAGCACCTCTTCCTGCTCCATCGGGAGATCTTCCACGAGGTCGGAGAGCGAGAGCGCCTTATGCCCTTCGTACAAACGGTCCGCGACGACGGGATGCTTCAAGTGATGCAAGTGCACCCGAAGCTGGTGCGTGCGGCCCGTTTGCGGACACAGCCGCAGAAACGTGAATCCGCGGAAGCGCTCCAGCACTTCATAAAACGTGGCGGCGAAACGGGTGTTGGCGCCGGGCGGGCAGACCATCATTCGTTCGCGGTTGCGCTGGCTGACTCGGACATGAGTCTCGATGAAATCCCGGTCGAACTGCACTTCCCCCCAGGCGAGCGCCCGGTATTCTTTCTCGACAGTGCGCTCTTCAAACTGCTTGCTGAGCAGGTGATGGACCTGGTTGTTCTTTGCCACGACCAGCACGCCGCTCGTGTCGCGGTCGAGCCGGTGGACGATGCCGGCCCGATGTTTGCCGGCGACGTCGCTCAGCGTGTCGAAGTGAAACTGAAGCGCCCCTGCCAGCGTTCCGCGATAATGGCCACGGCCCGGATGAACGATCATGTTTGCCGGCTTGTTGATGACGATCAGATGGTCGTCGTCGTACAGAACGTCCAGCGGAATGTCTTCCGGCGCGACGGTCTGATCGGGCTCCAGGGGAAGCGTGAACTCCACGACATCGTTCACGCGCAGCCGGCGGGCCATCTTCACCGGCAGGCCGTTCACCAGCACGGCGCGCTGCTCGTTGGCCCGTTGAAATGCGGCTCGGCTGTAGTTCGGATGCAGCCGGCTCAGGTAGTGATCGATCCGCCAGCCGTGGGCGCGGGCTTCCACAACGACCTTCAACAGCTCCGGCGCGGGGACTTCAGCCGTCATGGCGATTCGGAACTGCCGGGAGTTTCCGACGGCTTCTCGCTCGATTCCGGCGCGTCGTCCGATTTCGTCTTGTCGGAACTGTCGGCAGGCGCCTCGGTCTCCGAGTCTGCCGGGGGGTCGGTCACGTCCATCGTTTCCTCGGCGCCGTCCGGATCGTCGGTCGACGAATCGGAAGATTTGACACCGGGGAACGGGTGCGGGTCTTTCGGCTGGGGCTTCTGCTGGTGGAACCAGGCGTAGAAATCTTTCGCTTCCGGGGACGCCAGAGTCTTGATCCGGTCTTCCGCCATGCCCTTGAACATCCCCTGCGGAAATTCCGCATTCAGCCGGCTATAAACCTTGATCGCCTCATCGTTGTTGCCGTCGGACAGGGACTCCAGGCAGCGTGCCAGGCCGAACAAGGCCCGTTCCCGGATTTCCGGCGCGATTCTTGTCCCGCCGCCTTCCAGTTTCTGGAAGGAGGCCTGGGCTTTTTTCAAATCGGCCAGCGAGGCGTCCCGATCGGAAAACGCGGCCTTCATGCCATGTTTGAGATGGTCTTCCGCCGCCTTCAAATTGGCCCACGCCGCCGCGGTCGAGCCGGGATGTTGATCGTTGACGCCGGCAAAGTCGGCCGCGGAGGCGTCTTGCTTGTGCAGCGCCTGGTCCAACTGGGTCCAGCCGTCGGAGGACGACAAGGTCGACTGGCTGTACCACCAGACGGCTCCGATACCAAGTGCCACGGCGACCGCCACGCCTGAGGCCACCTGCAGCCCGTATTTTTCAAAGAACGGCAGCGTCCGATTGGTGATCTTGCGGAGATCGTTCTGCTGCAATTCGTGCCGGTGTTGGGAATCCATGACGTTACCGTTCAGCACAATAGAAGGAAACAAACGCCGGAAGGAAACAAACCCCCGGCGATCCCACCGAGGGTTAATGAGAGTAACTATAGACTGGACAGGACATTCGGTCAAGTTGCCGTCGGAGGCACACGGTGGGCGACGGCCTGGCAGACCGCAGGGTGTTCCAGTGTTTGAATCGAGCCCCCTGCCCTGTCGTCCAAAACACCGCTTCCAACCACTTTGCGACGACCTCCTGCAAACGTCCTCATCCTGCCTCCGGGAATTCTCCGATAATCAAGAAGAAGATCCTTGCGCGGCTGGCCATCCGTTTCGCCGCTGCGCCCTAACGGCTGAACACGGAGGTTCCATGTCCGAAAAAAAATCCATCCAAATTTCCGCCCCGGCTGCGTTGCATTTGGTCGACCTGATTCAGGAGCAGGTCCGGTTGACGGAAAGCGATATGGTAAAAAAGATTCTGCTGCGCGCCGGCATCAAGATCGCCGACCTGGCTTTGACCAGCGAACCCGCTACGCGCCGGCTGAGCCGCGCTGCTTAAAGCACACAGGTTTGTTCATCAGCCCGTGACAACGGCCTGGAAGGTCTGCACCTTCCGGGCTGTTGGTCGTTTACGGACCCTGTTACTTTTTCGCCGATCCGACTCGGAACACGCGTTCGATCCGAGACGTATTCCCCTGGCGATCGCGCACCGAGACCGTCAGTTGGGTGGAGTCGAGTTGCTGCCAGGGTTTGGTCAGGGCGAGTCGTTTCACTCCCGGTGACGGCGATTCAAACAGCGGAGCCAGATTCTCGCCCGCCGGCCGGCCATTGACCTCGCGATTCGCCGTGACCGTGAACGATTCCAGATCGAGGCCCGTGTCGTAATCGTGCATTCCGATCAGGATGTGAGCGACGCGGGCATTGCCTTTGGCCAGCGGAGACGTGATGGTCAAGACCGGGCGGTTGTCGTCGCACATCCAGCCGAACCCGCGGCGGTCGGGGAGAGCCGGGTCGTAATCGAGATCGATCGGACAGCCCAGGTCGATCCAGCGCACCAGCGTCCGACGGTCTTCATCGGTCAGCGCGGGGACATGAATCAACTTGCCTCCGGGACCAACGAAAGTCCCGGCAACCGCCGCTTCCGGGGGCATCGGGCTGCCGATGTAATCAAGGTCGTAGGCGTGACGGACGCGGTTGACGTCGACCGGTTCGCCCCGTTGCATGAATTGCCGGCTCCCCGGCGGGAACTCCGAGGGATGCTCGTCGTTTGAGAATCCGTCCATCCGCCGGCCGAAAATCTTCCACGTGAGCAGGCTGCGCCGCGACTGGAACTTGCGGATGTAACGCGAGGCGTTCGGGTAACCCCAGGAATCATAGCCCACCGGCTTGAAACCGAAAACCGCACGCTCATCGAGAGCAAGCCGGACGTAGGTACCGGGGAACTTGCCGTGGTGTTCGATCTGCACTTGCTCGACATCGGCGTCCAGGACCAGGTTACCGGCGGGCTTGTCGGAAGACTTCGTATGGCACGCCACGCAGCTTCGTTCCAGGATCGGGCGAATATGCCGATGGTACTCGACATTGACCGGACCCTCCGCGGACGCCAACCCCGTCTGTCGCGCGGCATCCCAGCGCTGGCCGGATCGGTCCCTGGCCTGATCAACGACCAGCGGCGTTTCCTTCACGAGATCCCACAGTTTGTAATCGGGCTTCGCGGCAAGCGTGTCTGAGAATTCGGTCGGCTTCTGGCTGTGGGCATGGCAGCCGCCGCAATTCGTCCGGATTTCTCCCGGCCGAAGCTGGTGCCAAGTCTGCGACATGTTCAGCACGACGCCGTTCACATCCAGCGTCTGAAACGTGAAGGCCGTATCGCCGGGAATTCGGGCCAGAAAGCTGGTATCGGGATTGCCGTCGGGGTCGAGCGGCTGCATTTCTCCCGAGAATTTGCGGACGGGAATTTCGCCGAGAATCCGCAACCGTTCGTGGGCATGATTGTAGAACTGCCGGCCCGATTTCGGTCCGCGATGCCGATCGGTCGTCGGCTCCATCACCAGAATTCGCAGAGCGTGAATTTCGTCGTTCGAGTACAGGCCGACGTCGCCGCCCTGGTTATGCCAATTCAGCGGCATGCCGTTCCCATGGCTGGTGAAAGCATCGAGTCCCTTCCAGGGATCGTTCCCGCCGGCATACGTCGCGGTCACTTCGCCCTCTTTGACGACTCCATTCGGATACGATTCGCGTTTGTAAAGACTGGAGGCCCCGACGAGACCGAACGGCGTGCCGGCCGGCAGATGCGGCGAGACTTGCCCCGCATTCGCCAGCCTGGGCAGATTCCGTGGTTCCTCGATGCCGAACATCCGGCGATACGGAACCACCGCGCGCGGCCACGATTCATTGTACTCGGGATCGTTCTTGATCAACCGCAGATCGGCGGGTTCGTTGACCTCGCCGGTTCCCGGAATCAGGTAGATGCCGCCGTCCAATTGCGGCAAAAACGTGTATTGATGGTTTACGGGCCCGGGAGAATACACGGTCAGCAGCGTGTTGTCGGGCGCGGCCGAGGGATGCGTGAACTTGCCGACCTTGGGAGACTTCTTCTCGCCCAGGATCGACGGGTCGGCTTCGCCTTCGCCGTTGAGCGTGAACGGCGTGAACGACGTGCTGCCCGTCGGCATGAACGGCATGCGGTACCATTTTCCCTTGCCGTTATCGAACCGTCCGAACCGCCAGCCGGGATTCCGGTCGTCGCGCATGTAAGCCGGTCCGAAGGCGGAGTAACCTGCCGGGGGTTCCGGGGGCAACTTGATGTACGCGCCGAAGCCGCTGTTGTTCTGGTTGTAGTATTCTTCAATGATGACCGACCCGTCGCTGCGCTGGGCCTGGAAGTGAAATCCGTTGGACGCGCCGCCGGGATCGAACGCGCTGATCATGGGGCCCCAGTTCGTGCCGTCGGGGTGAATCGTCCAGATGCCCCACGAGATTTCGCTGCGGATTCCTTGCGATTCCAGCGTGCTGAACATAATCCGCCCGTCGGCGAGCACGACCGGATGCAACGCGCCAGCCAGGTTGAGATGGCCGATCTTTTCGACGTTTTGCCCGAGTCCTGTGTCGGAATCGTCCATCACGAACAGTTGCAGCGCGATGGCCGGATAGCCCTTGGACGGGCGGAACCCATCGCGATTGCTGGTGAACGCGAGCCGGCCTCCCGGAAGCGGGCACGGCCCCATGTTGAATACGCCATAGTCGTAGTAGTTCTTCCTCTCCGCCGAACGGCCAGGTTCTTCGGCCCAGTCGCCGGCGCCGGTGTTGGGGTAAAAGCGCTGATCGGTCAACTGCACGATCTTTCGCGTCGGCAGATGCAGCTTGAAAATATCGGCCCCCTGACGAGACGGAGACCACTGGCTTACCCCCTTCAACTGGTAGATGTGAGTGTAATACACCGACTGGCCGTCAAACGAAATCACTGGGTCGGTGATCCCCCCGTCGCCGCCCTCCGCCAGCAGTTCTTCGGAACCATCGGGATGCAGCAGCATCAGGTCGGCCCCCGGTTCCATCGTCACCGGCTGCGAGAAGTCGGTGTAGAACCGCTTGTGGACCGTATCACCTGCCCGCTTCGCCCGCACATAGACAATGTCGTAGTCGTACTTGATGTTCGGGTCGGAAGAGATCTTCGGCACATCGACCCGGATCGGCTCCACAAAGAGCGGTTCTTCCTCCGCGACGACGGCCGAGGCCAGGAAACCCGACACGCACCAACCGGCAACAACCCCCAGGGAACATCGCATGGCGACTCCACGTTGCTTCTCGAGGAACAGGCCCGTCGACAGCATGACGGGCATCTTATAAAATTCCACAAGCCAGGCCAACGCACCGAGGGGCAGGATGACGCAGGAGGCCGCGACCGCGGGGGATGACTGCGTAGAGAACATCACGCGAGGCCCGGCGTCGCCGACGCCGGGCTTTGATGCGGCACACGGCCGCATCCCCGGAAGCTCACGGGGTGCGGGCCTGGAACAATCGCGGGGCGCCACCGGTGACCGGGACGCGGAACTCGGAATGCGAGCCGGAGATGAGCGTGTAGACTTCGCTCACCGAGCCCGAGTGCCGGCGGTAGGTGAGCGGGAACGGAATGGCGTATTCATGCGAATCGCCGGGCTTCAACGTGTACGGCCCGCCCCAACCGCTGTACGGACCTTTTGTCTCATACGTAAACGGCACGTCGCTGAGGTTGGTGACCTTCACGCCAGCCGGCTTGAAGCCGACGACAAGCGCCGGAGAATGCCAGTTCAACTCGCTGATGCGGAGTTTGACATTTCCCAACCCGACGTCGGGAATGCTCGACTCGGCCGATGAACCGTGCTGCGTCCAGTTGGACCAGCTTTCGCGGAACAATTCCACGAATTTCTCCGCGCGGATTTCGGAATTCTCGGCCTGATATTCGTCCACAAAACGTCCCGTGCCGGTGACGGTCTCGCCCGGCTTCCAGCCCAGCAGCACCTCGCGGCGGGAAAACGTCGGCTTGCTGAGGCTGGGCTGCACATCCTGACGGACATCCAATTCAAATTCGGCGCAATGCTTCCAGCGCGGTGCTTCGGGATCGGCATTCACGGAGACCGTCACCAGCAGCTTCGGCAGATGGAACTGCAGACTCTCCGACCCGTTGTCGGTCTGCAACGGAGCCGCCATGCGGAGCACGGTTCGAGTCTGCAGGGCGTCTCCATGCCTGGCGAGATCCGGGAGGATCGCCTGCAATTCGGCCTTATCCGCGAGCCGGGCGAATGTTTTCTCGGGGATGTCCAGCACGTTGATGATGCCGAGATCTTCGTCGATCAGCATGTTCGTTAACGGGGTCAGAATCTGCGGGGCGAGGGCGACCTTCAGCGATTTCTCGCCGCTGAGCGCCGCCACGGAAACGCCCGCGCTGCTGACGGATCGCAATGGTTTCGCCGGGGCGAACGGGTCGGGATGCGCGGCCGACAAGCCGAACACCAGCGTCAGGCCGTTCTGGTCGGCCGTCAGGCGTTGCGGCCAGGCTTTCATGGCCGGCGAATAGACCGGCAACGGCCACAAACCGGACAACAGCGCGCCGGCGTCGGCGGCGAGATTCAACTTCTCTTCCAATTGGTGCACAATCCGCGGCGCAATGCTGCGTACTTCGTTCTCGATGCGTTCCCGGCTGCCGTAGAGGCCGTTCGTCAAGCTGCTGACGACACGCTCTTCCGTCATCCCGAAGCCCTGCACCGACACGCCGGCCGGCTGCGAGACGGAGAAATTGTCGCCCGGAATCTGAAATCCGGCCCCGTTGAGCCGCAGCTTCATGGTTCTGCCGACCACCGTCGGCGTGAGATCGAGATTGAGCCAGACCGGACCTCGCTGCCCGATGCCGATCGTGATCGGTCCGGCTTGCGCCGAATGCCTTGCGCCGGAGATGTAGGTGCTGCCGATCGTCAGCGTGATATTGCGCAGGCCCAGTTGAACCAGAAGGTGATCGGCCGAGGTGGCCTTGATGTAGACTCTTTCCAACTGGCCGTGGTAACTCAGCCCGGAAAACGTGACCTGAAACGTGCGCCCCGCGGCAGACGTGGTGTCGTACATGTCGCCCAGCGACCCGGACAAGAGATTCGCCGGCACCATCTCCGGGGCGGCATAGGACAGGTCGTGCAGGACCTCATTGCCCAGCCGAATCCCCACGGCGTCCGGGACTTCCAGCACCGGCACAAACGGCGGCGCCGGGACGAGGGGCGTTGCGCGATGAGGCTGCGCGGCGAGTTGGGCCGGGGCCTTCTGCGGATCGAGCAGCCAGCGGATCAGCCCGTCGTTCAGAAACGTTTCTTCAAACGGCGTATGTCCGATCTCGGGGAATTCGGTGTAGACGACTTTCCCGCCCGCGGCCTTCAATGCATCAACCGCCAGGCGTGACTCCGTCGGCAGCACGAGCTTGTCCTTCGCGCCGTGGAACGCCCAGACGGGCGTATTTTTCAATCCGGCAACCGTTTCGAGACCCGCTCCGCCCGACATGGCAACCACCGCAGACCACCGTGCCGGATGTGCCGCGCCCAGGCTCCAGGCGCCGTACCCTCCCATCGACCAGCCGACCAGCGCAGTCCGCAGCGGGTCTGCACCAAACTTCGCCTGGGCTTCGTCGAGGATCTTCAATGCTCGCTGGCCGTCGGCGGTGTCGGCTTTCCAACTCGTCAGCAAACGGCCTTCCACGTCTTCACATTGCGGAAAGATGACGACGAACGGAAACGTCGCCGCCTTGACTTTCACATACGGCGCCAGCCCGACGGTCAACTGCTTGCGGCCATCGGCGCCGCGTTCGCCGGCCCCGTGCAGGAAGAGAATCGCCGGGTATTTCTTGTCGGCCCGATAACCCGCGGGAAGGAAAACTGTATACTTATGTTCTCCTTCGCCGTCCCGGTAGACGTGGTCTTCAAACCGGCCAGTTGATGACGCTGGCTGCGCCTGGGCCAATGCCGCCGTGGCGACAATGAGGCACAGCACCGTGAAGGACCGTCGGACACTCGACGGAACAGCACTCCGGATTTGCACAGCGGACTCCTAGACTGATCGACCTTGGCTGCTATGACCAGCAACACCATTAGAATCTGCGTAATCTGCACCGAGAATTCAGCGCAGTTTGCCTGCTGGAATCTTGGAGTGCGTTTGCCATGCTGTCAACCGGTGTCCCGTTGCGAAATCGCAACTCGAAGCAGATCGGGAACTTACAAGCGTTGAAGCCGGCACGACAGGTCGCCGAGGAACCTGGACACCAGCTTGGAGCGTTCGCTGCTGGATTGGGGCTCGGCGTAACGCGGAGCCGGCAATGAGAGAGAAGCCCTCGCCTGCTAACAGGCGGCGGGTTGTTTTCACCGCTCGCGGCAGAGCCTGCGATTCGTGCGGCTTTCGCCCGGAGGGCGTCCGTGCTGAGTACGACGCCCCATCACTGCGGGAACAATTCGTCCTAGTGCATCGTCAACGGTTAATTTTGGGGTTCTGTCTGTCAGAGCCGGAAACGTAAGTGACGGTCAATATTCATCATCCGTCGCTGACGCTTCCGGCTCGGACTCCAATAACAAGTCTGGACAAGGCACTAACCCGCGGCGATGGACTCAGGGCGCAGGCGCGTCGGACGGGGCCTCGATCTGCTCCAAGGCATAGGCGACGGCCGAACGCAATTCCGGGTTCGGGTCGTGGTCGAGCCGGCGAAGATCGAGGGCGATCGGCTTCGCAAGCTTGCCGATTTCCCCCAAGGCATAAACAGCGCCGATGCGGACCTTCGCGGATTCGTCATCAAGCATTTCTGCTAGCGCGTCGACGGCCTCCTCGGATTGCGGCGCCAATTCCGCCAGCGAATACGTCGCCAGCCAGCGGACGTTTTCGTCCTTCTCGTCGAGGCAGGAAAGCAACGTCAGCAACGCGTTCTCAGACCATTCTTCATGACGAATGAGCACTTCTGAAACGTGCAGCCGCACATAGGGGTCGCCGTCTTTCAAAGCCTTTGCGAGTGCCGGCAATGCTTCGACGCTCTGCGGCCCCAGTTCAGCGATTACCGCCGCCGCGAACGAGCGCTGGCCGGGATCTTCCGATTGCAGTTCTTTCGTCAATGCCCCCAGCACGGCCGGCGAGAAACCGTCGATCCGGCAGATCGCCAGCGCGGCGTGAATCCGCACGGCGCCATCTTCATGGACCAGGAGTTGCCTGAGCGCCGGCATCGCCGCAGCGGCATCCGCCCCAAGGCGTCCCAGCCGGTGAATGCTGCGGCGGGTGAGGTCCAGGTTCTCGTCGTCGAGCCCGCGGACCAGTTCGCGAACTTCACCCTGCGCGTCGGGGCAAAGTTGCAGATGCGATGCCTGCGACGGTTTCAGCTTGGCGAGTCTTTGTGCGACAAAATCCTCCGGCTCCGAAGACTCCGCCGTCTCAGGAATCTCGCGGCGATCCGAGACTTCGTCGCTGTCCTGCGAAGATTCGTCCTCGACGGACGTTTCTCGCGCCCATTCCGGTTCCAGGGCATCCTTCCGCTCGACATGAGAGACTTCGCGCACATCGGCTTCGGTCGACTCGGCCGCGGCCGGACGGCTGGTCTTCCGGCCGGCGACCTTCACCGTCGATGCCGTTTCGTCTTCGTCCGTCGCAACAGGTTTGGTATTCTTTTTCGGAACATCGTCTGTGGAAGCGACGTCTTCTTTTGCCACGCTACGGCTGCGGCGCGGAACGGGTTGATCGTCGGCGTCATCCAGGAACGGGTCTTGCGGGGCCCCTGTTTTCCTGGTCGATTTGGCAGCCAAGTCTTCCTTCGATTTCTTGGCTTTGGGCTTGGCGGCGACCGAATCGTCTTTCGGCAGCGTCTCTTTTTTGCTCTTGCGCTTCTTCGCCTCATCGGAGTCGGACGCAATCTTCACCTTGTTCCTGGACTTCTCCGACTTCCGCACGTCATCGCGGCCGTCCAACTCGGCGACTTGCTCGTCCGCCTTGTCGCGGCCACTCCACCGACTGACCCACTGCGACGTCTGGGCGCACCCGGAAAATTGCGCGGCACACGCGGCGATCAACACCCATCGGCACGTTTGCTTCCACTGCGTCATGGCCAACACCTTGAAGAGAACGGTCTGTCTCGCGGCCTGTCGGCGAAATTCCATTCGCCCGGATGATCTTGCGCCGATGGAACTCGGTCTAATCGTTATATCGGTCATTCCCAGGAGGGAAATTGATCCACGAAAGACGAGAACGACGACGTTGCGGAGATTTCTTAATAAACCGCAACAAATTGGTTCAGAACAAGTTACGCTATCAAATGATCTTCGCCGACCGGCAGACTCACCTCAGCTTCGCTAGACCACCATCTCCTGACAATTCCGATGCGCATCTTTCCATGAATTGAGCCAGGCCCTGAAACAGACATCGTGGTCGCTGCGAGTGAAACTGTGTTCGTCCAGCAAACGGCTTACCGAGTTGGCGGATTCCAGACATTTGGGCGAAAATTACAAACTCCGATTGTGGGAGGGGCGATGATCTCCTATCATCCCGCCCCCTGCCCTTTGATTCCGGCGGTCTTCCGACAAGGAGGTCGGTACGATGCGTTCCGCGGTTTATAGTCTGTTCACCACGCTGCTGCTGCTGGTGCCAATCTCTGCCGTGCCGCTGATGGCCATCTTCGGCATCCCGCAGTTCACGCCGGTGGTGGCGTCGCCGCTGGACGAGTTGATGGAAGACGACCAGGAAGTGTTGCCTCGCCGAAAGCCCAGACAGATCGCCAAAACGCAGCGGACGGACGAGACGGAGAATGATCTGTCGCTGGAAGAGACGCCGAACTGGGACGGCGTCTCTCCGGAACGGCCCCGCCCGATGCGGAAATCCAAAGGACCGTCCGGAGCATCGCCCGAGTCGCCATCGCCGGATGAGGCCGATACAGAACTCGCGATGATCGACCGCCCCAAGTCGAAGCCGCGCAGGACCGCTGAACTGCCCGACTCCTCTGCTGACGGTTCGATTCAGAAGGCGGGACATGAAACGGTTCAGGACCGCTCTCACGCCGAGGTCCCGGAAGTTTCGCCGCCGGGCATCCAGGATCTCTTCAGCAAGGACGGATCGCAGGGAGACGATAAGGTACCAGGCTATCGCCGGCCGCGGGCAGCCTCGCCGGGAAGCGGCGCGGGCGCTTCGGATCAGAACACGAACCGAAACAAGCGAGCGAGCCCTCCGGTCGAGCCGCTGACCTGGACCAAAGCCGTCCAGCGGCTGAACGAACTGGGCATCCGAAATTTTCGGCTGGAACCCGGAGACCGCCCCGGGGAATACAGCTTCGCCTGCAGTTACACGCCCAGCAATTCCCCGCATGTGACACGCCGCTTTGAAGCCGAGGCCGATGATCCGCTCAAGGCAGTGGCCAAAGTGTTGGCCCAGGTGGAAGACGCGGCCCAGCAGAAAGTTCTCGCCGCGCCGCGGCGGTTGACCGACTTCGCCGAGCGCCGCGGACCGGAATGACGCAAAATGGTCGTTTTTCCCCGAACCTCGCTGGCGCCGGCCCCCTCAACGCGCATCACACGGACGCCAGACCCTTTGGGCCTGGCATGGCACTTCCGGGCGCGGTGCGCTGAGGAACCGGAAATCCTCTCGTTGATCGGTTTGGACCGAGCCTGTCTGCGCACGGCGAAGATGGCCCGCGTCGAAGCCGTGCTCCTGGTTTCCGACAGCGCCCTGTCGACCCGCAAGCTCGCCGCCCTGGCCACGCTGGCTGATGCCGCGGAAGCCAAGTTGCTGCTCGATCAATTGAATGCGGCATACGACCGTTCCGGCAGCGCCTTTCGGATCGAGCGGGTCGCGTCCGGATATCAAATGTTGACCCGGCCATGCTACGCCCACTGGCTCGGCAAACTTCATCAACGCGAACTCGAATTGAAATTGACGCCCCCGGCGATGGAAACCCTGACCATCATCGCCTACCGCCAGCCGATCACCCGGGCCGACCTGGAGGTGATCCGCGGCGTGCAATGCGCCGACATGCTCAAGATGCTGATGGAACGCAGCCTCGTGCGAATCGGCGGCGAAGACGATTCGCTCGGCCGGCCCTTCTTGTACGAAACGACCCGCAAGTTTCTCGAAACATTCGGCCTGCGCAGCCTCGACGACTTGCCGATGGCCGACCAGCTTCGCAAACCAAAGGCGGCGACTCTGAAGCCCGCCGACATCGAAGACGAAACGGCGACCACGGCGGCGTGAACGGAGTTGTGTGCCAGGTTCCCTCTGTTGGCAGACAATTCCGCAAGGTAACATGGCCCATCATGGCGAAAAATCCCCCCCAAGAACTTCGTGACTTCCATCACTTCGTCGGCGCGTATGTCGATCACGGCGGCGCGACGCCGTCACCGGAAGAAATTCTGGACGAATGGCGGCAGCAGCACCCGGTTCCCGAGGACGACGCGGACGAACTTGCGGGAATTCAGGAATCGATTGATGATCTGGAGAGGGGCGACCGAGGAGTTCCGTTCGCCGAGTTCGACCGGGAATTCCGCGAGCGCCATCATCGTCCGGATCGGACATGAGCCGGCCGTTGCGTTTTCTGACGAGAGCCCGGGCGGATATTGACGCCATCTACAGTCGGCGGCGCGGCGTTACTCTCCGATGCAGTAGAGAAACTTGTCGGAGCGAATGAGCAGCCGGGAGCCGATGACCGCTGGAGTGGCGTTGAAGATGCTGCCGTCGCGGAGGTCGTTCATTCCCAGTTGTTCAAATTCGGTCTTGGCGGCGACGACAAACATCCGGCCGTTGCGTGCCAGGTAATAGACTTTCCCATCAGCAAGCAGCGCGGACGCGTAAATGGTATCCGAACGTTCCAGACGCTCCTGGTAAACGGGTTCACCGTCTTTGATGGACGCGCAATTGGCGACGCCATGCTCGCTGGCCCAGTAGAGATGTCCGTCCAGAACCACGGGCGAGGGAACGTTTGCCCCCTTGGTGGTCGTCCATAAACGATGCGTGGCGGTGACATCACCGCTGCCGCCGGCACGGACCGCCAGCGCCGCAATGCCGGACCGTCCGCCCAGGCAGTAGACGATGCCGTCGGCCGCCACGACGCTGGGGACCATGTACCAGCCGATGTCGGTCTTGCACGACCACAACTCGTTTCCGGACTTCGGATCAAAAGCCAAAACCGCTCCCTGCTTCGTGACGATCAACTCCTTGCGGCCCGACTCGGCGGTGATTATGACCGGGGTATTCCACGATTCGCGAATCCCTTCGGCCCGCCATTTTTCCTTGCCGGTGGCGCGGTCCAGCGCCACCAGCGATTCGCTTTCCACGCTGGCGTTGATGAAGACCAGGTCTTCGTACAAGACCGGCGACGCGGACGTCCCCCAGCCGTGCGTCTTCTCGCCGACGTCGGCGTGCCAGAGTTGTTTTCCGTCGTGATCAAAAGCGAAAACTCCCGACTTGCCGAAGAACGTGTAGATGCGTTCGCTGTCTGCGGCCGGAGTGTTGGCGGCAAAACCGTGATCGCGAATCTGCGATTCTTCCGGCAGCTTTGCGGCGACGGCTTGATCCCAGGCAATACTTCCGTCGGAACTGTCGAGGGCGATCAAGTGTCGCTTCAACTCCTCCGGGCTGCCTCCCGATTCGCCGGGAATAAAAAAACCGGTGTAACATGTGAGGTAAATTCGGTCGCCGTACACGATCGGGCTGGAGGCCCCCGGCCCCGGCAGCGGGGTTTGCCAGGCGATGTTTTCCGTTTCGCTCCAACGAACGGGCAAATTCTTGGCGTCGCTGATTCCCATTCCGGTCGGACCGCGAAACCCGGGCCAAGTCGCCTTTCCCTTGACAGAGCCGACGACAGGCTTGTCCGCGGTGATCTCGGAGGCCGTTTGTTCGCTGGCACCAGTGGGACTGACAGCCTGCGTTACAGCGGACGATGGCTCTGAAGCCGATGGCCCAGCAGAATTCGCCGACGGCGGCACGGCCTGCTGATCGGCACAGCCCATGGGGAGGAGGACGGATGCCACCCAGAGACCGGCCCAGAGACTCCGCCCTGTGCCGAGAAACCACGCGCCGTCACCCAGTTGCCATAAATGTTGCATGGAATTCACCGTGAGGGAAGAGAGGTTGGAACTCCGCCTCTATGGGAAAAGGCGGCCTTGTCACAACAGATTATGCTGAGAATCGACAACGGAGTCCAACCCGATGCCAGGGCCAACGCTTTTTTCAAGGGACAAGGGACATAGTTTCGTAGGGTTTGCCGAGGGCTTTGACGAGGCGAACCAGTCCTCTGATCCAGCCGAAAAATGGTTCGCCACGATCACTCGGCAAACACGACTTTGAAAAAGACGTTCGCCCTGACTCGATGCAACGGATGAGTCACATGGTTGCTCCATTGCGGAGCGGAGAATGAACTTATGAACACTTTGTGTTTGCGTGGCTTGGCTGAAATTCCCGCGGCCTTTCCGCGGTTTTTTCCTTGAGAAATTTTTTGCGATTGCTACCATCAAGGGCAGAGGCTGCGAGACGCTCGCAGCAATGGCTCTTTCGCAACTTTGGTGCCTCGTCGGCTGGGAGGATGGTCGTGGACTCCTTGATGTCTCTCGAAATGGATGCGGACGTCGGTGTGGATCCTGTGGAAGAAATGCGGCTCCGGACTTGGGCTCGCAAGCATTATGCACCGGAGGACGAGCGTGACGAACGCTGGCACCCCATTGTGTTGGACGAAATGGAACGCAAAGATCAGGAATCGCACCTGATGGCGTTCTCGGCTTGAGGTCCGTCCGTTCCGCATCGACTCGGGTCTGACGATCGCCGTGTCGCCCGGCGAACGAGGCTGAAAATACAGAAGCCCAGGGATTACGATCCCTGGGCTTCTGTATTGGAACGCAAACTTCTTTGCGGTTTATTTCGTCGAGGAATTCTTCAGCTTCGGTTCATTGATCGCATTTTTGATCGGCTTGCCCGTCGACGCGGCCGGCTGCGGGCTGCTCCCCTTCACCGGTTGGCCGCTCTTGGCGACATTCGCCGGGTCGGTCTGCGTCGAATTATTCCAGTTCGCCACCGACCAATGGGCGTAGGTGTCCGCCACGTTGGCGCCTAGCGCATCGAGCGAACCGCGAAACGAAGCCGTCGTCATGTTTTCGTTCGGAATCACCCGTTGCAGGACGAACCGCCGGTTCGTGGCAATGTAGGCGAAAAACGTCCCCTGGCCGAGCTTGTCGTTGTCGGACAACAGCCTGAGCAACGCCGTGCGGGGCACATCGGCGGGCGACTTCGGCAGTTCATCCAGCCACGCCATGATCCAGATCGAGCTGACGTCCTTGCTCAGAACGGCCGACATGGAAAACTGCCACTCGGCTTCGTCCACGACCGATTTGAAGTCAAAGTCGTAACGCGCTTCGTTCAACTTGGCCTCGACGCCCATCGCCTTGAGCAATTGGCCGAGCGATTCGACCGTCAATTTCCCCTTGGCAGCGGATTTCTGGCCATCGGCTGCAACCGCCAACGCCGGGGCGACCAAAGCCGTCGCCGCTGCACCCAAGACCGACCGTCGACTCCATGCGTTGGTCATTGCGAGACACTCCTTTAGCGACGCTTCAAGGAAGCGTGGTAACCGTATGATCCGCTCATCGTTCACGCGGCTTCACCCGAACAAATACCGCAGACAGATCTGCGACCAGCTTTCAAACTGGTCGCATTCCCGGAGCAACTGTTCCGGACGGCAAAACCCTGTTTCTAAGATCGACGCTTCCCGTGGACGAACTTTTGCCGAGTCGAGATCAAAAATGTGCACAATTCCTAAATGAACGCGGCCGACCGGCGTCTCGTCGTCATTGATCATGCCGACGCAATGATCCTTAAACCCGGACTCCAGAAAGACTTCCTCTTCAATTTCGCGGTGCATGGCGTCGTGGTACTTCCGGTCGCCAGTCAACCGGTCGGTCGAGGAGATGTGCCCGCCGATGCCGACCGACCGTTTGCTGTGCAAACGTCCCTCTCCTCCCGCTTTGCCGCGCCGGTAGTGAAAAATCTCGCCGCCCGAGCGGAACAGGCAATACGGAATGAGCTGCTTGTAGCTGGGGTCTTCCTCGACGTCGGCTCGCGGCCGGAAGCTCGTGAATGCCGGATCGAGCAGCGTCTTCAAGTGCCGGTCGACATCGCCCAGAAATCCCTGGAAGTATCCAATCTGGTGGAACAACAGCGTCGGCACGCACAAGACATGCTCGGCCTGGGCTTCAGCGGAGAGAGTCATCGCAGGCGGCTCCGAATGATAAAACAGGTTTGGCGGTTCGGTCTGCGAGAATCATAGCGTCGCCGGCGAGAGGTTGGCAGTCGCAGGGGCGATCAAGCGAAATCCGACGAAGTTGACCGCAGATTTTCTGCAGACAAGAAATGCGGGAGAACGGATTTCCGCGGGGCGAATCTCGCTGCTACACTGGGATTCGTTCTGCATCTTCGTTGCCAGGATTCAGGAATTCCCTCGATGCCAAAACTCGACCCCCTGCGTTGGAAGCACACGGCGTCTCTCGCCCGGCGCTCGACGAATGAGAAGAAAATCCCGGCGATCAGTTTCGTCACCGGCTCCGTCGATCAACTTCACGGGCCGGTCTCGTTCGGTTCGCAAACTCTCGACGGCAAGACGCCGTTGGATCCTGACCCGATCTACCTGATCGCGTCGATCACCAAGCCGGTCGTGGCGATGGCCGGGTTGATGCTGGTGGAACGTGGGCTGATCACGCTGTCGGACCGGGTGACGGACTATCTGCCGGACTTCGGCAAGCAGGGGAAATACAGCGTCGAAATTCGGCATCTGCTCACGCATACGTCCGGGCTGCCCGACATGCTGCCGAATAATGTGGCGCTGCGGACAGCGTATGCCCCACTGTCGAAATTTCTGGCGGAGATCTGTGAGTTGCCGTTGTCGTTCCCTGTCGGCCGGGCCGTGCAATATCAGAGCACGGGGTTGCTGGTCCTCGCCGAGATTCTGCACCAGGTCACCGGCACCACCTGCGCGGAGTTTTTGCGCAAGGAAATCTTTCAGCCGCTCGGGATGAAAGACTCTGAACTGGGCGTTCCGAACAGTTGGTACGCCGGCACGCCGGCGAAAGTCGCGCGCATCCCGGAATTGCGCGTCTCGGCGGAACAAGCCGAAGAACCCACCTGGAACTGGAACAGCAAGTACTGGCGGCAACTCGGCGCGCCCTGGGGCGGGATGCTGACGACCCCCGCCGATCTCGCCCGGTTCGCCCAGATGATGCTGCGTTCCGGCCGCACGGCCGACGGCACCGTGCTGTTCTCCCCCGCCCTGGTGTCCGCGGCGACGACCAATCAACTCGACATGATGGGCAGCCTGCCGGAAGACGAGCGGCGCTGCCGGCCCTGGGGACTCGGCTGGCGGCTGAATTGGCCCGGAGTCAGCGCGAGCTTTGGGGACCTGCTCAGCCGGTCCGCGTACGGTCACTGGGGCGCAACGGGGACGCTGATGTGGATCGACCCGGCACGCGAAACGTTCGCCGTCATCTTCTCGACCGAACCGTATGAGCAAAGCGGCGGCCTGATGGTCCGGCTGAGCAACGCAATCGCCGCGGCGTGGATGTGATTCTTCGTAGGGTGGGTCGAGTCTTCGAGGCCCACCAATTTGCTTGATCGAAATCGAATCGGTGGGCCTCGAAGTCTCGACACTACAAATCTTGTCAAAGCCCGCCAATGGCATCGGCGGGTACGCTTCTGAGCCACCAGAAACAGATTTCCCGGGAAAAACCGCTCTTGGAGCGACGGTCGGCTCCTGCTACAAGTCTCATGCGCCAAACCCCCTGGTTTGCCTCGAAGAGTTAATGCCCGGCCGGGATGCCGATTCATGAATGCTCCACGATTCTCCGTCCATCACGCTGAGGAAGCCGACGTCGGCCTGCCCGTGCAGCAGGGGCGTCTGCTCGATTTCCCGGATGATCCGCTGGCCTGCATGCGCCGGCTGCAGGCGAAGTTCGGCGACATCTCGGCGATGGAAGACGACGGACAACGCATCTATTTCGTCTTCAGCCCCGAATACAACCACCAGGTCCTCAGCGACGGCGAGACGTTTCAGTCGAAGTTTTTCGCGCTGCGCGGCCCCCGGAATTCCTCGCAGCGGCGTCTGACGGGCGGCCTGCTGAGCATGAACGGCGAACAGCACAAGCGCAATCGTCGACTGGTGATGGACGCCTTCACGAAAAAAGCGATTGGCGCCTATCTGCCGACGATTCAAAGCCTGATCGAAGACCTGCTTGCCGACTGGAAGCCCGGGCAGGAACGCGACCTCAACCGCGACATGACGGAATACATGCTCCGGCTGACCAGTTCCATTCTGTTCGGCGTGGACGACCCCGAGGTCGCCTACAAGATCGGCCGCATGGTCGATCATTGGGTCCACCTGAATCACGAGCTCGGCATGGGCGCGTTCGTCTCCAGCCCGGAGATCGCCCAGCGCTACGACGGGCTGCTGGAATTCGCCAAGGAACTCGAAGCGGAAATGGCCGGGATGATTCAGGCCCGGAGGCAGAAAGTCAACGGCGGACACGATGTGCTGTCGGCCCTGATCGGTGCCCATGACGGACAGGGCCATATTTCGGACGAAGAACTCGTCGGCCAGGCGGCCCTCATCTTCGGAGCCGCCCATCTGACGACGGCCCACACCTTGACCTGGACGCTGTTTCTGCTGGCGCAGCATCCGTCGATCATGGCGGAACTGCACGCCGAGATGCAGCGGGAGATGCAGGGCGGATTTCCGACGTCTGAACAGATCGACCGTCTGCCGATGGTCGAGCGGGTCGTGAAGGAAAGCATGCGGGTGCTGCCGGCCTCGGCGTATCTGCAGCGCGTCACCAGCAAACCGACGCCGCTGGGGCCGTTTCATCTCTCCACCGGGTCGGCCATTATTTTCAGCCAATTCATGACGCACCACCTGCCGCATTTGTATCCCGAACCGGAAGCATTTCGGCCGGAGCGCTGGCAGAGCATCGCGCCGTCGCCGTATGCGTATTTTCCGTTCGGCGCCGGCCCGAGAATGTGCATCGGCGGGCCGCTGGCGATGGTGATCCTGAAAGCCGTTCTGCCGACGATCTTGCAGCGGTTCAAAGTCACCATGGTTCCCTACTCGGAAGTCTCCGCCCGCATCATCTCCACGATGCTGGCGCCGACGTCCAGCGTGATGTTCCGCATCGACGCCCAGGATGGCCGGTTCGAGAGCCAGCCCGTCGTCGGGAATATTCAGTCGATGGTCGACCTGCGCGAAGTGGCGCAGCCGATCCGGCGCGCGGCGTAATGGGGGCGGGCGAAGCCGCAAGCGGTTACTGGAAACGGCGCACGAATCGGCGGTCGATGGATTTCTTGAGCAGCCACATCCATGAGCTGCGCAGGCTCCAGCCTTTGTAGTCGAGGATCGCAGTCCCGTCGCCGCAGGAGAGCAGCGACAGGAACTTCTCCTGAGGCTGATACTCGACCGGTTCGCCGCAGCGAAACCACTGCCTGAGATTTTCCCACAGCACCGGACCTTGCCGGACGGAATACACGCCCGCTTTCGGACAGGGACAATCCACGATGTCGGCGATATCGCCAGCCGCAAAGACCGGGGCATCCGCCGTGGACTGCAGCGTCGGCCGGACTGCCAGGTAACCGCGATCCGAGAGCGGTAACTGATAGCCCCGGAGATGTCCCGGCGGGGCAGCGCCTGCGGCCCAGATCACGAGGTCAACGCGATGCCGGCCGCCCGTGTCGAACACGAGTTCCGTCGGCCCGTCTTCATCGCACGCGGCGACCGTCGCGCCCGAGAGAATCTCGATCGACCGTTGTTTGCAGAGCTTTCGAACGAGGCGAACGGCCCGGGGCGAATAGCCCGGCAGAATCTCTGAGCCGGCATCGATCACTTGCACCTGCGCGTGCCAGCCTTCGCGGTGCGCCCGCTCTTCCAGGCAGAGCGCAATCTCGATGCCGGCTGCGCCGCCGCCGACCACGGCCAACTGCAGATATTCCGGACCGGGTGCCTGCTTCCATTGCGTGAGGAGTTCCTGCAGCCGAAGTTCCAACCGACCGAGAAACGTCGCCAGCGGCTTGACGGCCACGATCGACCGGTGCGTCTGGCATAGGTCTTCACGCAGGTTCGCCGAGCCGATGTTGATCGAAGCCACGTCGAACGACTGTTCCGGATGGTGCGCCAATTCCAACGTCCGGGTGACCGGATCGAGTCCCACGACTTTGTCGATCAGCAACTCCGCCCCGGAGCGCCGCGTCAGCTTCGCCAGATCGACGAGCATCTCCTTCTCCGGGAGCAGGCCGGCCAGCACGGACGGAACCATGCCGCTGTAGACGGCATACGGAAACGCGGAAACGAGCACCAGTTCCACGCCCGGGATCGGACGGTCGCTCCACCAGTTCAGGACCTGGAGATGGGCATGTCCCGCGCCGACGAGAACCAGGCGCTGCCGGCGGCGCTGACCGATCGGCGGCGGAACGTCCTCGAGAAACTCCTCGATCTCCAGCGGGGCTTGGGGGACTTCCTCGGTCCGTACCAATTCGCTTTCCGTCGAGTCCACGGTCGGCGGAGAAGGCCTCGTCGGGCGGCGGGAGGATTCAGACATCACTCAGACGAATCCCGGAAAATCACAGCGCAAACCGATTTCCTGTCTCGTTGCATCGCAACATCTTGAGTTGACGACTCCGCGCTAGGTTTCCTGGGAAATGGTGTCAGACGGGCTTCAGCAGAAGTCGCTTCTTGCGTTCAATGAAGTCGGCGTGATGCGGGATGTGCCCGGCGATACGGGTCAGCAGCGTCTCCAGGCTCAACGGGCCGTCGACGGAATGGATGCCGACCCGCTGATACTCGGCCGGCGTCAATGAGCGCAACAAAGGCGCCACCTGCCGCCGAACTGCTTCGATCAGCGCGAGTTCCTCCGCCAGATTCCGCTGTTCGTATCGCAGCCGCGCGGCAAAGCGGCTGTCGTCGCGGCCGGGAATCTGCGGTCCGTCCTCTGCCACCACGGCCTTAATGCGGTCGGCATAGACGGTTTCAAAATCCGCCAGATGGCACACCACCTGGTGCGCGCTCCAGGCGCCCGGAGGCAACGGAGCCGCCAGCTTTTCGGCCGGAAACTCGGCGAGCGCATTCCGTAACTGCGTCGGCCCCTGCTCGTACTTTTCAATCAGAGCGAGGATCGGCTGCGAGAGTGATTCCATGAGATTCCTTAACAACTCCGGCCGGCCGGAGTCAGCTTGCGATCAGCACATTGTTTCCAGTTGCTGATCGGCGTCTTCCCGGGTGGCAACCACCGGCCACAGTTGGTCGAATTTGGCGATGTGAATGATCTCTTGGCCGACGGGCGACAGGTTGCACAATACCAGCCGGCCGCCGCGGCGATGAACGTCGTTCCAAATCTGGCGCAGCGTCTCCAACATGCACGAGCCGAAATACGGCGACTGCTGAAAATCGATCACTACGTCGCGGATGTCTTCGGTCTGAATCCGATCGAGAACGCGGTCCAGGTTCTTCAGCGCCTCGTCACTGGCCAGGCTGCTGACAGGGCCGTGCACTTCGATCGTCATCGTCGGGCCGCTGGTCTGAATCGTGAAGAGGTCAGTCGTGGTCATGGGAATTTCCATTCTGTTCGAGATCGGACAACGAGCGGCGTTTTACCAACGACACCTGATTCCCCGTCGAATTGAAACGAACTTCATCCATGAAGGTCTGCATGAGCAGAAGACCTCGGCCGCACGGGCGTTCGAGGTTTTCCGGGTCGGTCGGGTTGCGCAGCTTGCTCGGGTCGAAACCCCGGCCTTCATCGCGAATGACGTATTTCGCGAACTCCGGCGTGAATTCGGCCGAGACGTGAATCCTCCGGTCCACGTACGGCGCCGCCTGGGTGCGTTCCTGAACAAGATTGTAAAAGGCGCGATGGTCGGTTTCCCGGAGATCCGAGCTGACCTCGAGGTTGCCGTGGTAGCAGGCGTTCGTCAGCGCTTCCTGCAGCGCGACGCCGATGCGGATGCGGTTCGATTCATCACAAATCCCCTGGGCCGAGGCGCCGTTCTGCAGATATTTCACCAGCGAGGCGATCAGGTCGTTGTCGTTCTCGATGCAGAATTCGATCTCCTGCTTCAACATGCGGCGCATCAGCCGGACTTGCCCGCGGTCTTCCTTGGCCAGCGCGGAGACCTGGCGAATCGTGTCCAAGAGGTCGTGCGCCAAGCGGCGCTTCGGCACGTAACTCGAGGCCCCCTTCTTGAGCGCCGCGACGGCAATCTCCTCGCTGCCGAGCGCCGTCATCAAAATGACCGGAACGAACGGATAACTCTGGCGAATCCGGGTCGTCAGCTCGAGGCCGTCCAGCTCGGGCATGTTCAAATCGGTGACGACCAGATCGGGAACCTGCAGCTCCATCTGGGAGAGCGCGTCGCGGCCGTCCTTCGCATAACAGACCTCGAACTCATCATCCTGGTCGAGCAGTCCGCCTGCCAGCCGGCGGTCGGTCGCCGAATCGTCGACTATCAGCACGGTGGACATGAACCGTCATCCATTGAGTGAGACTGTTCCCGGTTACCGACCAGCCTGAGGAGGCTGATTCCCTTCCGCCATGTTGCCGCTCTTTGCCGGCGAGTTCAAGTAGCGTCGCAGTTCCGAGAGCACGGACTGCGTGCGTCTGGTTAATTTTTCGAGAACCGCTGGATCTTCCGGCAGGCGTTCCAGCTTGGCGGACACCTCCGCGGTCTGTGCCAGTTCCGCCGCGGCCGGCGCTCCGAACGTCAGAAAATTGCCTTTGAGCGTATGCGCCATCCGGCGGGCCTCCTTCCATCGCTCCGCGGAGGTCGCCGTACGCAATCCTTCCAACAGCGCCGGGCCTTCCGAGAGAAACGAGCCGATAATTTCCCGGAGCAGTTTCTGATCACCATTCACCGCCGCCATGGCGACGGACATATCCGTTGCCTGGTCTGCGGGAACAGCAGGTTCCCTTTTCTCCACGGCAACAGGGCCGGATTCTTCAATGGCGCGAAACAGGACGTCGGCGCGAATCGGCTTCATCACGTACGCGTCCATCCCCGCCGCCAGGCACCGTTCGCGATCGCCCGGCATCGCGTGCGCCGTCATGGCGATGATCGGCACCGCCGGCCGCCGAAATGCCGCATCCTCTTTGCGGATCACGCGCGTCGCTTCCAGGCCGTCCATTTCCGGCATCTGTACGTCCATCAGCACCAGATCGAACGGCTGCTCGCGAAGCAGCGCAACGGCCTCCAGCCCGTTATTCGCCACCGTGACCGTGTGGCCCCACCGCTCCAGCAGGCCAATCGCCAGCTTCTGGTTCATCAGGCTGTCCTCCGCCAGCAGTACCCGGCGCGACCGGGCAGACACCCGCGTCGCCGGCAACGGCGTCGGCGCCGTTTCAAAGTCGTTCGTCGCGGAGACCACGGCCTCCAGCAGTTCAGACTGCTTGACCGGCTTGATCACATAACCGGCGACGCCCAGCCGCTGACAACGCAGAATGTCATCCGACTGATCGCCCGACGTCAGCATCATCACCGTGCTCGGGCAGAGGTTCGGCTGCTGCTTCAACCGGGCCGCGAGCTGAAAGCCGTCCTCTCCGGGCATGCTGGAATCGATCAGCACCAGCCCGCAGGGAGTTCCCGATTCGGCCAGCGACTGCAACGCGACCAGCGCTTCGGCGGTCCCGGAGGCGACCATCGGCTTGAGGCCCCACGCCGTCAGAATCTCGACGAGAATCCCCCGGTTGGTGGCGTTGTCGTCGACGATCAGCACGCCCAGGCCGTCGAGGGGCGTCGGACAATTCGGCAGCGACGCGGCGTCCGGGCTGCCCACGGGGAAACGGACCGTGAAATGAAAATGACTTCCCAGGTGCTCCAGGCTCTCCACCCAGAGTTTGCCCTCCATCATTTCGATCAACCGCGAGGCAATCCCCAGCCCCAGGCCGGTGCCTCCGTAGCGCCGCGTGGTCGACGAATCTGCCTGCTCGAACGGCCGAAAGATCTGGGCCAGCTTCTCCGCCGGCACGCCGATCCCCGTGTCGTGCACGACGAAATGCAGCCGGACCGAGTTGGCCTGTGACCCTTCCGCGATGCTCACGTCCAGCAGCACTTCTCCCTTTTCCGTGAACTTGATGGCGTTGCCGACCAGGTTGAACAGAATCTGCCGGAGCCGGTGCGGGTCGCCCACGAGTTCATCCGGGACATCCAGGGCGATGTGGCAGGCCAACTCCAGGCGTTTATGGTGCGCCCGGAGCGCCAGCGATTTCATCGTGTTGCCGACGACGTCGCGCAGCGAGAAGCCGATCTGCTCCAGCCGCAGTTTGCCGGCCTCGATCTTGGAAAAATCGAGGATGTCGTCGACGATGGCCAGGAGCGATTCCCCGGCGTCGCGCACCATCCGCAAGTATTCCCTTTGTGTCGAACCGATGTCGTGGTCGAGGAGCAGTTCGGTCATGCCGATCACGGAATTGAGCGGCGTGCGGATTTCATGGCTCATGTTCGCCAGGAAATCGCTTTTGGCCCGATTGGCGGCTTCCGCAGCTTCCTTGGCATGATGCAGCGCATCCTGCGCCTGTTTCATCTGCGTGATATTGCGCGACACGCCGAACGTACCGACCACGCGGCCGGCCGAGTCAGTAAGCGGCAGCTTCGTCGTCGACATCCAGAGCGATCGGCCGTCTCGGAAGATCATCCGCTCTTCCTCGGCAACCAGCGGCTGACCGCTGGCCATCACCTGCCGGTCCTGCCCACGGGATTGCCAGGCGTACTCTTCGTTAAACAGGTCGGCGTCGGTCTGGCCGATCGCGTCGTGAGGATCCGTCAGCCCCCAGGCTTTGGCCAGCGCCGGGTTGGCCCGGAGGTACCTCCCCTCGGCATCTTTGAACCAGATCAGGTCGGGAAGATTGTGCATCAGGCTGTCGAGCCTGGACCGTTCCTGTTCCAGCGCGGTTTCCGCCCTGCGTTGATCGGTGACATCGGAAAAGACTCCTTGAATGCCGGCCAACTGCCCCGAGGCATCGTACACGGGGGTCTTGATGCAGTGCATAGAGCGCCGTTCGCCGGACGGAGTCTGGAACTCTTCGACGGTTTCAAAATCCTGCCGCGTCTCCATCACGCGGCGGTCATCGGCCCGGTACTTTTCGGCGAGCTCTGCCGGGAAGAAGTCGTAGTCGGTCCGGCCGATGATCTGGGCCGCCGGACGCCGCATCGCTTCGCACATCAGCTTGTTGACGAACGTCATTTGGCCCTGCAGATCTTTCCGAAACATGGCAAGCGGAAGCGTCGCGACCAGCGACTGATAGAACGCCTCCGAATCCAGCAGCGCCTGCTCCACCCTTTTCCGTTCCGACAATTCCGAAGTGAAACGCCGTTGCAGCCCCGTCGATTCCTGGCACACGCCGTCCAGCACGTCCAGCACGGCGGACGAAAGCCGGACCGGATCGGCGAAGAGGCCCCCCGGGATCGAGGCGCTCGCCGCAGCCAGGCCGGCCGCCGGGGATTCGTCCCCTGCCGGGCGCGACATCCACTCCTGAATGATCTCCGCGGTTTCCGGCAAGGGACGGTCGAGAGCCACCACGCGCGCCGCCTGCATTGCGACCGCACTCCAGACCGCCGCCGGCTGGCTGATGTCAATTACGGCCAACAGCTTGAGCCGATGCGTCACAGTCGCCCGGAGCCATTCGCGGACGAATCGTTCGTCCGGGTCGACAATGACAAACACGTCGACGATGCGGTCAGCCGCGAGCGCCAGCAGTTGTTCCATGTCGTTGCAGGCGATCGGATCCCGGTCGACAATCACCAGCGCCCGCGCGAGCGTTTCGCGACGCGACGGATGCCGATCCCAGATCACGACCCGCCCCATGCGAACGCCCTCCTGCAAATGATCTCGTGCCGCTCCGGCCTGACCCAACCACGATTTGACGTCGATTATGACGGTCCGCCGCCTGATTTGCACGAAACTGCCAGCGAATTGCCGAAAGTGGAATCCGTTCAGCGCCTCAGCCAACCTGGAGCCTCGTCATCACGCTCCAAACCATTCCGTCATTACGCGTCCGGGCGACAGCCGATGGCGCTGGCCGGCGGCTGTCTGGACGGAACTTTCCGGATCGACGCCGAGATGATGCAGAATCGTCGCGGAAATGTCTGCGGGCGAAACGGGATCCTCCGTGACTTGCGCCGCATGGGCATCCGTGCGGCCGAAGACCGATCCCGCGCGCACGCCGCCGCCGGCCAGCACGATGCTGAAGGCGTCCGGCCAGTGATCGCGGCTGGCCCAGGGCCGGCTGATTCGCGGCGTGCGACCGAAATCGCCCATCCAGACGACCAAGGTGTCCGTCAACATCCCGCGGTCGGCCAAGTCGGCAAGCAATACGGACAACGCTTGATCGGCCCGCGGAACCAGCGTGTCGCGCAGCAAGGGGAAATGATTGCGGTGCGTATCCCACGGGTTGTTCGCCATCCGATTCGCAACGCCGTCGGCCCAGTCTTGCGGTTCGCGGCCCCAATAAACGGTCACGAACCGGGCACCGGCTTCGATCAGCCGCCGCGCCAGCAGAACCGATTGCCCGTGCCGATGGCGGCCATACCGTTCGGCCAGCGCCGGAGATTCCCGGCTGACATCGAACGCCTGCTGGATTTCCGGGCGCGTCAGCACCGACAACGCCTGTGCCTGGAAGTCCTGAAGGCGGCCAGCCAGCGCGTGAGTTTCGTAGCGGCTGAGTTCCGTCTGAAATTGCGACAGCAACCGGCTGCGCGCCGCCAGTCGGGATCGAGAGACCTCCGCCCGGAGCGAAAAATCCGGCGGCGTCACCGTGCCGTCGGAACTCACTTCCGCCAGAAACGGATCAAACGTCGCTCCCAGGATTCCGCCCCCCTGTCCGGGGAGTACGCGGCCATCCATCTTCATCAATTCCGGCATCTGGATGGCAGGCGGCATCGCAGTGGAGGCCGCGGGCAGCGCGGCGGAAAACGCGCCGGACAGGTGCGGCAGATCGGTCGATTCGACCTTCAATCCGCCGGCGGAACTGAGATGAGGGATGCCGGTCAACATCTGATACACGGCTGGATCGTGCACCGTCTCCTGATGCCGGACCGATCGAACAAGCAGCACCTGGTGCATCTGCCGGGCCAGGCCGGGGAGCAACTCACCGATTTCGACGCCGGCCGCCGACGTGGCGACGGGCGACCACGGTCCGCGAATTTCCGCCGGCGCACCCGGCTTGAGATCGAACAGATCGATGTGGCTCGGCCCGCCATCCATGTACAGCAGAATGACCTGGCACGCGCGGCGTTCACCCCCCGCAGCGGCACGCGCCTGCAGCCAATCCGGCAAGGTCAGCAAGCCGCTGCCCAAGGCTCCCACCTGGAGCACGCATCGCCGCGACCTGTCCGCCCCGGCCAACATCGGCATTTCCACTCCCAAGGGTGCCGCGGCCGCCCGACTCAGGAACATTTTTTCACCCACGCCCCGGCACAAACGAATCTAACTTTACCGATAGGTTGCGTCAATCACCTGCGGGGCAGGGCCAACGCCTTTTTGAAACACGGCAAGCCGTAGGGTGGGTCGAGCGCTTCGCGAGGCCCACCGTCTTCAAGAATACGGCGAATCGGTGGGCCTCGCGAAGCGCTCGGCCGCACCCTACTTGAAAAAGGCGTTCGCCCTGACCTGCGGGGAATGATTCCTTGACCCTGCATCATTTCCCCCCTAGCATGATACGGAACGGGCCTCGACGCTGACGACCTTCTTCGTTTGGTTTTCAGTTCCTTCCGCGCGTTCCGCGATTCAGAGATCCTATGAGCACAATTACCGCAGCGTCCGAGTCCCGTCCTGCGGCGGCACCTCGGCCGAAAGCCGCCGTATCCCGAGCCAAGCCGACCAAGGTCGCCCGGCCCAAGACCGACTGGCGGACGGTGATCGTCGTCAACCTGGTGAGCATGATCCTGCACGGGGCGATCCTCGCCGCGTGCGCCCTCATCGTCTTTGACAAAGAGACCTTCGAAGAAATTTTCACCACCATCGCCGTCAGCGAAGAACCCGTCGATGATCCTATTGTCGAGCAGTCCCCGGTCCAGCCGGAGGAACTCAAGAACAGCACGTCGGATGTCGTTACCAACAATCTGACGGACTTGCTCGTCGAGACCAAGGCGCTGACGAGCATCGACATCAGCGACGTGGAACCCACCATCATCCCGGAAGAAACCAATGTCGCCGGCCCGAATATCAAGGCGGGCGATCATTTCGGCGGCCGCACGGCGGCGGCGAAATCGGCCCTGGTCAAGCAGTTCGGCGGAAATTCGGCAAGCGAAGCCGCGGTGGCCTCGGGGCTGAAGTGGCTGTCGAATCGGCAAATAAAAGACGGCAGTTGGAGCTTTGAGCACACCGAGTGCAAGGCCTGCGAAGATGGCGGCTGTACGCAACCGGGTGCCCTGAAGCAATGCTACAACGGCGCCACGGCCTTTGCGCTGCTGGCCTTTCTCGGCGGCGGTCATACGCATCAGAAAGGCGACTATCAGAAAGCCGTTAAAACCGGGCTGGATGCACTGATCCGCAACGGCAAGATGACGCCGGACGGCCTCGACCTGGGCGGCAAAGTCACCGCGAACGAACACATGTACGTGCACGGGCTGGCCACCATCGCCCTGTGCGAATCGGCCGCGCTGACGAAAGACCCCCGGTACTTCAAACCCGCCCAGTTGGCGGTGCGGTTCATCATCGCCTCGCAGGACCCCAAAGGAGGCGGCTGGCGCTATGAGCCGAGAACGCCGGGCGATACGTCCGTCGTGGGCTGGCAGGTGATGGCGTTGAAAAGCGCCCAGAACGGCAAGATGAAGATCCCCGGCCTGGTGTTCCAGGGCGTCGACAAGTTCCTCGACTCGGTGGATGCCGAACAAGGATCTCTGTACGGATATACCGACGCCCCGGCCAACGCGGCTGCGGCCCCGCCGAGCATGACGGCGGTCGGCCTTTTGTGCCGCATGTACATGGGCTGGGATAAGAAGTCCGCCGGCCTGGAAAAGGGCGTGGAATATCTCGACAAGGTCAAACCCTCACCCAACAACATGTATTACAATTATTACGCCACGCAGGTGATGCATCACTGGGGCGGTGAAGAATGGAAGCGGTGGAACGAAGTGATGCGCGATCACCTCGTGAAAACGCAGGTCATGGAAGGGGTTGAAGTCGGCAGTTGGAATGTCACCGATCCGCATGGGGGCGCCGGCGGCCGGCTCTACCAGACGTGCCTGTCGATCATGACGCTGGAAGTCTATTACCGCCACCTGCCGATCTACCACCGCGATAAGATCAAGGTGGAATTCTGAGATCGCGGCGAGATGCTCGTCGCGAACGGCGCAAATTCGGTGATCAGCGCCTGGGATCTTGCTTGTGGTGCCGCTTTTCGCTTCGAGTTGGACGAATCCGCTCCCCATGTACGACTCTCAACAATTGACAGCGCTCCCCCAATAGGTCCCGGCGTTGCCAACGCCGGGCTTTGGTGAAATCTTGACGCGCTCTTATTTGTTGGAATTCGTATTACACCTCGACATTCCGCGCCGCCAGAAGACGAATGAGATGATCGGAATCCGTGAAAACTTCCGCGTCAAAACCGTATTTTCGACCGGCTTCGATGTAACGCGGAATGTCGTCTGTGTAGAAGCACTCCTGCGGAACGCAGCGGATCGCTCTGAGGCCGGCCTGATACATGTCCGCTTCCGGCTTGATCGCGCCGACTTCAAACGACAGCACGCATTCATCGAACCGGTCGAGAATCTCGAACCGCTTTCGAATGAATTCGTAATGCCAGACGCTCGTGTTGGAAAACAGCACCAGCCGGATCTGCTGCGCCTTCAACGCGTCCAGAATGCCGACCATCGGACGATTGAGTTCAAAGATGTCTGATGCGGCGACGATCAGGGAATCAAAGTCGACCAGGGTGCCGACAAGTTCCTGAAAGTGCCGGTGAAACTCTTCGGCGGTCAAGAGGCCGCGTTCGAACTCCCACTGGACGCCGGAATCGAGCAGCAGCCGGCGAAGATCGTCGCCCGTTTTGCGGCACAAAATCCCCATCTGCTGGCACATGCGGTCATGACTGAAATGCAGCAGCACATTGCCCATGTCGAACAAACAGGTGCGGATCATGCGGCAACTCCCTTCCCGAGATTCTGCGATCGGTCCTTCGGTACGGACACCACTCGGGCAACTCCGTCGACATCACCGGCCAACGATAACCCCAATTGACGGCTTCACGCACGTTTCCTAAAGTGAACGCTCGGCGTAAGGGCCGGAAGGAATCGTACATCGCGCACAGCAAGGATACCATATTTTCATGGCCAAGAGCTTCGGCGGCAAGGATTTGACCGACTCGGAAACAATGCGTGGCCGCGCCTGGCCTTGCCTTCGGCAATTCTGCGTCTTCCTGGAGAACCGCGTCGGCAAATTGAATGAATTGATGCGGCATCTGGAGACGGCCGATGTGCGCGTGATCGGCCTGTCCATCGTCGATTCCGTCGACTTCGCCATGGTCCGGTTGATTTTTAACAACACCGACCGCGCCCGGGAAAAACTGGAACTGTCCGCATTCCTGTTCAGCGAAAGCGACGTCGTCGGCGCAGTGCTGCCCGACGATGAAATGCCCCTCGCCAGCATTTGCACCACGCTGCTCAAGGCGGAAATGAACATTCACCACGCCTATCCGCTGTTGTATCGGCATCGCGGCCACGGCACTGTGGCGCTCTTCGTGGACGACGTCGACCTCTCCAGCAAAGTCCTGCGCGAAGCCGGCATCCGGGTCATCACCGAAAGCGACCTACAGGATGATGATGAACTCTTTTGATTGGCGAGAAGCAAGGGGGGAAAACACGATCAACGGTCCCGGCGTCGCCGACGCCGGGCTTTGGCGGATTCGTGATACGCTATGAATTGTCGGGGTCGGTCTTGCCACTCGCCTCTAACCCCTCGCCTCTTGCCCTTCATCAGGATTTCTCCTATGCCTGCCCTCCGTCTCCAATGGCCGTCGGACATCGTTTCGGGTTCCAAGGCGGTCGCGCCGACCACCGCCGTCGCCTTCACCGAAGGCCCGGCGTGTGCCGCCGACGGCACGGTCTATTTCTCCGACATCGCCAACAACCGCATTCTGAAACTGGAGCCGGGGGCCAAGTTTTTCTCGGTCTTCCGCCAACAGAGCGGCCGGGCCAACGGCCTGCTGTTCGACGCCCAGGGTCGCTTATTGGCCTGCGAGGGGAACGAATTCGGCCCGAACGACGGCAATCGACGGATCACGCGGACTGACCTGGCGACCGGCAAGGTGGAAGTCCTCACCGATCGGTTTGACGGGAAGCGCTACAACGCCCCGAACGACATCGCCGCGCGGTCCAACGGCCAGATTTTCTTCACCGATCCGTGTTACTTCGACCGGTCGACGATGGAACTCGATCACGATTCCGTCTACCGCATCGACACCGACGGCCAAGTCACCCGGCTCATCACGCAGCCCGAGATTCAGCGGCCGAACGGCATCGCCCTCAGCCCGGACGAGAAAACGCTCTATCTCGTCGATAGTTGCCCCATCGACAACGGCCATCGCAAGATCTGGGCGTTTGATCTCGCCGAAAACGGCGCCGTCAGCCGGCAACGCTTGATCTGGGATTTCGCCCCAGGCCGCGGCGGCGACGGCATGTGCGTCGATTCGCGGGGCCGGTTGTTCATCGCCGCCGGCATCAAGAATCCCCGGCATGCCCACGAAACTGCCGATGTCCCCCCCGGTATCCACATCTTCTCGCCCGACGGCCAGTCACTCGGCCTGATCCCCGTCCCGGAAGACGTCATCACCAATTGCACATTCGGCGGCCTGGATCTGAAAACGCTCTACATCACCGCCGGGAAAACGCTGTGGCAAGTCCGCGTCGACGTGCCGGGCTGGACGGTGCATCGGAAGCCGTGATCGAGGATGAACACTTTATTCTCGCATTACGCGCCGGTAGGGAGTGGAAGGCTTCTCAGGGTTTTCGGCGTCCTCGTACGATTCGCAGATGAAGAGCAGATCGTTTTTCCGATCCCGTCCCGGGGCGATCATCACGGCTCCATCGCCGCCGGCGGCCAACTCGCCGTCGGAGCTTCGGCGAAACAGGACAATGACGGGATTGCCGCTGACAACAGTGAGGAAAAACACCTTGTCTTCCTGACCTTCGTGCATGACACCTGCCAGGTAGATCCGGAGTTTCAGCCGTTGAATGTCCGCGGCGATCTTCGAGGGAATTTTCTTCAGCACGGTTGGATCGCTGACAAACGCTAACTTCGCCTTCGACCGCGGGGCCTTGTCATCGAGTCGGGTGGAGAGATTCTCGTCGAATTCCCAGTTCCCTTCGAGGCGGGTTGCCACCAGTTGAAGCGGATCGGGTTCGACGTTGAGTTCTGCGCGGGCTGTGGAAACGAACAACAGCAAAGTGCAGGCCAAAACTTCCCAAGGGCATCTCATCTTTTACTCCTGATCGATTCACCCTTTGTGTCACCCTTTGTGAGTGCAACTCACTCAAACAGAGCATGCGGCCCCCCCGCGACCGGCTTTGATTCGGACGAGGAAGGGGACCCGACATTTCACGATATCAGATTGTCAGGCGATTTTAATTTCTCGTTCCTATGACTTCAATAATCCAAACTCGCGCCGCCCTCGGCTTCAATCGACTGGCCCGTGATGAAGCTGGAATCCTCCGTCGCCAGGAACAATGCGACTCGGCCGATTTCTTCAATGTTCGCCATTCGGCCCAGCGCCTGGACTTTCGCGGCCTTCTCCAGGCCGATGGCGGGGTCCGGCAGCGTCTTCGCCCAGGCTTGCAGCAGCGGCGTATCGACGTGGCTCGGCAGAATGGCGTTGACGCGGACGTTGTCCGGGCCGAGTTCGATCGCCAGGGATTTCGTGAATCCCAGTTGGGCCGCTTTCGAGGCGGCATACGCCGTGGAATGTTCCTGCCCCAGAATGGCCGTCATCGAGGAAATATTGACGATCGTCCCTTCCGTTTTCCGCAGATGGGGGACCGCCGCCTGCGAGGCGATGAACGTGCTGGTGAAGTTCAACTTCAACTGGTCCTCCAGCATCTCCAGCGTGGTTTGTTCGATGGTGAGGGCCGGCGGATGCCAGCCGGCGTTATTGATTAGGCAATCGAGCCGGCCGAACTGCTGCAGCGTCTGGTCGATGGCGGACCGAATCTGATCCGGCTGGCGGACGTCGCAATAGAAACACGCGGCCCGTCCCGGACCCAGCGTGGAGAGTTCCTCGGCGAGTTTCCGGCCGGCGACATCGTCGATATCCAGGATGGCGACCGACGCCCCTTCTTTGCAGAACACCCGGGCGCACCCTTCCCCGATCCCCTTGGCGGCCCCCGTGACGACGACCACCCGATTGGCAAACCGCATGGAACATTCCTCGAAGAACGAATCGATCCGTTTTGCCGAACGTAACGGGTTTGCGGCCCGGCTGACAAGCGAACCGCCGTGGCGAACGGTCTTCGCCGTGATGTTCCGCGGCAACCCGCCGCGATTGGCGCGGACCGCGGGGTGAGAATTTGACTCGGCGGCGATTCGGACCTACTGTTCCGCAGGCTGGGAAAAAGGCATCCGGAGGGACGGGCCGCCGCCGGATGCCAGGGGGGACAATCACTCGCCATGTCGGGACGCGAATCGAACGCCTCTGCGTCGGAAATCCTCGCAGAGCTGGCGCCCACTCAGAAGCCCTGCGGCGCGACGCAAAGCCTCGCCGTCGACTGGGCCAGTCTCGATCTGTCGCATCTGCCGGCCGCGAACACACCGGAAGTCCCGACCGATCTCGACAGCCTCGATCTGTCGTTCCTGGCCGAGGCGACCGCCGCCCAGCGCGCGGAATCGACATTGATGGTCGTGGACAACGCCATCGGATCGCTGACGGAGACACCACGGGTCGCCGAGCCTCAGTCTGTTACCACGCCGTTGAAGCCGGCTGTCGTCCCGAGAGGTTCGCCGGCGGAAGAGTCGCCCGTCGCGAAGAAAGCCGCTGAAAATCCGCCGGAGAGGAAGCCCTCTGGGAAGACACCGCCGCCGGCTGATCCCCGGCTGAACGAACTGTTTCATCGGGTGAAGTCGCTGTTGGGCGGATCAGCCGACGAGAAGACCGGGACCTTCTCGCCAACCGAACCGGAAGACCTCGAATCCGCCGGACTCACGGGCGAAGAAGTTGAACGGCTGATCCTGAAATACCTGCTCGCGAAGGGCGGCATGACGGGCCGCAAGATCGCCCAGCAGATCTGCCTGCCGTACGGCATCATTGACCCGATGCTGAAGATGCTCAAGCGCGAGCAGATGCTGGTCTATCTCGGCACGGCGGAGATGGGCGATTACGAATTCGGCATCACGGAAGTCGGCCGGGAACGGGCCCGGAGGTATGTCTCCGAATGCACCTACTTCGGGGCGGCGCCGGTGCCGCTGGAAGATTACTTGAAGGCGATGGAAGCCCAAAGCATCGCCAAGCAGACGGTTACGGAAGAGGATCTGCGAGACGCGTTTTCCGACCTGATGATCAATGAAGCCATGCTGGAAAAACTCGGCCCGGCGGTCAATTCGGGCCGCGGGATGTTCCTGTTCGGCGCGCCGGGCAACGGGAAAACCAGCATCGCCGAACGCATCACGCGCTGCTTCGGCTCCAACATCTGGATTCCCCGCGCCCTGGGCATCGACGGTGAAATCGTCCGCATCTTCGACCCCGGGATCCACGAGGAAGTCCCCCGGCCGGTCGGCGAGGGACTCTTCGACCTGTCCGGCATCGACCCGCGCTGGGTCCAGATCGTGCGCCCCACGGTCGTCGTCGGCGGGGAACTGACGATGGAACAACTGGAAGTCACTCAGAATCCGCTCACGCACATCTGCGAGGCGCCGCTGCAACTCAAGAGCAACTGCGGGACGCTGGTCATCGACGACTTCGGCCGGCAACGGATGGCCGTCGACGAACTTCTCAATCGCTGGATCGTGCCTCTCGAAAAGCGGTACGACTTCTTGAATCTTCCGAGCGGCAAGAAAATCCAGGTGCCGTTCGATCAACTGATCATCTTTTCGACGAACCTCGAACCGAAAGACCTGGTGGACGGGGCGTTTCTCCGGCGAATACCGTACAAGATCAACGTCAGCGACCCGACGGAGCACGAGTTCCGGTTCATCCTGAAAAAGCTGGCCCCGAAACTCGGGTTCCAGTACGACAAGGCGGCCGTCGATCACCTGATCGAAGAACACTACGTCCGCTGCCAGCGCCCGTTCCGCAGTTGCCAGCCGCGCGACCTGCTGTTGCAGGTGAAGAACTACTGCACGTTCAAAAGTCTGCCGCGAAAGATGTCCCCCGAAGCGTTCGACTTCGCGGTGGAGAATTATTTCTCGGTGATGTAACGGCGCATCTATTCAGCGGGGCGCTTGCCGGGTGATTTTCCAAGGCAAACAAATTCTGTCAATCCACCCACCAGTCGACCAGCTCATCCGGCCAGAACTGTTCGGGGAGTACTGTTGCGACGAAAGGCTTTTGTGGCAGAACAACCAGAGGAATCAGGCTTTGCAGAATCATCTCTTCTAGAAGATGTTTCCGAATGAAATACACGGTAGAAATGCGGCACCGGACTCGCGGACTGAGTTGAGACGGCACCTTCAAACCGAACACTCTAATCATTTCGTCGGTGAGATAGTCGGCGATCGGCGCCAATTCTGAATCCTCCGGATCTGTCCCTTTCAATTCACCCAGGCGAATGGCCACATTGCGGAGCGTGGCTGGAAGAAAGGAGCCGTCCGTATCCAAGGCGTAGACCATTTCCCCAGGGCAATTATTCGGTCCTGGCTCGAACATCTGATAGTTGGCCTGGATGACGTGGCCCCAGACGACTTTCCCGTCGCGCATGACGTCGGCGAAATAGTCAAAATACGTCATGATCTTGTCGTCGGGACTTGCCTTCAGCCAAGCCGGCTTGGAAGGAACACGGAGATATGTCAGCCGATCCCACCAGGAAAACGTTCGTGGCGCTTCGCCGAAGTTTTCGCGACATTCCTGCAAATAATCGAGCATGACAATGGACTTCAAAGATGAACAACTCGCGGTGCTGACAGACCTCTCGACCGGCACCAAGGTTAAAAACAATTGACTCACCCGATTCGGATTGAAACGGGACAATTCCCAATTCAGCTTCGGCTGCGACCTGAGGAGCCATAAGTTTATGCTTGTATAGATTCTGCATCCGCGAAACGCAAGCGGTTTCTCATCCCCGTTTGCTCCTCCAGGCAGATAGAAACGACGCCAAATGATGGTGTCGGCGTATCGGCCGGAGACTTCAGTAGCCCAGAATTGTTCTTGGTAGAGTCTGTTTCGTGACCAGACCCATCCCCCACCGTCAGTGAAACGCCCGCTGCTTCACCACGCCGCCGCGCACTTCGTGCACCGGTGAAATGACGAGAAACGCCTGCGGATCGCGGGATTTCACCAGCGTTTCCAGCCGCATGAGTTCCAATCGCGTCACCACGCAATACAGGACTTCACGTTCCGCCGTAGTGTACCCGCCGATCGACTTGAACGCCGTCACGCCGCGGCCGAGTTCCGACAGGATCGCCTGCTGGATGGCGGCGCGTTCGGTCGACATGATCATCACGCTGTTGTAACTCTCGAGGCCGTGCAGCAGGTAGTCGATTGTCCGGAACGCGGCGAAGTAGGTGAGGACCGAATACAGCGCGGGTTCGATGCCAAGAAACCGGGCGGCGACCAGGAAGATCACGACATTGAGCCCGAGGATGATCTCTCCGACCGTGGCGAAGGTGCGTTTACTGAGAATCACGGCGAGGATTTCCGTACCGTCGAGCACGCCGCCGCCGCGAATCGCCAGGCCGATGCCAGCACCGATGAAGCACCCTCCGAACACCGCGGCCAGCAGGGGATCTTTCGTGACGACGGGAAACGGGACGAGGCTCAACCAGGCGGCCAGTGCGACAATCGCCAGCGTACTTTTCGTAGTGAAGTTGCGTCCGACGTATTGATAGCCCAAGACCAGAAACGGGACGTTGACGAACACCAGCAGCCACGCGAGCGGCCACCCGGCAAGTTCGGCGAGCAACATGGAAATGCCGGTGACGCCGCCGTCGATGAAATGGTTCGGCAGCAGAAAACCGGCCAGTCCCCACGCCGCCAGCACCGTTCCCGCCGCTAACGACATCAGGTCGGCAAAATTACGCACGATCACCCTCCGTGGCGGTTTTGGGTCGCTCGATTGATGAGCGTTGATCATAGAGACGGACACGGACTCGCACAATGTGTCGTGATATTCGCGTGCGATTAGCCGGTGAGCCGCGAAGCGCACGCGATTCTTCCTCACACTTCGCTCCTCCGGGGGATTAGAATCAGACGTAATCTGAAATGATTCATCGGAGACGCCGTTGGAAGCTCGACCGTTTCGCCTGATACGCAACCTGGGCCGCAGCCGCGAGATCGTTGCCGTGCTGCTCAACCACGGATTCGGCGATTTCGTCGACCGGGTGGGCATTCGCGACTATTGGTATCGCTGGCGGAAGCTGCTGTCCCGCAAGGGGCATCCGCCGAAGCCCGTGCATCATGTGACGACGGTGGAACGGATTCGGAAGACGCTGGAAGACCTGGGGCCGACATTCATCAAGTTCGGCCAGGTGATGAGCACCCGGCCCGACCTGGTGCCGCCGGCGATGATCACCGAATTGCAACGCCTGCAGGAAAGCGTGCCCCCGTTTCCGTCGGACGTGGCCATCGCCCAGCTGGAGCATGAACTGGGCCGTCCGCTGGATGAACTGTTTGCGAAGTTCGACCGGCAGCCGTTGGCGGCCGGTTCGCTGGGGCAAGTCCATCGGGCCGTGCACTTCAATGGGATGCCGCTCGCGGTGAAAATCCGCCGGCCGGAGGCCGTGCGCGACGTGGAACGAGACGTCTCGCTGATGCAGGAACTCGCCGTGCTGGCCGACCGGCACATCCCGGAAGCCAGGGTGTTCGATCCAATCGGGCTGGTGAATCACTTTTCGCGCACCATCCGAAGGGAACTGAACTTCGCCCGCGAAGGCCGGACGATGAACGAATTCCGTAGGCTGTTCAAACACGACCCGACACTGAGCGTGCCGGTCGTCTTTGATGAACTGTCGACCGAATCGATCCTCACGATGGAATACATCGACGGACTCCGAATCGATCAGCTCGACCGGCAGCCGATGCCGCACACTTCCGCAGAACTGGCGGCCCGCGGCGCCCGGATCTTCATGAAGCAGGCGTTCGAGTACGGCGTCTTTCACGGCGACCCGCACCCGGGCAACATCCGCGTGCGGCCGGACGGCACGATCTGCCTCTTGGACTACGGCATGATCGGCATGTTGGAAACTTCCACCCGCGAGCAACTCATCGATCTGTTTGTCGCCATCAGCCGGCAGGATGTCGACGCTGCCGTGGCGATGGTCCTGCAGATCGGCGAACTGGTACGCGAGGTCGACCTCCCCTTGCTCCAGGTCGACATGCGCGATTTCGTGGCGAATTATTACGGCGTGGAACTGGACCGGCTCAACGTCGGGGCGATGCTGTCCGATTTTGTGGGCATCCTCTCCAATCACGGCATTCGCTGCCCGGGAAGCTTGATGCTGCTGATCCGGGCGCTCGTGACGCTGGAAGGCGTCGGCCGCAAGCTGGACCCGGAATTCAACATGGCCGGGCATCTGCAGCCGTTCGTCGAATCGCTGGTCAAGAGCCGTTATCATCCGGGACGAATCGCCGAACGCATGCTGCACGAAACGCAGGAACTAGGGAAGCTCGCCGTGGCGATGCCTCGGCAAATGGCGACCACGCTGAAGAAAATCAGCGAAGACGACCTGCACATCCAGTTGCAGCACCAGAACCTGGATCACTTCATCAGCGAAATGGAACGCTCGAGCAACCGGCTGGTCGTGGGCATCGTCGTCGCCGCGCTGATCGTCGCCTCGGCATTGATCATCTCCCGCGGGGTGAACATCGTCTGGCTGACCGTGCCGATTTACCTGCTCTCGAGCCTGCTTGCCGTCTGGCTGATCTACGGCATCTTCCGCAGCGGCCGGCTGTGATTTCCGTCTTCGCCCCCGGTCAATGGCCGGGGGCTAAGACATCGCCACCGGCCCATCCAATGCGGCGGTGAGGACGTCCGTCACCATTTGAACTGCGGCAGCCGTCTCGTCATCCGGCAAATGGATGACGTGCGGCCACGACGGTTCCCGGTACGATTCGGAGAAAATGATCGCCGCCGTCGATGGGTCGGTGGCACAGACATTCCTGTCGGTGCGCACCGACAGGAATGTCTGTGCCACCAGAAAGCAGACCGGCAACGGCCGTGGCAACAGCCGATCTCGCAGTTGCCGGATCGTCTGATGAAACACCGGATGCACGACGTCCGGGATGAGTTCGACGAGCGGGTCCAATACGAACCGGCGATACCACAGGGCGGGATGCGGGACGATCAAGTGCGACTCATTAGCGACGCTTCGCAGAAGCGTTCCCGCCGATGCCATCGGCGGGCTTTGTAGGATGTCATCGCCCAGAATCTCATCGCCGTAGAGCAGCAGGTCCAGGTCCAGCGTGCGCGAACCCCAGTGGACCGTGCGGATGCGGCCGCAGCGGTCTTCGATTTGTTGCAGAAGTTCGAGCAGGTCCAACGGCGAGAGCGTCGTCTCGAAGACCGCCGCCGCGTTGTGGAAGACATCACCTGCGACTGCACCGACCGGCGCTGTGCGATACAGCCGACTCATGCGGAGATCAGAGATGTCGCCTGACGACGTCAGCAATTGGACCGCCGCAGCCATGGTGGCAGGCACATCGCCGACATTTCCGCCCAGAGAAATCGCACACAGAGTCATGCGGATCAGGATGAGGGATTGAGCGGCGAGAGGCAAGAGGGAAAGCGGGAGTGGTCCTGGCGTCGCCGACGCCGGGCTTTGTTGGGATTGCCTCTTACCTCAATTCACGCCGTGCGCTTTCATCTGGGTGTCGGCTTTGGTCCACATGGCTTTCTGTGCATTGCCGAAATTGGCGACGCCCGTGATGACGACCAAGAGGATCAGCCCCAGCATCACGGCATACTCGACCGCCGTGGCGGCGGCTTCGTCGCGACGCAATCGCAGCAGCAGGTCGGTCCAACGCATTTTGCAGCCCTTTCCTGAAGGAGCATCGGCCGAATCGCGTCGCGACCGGCAATGTCCGAAGGAAACTCTACGTCCTGGTTCTCGACCGGTCAAATTTCTCGTCGAAAAGAACTTTCTTTCCAGGGAATTCACGATTTCGGGAAATTGCTATGGGATTCACCGCGCAGCCGGTATAATCCGGAATCCTGGAATTCTCGTTTCGCATCCGGACGGGATCGGCAGTTTCATGCTCTCACTGGAGAACCGATTTGCATGGCAAAAGAAGAAGCGATTGAAGTCGATGGCAATGTCGTCGAAGCACTGGCCAACACGCAGTTTCGGGTGAAGCTCGAAGGGGGCCACACGGTGCTCGCCCACGTCGCAGGGAAGATGCGGAAGAATTTCATCCGTATTGTGCCGGGCGACCGCGTCACGGTGGAAGTTTCCCCATACGATCCCAACCGCGGCCGGATCGTTTTCCGCGAACGATGACGGGATTGAAAAATTGGAGCCTTTGCCCGTGGCTGATTTGCCGTTCGTGCAACTCTTCTCGGATGGAGCTTGCCGCGGCAACCCCGGACCGGGCGGTTGGGCGTACATCTTGCGCCATCCGAAGACGGGAACCGAAAAAGAAGGTTCCGGCGGTCAGGCCCACACGACCAACAATCAGATGGAATTGATGGCCGTCATCGCCGGACTCGAAGCGCTCAAATCTCGCTCGTCCGTGGAAGTCGTCACCGACAGTTCCTACGTCTCCCGCGGTTCGTCCGAGTGGCTGCCCGGCTGGAAGAAAAACGGCTGGAAACGCCGCGAAGGCAAAACGCTTAAGCCGCTCATCAACGTAGAACTCTGGCAACGGCTCGACAAGCTGCTCGCCGCCCATGAAGTCCGCTTCACCTGGATCCGCGGCCACGCCGGCCACCCGGAAAACGAACGCTGCGATGAACTCGCCGTCGCCGCGGCACTGCAGTACCTGGGGTGAGCGTGATCCCGGCGTCGCCGACGCCGGGCTTTGAGTTTCTCCCACAGAGCCCGCCGACGGCGTCGGCGGGACTCAACGGCCGCTACAATGATTGAGTCGCATCGTCCCTAGACAAATTCGTCCCGGCATGTCGTCGTCGCCCGACCCCGCCGATCCCCTCCTCACCCCGGTGCAGTTCCTCCGGGGCGTCGGGCCGGCGCGCGCGGAGTTGCTGGCGAAACTTGAATTGCACACGGCTCAGGACATCCTCTTCTATCTGCCGCGCGATGTCCTCGATCTCACCCAGGTCCGAGCCGTGCATGAATTGGAGGTGGACACGGTGCAGTCCATCCGCGGCGAAGTCGTCGACCGGGACGCCCGGTACACTTCCAACGGCAAGCACATGACGGCCGTGCTGCTGAAATGCGACGGCGGCTTCGTCCGCGGCGTGTGGTTCAACCAGCCGTACATGCTCCATAAATTCCAGCTCACTGAGCGGGTTCTCTTCTCCGGCAAGGCAAAGTTCCGCGACAAACGCTGGGAATTCGGGCATCCCAACGTCCAATGGCTGCAGATGGACGACGAAGAAACGACCGGCGGCGTGCTGCCCCGGTATGGCCTCACCGAAGGCCTGAAGATGCATGAGATGCGCAGAATCACCCGGGCCGCCGTTGAGGAATACGCGGAGTTTCTGCCGGACCATCTGCCTGCGAAACTGCAAGCACGATGTCGACTGTTGCCGTTGATCGAAGCTGTTCGCCGGATCCACATGCCGGACACCGTGCCCAATCATCACGCGGGATTGCGGCGCGTCATCTATGAAGACCTGCTGGAATTTCAACTGGCGCTGGCGCTGAGGCGGCAGGTCTGGACGACGGCCGGGCGGGCGATGCCGCTTCCCGTGACGGCGAAGATCGACGCCCGGATTCGGCGGCTGTTTTCGTTCAAGTTCACCGCCGGCCAGGAAGAGGCGATCCGCGACGTCGCCGCCGACATGGCCCTCGATCATGCGATGCACCGGCTGCTGCAGGCCGACGTCGGCGCCGGCAAGACCGCCGTGGCGATCTATGCGATGCTCACGGCCGTCGCCAACGGCGCCCAGGCTGTCATCATGGCGCCGACGGAAATCCTCGCGTCGCAACACTGGCAGACGATTGAAGCGATGCTGTCCCAGAGCCGCGTGGTACGGTGCCTGCTGACGGGGCAACTGACGGCCGCCACTCGCCGCCAGACTCTGGAACGGATTGCGTCCGGTGAATTGCAACTGATCGTCGGCACGCAGGCCGTCATCCAAGAGGCCGTGAAATTCGCGAAACTGGGGCTCGCGGTGATTGACGAACAGCACCGTTTCGGCGTGCGACAGCGGGCCAGGTTTTCCGTCGGCGAACAGCAGCCGCACGTGCTGGTCATGACGGCCACGCCGATTCCCCGCAGCCTGTGCCTGACGCAGTTTGGCGATCTCGATCTCAGCGTGATCAAGGAATTGCCGCCGGGCCGGCAGCGCGTCGTCACCAGCCGCGTGTATGGCGAAGGATCGAAGAAGGCGTGGGAGTTCATCCGTCAGAAAGTTCACGAAGGCCGGCAACTGTATCTCGTCTGCCCTCGGATCGACATCGGCGAAGAGGACGACGAACAATCGACATCGAGCGCCGAAGCCGTTTTTCGCCGGGTGCAAGCCCAGGAATTACGCGGACTGCGCGTCGGGTTATTGCACGGCCGGATGGATTCGGCTCAACGCACCGACGTGATGTCGGCATTTCGCGACGGCGAATTGCACGCCCTGGTGACGACGACGGTCATTGAAGTCGGCATCGATGTCCCCAACGCCACGCTGATGGCAATTTTCAACGCTGATCGTTTCGGACTGTCGCAATTGCACCAGTTGCGGGGCCGCATCAGCCGCGGAAAATTCCAGGGCTACTGTTTTCTCTTCTCCGACGGGACTCAAGCCGAGGGATTGAAACGGCTGGCAGCGCTCGAGGAAACATCCGACGGTTTCCGCATCGCCGAGGCCGACTTTGAACAGCGTGGACCGGGAGACGTGTTGGGCGTGAAGCAGCACGGCACGTTGCCTTTGCGGTCGGCCGACCTGATCCGCGACAAAGACGTCCTGGAAGAAGCCCGGGCGGTTGCGTTTGACCTGGTCGGTCACGGTGAATGGCGAGAGCCTGACTATGCCGCACTGCGGCAAGCCGTGCAAGAACGCTTCGGCGGGATGTATGATCTACCGCAATCGGGATAGTCGTAGGGTGGGACGAGTCTTCGAGTCCCACCGATTGTTTTTGGCTGAACCGAATGGGTGGGACTCGAAGACTCGTCCCACCCTACCGGGAAAGAGTCGATCATGCATCGAATTGGCGTTTATTGCGGGTCCAGCGGCGGGAACGATCCTAAGTATCGCCATGCCGCGGCGGAGTTCGGCCGGCTGCTCGTCGAACGGGGTTACAGCCTGATTTTCGGCGGCGGGAAAGTCGGCATGATGGGCGCCGTCGCCGATGCCGTGCTGGATGCCGGCGGCGAAGTGATTGGTGTGATTCCCGATTTTCTTGCCACCCGGGAACTGATTCATCCCGGCGTCGCGGACATGCGCCGCGTGGCCGACATGCACTCGCGCAAAGCCCTCATCGCCGCATTGTCGGACGCCTTTGTCGCGCTCCCCGGCGGGTTAGGAACGCTGGACGAACTCTTTGAAACGCTGACTTGGAGCCAACTCGGCCTGCACGCCAAACCGGTCGGGTTGCTCAACGTCGACGGCTATTTCGACCCGGTGCTCGCATTTGTCGACCGAGCCGTCAAGACGGGGTTCTGTCTGCCGGACCATCGCGAACTCTTCTTCGCCGAGCCGGATGCGAAGTCCCTGCTTGACCGGCTGCCGCACGTTCATCCGCCGCGCCAGCCGAAATGGCTCACGCCGGAAGAGTTGTGACCTTAGCGACGCTTCGCAGAAGCGTCGTACTTTAGCGCCGCGAGTTTCGCGGTGCCACGGCTTCATCCGCGGTCGGGATCGGAATGAGACGGCTCGAGTCGTCGTCCGCGGCAATCTTCAAGACATCGCGGCAATAGTCGTGACAACTGATGCACGTCGTCAGGGCATGGATGTAGGAATATGCCGCGCCGTCCAGGTTCTCTCGCTCGGCAGAGGAGATCATCTTCTCGGCTTGCAGCATCAATTCTCGGCGATGATGGCCGTACACGTCATCTTCGTGGGCTTGCCAATCTACCGCCTTGCAGATCTTGATCAGTTCCTTGGCCCCCTTGGCGATATCGTCAAAATCCTTCGTGACGAGGCCGTCCACAATGCGCTGCGTGCTGGCGAGTTTCGCCCGCATGAGGGCCGACTGCTTCACGTCTCCTTGTGCATTCGGCACATCGGATTGCCCCTGAACGAAGGCCCAGCCCAGGCACAGGCTTGTCGTGCCCAGGAGAACAGCCGCTACGTGTCGAACTATCATCGAGTTCCCTCTCGCGATCAATTCACAATCCCCGTCCCGACAGCCGGGGGTCCATTCCTCTTGGTTATCGACAAGCCGCCCTTGCAGACTTTCCACGAGTTCCGGCAAATTCGGAAGAGTCGACTTCTGACAGCCGGGCTTGAGAATATCGCGGCACTGAAGCCCAGGGGATCGCTATCCCTGGGCTGCTTTCGTGTCATATCGCACGCCGATCGCCGTCGCCGTGGCGTAGGCGTGGCAATGCGAGACGGAGATGAGAATCTCATCGATGCCAAGGCGTTCGGTCAATTCCCGCACGCCGCCGTGGAGTTGGATGAACGGTTGGCCGCTCGGTTTCGAGCAGACTTCGATGTCCTTCCAGCCGACGCCCGGCGCGAACCCGGTGCCCAGGACTTTCATCACCGCCTCTTTGGCGGCCCAGCGCCCCGCGTAATGCTGCAGGTATTCGCGGCGTTTCTGGCAGTAGCCGATTTCCTCATCGGTGAAGACGCGATGCAGAAACTGTTCGCCGTGCCGTTCGATGACCCGGCCGATGCGGACGATTTCGATAATGTCGGTCCCGAGTCCGACGATCACGATGAGGACTCCTCGTCCGAGCCGGAAGCGTCAGCGACGATTTTTTCCGCTGCGTGAGCGACCGGTCGCTCACGCTCGCGGCTCTGACGAATACCGACGCACAACGCGGCGATCACAATGCACAGTAACCATTCTGCGCCGCACAAGGCTTCCGGCCAAGGGGACGGCCAGTCGGGGACTCGATAGGAGAGATAGTCGAGAAACGTGAACCGCTGTTGTGCCGCGAGGATCGCCTGAGGATCGCTGTCCGGAAAACTCTTGAGCAGCGTCGCGGCCAGGGGATTCTCCGACCCGGCCGGATGGAGTTGCTTCCATTGGACGGACATTGAGAGATAGCCGACGCTAAAACTCGCCGCGAATCCCAAGGCCGCCAGCAATACGGCGCAGATCGTCACCCAGCGAGTCAACTTGACCGACAACAACCCGGCAAGAGTGCGAAGGAGCAAGCCCGCCACAAGTCCGAACCCCGCGGCGAAAATCACCGGCGGCTTCTCTCGAATGGCCGAAAACTGCGCCACGCCAAGCACCGCGACCACGGAGACGATCAGCCAAATGCCGAAGGAATTTGCCGGTCGTGATTCAACGGAGGACATGACGCGGACCAGCAAATAAACAAGAAAGGAGGGGATCACCACGAAAAACACGAAACGGCACGAAAAAATAAGCAGCCATAAAAGTGAGGGGGCATTCGTTGCCGTGAACAATGAATTTTTGATACTTGAGTTTTTTCGCGGTCCAGGCGTTCAAAACGACGTTGACCCCGATAATGACCGCGATTAGTCCATTCTTGTAAGCATCAACAGATAAATCTGAGGCAAGCAAAGTTTCATCGGCGAACAGAGCAAATGCCCACAAAGCAAAAGTTTCCAACAACAGTACAAGAACCACGACGATCGATGTCCTCAAAATTCGGATTGGCCTCACCATCGTCGCGCAGTGAGGACACCGAAATGGCTCATTTAAGCGCCATGGCGCCCACGGAGTAATCCGACGATAAATCTCCTCGCCGCATTTTGGACAGCCATAGACTTGAGACATGACCGGACTCTAACGATTCACGCTTGTCAATTTTTTCGTGCCATTTCGTGTTTGTCTTGGCAAACCGCCTTTGATTTTCCGTCAAATCGCCACCGGCGACGCCGATAGCCCGCACGCTTGGCGGACGCGGGCCAAAACTTCCTGGCCCTTCTGGCGGGCTTTCTTCGCGCCGTCAGCCAGCACGTCTTCCACGATGCTCGGATCGGCAGCCAGTGTTTCGCGGCGGGTGCGGGCCTCGCCAAAATACTCCATCGCGGCGTCATACAGGGCCTGCTTCGCTTCGCCGTAGCCCATGCCACCTGCGCGATACTTGCCGGCCAGAATGGCCTGCTGCTCCGGCGCGGCGAACAATTTGTAGAGCGTGAAGACCGAGCAGGCGTCCGGATTTTTCGGCGCTTCCATCGGCGTGGAATCGGTTTTGATCGACATGATTTTCTTCCGCATCCCCTTCGGCGGCTCGAAAATCTCGATCGTGTTGCCGTAGCTCTTCGACATCTTTTCGCCGTCGATGCCGGGAACTTTCGCCGTCGAATCCAGCACGCGAGCTTCCGGCAGGTGGAGAAATTCCCCCTGGTACGTGTGGTTGAACCGCTGGGCGATGTCGCGGGTGACTTCGATGTGCTGGACCTGGTCGGCCCCGACCGGCACGACCTCGCTGTCGTACAGCAAGATGTCGGCCGCCATCAGCACGGGATAAGTAAACAACCCGGCATCCGCGGCGATCCCTTTCGCCTGCTTGTCTTTGTACGCATGACACTTTTCGAGCAGGCTCATCTGCGTGACCGTCATGAGCAGCCACGTCAACTCGCTGACTTCCGGGACGTCGGACTGGCGGAAGAGCGTCGCCTGCTCCGGGTTCAAGCCGAGCGCCAGCAGATCGAGAGCCGCATCGCGCGAAAACCCGGCGAGGACTTTGGGATCGCGGACCGTCGTCAGCGCATGCAGATCGGCAATGAAATAGAAGGCCTGCTGATTGTCCTGCAGCGCGACATATTGCCGGATCGCGCCGAAATAATTGCCCCAGTGGAAACGGCCGGTCGGTTGGATGCCGGAGAGGATGCGCATGATTGAAGAATGATTTCTGTGTAGGGTGGGTCGAGTCTTCGAGGCCCACCGATTTGCTGCGAACAGTTGGTGGGCCTCGCAAAGCCTCGACCCACCCTACAATACTGGCTAGCGGAGAACGAGATAGACAAAGGCGAAGCAGATTATCGCCAAGGAAAATGCAATCATTGACACCCCGATCAAAATCGATACGACTCTGGATAGCCGATGGCCCCCTCCCAAACCTCAATCCCGGGTACCATGAACGCCTTGATTCCCAAGAATATTGCGAAGAGCGGAAAGAGTGAGACGATCAAGAACCATCTCATAACAATCTCCTCCAGAAACGAAAGCACTCCGGGGAGCAGCCGTTTGGTGCTGCACATCCTCGCAAAGCAGAAAATATCGAACGGATGGCGGGGTCATCGCTGGGAATGGTCCTTCTCCGGTTTTTTCAGCGTCCCCACCACGTCACTCACAGACCGGCATCCCAACTCCGCCAATGAGGCTTCCAACTGCCCGACCAGCCGCACTGCCAGTCCCGGGTCGTAAAAATTCGCTGTGCCGATTTGCACCGCCGCGGCACCGGCGACGAGGAACTCCATCACGTCGTCGATCGATTGAATTCCGCCGACGCCGATGATCGGCACGTTGACCTTCTGGGCGACCTGCCAGACGATCCGCAAGGCAAGCGGCTTGATGGCCGGGCCGCTCAATCCACCGATCCCATTGCCCAAAATGGGTTTGCGCCGCCGCCAGTCGACGGCCAGGCCTTGAAACGTGTTGACCAGCGACAAGGCGTCTGCTCCGGCGTCCGCCGCAGCACTGGCAATTCGGACGATATCCGCCGACGAAACGTTCGGAGTCAACTTGGCAATGATGGGAAACGGACAGGCCGCGCGGACTTCACGAACTACTTCAGCAGTCTTCCGGGGATCCGTGCCATAATCGATCCCGCCGGTGACATTCGGGCAGGAGATATTCAATTCGAGAGCCGCAATCTGGGGAAATGCTGCGAGCCGGCGGGCCATCTGCACGAATTCGGCCGTGTCTTCGCCGGCGATGTTCACAATCACCGCGGTTCCAAGCTGCAGCAACGGCGGAAGATGTTTCGCGACAAAGGCTTCCAGACCGTCGTTATCGAGGCCGATGGAATTCAGCAGGCCGGAAGCGGTCTCGACGGTCCTCGGGGGCGGATTGCCGAGGCGCATCAACGGCGTGACGGTTTTCGGAATGATCCCGCCGAGTTGGCGGAATTCGGCGTACGCCTGCAGTTCGCGGGCATAACCAAACGTTCCCGAGGCCACCAGGATCGGATTGGCGAGCCGGAGACGATTCAGAACGACGGCGAGATCTGCCACAACGGACGCCCATCGCGAACCGAAAGGCGGCGGCTGGCAAGACAACACGCAGGCCAACACGATCCGCCGAGGAAATCGACGTAAATCGTACCGGCCCAAGCCCCAGGGAACAATGCAGTTCCCCGGGAGGTTAGATCACGCCGCCATGCGTGCGATAGGGCGTGGCGACGTCGGGCATGTCGAGCCCCCAGATGCGTTCCCAGATTTCGGGAATATGGCGAAAGCCTTCTGAGACGAAGATCAGTTGCTTAGCCCGAATATCCGGCGACGACGAATAAATCGGGACGATGCAACCGACCTGGGTCAGGGCGGCAGCCAACATCACGAACCCGAGCAGTGCCTGTTTCCGCATGGTCTCCTCCGTGAGCACAGGGACGCTTCCCTGTCTGCGGTGTCTGGAATCCAAACTATTGCTTCGCCGGATGAGGATCGGATTCGTTGGACAAGGCACGCCACAGGCCACTTAAGTCGCCTGTTAGACGAGACTAACGGAAGCTCGCTTAACCTGGCGTTGACTCAGAAGATGGCTGAGTCGCTGCCAGAGTGCCGTCCAGCTTCGCCTGCTGTTCCCGTGCCTTGCGAGCCGCCTCTTCCTCCAACTGTCGAACCTTCTCCTCCATCTCCTTGCCCGGCTTGAAAGTCACCACAAATTTTTCCGGGACAAAGACCTTATCTCCTGTGCGAGGATTTCTGGCTTTCCGAGCGGCTCGCTTCTTCACCTCGAAGACGCCGAAGTTGCGCAGCTCGATTCGCCGGTCCTCCACCAATGTCTTCACGATGGCATCAAATGTCTTTTGAACGATTTCCTTCGTTCGGAGTTGTGTCAGACCGATCTCGTCAGAAATCTCTTTAACGATCTCTTTTTTAGTCACAACTTAGGTCTCCCGAGTGTGGTCGGCACCGTGCGGCCGGGCGGCATACACGCCGCTGCGGAAGACTCAAGTGTAATCCTAAAAGAGACTTACTGTCAAGCGGACGCCAAGGAAAACTTACTGATCCACAGCGTTCGCATCACCAATGCAAATCAAGTTACGGAGATTTCTGCAGGTCAAAATTTGTCGTCTTTGAGCGGCCTGATCACGCTTTTACAGATCAGGCCCGCAGGAAATCTGGTGTCCCAGCATGGATTATCGGACCGCTAGAGTTGATACTTGCGAAAAATTCGGCATAACCGGCAATCTGAGCATGTTCTTCCCAGATTTCCACCCGGAAACGCCATTTCCGAGGCGATCGCTTCGCGACTTGCAGATGAAGTCGTCGCCGCAACAGGTTTCATGCAAATCGCTTGGAAAATCGCCCAGAATCATAAGTCAATTTGTTTTGCCTGGAGTTGAATTTGCTCCAAAGGCACGAACGCCCCTTGACCGGCCCCTGGACATTTTTTCTGAACATTATTCCAGGCATCCGGCGATTCCAAATTGGAATTCCAGAACGGCCAAGTCCGGCATTGTTTCGGGCGGACCGGGTAGATCGAACATCGCCGAGACGTGCTCTCCAGATAAATACAGTCTCCGTTGGCGTGTTCACGCAGTGACAGGCGGTCTCCGACCAGTTTGGTCTTCAGGAGCCTCACCTCCCCGCTGGGGACGTCAAGATACCGGGAAATGGCATCGATCTCTGCGGCGTCGACCCAGACATTCCCCGGTTCGCCCGTGCAACAGTTGCCGCATTGCGTGCAGGTGAAACTCAGCCCCGGCGCATACCAAGGCTGACCCGTTGTGACGTCTGAGACATTTCGCGATGACATGTCGCGCTCCGTGGAACTTGGGTTGTGCGGTCCGTGACATTCTCTACGGTGACGGCTATGATCGACCCCGCCTTGATCGGACGGTGAATGCGGGCCTCGGAAGTTGCCGCGTTCAGGATACTCCCTCCGTGCCGGGCTTTCACCGGTTCCTGACTTCCCAAGAGGGTCGAAGCGCATGTCTGGTGTGACTTACAAGAGTGCCGGGGTCGACCTGGAATTGTACGACGACGCGATGCGGCGGCTGCCGCCGTTGATGCAACGGACGTTCACGCCCCGCGTGATGCCGGTCGCCGATGCCTTTGCCGGCCTGTTTCGCCTCAATGGCAGCCATCGGCCGTTCCATCAGCAGTATGACGATCCGGTGCTGGTTTCGGGAACGGACGGCGTAGGCACGAAGTTGAAAGTCGCCCAGCTTGCCCGGCGGTATCACACGGTGGGCATTGACCTGGTCGCGATGTCCGTGAACGACTGCCTCTGCCTGGGAGCCGAACCGCTGCTGTTCCTGGACTACCTGGCCCTCGGCAAAGACAACCCGGAACTGATCGCCCAACTGGTTCAGGGCGTCAGCGACGGCTGCGTCGAGGCCAAGGCGGCTCTGCTCGGCGGCGAAACGGCCATCATGCCGGACGTGTATCGGGAAGACGATTTCGACATGGCCGGTTTCTGCGTCGGCGTCGTCGAACGCGGCCGGATCATCGACGGAACGGCCATCCGCCCCGGCGACATGTTGATCGGCATCGCTTCCAGCGGATTTCATTCCAACGGCTATAGCTTGATCCGGCGGATCGTGTTCGGCATCGCCGGACTGACCATCGATCAGATGGTTCCCGAACTGGGCCGCAGCGTGGCCGACGTGCTGCTGGAACCGACACGAATCTACGCCCCGTTGACGGCAAAACTCTTGCCGCAATTTCCGGCCCGAACGGCTATTTCCGGGTTGGCCCACATCACCGGCGGCGGCCTGAAAGACAACATCGAGCGGCTGTTGCCAGAGGGCTGCCGCGTGAAAATCGACCGCCGGAGCTGGGAGATTCCCAAGGAATTCCTGTGGCTGCAAGAGGCTGGCCAGGTGGACCGGGACGAGATGTTCCATGTCTTCAACATGGGGATCGGCTTCGTGGCGATCGTGCGGCCGCAATTTGCGGATGGCGTGCGCCGGGCGCTGCACGAATCGGGAACAAACGCGTGGCTGATCGGAGAAGTCCGCAGCGCGGAGCGCGGAGTGGAATACGTCGAGTAACGGGGTCGGCGAAACCGCCATCCATCAGCGGAGCGGCTCGCGCAAGAGGTCGGGGAGTTGCAGCAGCGATGTCAGCCCGGCCGTAGCGTGGCGATCGAGGAGCAGCCCACGGATCCCCAGTTGTGCCGGGCCGGCGACGTCCGCCTCGGGGTCGTCGCCAATCATGACCAGTTCTTCCGGCCGGCAATCACACGCCGTGAGCAGTCCTTCGTAAAAGCGGGAAGACGGCTTGCAGTACCCCACGGCAGTCGAGACGACGATCTGCTCAAAGACGTCGAACCCTGGGGTTTTCTCGCTGATTTTCTGCAGACGCTGATCGAAATTCGACGCCAAAGCCAACCGATAACCGGCGCGGCGCAACCGGACAAGTACCGGCCCGACATCGTCATAAACCTTCCAATGAGCCGGCTGACCGAAGTGCTGATACAACTCGGAAAAGCACTCCAACGGGTCGACAACGTCCGGCAATACACGTTCGACAATCCATTGCCAGCGCCGCATTTCGAGTTCCTCGCTGGTGACGATGTGGCCGTCGTCAACCGGCAGACAGGCCTTCGTGCTGTGCTCGAAGACACTGCGAAAACGCAATTGGACGTCGGAAGCCGTGAGCCGGGAGCCGTATTTCCGGCCGATCTGGGCATAGGCGTGGGCGACGTCTGGCTCCGGATGAATGAGCGTTCCGACGGCGTCCAAGGCGATCCAGCGCAGCATGGGGGGATTTTCTGAACAGAGATTTTGAATCACGACTCTTGCGCTTCGCAGCCCATCGATTCCGATTCTCGCTTCACTTCTACGTGATTTTCAATTTCTGCTCGCGCTGCACGACACGCTGGAGCGCGGCTTCGTCGATCGTGACGCCCAGGCCGTGGCCGATCAGAGCCGGTGCATAGCCGCCGTAGCCGAACGTGATGTCCTCGGCCGTCACGCGTTCTTTCACCAGAAACCGGTCGTAGCTCCCCTCCAGATAGCGAATGCCGGCGATCGACACGGCAAAATGCCGGCCGGCGGCGGAGAGGATGCCCGTTTCCCCGACCTGGCAGCCCAATTGGTATCCTAGCCCGGCCTGGTGGGCAATCGCGGCAAGTTTCAAGGACGGCAGGAATCCGCCGCACTTGGAGAGTCGGATGTTGAATAAGTCGCACGTGCCGGCTTCAATCGCCCGGCGGGCATCCGTTTCGCCGCACAAGGATTCATCCAGCATGATCGGCACTCCGAGATGCGGGCGAATTTTTGCCAACTGCGGCACTTGGGCATGAGGCACCGGCTGCTCAACGGCGGTGATGCGGTACGGCAGTAATCGTGAGACGCGGTCTTCCACGTTTTCGCACGTCCAGGCTTCGTTCGCGTCGACCCGGAGATCAAACGACGAACCCAGCAGCCACCGCAGCCGACGGAGCAGTGTCCGGTCATTCACGCCTTCCACGCCGACTTTCACCTTGCTCTGATGGAACCCGAATAGCCTGAGCTTGAATGCCCGGGAAATCTGGCTCCACCGGCTCATCGCCGTAAACGCAGCGCTGTAACGAACTTTGTCGACGGAATGCCGGATCGCCGCCGTCTCTCCGGACAGCTTCGTCACGGCGGATAACGGCAGGCCTTCTGCCCGGCAAGCGGCGTCGAGAATGCTCAGTTCGATCGCACAGCGGACCGAATGCCCATAACACCCGCGGTCATCCTGTTCAGTCCGCGGCAACTGAAAGGCGGACAGCGGTTCCAGAACATCGGGTAGGTTCGACCACGAGAATCCCAATCGCCGCGGCAGATCGCTCGTCGCCAGCATGTCCCAGGCGGAGTCGATGCCTTCCCCCGTGACATACGGCCGGGGCAAACCCTCCCCCCAACCGATGGTTCCGTCGTCCAACCGGCAGCGGACGATCAGCGTGTCGGTCTCGGTCCGCGCGTGCGAGGCGTGCTTGATCGGCTTCTTCAGCGGAATCAGCACGTGATACGCGGTGAGGTCGGCGATGCGCATGACGGATCACTCATCGACCGCGGGACATCACGGCATCGCGGGAGACTGGGACGGGGTATCGATCACCGCATTCGACCTTGGGACCGGTGGGCCGACAAGCTCGATCATCTCTTCTTCCGACAGCGATTCCCGTTCCACGAGCGACTTGGTCAAAAGGTCCAGCTTGTCCCGGTGATCGGACAGCACCTGCCGAGCCTGGTGGTCGGCCTGGGTGAGGAAACGCTGGATTTCGGAATCCATCTCGCGGGCCGTCTCCTCGCTGTATTCACGCTGTTCGTGATATTCTTTGCCCAGGAACGGGTGCTCCTCGCTGTCTCGAAACGCCACCGGGCCGATGACGTCGCTCATGCCCCAGCGCGAGACCATCCTTCGGGCCGTCTGCGTGGCTCGTTTCAGGTCGTCTTCCGCACCGGCCGAGTATTCGTTGAAAACCAGCTTCTCCGCCGCCCGGCCGCCCAGCATGAACGCCAACTGCGAGTGCAGCCGTTTTTCGCCGATGTTGTAGCGTTCTTCCGTGGGCAACAACTGCGTGACTCCCAGGGCCCGGCCGCGCGGGATGATCGTCATCTTGTGAACTCTGTCAACATCGGCGAGGAACCAGGCTAACAGCGCATGGCCGGCTTCATGACACGCCGTCATTTCCCGCTCGCGGAGGCTGAGGACTTCCTCCCGGCGCGGCCCCATGAGGACTTTGTCGCGGGCGAAATCAAAATCGTCCGCGGTGACCGAATCCCGGCCTTCCCGCGCGGCGTTCAACGCCGATTCATTGACGAGATTCTTCAATTCGGCCCCGGAAAACCCGATCGTTCCTCCGGCGACTTTTTCGAGATCGACGTCATCGTCGAGCGGAACCTTTCGCGAATGAACCTTCAAAATCGCCGCCCTGCCCTGGCGATTGGGCCGATCGATCGTCACGTGCCGGTCAAACCGGCCGGGCCGCAGCAAAGCCGGGTCGAGCACATCCGGCCGGTTGGTAGCCGCCACGACGATGACGGCTTCCGTCTGCTGAAAACCGTCCATCTCGCTGAGAATCTGGTTGAGCGTCTGTTCGCGTTCATCGTGGCCGCCGCCCATCCCAGCCCCGCGGATGCGGCCGACGGCGTCGATTTCGTCGATAAACATCATGCACGGAGCGTTTTCCTTCGCCGTGCGAAACATGTCTCTGACGCGGCTGGCCCCGACGCCGACGAACATCTGAATGAATTCCGAGCCGTTGATCGTAAAGAACGGGACGCCAGCCTCCCCGGCCGTGGCGCGGGCCAGCAAGGTCTTCCCGGTGCCCGGCGGCCCCATCAGCAGCACGCCTTTCGGAATCTGCGCGCCAAGGCGTTGAAATTTCGCCGGCGTCTTGAGGAACTCGACGATCTCCTGCAGCTCGGCCTTGGCCCCTTCCATCGCGGCGACGTCGTCGAACGTGGTGGGATGCTCGCTGGGCTTAAAGCGTTTCGCCGGACTGCGGATAAACGCCCCCATCATGCCTGAACTGAGGGGATCGGAACTTCGCCGCATCATGAACCACATGAACCCGATCAGCAGCAAGGGGCCCAGCATCCAGAGGAGCAGTGTGCCGCCGAAGCCGGGGTCTTGCGACTGTCCGCTGATCTGCACGCCGTGCTGGCGCATCAAATCGAGGAGATCATGGTCTTCCCGCATCGGGAGGACGGTATTGAAGTCGGTGCGGAGCTTCGCGCGGTCATCGGTCGGATGCTGGGGAACTTTCTTCCATTTGCCGGTGAGCCGTTCGCCGTAAAACTTGACCGACAAGACGTTATCGGCCTCGACCTGTTTCCAGACGAACATGTAGGAGACCGTGTCGCCCGTGTTCGCCGGCGACTGCCGCCAGAGCCAAAAGCTCAGGAACAGCAGCAGCACCAGCATGATGGGCCACGGGCCGGACAAGAGCGAGCGGGTGCCATCGTCACCGGAGGCCGGAGGCCGCAGATTCCGTCGCGGGGGTTTCGATGAGGAAGAGTTCGGGGAGTTGGGCTGCGTCATCCGTGGTGCGTTTCAGGCCGTGTCCCGGTGGGCGGTGTTCGAGAAAACACAAGAATTCCTGGAACGGCAGAGTAACCGACCGACGGCAGAGATGCAAACGGCAGGTTGACGGGTTTTTGAAGTCGGGTGCGGTCATGGCTTTGCGATCCCCGCCGATTGGATTCAATCCGGTGGAAGACGGCGGGTCTTGTCAAAGAACTCGCCCCAACGTCTGGCTCTTCGTGACATTCGATCATGAACAGGTCACGAGACTGCGTCTTTCCCGGCTGGAAGACGCTTCGGCAGGTCGCTATCCTGAAGACAGAAGCGACCGTGAACGCGTCGGAACCGTTGCGATGGATCATGGCTCCCTGCTGGATCGTGCCCGGGCCGGAAGCGGATCGGCCCTGGGGAAACTCCTGGAACAGTTACGACCATTGATCCGGCAACAAGCGGCCCAATCCCTGGATCTTCGCTGGCAGGCCCGTGCCGATCAAAGCGATCTCGCCCAACTGACGTTAACCACCGCCGCCAATGCCTTTCCGGCGTTTCGCGGCGAGACCGAAGCCGAACTCATCGCGTGGATGAAGGCCATCCTCCAGCAGCACCTGGCAGCGATGGCCCGGCTGCATCTTCAGGCCGACAAGCGATCGGTCGGCCGCGAGGCCCTTCTTCCCGCCAGCGACGATTCGCGCGGCCCGGCGGACTCCGGCCCCACGCCCAGCCGCATGGTCATGCGCGGCGAGATTCGCGCGCAACTGGAAGCGGCCATCGCCGACCTTCCGTGGGACCAGCGCGAGGCGGTGCGCCTGCGGTTTTTGGATGATTGGTCGACAAACCAGATCGCCCAGTTTCTCGAGAAGTCGGAACGGTCGGTCGCCGGCCTCATCCGCCGCGGCCTCAGCCGCCTGAAAGACGTGCTGCAAGACCTGCAATGATGCGGGGGAAATCGCCTTCGAGTTGGCAACCGGCGGGTGAAGTCGGCATAATCTGCGGATCACCTAACTTCCTGAAAACTTTGGAGCCGCCGTGATGGACCCGTCTTCTCGTCTTGCCGTTTCCCTGTTTCTATTGGCCGCCGTTGGGATCGCATCGGGTTCCGGCGGTGCGCTGCGTGCGGCCGACGAACCGAAGGCGATTCGCGCCTTGCTGGTGCTCGGCGGCTGCTGCCACGATTACAAGGAGCAGCAGCACCTGCTTACGAAAGGGATCTCGGCCCGGGCCAACGTGCAGTGGACGATCAGCTACGACCCCGACACCGGCACAAAACATCTCAACCCGTGGTATGAAAAGGCCGATTGGGCCAAGGGCTTTGACGTCGTGGTGCACGATGAATGCTGCTCCGATGTGAAAGACTTGAAGACCGTCGAGAAGATTCTCCAGCCTCACCGCGACGGACTGCCGGGCGTGCTGCTCCACTGCGGGATGCACAGTTACCGGACGGAAGGCTATCCCAAGACCACGCCCTGGTTCGATTTCACCGGCCTGGCGAGCACGGGACACGGCCCGCAGGTTCCCATCGCCCTCTCATTTCTCGAAGACGATCATTCCATTACCAAGGGAATGAAAAACTGGACGACGGTAAACGAAGAGTTGTACAACAACTCCGCCGGAAAACTGCTGGAAACGGCGCAGCCGCTGGCGACCGGCAAGCAAGTCTACAAAGACAAGGACGGCAAAGAAGTCACCGCCGAGGCCGTCTGCGTCTGGACCAACACGTACAACGGAAAGACGAAAGTCTTCGCGACAACGCTCGGCCACAACAATGCCACGGTCGGAGATGAACGTTACCTCGACCTGGTGACACGGGGCCTCTTGTGGTCTGTCGGAAAGCTCGACGATGCGCACCTCAAGCCGGCCAAAAAAGTGCTGCTCGACGACAAGTAACATCGCACGATCCGCGCGGCGATGGTCCCGGCGTCGCCGACGCCGGGCTTTGAGTGGCAGGAGACACCATGTTCATATCAGGGATTCGGATCGTGACGTGCGGCGTGATGGTCGTCGCGCTGAATGTCGCTACGATTCCGGCCGAGGAACCGATCCGGCATTCCTTCTTCATTGCCGGGCCGACCTTCACGGGCATTCTCGATGAGGCCGGCGAAGAAGCGTGGAACGCCGGGCGGCCCGCTGCGCGTGACGGTTTCGTGCTGTCCAACGGCAACGTGCTGATTGCGTGGACCGATGAAGCCGTCGAAATGACCCGTGAAAAGGACGTCGTCTTTCGCTACCAGAAGTCCGCCGAGAACAGCGAGATCGGCACGGTGCAGCGTTTGGAAAACCAGCGGACATTGATCACGGAACTCGGCCGGAAACCGCAGTTGCTCGAAGTCGACGCCGACGGAAAGATCGTGGTGAAAGTCCCTTTGCTGCCGGAAACGGACAACGCCCACATGCAGACGCGCATGGCTCGCAAGCTGGCCAACGGAAACTACCTGGTGCCGCATTTGCTGGCGTTCAAAGTCAAGGAATACGACGCGCAGGGCAAAGTCGTCCGCGAGCTGCCGACCGACTTGGACGACCTGGGCGGCCGCAAAGCCGAGAACTGGCCGTTCACCGCGATTCGTCTGAAAAGTGGCCGCACGCTGGTCAATTTGACGCACGGCAACCAGACAGTGGAGTTCAACGAGAACGGCAAGGTCGCCTGGAAGGTCGGCAACGCGGATTTCCCGGAGAAGCCGTTTGTCGATCCCTGCGGCGGACAACGCCTGCCGAACGGCAATACGGTGATCGCCAGTTATGGCGCCCAGCAGGGAATCAAGGCGTTTGAAGTGACGCCGGAGAAAAAGATTGTCTGGACTTACGCCGGCAAACACCGGATTCACGAACTTCAGATCCTGACCACCAACGGCAAACCGATCGAAGGGACGCCGTTGAAATAGCGTTCGCTTTTCTCACCTGGAAACTTCTCATGCGGATCGTTCGCCTTGGTCTGATTGCAGCGCTCGGAATCCTCTCCGCGGCAGCGAGCGCCGACGCCGCGCACCGGGTTGTGCTGCAAGGCAACGATCGGCTGGCAATTGTCGACCGCGAGGGAAAAATCGCGTGGGAGAAGAAATGGAGCGGCATCCACGATCTGTGGGTGCTTCCGAGCGGAAACCTCCTGGTGCAGGACGGCGCGCACAAAATCGCCGAGATTGACATCAAGACCAAGGACGTCGTCTGGTCGTACGACTCGGCCAAACAGAACGGCAACGAAGGGAAACGAATCGAGGTCCATGCATTCCAGCCTCTGGCGGACGGGCGGATCATGATCGCCGAGTCCGGCGCGCAGCGGATCATTGAAATCGACCGTGCCGGCGACCTGCTGAAGACGATCCCTTTGAAAGTCGATCATCCGAATCCGCACACCGACACCCGGCTGGTTCGCAAACTGGCTGGCGGGAATTATCTCGTATGCCATGAAGCCGACGGCGCGGTCCGGGAATATGACCAGGAAACCGGCAAAGTGGTCTGGGACTACGAAGTCCCCTTGTTCGACAAGCCCCGGAAAGACGGACACGGCCCGGCAGCGTTCGGCAACAAGGTCTTTGCAGCCGTGCGGCTGGCCAACGGCCACACGCTGATCGCCACCGGCAACGGCCATTCGGTGCTCGAAGTCACGCCGGAGAAGAAAATCGTCTGGAAGATCGAGCAGCGGGATCTGCCCGGCATCACGCTCGCCTGGGTCACCACGCTGGAGGTTCTGCCGAACGGTCATTACGTGATCGGCAACTGCCACGCCGGTCCGAAGCAGCCGCTCTTGATCGAGCTGGACCCGAAGACGAAATCGGTCGTGTGGACATTGGATCAGTTCGATATTTTTGGGAATTCGGTCTCGAACTCGCAATTGCTGGATGCCCCCGCCGGTGTCATTCGCTGAGATTCGCGGGAACTTTCCAAATAATCGGTCGGCGGTGCGCATCGTTCATGGGTGGAGCCATCGACAGGATCAGTTCGCGATGTCGCACGTGCCGCCGACGGAGGCTGCCGCCCCGGAACATGAGTCGCAAGTCCTCACTCCGGAGCAGGTTGAAAAAATCCATGTCCAGCACAGCCGTGACCTTTTGGCGTTTTTGATTGGCGTGCTCCGGGACCACGAGCTGGCCCAGGACGCGTTGCAGCAGACATTTCAGAAAGTGGCGGAATCGGGAGGATCGGCAAGAGAGGACACATTACGGGGCTGGCTGTTCCAGGTGGCGTATCGTGAAGCGATGCAGCTTCGCCGTCGCCAACAACAGGACGCCCGGCATCTCCGGGCGTTTGCTGCGATGGCAAGTCCCGAGGAGCGATTGGCGACGGACGAATTCGTAAGAGACGAACTCGTAACCGAGGAAGAGATCGAGCGACTGCGGCGCGCCATCGAGACATTGCCCTTGGGGCAGCGGCAAGTCGTTCAGCGGCGGATTCAAAATGAAGAAACATTTGCGGAGATCGCGGCCAGTATGAACATTCCTTTGGGCACGGCACTGACGCGGATGCGAACGGCGATTGAGAAGCTGCGAAAGCAATTGAATGAAAAGTGATCTCCTCGAAACTATGACTCCCGTGCCCGACGAACTGTTCTGGCAGGCGATGCGCTACATCGGCAATGACCTGACGGACGCTGAGCGACTCCGCTTTGAAGAACGCCTGGCAACGGACGTCCAGGCGTGCGAAGCCGTTGCCTTGGCCGTGCGTCTCGTTGCCGGGCTGCAATCGGCTCTGGCGGCACAGGCCGTTTCTCGGCCCGAACGCCGTTTCGAGGGTCCCGCTCGTCGGCGGCGGTGGGTTCCGGTCGCCTTGTGCGCGGCGTTGCTCCTGGCAACAGGCCTCCTGGTGACTTACCGGTCCGTTCCGTCTCCAGAACGGGTCGAAGTCGCGACGGCGGAGTTGCTCAATCGATGGAGACTCGACCGGCGTTTCGGCTTGATCGAGGAACTTGACGCGGAAATCGAGGTCGACGGCGAATCCGGCATCGTGGACGAAAGTCTTTCGGCTCCGGGCTGGCTGGTCTCCGCCGTGCGATTGACCGAGAAAGCCGTTCCGGAACATACCGAACCCTGAATCACGGAAAGCAGGCAGTGATCATGAGTCGTCTTGTCATCACACTCTTCGCCGGGTTGGTCGCGTGCGGCCTGCTCGGATCTTCGATGCCGGCCCAGGATCAGCCTTCAGACGCGGCCCCTCCGGCTGAAAAGCCGAAAGGCGAAAAAGGGGCGAAGGGAGAAAAGAGCGAGAAAGGGGCCGGCAAATCGAAACAGGTTTTGGCCGAACGGGAAGCCGAATTGCTGGCGTTCGTCAAGAGCCAGCATCCCGAACTCGCGGCGCTGCTGGAACACTTGAAGCCGGTTCAAGCGAAGGAATATCAGGCCGCCGTCCACGACTTGGATCGCGATGTCCGGCGGCTGGAAGTGCTGCGGAAAAAGGCGCCGAAACAGTATGACCGCGAGTTGTCGCTGTGGGTGACGCGTTCGCGAATCCGTTTGCTGGCGGCCCGGCTGTCGATGTCGGAAGATGCGGCGGTGCGAGAGGAATTACGGGCTCAACTGCGGCAGTTGCGAGAATTGGAACTCGCTTCGCTGCAGCAGGAAATCGGCCCGTTGCAGCAGTCGATTGAAAAGCAGCAGCTCATGCTGCAAAAATTGCAGCAGCGGCTGAGCGACTTGCAGGTCAGCGATGACGAGTGGCTGGCCCGGCAGATGGCCGAACTGCCACAGAAGCCGAAGTCCGTCGGTCCAGTGAAAACTGTCGACAAGTCGAAGTTCACGGAGAATTCGAAATCGGAACCATCGAAAACAGAGAAGACAAAACCGGAGAAGTCGAAACCGGTTGACAAGTCGAAACTCGCAGAGAACGAGAAATCGCCGGCCATCGACAAGTCAAAGCTTAAAGAGAAAATGAAAGCCGAGAAGTTGAAGCCGGTCGATAAGCCGAAGATCACTGAAAAATCGAAGTCAGAGAAGTCACCGCCCGTCGATCAGTCGAAGCTGAAGCCTTCGGGGGAATCTCCCGAGAAGCCGGAATCCCATCCGGAGCCGAAACAAAAACCCGAGTAATTGTCGGCGGTGTTCAACAGGGGTGTTCAACAAGGGACATTATGAAATTCCGGTTCGCTTTGACGCTGATCTGCGCGGTTCCGGCCTGGAGCGCGGCCGCGGAAGTCCTGCCTCCCATTGATCAAAGGTTCGCTGCCGAGAATTCGGCCGAAACGCCGCAGTTCCGGCAGCACGTCGTGCCGCTCTTGAGCCGGCTCGGCTGCAACGGACGCGCCTGTCACGGGTCGTTCCAGGGACAGGGGGGCTTCCGGCTGTCGCTGTTCGGCTACGACTTCAAGGCCGATCACCAGAACCTCACCAGCGGAGATTCGCCCCGCATCAACTTGGCGCAGCCCTCCGACAGCCTCGCGCTGAAAAAAGCCCTGATGATCGAAGAGCACGAAGGGGGCCGGCGGTTCGAGGCGAACAGTTGGGCCCATCGGGTGCTGCTCAACTGGATCACGTCGGGAGCCCAGGGCGTCACCGAACAGACTCCGGAACTCGTGCGGTTGCGCGTGACGCCGTCGGAAATCACGGCCAGAAAAATCGGTGAGACGTTTTCGCTGACGGTGATCGCCGAATGGACCGACGGCGTTCGCGAAGACGTGACGCCGTTGTGCCGATTCACGACGAACAACGACGAAATCGCCGCGGTGGATGCCCGGGGCCAGGTTTCCGTGCTGCACGCCGGGGACGCGCATGTCGTGGTCAGCTACGACAACGGCGTGATTCCGGTGGAATTGCTGTTGCCGGTGAGCGACACGCTGGGGCCGGCGTATCCGAAAGTGCCGACGCCCACGAAAGTCGATGAGCTGGTCGTTGCCAAGCTTCGCAAGCTCGGGGTGGTCCCTTCCGAAGTCTGCACCGATGCGGAGTTTCTGCGTCGCGTGAGCCTGGACATCACGGGCACGCTGCCGACGCCCATGGAAGTCGAAGCGTTTCTGGCCGATAAATCTCGGGGGAAGCGGCCTGCGAAAGTGGATGAACTGCTGGAACGTCCCGGATATGCGGCGTGGTGGGCCACGAAATTCTGCGATTTCACGGGGAATAACGCCCGGCAGTTGAACGGCGTCGGTGCCGTGGGCCTGCAAGGCGCCACGCGGGAATGGTATGAATGGCTTCGGGTCCGGCTGGAAAAGAACACGCCCTACGACGAACTGGCCGAGGGGATCGTGCTGGCGGTCAGCCGTCGCTCGGACGAATCGTACGAAGAGTATTGCCAGCGGATGAGCGGGTATTATCAACCCGACGCAGAAAAAACGTTTTCCTCGCAAGACTCGCTGACGCACTACTGGGCACGCAGAAACTTTCGTAAGACCGAAGACCGGGCGATGGGATTCGCCTACACGTTCCTCGGCGTGCGGATTCAATGCGCCCAGTGCCACAAGCATCCGTTCGACCAATGGACCAAGGACGATTTTGACCGCTTCACCACGTTCTTCGGCCGGGTCAATTATGGCAACGCCCCGAACACGAAAGACGACGCCGCCGCGATTTACGCCAAACTGGGCCTCGATCCGAAAAAGCTGAACAATAAGGAGCAGGCGAAGAAGCTGAGCGATTTCATGAAGCAGGGCGAAACAGTTCCGTTCCAGGAATTGTTCGTCATCGCGCCGCCGAAAGCGCAGCCGGACAAGCCCGGTAAGCAGAACGACAAGAATGAGAAAAACAAGAAGAACCGGCCGCAGTTGGTCAAAGGCCGCGTGGCGAAATACCTCGGCGGCGAGGAGGTGAAGATCGACGACGTCTCCGATCCCCGCGAATTTCTCATGGACTGGCTGCGCGACGAAGACAACCCGTATTTCGCGAAGGCCATCGTGAACCGCATCTGGGCCGGATATTTCCATGTAGGCATCGTGGAGCCGCCGGACGATCTCAGCCTGGGCAATCCTCCCAGCAACGCCCCCCTGCTCGATCATCTGGCGCAGGAATTCCGGCAGCGCGGCTACGACATGAAATGGCTGCACCGGACAATCGCCAACAGCCGGACGTACCAACTGAGCTGGCGCACGAACGCCACCAACCAGTCGGACCATCGCCATTTCAGCCATGCGGAACCGCGGCGGTTGCCGGCCGAAGTCGCCTTGGACGCCGTTCACCAGGCGACGGCGAGCGATCAATTGAACGCCAAGTGGCCCGTGGAACTGCAGTCGCGGGCCATTGCCGACGCCGGCGGTGACGGGAAGAAAGGGGCCGGATACGCTCTCAGCGTCTTCGGCCGTTCGATCCGCGACACGAACTGCGATTGCGACCGTTCGGACGACGCCAGCCTGCTGCAGACGGTCTACTTGCAGAACGACCAGGAACTGCTCTCCGCGATCGATCGCAAAGGGGGCTGGCTGGACCAGATCGTGAAAGGGGCCGCTCCGTCGCTGAATGAGCCGAAGTCCGAAGTGGAATCCGATGCCGGAAAGCAGAAGAAAAAGAAGCAGAATCGCAAGGAAGCCGCCCAGCAGGTGGCGAAACTGACGCAACGGCTGCAAAAGCTGGAGAAGCAGAAGCCCGAGGATACCGAACAAATCGCGAAAATCCGCGAACATTTGACTTCGGCCAAGGAACGGGTCGCCAGGCTGACGCAAGAAAGCGAACCCGAGCCGGCTCCGACGACTGCGCAGCCCCCCGCGCTGCCGGAGAAAGAAATCCCGGCGATCATCCGCCAGGCGTATCTGCGCACTCTGAGCCGCAACCCGGACGAATCGGAAGTGCAACGAGCCCAGCATTACTTCCACGACACGGGCAGCCTCGCCATCGGCGCCCGCGACCTCCTCTGGGCACTGCTCAATACGAAAGAGTTTTTGCTGAATCACTAAGTGCGCATCGTTTGAGCGCTCACTCCGTGAGCGGCGAAACACAATCATTTCCGAGTCCCCTTTCAGGAAACGTCCCATGACAGTTCACCGCACCTGCGACGGCGTTGTTCGCCGCGATTTTCTCCGGGCCGGCGTCCTCGGCGTTACGGCCTGCACGCTGGGCAATGTGCTCCGCTGGTCGCACGCCGGTGAGTTGGCGTCCGCACAGGCAAAATCGGCGATCTTCGTCAACCTCGGCGGCGGGCCGTCGCACATGGATACGTTCGATCTGAAGCCGGAGTCTCCCGAGGAATATCGCGGCGAATTCCAGCCGATCGAGACGAACGTCTCCGGCCTTCAAATCAGCGAGCATCTGCCGAAACTCGCGAAGGTCGCCGATAAATTCGCCCTGCTCCGCGGCGTGAGCCACACGCTGGCGGCCCATGAACTCGGCAGCCAATACGTGAATACCGGGAATCGCCCGTTGCCGTCGCTGGAGTTCCCTGGCTACGGATCGGTCGTGACGAAGGAACTGTCCGGCCCGCGTGAGTTGCCCCCGTTCGTGGCGATTCCCGACACGAAGGCGAAACCGGGTTACCTGGGAGTCCGGTATGCGGCGCTGTCCACGGGCAAATCGCCGAAGGTCGGGCAGCCGTTCAGCGTCCGCGGCATCTCGCTGCAGAACGGCTTGACCGTGGAACACTACGACCGCAGGCAAGCCCTGCTGAAGGATCTCGACACCACGTTTCGAGGGTTCGAGTCGAACTACGACCTGCTGGACGGACTCGACCGGTTTTCGCAGCAGGCGTACGAGATGATTTCCTCGCCGCTCGCCCGGCAGGCATTTGACGTCGGCAAGGAAGCGCCCGAAGTCGCCGCCCCCTTCGGCAATTCCGATTTCGGACAAAGCTGCCTGTTGGCGACGCGGCTGGTCTCTTCCGGAGTGCGGTTCGTTTCCATTCAATACGGCGGCTGGGACACGCACGCCGACAACTGGACCCGATTGAAAACCAATCTCCTGCCTCCGCTGGACGCCGGCTTGTCGGCCCTGCTGAGCGGGCTGGAAGAGCGCGGCATGTTGTCCACAACCACGGTCTTCGTGACCGGCGAGTTCGGACGCACGCCTAAGATTGCCCAGCAGCGCAACGGCCGCGATCATTACCCCCGAGCCATGTTCATGCTGCTCGCCGGCGGCGGCATCAAGGGCGGACAAGTCCTCGGCGCCAGCGACGAGAAGGGTGAAGCGCCGGCCGGAGACGGTTTCACCCCGGACGATGTCGCCGCGTCGTTCTTCACGAACCTGGGCATCGATCCGCACAAGGAATACGTGACGGCCACCGGCCGGCCCGTGATGCTCGTCCGCAACGGCAAGGTCATTCGCGAATTGTTTTAAGCGGCGGTAGTAGGTCAGCTTTCCTTTCAATGTAGGGCACTTGCTCCGCAAGTGCCCTACATTATTAAACAGACCCACAACCTAAGCGGCCCATGATTCGTTGAGCCGCTCGCGCAGCCAGCGCTGACTGCGTCAGCGGCTGAAAATCGCGGTTCGCATTGCGCCAACGGGCTGTTCGATCTGGCATCGGCCGGTCGTCTGGGGTAGTCTGTTCGACTGTGTTGAATGTTGGAAGGCCAGCACGAAAACCCCGTGGTTGCCGGCCTTCCCTCCAGACCACGTCAAGGCGCATCCCCATGAGATGTCCTCGTTTCTCGGTTTTGAAATTCGCCGGTTCGATCGTGCTGACCGGTTGCCTGACCGCCCTCGGGATGCTGGCCGTCTTTGCGGCCGATGGTACTCCGGCTCTCAGCAAAGCGGATCTTGATGTCGCGGTGAGCCGGGCGTACCTCAACGGCGAGCCGATGCCGACCGAAACGGAAGACGTGCTGGATGTGCTTGGTCTCTCGGCCAGGCCCGAGCAGGCCCGTGCGTGGATCGCCGGTTCGGTGCCGAACGAAGCCCCGCCGGCGACGTTTCACTATGTGATGGCCTTCAAACGGCCGATGCCCGTCGGGTCTCTGCTGGTTCGCGGCGGGAGCGAAGTCAGCGTGCTGAACGCCGGCGTCTCCGGCAAGATCGATCCGGCCGATGCATCTCAATGGACGACTTTGACCGCCCCGTCTCGCCACGCCGGCGGCGCGCTGTTCACTCTCGAGCCGGGCTTTCAGACCAAGGCCGTTCGCGTGACGGAGCGCCGATCGGGCCGTTCGCAACTGGAAACGGTCCGGCTGTTCAAGCCCCGGTATCAGAACATCACGCCGGCCGCGCTGGCCTATGCCCGGCATGAATACACGCCCCCCAATTCGCCGAACACGCAGTTCGCCTCGCTGGTGACTGCCGGCGCCGGCACCTGGGCCAGCTCGGGGAAAGACAACAATGGCCAGGTCAGCACGCCTCCCATCACCGACATCAACCCGGAGTGGTTCATCCTGACGTGGGACCAGGCGCAGCCGCTTCACGGACTGTGGCTCAACAGCAACATCGTCGACTTGACGCTCGATCATTTCGTCGGGCCGGAAGCCGTCAACCCCCGCGTCGGCACCGAACAGGAATGGAAGCGAGTCCGCAAATTCTTCGAGCAGAAAGAAGCCGGCGGCCGCCGCTGGATCTTCTTTGACGCCCCTTTGACGACGCGCGGCATCCGAATCAACATTCTCAAGACAGAGCCCAAATCTCCGCAGGTGGCGCTGATCGACGGCTTGCACGCACTGCAGGACCTGGGGGACCGGCCCGTGGTCGATCTCCTCGCCCAACGGGCCGCGGTCGTCGCGCCGGTCGAGATTTCTTACGAGCTCCAGATCGCCGGCAAACTCACGATGGTCGTCAATGACGCCCAAGGCGTCCGTCAGCAGAACTTGCTGGCCCGCATCCCAGCAGTCGAAGGGAAGCACAAGATCGGCTGGAACCTGAAAGACGAGCGAGGCGAGATCGTGCCGGCCGGCGAGTACCGCTGGTCGGCCATTGTCGCCCCGGAATTTCAGACGAAGTACGAATTCACCGCCTACCCCAATGTGGCGCAGCATGCGCCGGAGAACGCCCCCTGGCTGACCGGCGTCAACGGGTCCGGCGGCTGGCTTGCCGATCACTCGCCCAACCAGACCGTGTGCGCCACCGGCGACCGCGTCTACTTCGGGGCAACCGTCGCCGAGAGCGGCGTGTCGTTCATCGAGTGCGATCTGGAGGGCCGGAAGACCTGGGGCCATCATTCGTTTGCCGCCTGGACCGGCCCGAAACATCTCGCCGCCGATCAGAAGACCATCTTTGTCGGGGCCCAGATCCTCGGCGAGACCGGCGACATGGTCTGGGGCGTCGACAAGGAGTCGAAGCAGGTCCGCAAGGTGATCGACGCGAAACCGACAGCATCGCGCGCCCGGGGCATCTCCGGATTGACGGAACGCGACGGCAAGCTCTACCTGTCGGTCCGCAGCCAGGAAGACTGGCTGATCAACGCCGCCGCTGCGGAAGACGTCGACCTGCCGAACTGCCACCCGGTCTATCGCGAAGCCCGCAAGCCGCGCGTCGCTTATGAAATGGTCCCGAACCCGCAGAACGATTTTGTGCGGCTGTTCCGCCTCGCCCCGTATCCGCCCGGGCATGGCCTGCAAGGCAGTCTGACCTATTTGCATACGCTGAAGGGCGACGAATCGCGCCAGCACATCGTCTTGGCGTTCCGCAGGCCGGTTCCGCTCGGCAGCGTCGCGTTTCCGAAGCCTGTCGAGAAAGATCTTCGCGTGGTGCTGAGCGTGCTCAAGTCGAACGCCAAGTATCCGCCCGACATGAACGACGAGAAGCAGTGGACGGTCTTTCCCGAAGCGCTCGACTCCGCATGGGACGTCATCGCCGCCCCGGAAGACACACAGACCAGGGCCTTGCGGATCACGTTCGTTAAAGGCAAAGACTCGGGCGAAGACGACCTGCTCGCCGACGTCGGCAAGAAGAAACCGTCGAAAGACGACGACGAATTCATCCTCGGCAAAGCGAAGCCCAAAAAAGTCGAAGGCCTCAATGATTTCGGCGCCGCACAAAGCCGCTGGCTCGGTCAACTGGAAGGCATGAAACTGCTTCGCCGCCGCTTCCAGAGCGTCGCCGACGGTGCCGAAATTCACGTCAATTCGGGCGTGGTCGCCGACGACGGCGTCTGGGATGCCCAGCGGACTCGCCCCATCACTCCCAGCGATCCCGGCATCTACGTCATGCAGTGGGACGCGCCAAAGACCGTCCGCGGCGTGGCCATCAAGGAAATCGACGGCCAGTTCACCAAGATCGACGTCTACACCGGACCAAAAACTGGTGCCATTGACATCGCCGCCAAGGACGGCTGGGAAGAAGTCGGCTCTTATGAGCAAGGCCGGCGCGATGTCGCCAACGGCTACGGCGGACTGAACGGCGTGATCAATCCGCATGCCCGGTATGTCGACGGTTATGTCGACTTCGGCCGCGACATCGAAACCCGGGCCGTTCGGCTGCGCGTCGTTCAGCAATGGGCAGACAAGGGACAATCAAGTTGCCTCGGTATCCGGCTCGATCTCGGTGGCGGCGACCTCGACCCAAAACGCTGTCGTATCTGGGGCGTGACGCCGATCGCCTATGTCGGCGGTGAACCGCCGGTCGACAACCGCTCGCATGAGCGCATCGAAATCTATGACTCCGCCACCGGGAAGCTGACGGACGAAATTCCTTTGGCCAGGCCCGGCGCGGTCGCCTTCTCGCCCAAGGGCGAATTGTTCGCCCTGTCCGGCAAGCAGATTGTTCGCGTGCCCCAGGACGGCGGGAAATCCTCGCCGGAACCGTTTCTGACTGATCTGGTTGCCCCGACGGATTTCGTTTTCGACAAGACGGGGAAACTCTACGTCTACGATGGCGGTCCCGAACGGCAAAACGTCCGCGTGTATGACTCCCAGGGAAAACTCGCGGCCACGATCGGCGAACCGGGCGGTTTTCAGGCCGGTCCGTGGGTTCCCGAACGCATGGGTTCGGTCAGCGACATCGACCTCGACGAGCGCGGCCAACTCTGGATCGTGGAAAATCAGTACTGGCCGAAACGCATTACCCTCTGGACGACCGCCGGTGAATTCCGCAAAGAGTTCCTAGGCAACACGGCCTACGGCGGCGGCGGCGTCCTCGACCCCGGTGACAAGACGCGCCTTTATTATGGCCCGTTGGAGTTTGAACTCGACTGGAAGACCGGAACCTCAAGACTTAAGAATCTCACCTGGCTGCCTGGTTGGAATGCCGGTGAAGTCCCGATCCGAGTGAACAATCGCAAATACATGGTGAACCGGCCCCAATTCGCCGAAATGCCCTGCGGCATCGTCTACCACTATGAACAGGACCATCTCAAACTGGCCGCCGCGATGGGTCCGGCGATGGCGTTTGACCCGCTCAAGCGGGAAGAATTCACGGCGAAACTCGACGGAAAACCGCTGTCCGACCTCAAGTTCCTCTGGTCCGACCGCAACGACAACGGCGAGGTCGATATCGACGAAGTCGAGTTTTCGGCCAAGCCCAAGTCGATGTACGGACTGACGCTGTTCAACAACGACCTCAGCGTTCAAGCCAGCGATTACCGTTACGCCGTGAAAGAGTTCTTGCCGAGCGGAGTGCCGATTTTTGAAGAACAGCATTTCCCGAAGCTGAAGGACCGCGACCTCTACCGTCTCGACGACGGCACTTTTTTCCGCCTGGGCGACGGCAGCGTGACGGAAGCTAAAGTTTCTCCCGACGGCCGCGAGTTGTGGACTTACGTCGGCGAAGGGGCCGGCGTGCAGGCGGCGCAGACCGCCCGGCCGTATCGGCCCGATCAAGTCATCTCGCAATTCGGAATCGTCGGACATGCGACCGCCGAACCAACCGGATTGGGCGAGTTCTTCGTCATTCATACCAACGTCGGCGCCTGGAATATCTGGACGGCCGACGGCTTGCTCGTCGGCCCGCTGTTCCGTGATTTGCGCGATCCGGCATCCAAGCCGTGGAGTATGAGTCAGCACGACCGCGGAATGGAACTGACCGACCTGACAGTCGGCCAGGAACATTTTGCCGGCTGGGTTTCCAAAAACCTGGATGACGGCAAGTTCTACGCCGTCGCCGGGCACAATCACGCCAGCGTGGTGGAGATTCTCGGCCTGGACCAGGTGCGCCGGTACAGCGGAACGATCACCGTCACCGAAGACGATGTCCAGCGGGCCAGGGAATTCGAGGACCAGCAACAGCAGCAGGAAGTCTATGCCCGGTCGCCCGTGCTGGATGTTTACCGTGTGAAAGACCCGCCGGAAATCGACGGCAAGCTGACCGACTGGCCTGCTCCGAGCGCTTCGCTGCCGGCGCCGCAGACGGCCGATTTCCGCATCGCTTATGACGACGAATTCCTGTTCGTCTCCTGGCGAACGTCCAACATGGGGCCGCTGAAAAACACGGGGCGGCAATGGGACCGCCTCTTCAAAAGCGGTGCCTCGGTGGATCTGCAGTGGGGCCTGGATCCCAGCGCGTCCCCTGATCGGCAAGCCCCGGAACCGGGCGATCAGCGGTTGCTCATCACCCTCATGGACGGCAAGCCGACGGCCGTGTTGTACCGGGCCGTCGTTCCGGGAACTCCCCCGGAGAAGGCCTACCGCGTCGTGTCTCCGGTGGCAGAAGTCGTCTTCGATGAAGTCCGCAAGCTGGACCGCGTTTTCGTGGCGACGACCTTGGAAGACAACACCTATACGGTGGAGGCCGCCATTCCCTTGAAGGACATCGGCTTCACGGAGTTGCTGACGAAGTCGCTGACGGCCGTTTCCGACGACGAGGCGACAGGAGGCAGTCCGCCGGGCGTGCAGCGGCTGAAACTTGATTGGGGCGTCCTCACCACCGGGCCGGACGGCAACGAAGTGCTGCGCAGAATTTACTGGTCGAACCAGGCGACCAGCGTCGTCGCCGATGCGCCAAGCGAGGCCAGGCTCAGTCCGCATTTGTGGGGGTTCGCCCGGATTCATGCGGGCATGCGTCCCAGCACCGATGACGTCCTCGATGAAGTCGCCTCGCAAGGAACCGGCAAGAAAGTCTTCAAGAAAGACGTGACCGACATCCTGGACGAACTCGGCAATGAGAAGAAGAAGTAATACGACGACAATGCCCGGCGTTTGCAACGCCGGGACGCTTTCTGGTGGCGCTTTTGATTCTTAAGCTGGGAATGAGACCTCATCCTCACTTCGCCAGCGGCCGGACACGCAAGTTGCGGAAACGGGCTTTCAGTCCGCCGTCTTGCAGCAGGATCGGGCCCGGCTGACCGATGTCGTCGTTTTGGTAACCCTTGCTGCCAATCGTGCTGAACCGGCCGTCGGCAATCACTTTCTTGCCGTTGTGGATGACGGTGAGCCGGCCGGGCGTGGTCACTTTTTTCTGCTTGTTCACGCGGGGACTGCGCAGCGTGATGTCCAACGTCTGCCACGTTTCCGGGGCCGTCCAGGCCTTCCCCGTGGTGGCAATTTCATTCCAGAGCGAACCACACACCTGTTTCGGGTTCGCCAGCGAATGGCTGAAGCTGTCACAAATCTGGATCTCGTGCCGCCCCAGCAGGTAGACGCCGCTGTGGTTCTTCGCCCCGTTCGGCGAGAGGTCATTCGGCAGCCAGAACTCGACGTGTAGTTCCAAATCCTCCGGGAACTTCTCGCGGGTCATGAGCGAACCCGTGCCGGGGACGATTTCGACGAAATCATTCTCCACCTTCCAGCGGGGAACCTGCCGTCGACGGTAACCCAGTTGGAAAGGTCTTTGCCGTTGAACAGGTCGATCCAGCCGTCCTGCTTGACCACGGCAACGGGCGATACGGGCGAAGGAACCGCTTCGGCGTTGGCTTCAGCGTCTAACCGCGTGATCTTGAGATTCCGATACGCCACCGGACCGAGCGCCCCTTGCAAGAGTAGCGGCCCCGTCGCCGATTCCTTGCCGGTGAGCATACTGGGATCGGTCGTGGGTCCCGGCAACACCACATCGGTATGAATCCGCGCGCCGTTGTAAATCACCTTTTCAAACTTCGCCGGGGAGATTTTCTTGCCGGCCGCATCGAAGCGGGGGGCGCGAAACGTGACATCATAACTCTGCCATTCGCCGGACGGTTTACGGACGGAGACGGCCGGCCTGATGTCGGGCAGGATGACTCCGGATTGTTCTGCATCGGCGATATTGAGCTCGTATTCCCCCATCAGGAAGATTCCTGAATTCGAGCCGGAAGGAATCATGAATTCCAGCTCGACTCGGACGTCGCCAAATTTCTGGTCGGTGTAGATGTCGTCGGCGACGGCGTCGCAAAACAGCTCGTCGCCGCTCTGTTCCGTGAGAAATTCCCCGGGTTTTCCGGGATGCTTGCGAGCCAAACCTGTCTTCCAGGTCCCGGTGCGCGCTGGCCCCTTGTTCCAGCCGGAGGATTTGGCAAACTGCCACGTCATCGATTCTATGCCGTTAATGGGATAGACGAAGCTCTTCGGGTTGGGGACCGGCGTCTCGGCCTGGGGACCGTTGTTGGTCTGCCAGCGGCCGGTGTAAGTCAGGGTAAAGTCGTTGATCTTCCTGAGCGTGTCTTTCATCATCGCCCGATCCGAGAACAACTGAAACGTCTGATGATTAAGAAATTGCAGCTCAATCAACTCCGCCGTGCGCCGCTGTTCGCGAAACAGGACCGGCGGGTTCTTTCCATTGTCCCATTTCCCAAACCAGTCCGCTTTGACGCCTTGCAGGAAATACCCTGTCGAATGAACCCAGAGCCTTCGCGACGGTTCGGCCAGCACGGGTTCCGGCTGCCAGCCGCCGCTTTCGTAGGCCGTCGCAAAGTCTTTCATCTTCTTACGCTCATCCTTGATCGTCGCCTTGTCGGCATACAGGCGAAACGTCACCGGGACATGGGCATGGCGCAGCTCGATGTATTCGCCGGTGCGCAGTTTCTCGCGAAACAGGTTCGGCGGCTTCCTGCCGTCGTCCCACTTCTCGAACCAGTCGTTGCCAAGGCCTTCGATAAAGTAGCCATGCGGCTGGACCCAGAGCCGGCGGGGTACTGGCGGTGATGTCTGATTGATTGTGGGGGCGGAGGACGTGGATTGAGAAATCGGCGGCGATGTCTTTCCACCGCCGGCCAGTTCCCGGTACCGGATCGCCGAAATAATGATCGTGGCGATTTCCTTTTTGCCGATGGCGACGCCGAAGTCCAGGCCCAGGGCGTTCGCTTTCGGTTCGTTCCAGGCTTTTCCGCGGCTGAGGTCGGCGATCGGGCCATGCCAACTGACCCAGGGAGCGCCGTCGAGGCTCACCAGCACGTCCCCCTGATCGCCGTTGACGGAAACCGAGGCCGTCAATTGATAGACCGTGTCCGGCTTCAGCTCGATCTGTTGATGGATGGTCGTATCCGTCGCCGACTGGTTCTTGCGGATCTTCCCCTGAATTCTGCCCAGACCCGTGACTTTCGGCCGGCGCGGCACGCAGGCGAAGGTGACTTCGCGGTGTCCCACGGGAAGATTCAACATAAAGTTCGCTTCCAGCGGAATCGCCCCGAGTTGAAAGCGCAGCTCCAGTTCGTAACTTCCCTTCGGTTCCACCGGCAGCAACAACCGCGACCGAATGTGCTTCGGCCCGCCGCCAAAACCGACCAGCAATTTCTGGTCGTTTGTCTGCCACCGGCTGTTCTCGGCACGTTCTGCCGTGGACAGCAGGTCCGTCCACCCCTCCTCGACCGGGTTCACCGGGGGCGTTTCTATCAGCAAACGGGCGGCTTGTTCCGCCTGTGCTTCAGTGGCTGGGACCGTGGGATCTTCAGGTGCGTCGACAAGTACCGGTTTGCCACCCGCCAGCGACACCGTCAGGCGTTTTTCTTCGCCGCGACTCAAAGTGAACGACAGCGTTTCCGTGGCGAGGCCGTCACGTTCGACCTGAAGCGACAGCTTGCCCGCCCGAACTTTGATCGGCTCGCCGTCGTCCGACTCAAACGTGATCTCGTGATTGTCAAACTTCACTTTGATCGAGGGATCGTCCACGGTGACTATCACCGTTCCCTCACCGGCCCGGACGTAAAACACGACGGCGAACAAGGCGATCAACGCCAATCCCCCCGCACCGCCGACCGCGAGCCAG
>CAYMAO010000026.1:0-88419 GCA_964388415.1 uncultured Planctomycetaceae bacterium | reverse complement strand
ATCTTCAGCACGTCAAGAATCTTTTGGGCATTGTGAACTAGGCCGGGGCCGTGGGAAAACCGGCAGAGCAGATGCCTAAAATAAGTAGGGTACGGTCGAGGCGCTGCGAGGCCCACCGATTGGATTTCGATCAAGCGAATCGGTGGGCCTCGTCAAAGCACTCGACCAACCCTACGGCTTTCTTGCGAATTCTCGGCGACCGTCAGGGAGGGGTTTCTTCTCCCCGTCAGCCCGCGACGGCGGCAGCCACCCCCTTCCATGCGGGGTGATCCAAGACCTTGCGGAGATGATCCCGAACAGCCAGCGGCGACGATTCGATCCGGAAGGCGACCGTTTTCCCCGGCTTACGCTCCACGCGGAACATGGCCCCTCGTTGAATCACGCGGACGATCGACGGCCGGGAAATAAATAACGCGCCGGGGCTGTCCAGAAACCGCTCGACCGCGGCGTCCGATGTCAACGGCGGACGAACAGCAGCAACCGTTTCTGATGAGGAGATCGTCGCCGTCCGCCGGGCGAATAGGCTCCAGAAACCGACCCGCGCCGGGCCGGTCAAAGAGGTCTTCCCGTGTTCAATCGACATATAGCCGCCGGACGGCAATTGCCGGAGGTCGGGCAGAAACAACAGCCCGTTTTCTAACGCCGCCAGCACGCCGAACGACGGCAGCCGCGGACGTTTCAGCGAGACCTCGCCGAGCACCGTCAGCGGCAAGCCGAACAACGACGTCAATTCCGCCTGGCCGGGGTCGGGCTGATGCAGATCGAGCGCGTTGCCGCACTCGACGCACCGATCGTGCTTCGGCTCGATCCATGTCCAACAGCGGTGGCACAACGCCAGCAGCATGGTCCCAGTTTCCGACGATTCGTTCCGCCGCTCACGCAGTGAGCACTCTCGGCGAGTGCGGCCGAACATGAACCGCATCATTTCGCGAAGCGAATCCGCACCACGCTGTAGACCGAAAATTCCGGCACGGTGCACTTCAGTCGCGTGTTGTCGACAGTGAACTCGACGGCAGCCGGCTCCGGCGATTCCGGCGAGATGGCTTCCACTTTTTCTACGCGCCGGTTGTCGGGCATAACCAAGTCGACATGAATCCCCGAGACGGCGATTGGCTTCTCGTCGACCGTGCCCGAGCCGGAGGTCTTCGGATCGGCCGGTTCCTCGCGGTTGTAATTCACGAAGTGCAGATCGAGTTCCTTCCCGGAGGCCGGCAGGTTTGCGGAGACGCGCACCGTGTATGGCGCTTTGATGATGGTGAGCGGTCCCTGGAATTTCATCTGGTCCAGGGAATCCTGGTACGTCAGCACTTCCCGGACTGGCGTCCCCTGGTGGTCATAGCCGATGTCGTCGGGAATCACGTCGAACAACCGATGCTGATCGAGCAACTGGCGGCCGAGCTGCTTGAACTTGTGGACGGCTTCGATATTCCCCTTGTGGACTTCGCTGCGCGGGTAGAGCAGCACCAGTTCCGCATGGGAATGATTCGCCTGATAGATGTCATCGTAGCGCTTCAGGAATCCGTAATACTGCTTGAACACTCCACGGGCCACCGGGTCGGTGAAGCGGGCGTAGAACCCCATGGGCGATCCGCCATTCGCTGCCAGTTCGGCAATGGCGTTGCGCGTCCGGCAATGTTCGTACTTCCCCAGCGTGTAGGGCTTGTCGTCGAATGAGCCGCGAATGTAGCGGCACTGCAGCGTGGCGTCTCCCAGAAACTGGTTCTTCAGATCGGTGTAGAAGGCCGCGCCCCCCGTGCTGTACCAGAGATAATCTTCCCCTTTTCCCCACAGCCCGGCGGGCAGAAAGCACCGTTCATCGCCGCTGATCTGGTGCAGGTCCCCGATGTGATTCCATTGCCCAACCACGAGGTCCGGCTTCAGCTTCTTGCCGTACTGAATGAAGACTTCATCAAAGGAACGCTTGTTGCAGATCTGCGAAAACCGCAGCATCTCCCGGCGGAGCGGAGAAGAATCTTTCGGATCATGCCAGGAGACGATCTCCGGGAAAGTATATTTCGGCACATCCTTCAGACCGAATTTCTGTTCCAGTTCGACGGGAGTGTAGCGCTCGGTCAGATGCTGGCGAAATGCCGACTGGCAATGGTCGCATGTGCAATTCCCCCGATAGAAGTAATTGATCATGTAGCCGTCGACACCCCGTTCGATGCCGCGTTTCGTCCATGCCTTGAGAATCTGCCGCCAGTGCGGATTGTTCAGGCAGGCCCAGTATTCCGGCATGCCGCCAATCTGGTAGTTCTTGTCGATGCGAAACTGTCCGGGTGCCGTTCGTTCGAGAAAATCTTTCGGATCGGCGACGGGTTTCGGGCCGAGTTCCTTTTCGTCCCACAAGTCGCGATAAAACTTGAAGAATCCGCGCGGACCGTCTGGTCCCTCGGGATCGCCGACCAGAAACTTGACGTTCATATGCCCGACGACTTTGACGTTCCGCTTGTGCAGTTCGCCATTGAGCCGTTCAAACCACGATCCGCATTCCGACAACCCTTTCACCGGGAAATGCGACGGATAACCGGCGTACTGATCGGTGTGCGCCAGGCTCCAGAAGTGGGCTCCGTAAAACCCGACCTGACACACCTCTGGCTGCGCCTCGTCGACAAAGGCCAGATAATCCTTGTCGTTTCCGTAGGCGTCCCAATGGGCGATCATCCGCGTGAATTCGAACCGCGGCGGCTCGGCAGCAGAGAGCGCGACGAACTGTCCGAGGCACAATCCGACCAACATAAACGACGAAACACGCTGGTAGAACACGGCGACGTCTCCGAGATTTCGGGATGAGTTGACAATCGCTACGTTAGCTTTTCACCCGTCAGATTCCCAGCGTGGAGATCAGGCGGACGATGCCCGGTGAATTCCGGCTGCGTCTGCAGGATCGTTGCGATTCCTGGCTGGGAAACATATGCTGTTTGCTCGATGAATCTTGTCGACGGTTCCGGTGCAGGGTCGACAGCGATCTGGAACCCGTCGCGGTGGTGCAGTTTCCCTTTGGCTGTAGGAACGCTCTCATGACCGACATCTCTCGACGGGCTTTTCTGGAAAATTCGTTGTTCGCCACGGCAGCCGCGGCGCTCGCGACCCAGCCGCTGGTCCGGTCCTCGGAACTCTTTGCCCAGGACTCGGCGGACATTCTCCGCGTCGCGGTGGTCGGCGTGAACGGCCGCGGGGGGTCGCACATCGGCGAGTTCGGCAAGCGAAAAGATTGCGAAATTGCCGCGCTGGTCGACGTTGATGAAGTCGTGGCGAATCGCAAGGCCGATGAAATCGAGAAATCCAAAGGCAAACGGCCGGTCATTTATTCCGACATCCGCAAATGCCTGGAAGACAAATCGATTCACGTCATGAGCATCGCCACGCCGAATCACTGGCATGCCCTGGCGGCGATCTGGTCGGTCCAGGCGGGGAAAGACGTTTACGTCGAGAAGCCCGTGAGCCACAACGTGACAGAAGGCCGGCGGATCGTCGAAGCGGCCCGCAAGTACAACAAGATCGTGCAGACCGGCACGCAAAGCCGGTCCAACAGCGGCATGCGCGAAGCGATCAAATTCGTGCACGACGGCGGCATCGGCGACGTGAAGGTGGCCCGCGGCCTGTGTTACAAGCCGCGCGGCTCCATCGGCCCCAAGGGGAATTACGACGTCCCGGCCAGCGTCAATTTCGACCTCTGGTCCGGCCCAGCGGAGATGTCTAACGTCACGCGACGGAGGTTCCATTACGACTGGCACTGGCAATGGGCATTCGGCAACGGCGACCTCGGCAACCAGGGAATTCACCAGATGGACATCGCCCGCTGGGGTTTGAACGAGATGAATCTCGGCAAATCGGTCCAAAGTTACGGCGGACGGTTCGGCTATGAAGACGCCGGCGAAACGGCCAACACGCAGGTTTGCATCCACCAGTTCGCCAACGACAAGCGGCTGGTCTTTGAAGTCCGCGGGCTGAAGACCGAACCGCTGGACGGCGCCAGCGTCGGTGTCATTTTTTACGGCACGGAAGGCAAGCTGGTGATCGGCAGCTATGCCGGCGGAGTCGTCTTCGACAAGGCCGGGAAAGAGGTGAAGAAATTCTCCGGCGGCAGCGACAGCGACCACTTCGCCAATTTCGTCGAAGCCGTCCGCAAGCGCGATCACAAAATCCTCAACGCCGATATCGAGCAAGGCCACCTGTCGAGCGCGTTGTGCCACCTCGGCAATATTTCGTATCGGCTCGGCGCGCCGGTTTCGTCCGCCGACTTGCAGAAGGAACTGGGCGACGACCAGGAAGCCCAACCGACGCTGGACCGGTTCCTGCAGCACCTGTCCGACAACAAGGTCGATCCGCAGACGACGAAGATCACCCTGGGGCCGACGCTGGCGCTCACCGACGCCGAGACCTTCACCGGCCCGCGCGCCGAGGAGGCCAACAAGTTCCTGACCCGCGAATACCGGGCACCGTTCGTCGTGCCCAAGTCGGAAGACCTGTAAGAAGTCTATCAGAATACGAAACTTCAGAGGATTGCCGCAAAGAGGCGCAAAAGACGCAAGAAGAACAAACGATTGATTTCGTGAATTCTGCCGACGAGAGTCTCGGCGAGATTTTTTTGTGCCTTTTGCGGCCAATCTTCGATTTTTCTGCGGCGGAATCTCCGGATAGGCTCTCAGTCTGGCCGCGCGATAAGTCCTCGGAACGGATTTTAGATCCTCTGGACAGATGGCCAGGATAGTTTTCAAACTCCTCTTGCCCGAATTTCCCGGTCCCGATAGATTTCCCCGTCCGCTGGATCTGGGGGGCGGACGAATTGTCTCAGCGGGACGATGTGATGCGCACGGTGATACTCGCCGGCGGGCTGGGAACCCGGCTCTCCGAGGAAACGGTCGTCAAACCGAAGCCGATGGTCGACATCGGCGACCGGCCGATCCTCTGGCATATCCTCAACATCTATGCCCACCAGGGTTTCCGCGAGTTCTACATCGCCTTGGGCTACAAGGGCGAGTACATCAAGCGGTACTTCCTCGACTATTACGACCTGAGCGGGCATCTGACGGTCGACTTCACGGGCGGCGGCGTCCATCGCGATCAGCGCGAATGGGAGGACTGGAAGGTCCACCTCATCGACACCGGTCGGGATACGATGACCGGCGGCCGTGTCCTCCGGCTGAAGCCGTGGCTGGCCGAGGGAACGTTCATGGTCACTTATGGCGACGGCGTCGCCGATGTCGATCTCAACAAATTACTGGCGTTTCACAAGTCGCACGGCAAGATCGCCACGGTGACGGCGGTCCGGCCCCCGGCGCGATTTGGCGGTTTGATCTTTGACGGCGACCTCGTCACGCGGTTCACGGAGAAGCCGCAAGCAGGCGAAGGCTGGATCAACGGCGGTTTTCTGGTTCTCGAACCGGGGATTTTTGATTATCTTCCCGGCGACTCGGCCAGCCTGGAAGTCGCGGCGCTCGAACGGCTGGCGAAAGACAGGCAACTGGCCGCTTATAAACACGATGGTTTCTGGCAGTGTATGGATACGCTGCGGGATAAAAATTATCTCGATTCACTTTGGCAGCAGGGACGCGCCCCATGGAAGAAATGGGACTGAATTTCAGGAGTCCAGAAAGTCGGCACATCGTTCTCCGTGGCGAGGAGGGTGTGCAATGAGCATGACATCTCGGACCGACACCGACATTTCTGGACTGGGACTGAATCCGTTCTGGCGGGATCGTCCGGTGTTCGTGACCGGGGCCACCGGCCTCGTCGGCGGCTGGCTGGTGAAACGGCTGGTTGCGGCCGGGGCGGACGTCGTCTGCCTGGTCCGCGACTGGGTGCCTCAGTCGGAGCTGATCGCCGGCGGATGGACGGACAAGGTCCGCGTGGTCCGCGGCGACCTCTGCGATCAACCGCTGCTCGAACGAGTTCTCGGCGAATATGAAGTCGGCACGGTGATGCACCTGGCGGCGCAGGCCATCGTCGGCATCGCCAATCGCAATCCGGTTGGCACGTTTGAGACGAATGTCGCCGGGACGTGGAAGCTCTTGGAAGCCTGCCGTCGCAGTCCGCTCGTCAAGCAGATCGTCGTGGCATCCTCCGACAAAGCCTACGGCGATTGCGAACAGTTGCCGTACAACGAAGACACCCCATTAGCGGGCCGGCATCCGTATGACGCCAGCAAATCGTGCGCGGACCTGATCGCACAGAGTTATGCCAGCACGTTCGGTTTGCCCGTCTGCATCACGCGATGCGGGAACTTCTACGGCGGCGGCGATTTGAACTGGAATCGCATCATCCCCGGCACGATTCGCTCGATCCTGCGTGGCCAACGGCCAGTGATTCGTTCCGACGGACAGTTTGTGCGGGACTATTTCTACGTTGAAGACGGCGTGGCGGCGTACATGCTGCTCGCGGAAAAAATGGCCGAACGGCCGCAACTCGCCGGCGAGGCGTTTAATTTTTCCAACGATGTCCCTTTGACGGTGATTCAGTTGGTCGACCTGATCCGGCAATCGCTGGGTTCGGAGTTGACGCCGGAGATTCTTGGCCAGGCGAGTCATGAAATTCGGGCGCAGTATCTGAGTTCTGCGAAGGCACGCCAGTTGTTGGACTGGACGCCGCTGTATTCATTGGAAGAAGGCTTAGCGAGGACGATGGCATGGTATCGCGAGTTTCTGGAACCTCAGGCGACGAGCATCCCGTTTCCTGCCGGTCGTGCGGCCATGTCGGCCTAGCGCCGGTTTTGTCGCTGGGCGAAACACCGCTGGCCAACGCGCTGCTCGAGGAATCTCATCTCGAGCAGCCGGAACCGTCGTATCCTTTGGAGCTGGCATTCTGCCCGGAGTGCGCGCTGGTGCAGATCACGACCACCGTCCCGCCGGAGGAACTCTTCCGCGATTATGCGTACTTCTCCTCGTTCTCCGACACGATGGTGCATCACGCCGGTAAGTTGACCGCGCGGCTCGTCGCCGAGCGCAAACTCTCGGATCAAAGCCTCGCCGTCGAGATTGCTTCCAATGACGGTTATCTCCTGCAGCATTATGTCACTGCCGGTGTTCCGGTGCTGGGGATCGAGCCGGCGTCGAACATTGCCACGGTCGCCGAACAGCGCGGCGTGTATACCGTCAACGATTTCTTCAGCCGCCCGCTTGCCGAATCGTTCGCGGCGCAAGGCTGCCGGGCCGATGTCATCCACGCCAATAACGTGCTGGCCCACGTCGCCGATTTGAACGGCGTCGTGGCGGGGATCGCCGCGCTGCTGAAGCCGCACGGCGCGGCGATCATCGAGGCCCCGTACCTGAAAGACCTGCTCGATCACACCGAGTTCGACACGATCTACCACGAACATCTGTGTTACTTCTCACTGACGGCATTGGATGATTTGTTTCGCCGGCATCGCCTGCTGATCACGGACGTCGAACGGATCGCCATTCACGGCGGATCGCTGCGGATCTTCGCCGAGCGGATGGACGTGCAGCCGGAACCGGCGAGGAAGGCATCGGTGACACGGCTGCTTGCCGAAGAATCCCGGTGGGGCGTCGATCAGGCGGCGAGCTACGAGATTTTCGGCCAGCGCGTGCAGCAACTCCGAAGCGACCTGCGAAAAGTTCTGACCGATTTGAAATCTCAGCGGAAACGGATCGCCGTGTATGGAGCTTCGGCAAAGGGGAGCACGCTGTTGAATTACTGCGGGATCGGCGGCGACGTCCTGGATTACGTTGTGGATCGCAGCACTGTCAAACAGGGCCGGTTCACTCCAGGGACGCACCTGAAAATCTATCATCCCGATCATCTCCTGGAAGACATGCCCGACTATTGCCTGCTGCTGACGTGGAACTTTGCTGAGGAAATTCTGCGGCAGCAAAGCGAATACCGCGCGCGCGGCGGGAAATTCATCATTCCGATTCCAGAAGTGAAGGTCGCCTGATTTTTTTCAAAGCCCGGCGATGACATCGCCGGGTCCGCGCCGTCGCCGACGGCGTGCTTTGTTGACAAACCAACATGCACATCGCCTCGACCGACATCGCCGGCGTGTATCTCATCGAGCCGGAGCGGCTCTGCGATGAACGGGGGTTTTTCGCGCGGACCTGGTGCCGGGACGAATTCGCCCGGGCGGGCTTGAATGTCGAGTGGGTGCAGTGCAACGTCTCATTCAATACGAAGCGAGGAACGCTGCGCGGGCTGCATTACCAGGCCGCGCCGCATGACGAAGTCAAACTCGTCCGCTGCACGATGGGAGCGATTCACGACGTCGTCGTCGATCTCCGGCCGGAATCCAACACGCATCGCCAGGCTGTCGCGGTCGAACTGTCTGCGGAGAATCATCGCTCATTGTACATTCCCGCCGGTTGTGCACACGGCTTTCAAACGCTGACCGATCACAGCGAAGTCTTTTACCAGATGGGGGCGACCTACCATGCGTTGTCGGCCCGCGGCGTGCGCTGGAACGACCCGGCGTTCGGCATCGCGTGGCCGCTGAAACCCACCGTCATCTCCGAGAGGGATCAGGCGTACGCCGATTTCGCCGCATGAAACGCGTCCTCATCACAGGGGCCAACGGATTCGTCGGCCGGCATTGCTGCGCCGAACTCTGCGCCCGCGGTTTCGACGTCCACGGGGTTTACTCGCTGCGAAGTCGTTTCCCGGTTTCGCAGCGCGCTGAAGACACTGAGATCCAGCGGCACGCCGTCGACTTGTTCGACGAAATGGCCGTGAAACACCTGGTTCAGCGGGTACGTCCGACGCATCTCTTGCATCTGGCCTGGATCACCACGCCCGGCGAGTACTGGAATTCGCCCGAGAATCTTGCCTGGACGTCAGCCAGCCTGCATCTCCTGCGAACGTTTGGCGAGTCGGGAGGCGAACGGGCCGTCATGACGGGGTCGTGCGCCGAGTATGATTGGCAGTCGGGGTATTGCACGGAGAATGTCACGCCTTTGCGGCCGACGTCGCTGTACGGTCATTCCAAACATGCGGTGCAAGAGCTGCTGAAGAGTTATGCGGGCCAGGTCGGACTGAGCTTCGCCTGGGCACGGCTGTTTTTCCTGTACGGGCCCCATGCCAGCAGTCGGCGCTTGCCGGGAGCCGTGATCGAACCCTTGTTGCGGGGCGAACCGGCCCATTGTTCGACCGGGGAATGCCTCAGGGATTTTCTCTACATCGACGACGCCGCCGGGGCGCTCGCCGCCGTCGTGGACAGCGATCTGTCTGGTGCGGTGAATATCGCCTCGGGCAAGCCGGTCGTGTTGAAAGACCTGATCCGCACGACGGCCCAGTTGATCGGCCGCGAAGACCTGCTGATGTGGGGCGGCCATCCGAACGGGCACGATGCGCCCGTGGTCGTGGGAGATGTCCGCCGTTTGAAAGACGAGTTGTCCTGGTCGCCGTCGGTGTCGCTGCACGACGGCTTACTCCGTACGATCGACTGGTGGCGCACTTTTCCGGGAGAATACCGTGCCGTGGCGTGATGCGTGTCCCGTGTGCACCTCGACCTCGGTGGAGGCGTTCCTCCGGCGCGCGTCGGTCCCGGTGCATCAAAACATGTTGCTGAGCGATGCCCATGCCGCGCGGACCCTGGCGCGCGGCGACCTCACGATGACGGTCTGCCGGGAGTGCGGCTTCGTCTTTAACGCCAGTTTCGATCCCGGCCTGCTGAACTATGGCTCGTGCTACGAAAACACGCAGACGCATTCACCGGCATTCGAAAGTTACGTTGACGAACTGGTCGACCATCTGGTGTCGCAGCGCCGGTTGCGAAACAGCACGATCATCGAAGTCGGCTGCGGAAAAGGCGGGTTCCTGAAAAAGCTGGTCGAACCGGAGGAATTCGCGAATCACGGCATCGGCTTCGACCCCAGCTACCTCGGCCCGGACTCTCTCCTCGACGATCGCCTGCAATTTCGCAAGCAATTCTACGACGCCGGTTCCCAAGACGTCGCGCCCGACGCCGTCGTTTGCCGGCACGTGATTGAACATATTGAATCTCCGCTGGAACTCCTAACGGCAATCCGCGCGGCCCTGGGTTCGTCGCCGCACGCCCAGGTCTTTTTCGAGACTCCGTGCGTCGACTGGATCCTGCAGAACCACGTGGTCTGGGATTTTTTCTACGAGCACTGTTCGCTCTTCACGACGAATTCTTTAACGACGACGTTCGAGCGCGCAGGCTTTCAGATCGCCGGTTGCCGGCACGTCTTCGGCGGACAATATCTCTGGCTGGAAGCGGCTCCGGCGGCAATGCGCAGCGAGTCTTTGTCGGATGCGGCCCAGACCGTGATACGTGCACGGCGCTTTGCCGCCGCGGAAGCCGAGCAGCGCGCCGAGTGGCAAGCGGTGCTGATGTCGTGGGTGCGCCGGGGACCGATCGCCTTGTGGGGCGCCGGCGCCAAGGGCGTGACGTTCGCCAATCTGCTGGATCCCGATGGCAGCCGGATCGCCGGCGTGGTCGACGTCAACCCGGCGAAACAAGGCAAATTCCTCGCCGGCACCGGCCATGCCATCGTCAGCCCGGACGAATTGCCAAGGCTGGGAGTGAAGTCGGTGCTGGTGTTGAATCCGAATTACCAAGCAGAAATTCAGCGGTGTCTGGCGGGGATCTCCCCGACCATCGCCGTCGTCGACCTGATGCAACAGAAACGAGCCGCCTGATGAAAATCGTCATTGATACCGATACCGGCCGATTGATGGTCGCCGGCGCCGACGGAGTGCGCGACCTGGCCTTGTATTCCAAAGAGGGCTTTGAAGCTCTGACCCGGCTGTGGGTGAAAGTCGGCTGGAATGAGAAATACGCTTACACGTTTTCCTGGCTCGGCCGGCCCATCATCCAATTGCCGGAAGACATGGTCCGCGCGCAGGAAGTCATTTATCGGGTCAAACCGAACGTGATCGTGGAGACGGGCGTCGCTCACGGCGGGTCGTTGATCTATTACGCAAGCTTGCTGAAACTGCTCGGCGGCGGAAAGGTCATCGGGGTGGATATCGAAATCCGTCCGCACAACCGCCAGGCGATTGAAGCCCACGAATTCAGTACCGACATTACGCTGATCGAGGGAGATTCCGTCGGCGCTGAGACAATGGACCGCGTGAAACGCGAGATTCCTGTCGGCTCAAAAGTCCTGGTGTTCCTGGATTCGTGCCACACCAAAGATCACGTCCGCAAAGAGCTCGAAGCCTACGCGCCGCTGGTGTCGGTCGATTCGTACATCGTCGCCACCGACGGCATCATGCAGGATCTTTACGACGTCCCCCGCGGCGATGCGAGTTGGAAGACCGACCACCCCTCCGGCGCGGCAATTGAATTCGCCTTGGAACATTCGGAGTTCCGGCTCGAACAACCCCCGTGGCCGTTTAATGAGAGCCAGTTGACGGAAAACATCACCCACTGGCCGCAGGCGTGGCTGCGTCGCGTGAAATAACCGGAAGCCCAGGGGTTGCAACCCCTGGGGCTTCTTTCTTGAATTCAACGAGTCCTGTTATGACGACAGCGCCGCGCGTCAGCATTGGAATGCCTGTCTACAACGGCGGGGCACAGGTCGGCGAGGCGATTGCGTCGCTCTTGGCCCAGGATTTTACCGACTTTGAGCTTCTGATCTCCGACAACGGTTCGACCGACGGAACCGAGACCGTCTGCCGGGAATTCGCCGCGCGCGATGCGCGCATCCGCTATGTTCGCCAGCCGGAAAACCTGGGCGTCAAACGCAATTTTCAGTTTGTGTTGAACGAGGTCCGGTGCGACTATTATCTGTGGGCCGCGCATGACGACCGGTGGGCGCCGAACTATCTGACCGAGATGGTTCAAACGCTGGATGCCCGGCCCGACGCGTTCCTCGCCACGCCCCGGACCGAAGTCACCGTCTATCGCGGCGACCGCATCAAGCACGCCACCCATGCCCCGGCCTTGGGAGGCTCGCGCTTGCGAGTCTTTCGCCAGTTGCTGCGCGAACGCTCGGCGGTCTGGATTTACGGCATGTATCGAACAGCGCCGCTCAGGGACTGCTTTCAGGAATACGTCACTCGGGACTATCCCGTCTGGGGCGGGGATGTCGTTTGGCTGGCCTCGCTGACGCTGCGCCATTCAATCGCCGGCAATGCCAACGCGGTCTTCTATAAACAAGCCCGCGAGAGCCGGTTTCGGCCGAAAGGCGAGGCCGAACAGTGGCGAACCTGGTCGCGGCTGTTCGCCTGGCTGACGTCGGTGGCCTGGACGAACGCCCCGACTGCCGTGAGCGGAATCGCCGCTGTCTGGTTTGCCTGGCGCTTCTGCTTCCGCGGCTATCTCAGCCGGGGGAACCCGATCGGCACCGCTGTCCGCTGCGTGAAAGTCAGCCTGCTGGCGGCCTGGTTCAGCGTGCGGTCGCTCATCAGCCCCTGCCGCAAGCCGGAATTCCGGCCATAGCAGGCTGTACAAGAACGGACTGACAGGAATGTCTGTCCCATCCGCACGTTGAGATCTTTATAGATTTCGCGATTGCTATTGAGGTCCGGCAGCGACCGGTCCGCCGCCCAGAGGGATGCGGCCATCCACGCCGATGCCGAACGATTTCGCCCCCAGCGGCAATGCGCCGATATCCGGCCTGTCGGGATCGAGATTTCGCCACGGATCGGGCCAGGCGTCCGGAAGCGGCTGTCCCGCGTTGACGGCCGGGCTGGCGCTCGAGAGGCGCAAATCGGCGGCCTGCGTTTCGTCGTCGGGCAGCGCGACCAGCCGCGGATCGGCGACGCGGTCGTGTATCGTCCAGCCGGGTTCGTATTGGGTCCGGCTGGAGGCCAGCAGTGGCGAGGCGCGGAATTTCTCAAACGGGTCGCCGGTGAGCTTCGGACCGTCCTGAATTCCCCAGAGCAGGTTCCCCCCTTCCCGCAGCGGCGGCGCGTCTTTGGTTCCGACAAAGCCGATGCCCGGCACGCGGCCCGTCTGCACGAAGATGTTATTGAAGACGTCCCGCTCATTCTGCGCGGTCACGGCCGAACTGAGGCCGAACAGATAGGCATCGCGAAAGACGGGCGTGTGCCTGAAAAATGTGTTGTGATAGGCCCGGATCACCGGCCAGACCGGGCTGCCGTGATCGCTGATGAGGTGGCCCTCTTGCCGGAGGAACGCTCCGGTCGGATCGGGTTTGTCGCCGGGGCTGGTGTAGGTGCCTCCGCGCAGGTCAAACACGTTGCGAAACACGAACACGCCGCTCAGAGGGTCATGGTCCTGCGGCGAATCGTCCTTGGTGAACTGGTGCTGCGTCAACGGGATGAAACAGCGGCCGATCCGATTCTGATGAATAAAGAGCGTGTGGTCGCGGAGTTTCGGTCCGCACTCCAGGCCGTCGTCGTTGAAGTTGTCGACGAAGTTGTGGTGGAACTGTAAGTTCTTGACGAAGCGGAGAAAGGCGAAGTCATGGTCGTCCGTGAATTCGCAGTGGCTGAATTCGAGGTTCTCATTGATGGGCTGGTCATTCCTGAGCACGATTTGATACGTCGGCGTGCCGCGGTATTTCATGTGGGCGCGCGACGTCCATGGCGCCGCCAGCCCGCGAAACGCCGAATGGGTGACGCGGACGTTCTGCGACGCGTTGACCAGCAGCGCCGGCGAACCGCCAAAGACGGTGAGATGATCGAGCGCCACAGACTGTGAGCCATAGACGTGAATCATCGGGCTGCCCGTCGCTCCGCGAAAAACCAGGTCTCGGAGGACCACATGCTGAACTCCCGTCACGCGGAGCACGTCCTCGCCGAATCCGGCGGCGAGGACCAGCGACAATTTTCGCGGATCGGTCTCGCCGCGATAGGCGTGCGCTCCGAGTCCCGGCAACTGATGATGGGCCAGCCGAATGTGAATCCGGCCGGTCGCGCGGTTGAACCACAGGCCGGGGCCGCCGTACATCCCGACATCACGCATGTCGTTCTTGCCGCCGATTTGAAATTCGTTCGTCGACCGCAGATCGGCCAGAATGCGATACCCGTGCAACGGAACCATCGACTCGGCGAAGTGCCCCAGCGCGAGCGGCCGTTCGTCTTCTTTCCCGTGCATCGGCTCCCAGGACCCCGGCAGGAATTGCGATGGAGCACGGCGGGCATCGGCCTCGGGAAAGGACTTTGTCGAGACGAATTCGCCGTCGGCTCCGTCTGCCGCCGGTTCCCAGCACGTCTTCGGCGATTCCTGAAATTCGCGCAGTCCGCCATCAACGACGGCCAATTCGCCGGGGTAACCGCTGATGGTGATCGGCGCGGCCTCGGTCCCGGAGCGCGTGAGGCCGGCTTTCTCAAAATACGTGCCGCCCCGCAGGTAGAGCGTGTCGCCCGGCTCCAATTGACGAACGGCCCAGGCCAGCGACTTCCACGGCGCATCCACCGCGCCGGACTGGCGGTCATCGCCGCGCTGGGCATCAACAAAACGCTTCCGACCCTCGGCCAACGGCGTCCGACGCGCGACCGGCAGCGGCCGTTGCGGCGGATGGGTCAGATACTTTCGCTCCTCGGCGGCGCACCAGTCGGCCAGACATCCCAGAACAACAGCCAATGAACACCAAGCCTGACGGTGATCGCCACAGTTCATGACACGATTCCTGCTAGAGACAGGGCCGACTGGTAATCTTCCAGCGTATTCAGATTTTTCAGCGTGTCCAGCCTTGGGTCAACTGACCGCAGGTCGTCGACAGGAACTTCCCGGGTGCACAACTCATCAAACAGAAACCGCGGCCGCAGCCGGTCGGCGCCTAATAACCGTTGGATGTGTTCCAACACCGATCGGCGATACACGGCCGCCAGCGGGTGGTGATGATCCCCATCGCGCGGCACGGCAATGTCGTAACTCCGGCTGGTCCCCTCTCCCCCACCGCCCGGGAGAGAGTCAGGGGGAGGGGGGGCATCGAGCAATGCAATCATCCGCCGCACAAACTCCGGCACGAGCAGCGGCACATCGCAACTCGTGGCATACGCGGCATCGACGTACCTCGGCATCGCTCGCCAGCCGGCCGCCAGCCCTTCCAGGGGACCTCGCTCCGGCCGCTGATCGCGCGCGACGAGGACGCCCGGCGGCAATTCGGGAAGCCGTTGATCCAACGCAGCGACGACAACAATACGATCGACGGCGATGACGTCGCCCAGCAATCGCACGATCCTTTGCAACATGCATTCCGGGCCGAACGGCAGCGCGGCTTTGTCCCGGCCCATCCGGGTTGATTTGCCGCCGCACAGAATGATTGCCCCAGTTTGCATGGCAAAATCGTATCGCGCGGGATCGCCGATTGCACGATGCCCGACGACAAGATAGTTTGGGTGGGTCTGTCAATTGGCGAACCCGCAAGCGACGATCGCTTGCGGGTTCGCAATCCCCCCAAAGAAACCCCAACTCGATGTCCCTGAAACTCACGTACCGCGGCGAGACTCTGGTCCCCGTCGAAATCGAGGGGCTCACTCCTGATTGGGCCTGCGACAAATCGCTTGCCGAGATCGAGAAGTTCGAAATCTACCACGGCAATCGCAAGATCCCGCTGGCCGAGATGTTTTCCGTCGCGGGTGATGCTGCCGACAGACATCTGGAATTTCACGGTAATCTCGCCGGCGTCCATTGGATCGGCGCCCACATGGCGTCCGGACGGATCGACATTCACGGACCCGGCGGCCGGCACATCGGCAGCGACCTGCGCGGCGGCGAAATTCACGTCCACGGCGACGCCGGCGGTTGGGCCGGGGCCGAGATGCACAAAGGCTTCATCCACGTGCATGGCAATGCCGGGCATTTGATCGGTGCGGCGTATCGCGGTTCTTCGAAGGGGATGACCGGCGGCACGATTCTTGTCGACGGCAACGCCGGCAATGAAATCGGCCTGACGATGCGCCGCGGCATGATCGCCATCGGAGGCAAAGCAGGCGACATGCTGGGTTTCAACATGATCGCCGGCACCGTCCTGGTCTTCGGCGAATGCGGCATCCGCCCCGGCGCCGGCATGCGCCGCGGCACGCTCGGCCTGTTCGGCCCGAATCCCCCGCCGCTGTTGCCGAGCTTCCGTTTCACCGCAACCCACCGCCCGGTCATCGTTCCCATCATGCTGCGTGAATTGAAGTCCCAGGGCATGAAACTCGATGAATCCCTGTTGACCAGCGACTTCGATTTCTACCAGGGCGACCTCGTCTCCGTCGGCCGCGGGGAGATCGTGTTCCGGCATGGGGGCGCGTGATACACTGAAGCAGGCATGGCCGCAGCACAGTTTTCCCGGAGCATTCCGATGACGACGCTGGAACTTCAATTAGACGATGATCTGGATTTGTTCGTGCAACAGCAAAGCCAGGCGCGCGGATACGCCTCGGGCGCCGCATACATCCAATCGTTGCTTGCGGTCGAGCGACTGCGCGGACAGACACCGCAAGTCAACCAACGGCTCGCAGAATCGACACAGGGACCGACGAAGCTGGTCGATGACGCTTACTGGCAGCGACTGGAAACGGAAGTCTTTGCAAGTCGACCGACGGAGCAAACTCCGTGAATTATTTGCTGCACATGACATCGGCCGCCCACCGGGATCTTGTGCAGCAGGGCCAGTATCTGGCGGAACGAAATCCAACGGCCGCGCGGCGATTTCTTGAAGCGGTTCAACAAAGCTGTCAACAGTTGCAGACATCGCCGGACTCAGGTGAAATCTGGAATGAGGGAGAGCCGCCTGAAATGACCTATCGGTGCTGGGCGGTTCGCGGTTTTGAGGCGTACGTCATCTTTTACCGAGTCTGCACGGACACCATTGAGGTTTGCCGTGTCCTGCATTCCGCCCAGGATGCGGATCATGCGTTGAAGAGACTCTGACAACGGACACGTTTTTCATGATCTCTAAAACCTTCGACCGCCTGCGCGTCACGATGCAGCAGATGGAACGATTGATTCGAGCGCTGGATGACCTCAAGGAGAATGTCCTGCCGAAAGACCCGCATCTCTTCGCCCTGATGTCGGAAGGTCCGTTGGAAGACCTGGGGCGATTGAGAGAAGAGTTGGAAGGGTATGTCAACGAGTTCTCGCCAGCGGCGTGTCTCCGCCGAAAGTGAGTCACGCCGGGATTCGCTTTTGAACGTCGCGCGCGATGACGAATTCCTGATCGCCAAGGCTCAATCCGGGATTCTGGGGATTACGCCGCGAAGTCGTCCAGCAGTTCCCGATACATCTGCGTGACGCCGGCGAGGAAGTGGAGGGCGGCGACGCCGAGGACTTCGTGGTGCCAGTCGTCGAGGGGCAGCCGGTCGAGGGCTTCCAGCGCTTCCTTGCCGTGTCCCTGATCGAGGTCGGAATGCAGTTCCAGCGTGCGGAACGCCGACTGGGGAAAGCCCGTCTGCTGCTGGAGCCAGTGAATGCTCTCCAGACTCGTCGGATAACATTCGCTGGGGATCATGCTGCCGAACATCGCCACGGGATGGTGATGCACGGTCCAATAGTGCATGGCCCCTTGCGCCGCCGCCACGCACGTCGGCGGCAGCCGGCGCCACACGCTTGGCCGCGAGACATTCAGCGTCTCCAAATCTTTCAAGAGCAGTTCATCGTGGCCCCGCTCTTCCTCGATGTGTTCTTCCAGATACGGCAGCATCGCCGCGGCGACCGGATCATCGACCCGCCGGCGGCAGGCCAGGATCGCCGACTCCATCAACGGTTCGCTGAACCGGAGCAGCCAATGTATCCGGACCAGGAATTCCGGATAAACGTCCTTCAACCGCGAATGATTAAAAATCTCGTTCGTGATGCCGAGCATCGTCGGCAACGCGAGTTCGATCCGGGAACACAAGCGCTGGCTATGTGTCGGCACGGTGTGTTCCCCGCTGTCGTCGACAAATGGGAATCAAATTCGGTTAGCCGCGACGCGGAGGCTCTGCGCAGCGGAGCGTTCTCGGCACGCCAAATGCGCGCTCCGCTACGGAAACCCTGCGCGTCGCGGCTAACCGCCGAAGCGCACATGGTAGGCGCGTTGCCGCCGACTCGATTCCAGCCGACTCGCTACCACAAAAACCCGCAGACCGACGTGCTGAGGTATTTGATCAGCGACGGCTGGGCCGGGGCCTGGGCCTGAATTTGCTTGAGCAGCTTCTGTTCGGTTTCGGAGAGCTTGGGGGCGTCTTGCTGGACCGGCGTGCTGGTTTGCTTCGTCATGGTCAGAGCCTTTCAAAATCCCAAGGGCCATTCCGGCGGGCCGACGTGACCCGCCGCAGGTTTGTCGCCGAAGCGCCACGCGGGAGAGGGGATTTTCCTACATCGCATGGTTTTTATCGGCTGGACAACGACACAAACTACCCCCCCCTCCTATCTTGTCAACGGTTTTTGAAAAAAAATGAAAAAAACTGGAAAAAAGTCGCCGGGGGTGGGTGAGGCGTGTGATGGTCCCGTGGCAATTTCGGCCTCTCACGGCTGTCCCCGTCATTTTGCTTTCCGTGCTCCTACCGATTACAGTTCAGGGCATGAACACCAACGACACCAAACTCGCCAACGGCACCGTCTACGACCCCGTGAACGGCTTCGACGGACACTCTTTCCCGATTGACTCCGCCATTCAAATGCCGACAATGACCATATGAGCACCGCAACTATCCCCACCATTGATACCAAGCGAGAACTCGAAGAGGCCATCGCGCGTCTGATCAAGGGCATACACGATCCTGTGGCGGCACAAAAGGCTCGCGAACGGATGGACAAAACGCGCGAGGAGATTGCTCAACGCATTGGGATCGTGGATGTCGCTGTCGAATTGATTCGTGACGCACGGAATCCATGAAATACATTCTCGACGCTTCAGTTGCCATCAAATGGGTGCTGCCTGAGCCAGACTCTCCGAAAGCTTTGACGCTTTGGGTGACCTTCAAGCGAAAGCGTCCCAGTTACTGGCTCCAGATACTTTTCCAGTAGAAATTGCGCACGCATTGACTCGAGCGGAACGACGTGCGTTATTATCTCCTGGTGCCGCGGCTTTGAAGTTGCTTGACGTCCTTTCTGCGGGTGTCAAATTGCATTCCTACTTACCGCTTTTACCACGTGCCGTCGAACTCTCGTCCCAATGGCGGATTGGCGTCTACGACTGCCTCTATGTCGCACTCGCCGAGCGTGAACAATGCGAACTGGTCACGGCGGACATTCGCCTCGTGAATGTCGTGCAAGGCAAGATCCCAATCGTTTTGCTTTCTTCCCTTTGAATAATTACAGTCCATCGCATGACCACCGACTACACCAAAATCGCCAACGGAACCGTCTACGACCCGACCAACGGCGTTGACGGACAGATCAAAGACCTCTGGATACTTGACGGCAAAATCGTCGAGCCGCCATCGGATCCGTCGATCAAACCCGCCAGAACCATCGATGCAAACGGCCTCGTCGTGATGCCGGGCGGCATCGACATGCACTGCCACATTGCCGGGCCGAAGGTCAATGTCGCCCGCAAGATGCGGCCGGAGGAAAAACGCCGCGGCGAGCAGATGGCCAAAACGGCCGTCACCCATTCTGGCACGCTCGGCAGCGTCCCCAGCACGTTCGCAACGGGCTACAAATACATTGGCCTGGGGTACACGACGGCCTTCGACGCCGCCATCCCGCCGCTCGGCGCTCGGCACGCCCATGAAGAATTCGAGGACACCCCCTGCCTCGACAAGGGGTTCTATGTCCTGATGGGCAACAACCACTACGTGATGCAGTCGCTCGCCCAGAAAGAACCGGAGAAACTCAAGGCATTTATTGGCTGGCTGTTGTCATCGACGAAAGGCTTCGCGCCGAAACTCGTCAACCCCGGCGGCGTAGAAGTCTGGAAGAGCCATACGTCCGGCAATGTCTCCGGACTCGATTCTCTCGTCGATCACTTCGAGGTCACGCCCCGGCAGATCATCCAGGGTGTCGCCCAGGCTGCCGGCGAACTGATGCTGCCCCATCCGGTGCATATCCATTGCAACAACCTCGGCATGCCCGGCAACTGGGAGACCACGCTGGAAACGATGAAGGCATTGGAGGGCCATCGCGGGCACATCACGCACATCCAATTTCACAGCTACGGCGGCGGCAACGCCGATGAGAACACGTTCAACAGCAAGGTCGTCGAACTCGCCGAGTATTTCAATTCGCACCCGAATCTCACCGCCGACGTTGGCCAAGTTCTCTTTGGCGAAACCACCAGCATGACGGGCGACGGACCGCTCGGGTATTACCTTTCCAAAGTCTACGGCGGCAAATGGTTCTCCGGCGACACCGAAATGGAGTCCGGCTGCGGCATCACTCCCATCAAGTACAAAAACAAATCGCTCGTCCACGCCCTGCAATGGGCCATCGGCCTTGAATGGTATCTGCTGGTGAACGATCCCTGGCGCGTCGTGATGAGTACCGACCACCCCAACGGCGGGTCATTCCTCGCCTACCCGCAGATCATTCGGCTGCTGATGGACCGCACCTACCGCCAGGATATTCTGAAGACATGCCATCCCCTGGTGCGGGCCCGGTCCACGCTCGGCGACCTGGAGCGCGAATACACGCTCAATGAAATCGCCATCATCACGCGCGCCGGCCCGGCGAGAATCCTCGGCCTGAAAAACAAGGGCCATCTCGGCCCCGGAGCCGACGCCGACATCACGATCTACACGCCGCACGAGAACAAGGAGACGATGTTCGAGATGCCGCGGACGGTGATCAAATCGGGCCGCATTCTCGTGGATCAAGGCGAAATCCGCGAAACGCTGACCGGCAAGACGCTGCACGTCGAACCCGACTACGACCACGCCGTCGAACCCGATATTCAAGCGTGGTTCGAGAAATACTACTCCATCCGCTGGCGGAATTACCCGGTGGATATCGGGTATTTGCATGAGTCGGAGGTGGTGGAGCCGCGGTGATTTGTTTTTCTACGCCAACGGCGTTGCGTCACATAGCGAAGGGTTGGTCGCTTCGACCTACCCTGGGTGCCCGGCCACGACGACGAGTTCAACCCCAACGGGGTTGTGCCGTTCGCATGTACGCGGCATCGAATTGGAACGGCGTAACCCCTTTGGGGTAAATTCTCAGTATGTTGATCGGCTGGTTTCCAGGGTAGCTCGCAGAGCCTCGCAACCCTTCGCTATGGGACGCAACCTCTTCGGGGTAAATCACGGCATGGTGCTGCAACTCACTCGCTCACTCGCGGATTTCCGGAGAGAGGATTGAAATTCGCGCAGCTTCAAAACGCTCAAGCGAGAGTCGCTGGTTCATCGACCTTCGCTTGCGCTTCGGGCTTCCTTCGCCTTCTGCATCGCAGCGCGGAAGGCGGCAACCTGCTCGTTCGTGACGCGACCAGTCCGGCCGCCGACGCATACGGCTGACCGGACGGCGATGATGTCCGGTGCGAGCGCCATCAACTCCGGCAGATGTTGCCGATCGATGCTGCCCGCCAGCGCGACGAAGCGGCCGCGGGCGCGCAGTTCCCTGATCCACAGCCGCAAGACCTTCGGCGGGAGATAATCGAACAGCGACTTTCCGTGCTTCTCGAAGGTATCGAACAAAACGCCGGGGCTGTCCGACGCGAGCATCTCATCGACGATCTGGTCCACGGCCGGCGCCTGGCAGGTTGTCCAATCCGCATAGACGACGGCAATCAATCGGCAATCCGAATGCCGGCTGCGAACCTGCTGCTGCAACTGCCGCCATACGGGTTGCCAGTTCGCCCGATGGCAACCGCTCAAGCCGACCTTCATCCAAGTCAATGCCGGAATCAACACATCCCGATCTGCACTCGTCGGAAGGTCGAGCAGTTCACCGAGTGCCGCGCTGATCGGCCCGGAAAATCGCTTGCGAGCCCGCAAGGCTTGATGAATGTCCTCCATCACTTCGGCAGACGCCTGGCCGAGCGATCCCCGGTCCGGCTCTTTGATGTCGATGATGTCCGCCCCTCCGTCCATCGCGGCGACCGCTTCCAGGGCGTCTCGAACGCTGATCAGCAGTCGCGGCGTCCCGGAGGCAGGGCATTCGGATTCGACGGTGACAGACAACGAAGAAACCTCGACGGGGAAGTCAACTTCAGGGACAGCAGGGCCAAAGCTTAAATCGCCGGACACGGTCTTGCCAGTGACTGTCGGTCTTCAAAATCCGTTGCGAGGGCATGGATGTCTTGGGAAACCAACGAGGGGTTCGCATCGCAACCTTTTGCACTTCAATGGGTTGTGAAATGACACAACTTTGACAAAGACATGACGGACACCTGACACTTCCATTCCGATTTTCGCATACAGTTCTCTTGTCGTTGCCGGTTCTTTCCCCGCAACGGCCCACCGGCGAATGGATTCGCTTGCGGAGCCCGGTTCAGGACGTCTCGAACAATAGATTGGAACCCCGATGTCCACCACACTGGAACCCTCCCCTTCGGCTATTCGAAAATCCCGGCGCGCGGCTGCGCGTCCCGCTGTGTTGGCCGCCCCCGAGACGTCCGCCGTCAGCGATCAGGAATTGGTCTTCCAGGCGTTCGCTCCAAGCAATCTGCGCTGGAACAACGTCGACTGGATCGTCTTCGGCTGGATGGTCGCAATGCATGTCGGCTGCCTCGCCGCCCCGTTTTACTTCACCTGGCAAGCCTTCGGCGCGGCGATGGTCACATGGTGGCTGACGGGCAGCATCGGCGTCTGCCTGGGGTATCACCGTTTTCTGGCCCATAAGTCGCTGAAGCTGGCCGCGCCGGCCCGCTTTCTCACGCTGCTGTGCGGCGCGATGTCGGGCGAAGGGTCGCCGCTGTTCTGGGCCGCGACGCATCGGCTCCATCATCAACGGTCGGATCAACCGGGCGATCCCCATTCTCCAAACGACGGCCCCTGGTGGTCGCACCTGTTGTGGCTGTTCGGCTTCCGCTCTGTCAAGCAGAAGGAAGCGCTGCTCAACCGCTATGCCCCGGACCTCGTCCAAGATCCGATGATGCAGTTCTTCGAGAAGACCTATTTTCTCTGGCTCGTGAGTGGTGCCGCGGCATTGTACTTCCTCGGCGGCTTGCCGATGCTGCTGTGGGCGCAATGCGTTCGCATGGTCTGGTGTTATCACGCCACGTGGTTCGTGAATTCCGCGACGCACATCTGGGGTTACCGCAATTACGAAACCCGCGACCGGTCCCGCAACCTGTGGTGGGTGGCGATCGTCGCCTGGGGCGAAGGCTGGCACAACAACCATCACGCCCATCCGCACACCGCCCGCGCCGGCCATAAATGGTGGGAACTCGACCCGACCTGGTGGGCGATCCGCGCGCTACGTGCGTGCCGCCTGGCCTACGACGTCGACGACCGCATCCCGACCGCTGCTTCGGCGGTTGAAGGTTGAGCGCTCAGAGCGATTGTCCGGCCAAAGCCCGCCGTCGGCGACGGCGGGTTTCTCTTTTGAGTCATCCCTCTGATGCCGACGGCGGGCTTTGGTCGAGACCGTGCTCACTCCGCCGGTTGAATCTGCAATTTGCCGCCGCAGAAGCGGCAGGCGACTTTCTGGCCGATGTACTTCGGATCGAACTGCAGGTCTTTCGAGCAGAGGGGGCACTTGGAATAGACGTCGGCCTGCTTGAAGGCGGGCAATGCCGGGTCGAGCCGGAAATCGAATGCGCAGAATTTGCAGGCCACGCGCTCCCCGAAATACTTTCGGGCGATCTTGAGATCTTTCTCGCATTTCGGGCAAGGGAAAAAAATTCCCAGGGGTTGTATTTCGGCCATGCTGTCCAACTCCGGCAAGGGAACGAACGCAGGGACTTCCACGCTGCTGAATTCCAGATCCGTATTTAACATCGTCCGACAGGCGCGGCAGCGGAGCATGGCCGCCGGCATCTCTTCTCCGCACTTCGGGCACGGACCACCGGGCCAGGCAGGCATCGCAAGTCTCTCCTCGGCGTCAATTCCTGGTGATCCGACACGTCAGGCGACGGCAGCCGGTCCCGACATGCCTCCGCTGCGTCCTTCTGATCCGTAATCCCGTTTTAATGCACGCGGTCAATTTCCCCCGGCGGACGGCGCCTTCGTTCCCAACACGCACGTCAGCCGATGCATCGTCCGCAGATAAAGCCTTCCGTTGGCCACGGACGGCGTCGAATGGCTCGGGTCTCCCAGGGGCGTTTTTCCCAGCAACTCGAATTTTGGGCTGGCCGCCACCACGACCACGGTTCCTTCTTCATCGATGCAATACAGCTTGCCGTCGACGCAGATCGGCGAACCGCTGTAGCTGCCGCCGACCCGTTCCTGCCAGACGATTTCGTCCTTTTTCGGATCCAGGCAGATCACGATTCCTTGATCGTGCCACAAATACAGATGATCGCCGTAACTGATGAGCGACGGCACATAGGGCAGGTCGCGGTCGCGGCGGAATTTCACCCGGTCGACGGTCCCCAGCGATTGCCCAGGCTCCACGCCGATCATGTTGGTCCCTTTGCCCCCCTGGCCGCAGGTGGCGTAAATATGGCCGCCGGCAAACACCGGGGACGACACCGTCCGCTTTGGCAAGGCCTCTGACGTCCATTGGACGAGGCCCGTTCGCGGATCGAGACCGCTGATCCCCGCTCCGCCGCTGACGCAGATCAATTCCTCCCGGCCGCCGGCCGCCGGGATAATGATCGGCGTGGCGTACGACGTCTCGCGCGAAGTTTCCTGCGTGCTCCACACCGTCTGACCGGTTTCCGTTGCGAACGCCGTGATGGAACTGGGGCCGTCCTGCTGGTTACACATGATGACCAAGTTCTCAAAGACGATCGGAGAAGCACCCAGGCCATGCTGGCTGACGAACGGTCCCAGCCGGCGGCGCCAGACGAGGTTTCCTTCGAAGTCGTATGCCGTCAGCGTAAACCGTTCGGCATCCGAGAACGCCACGTAAACCTGTTTCCCGTCCGTGGCAGGCGTGCTGGAAGCGAACGAATTTTTCGCGTGTTTATGATCCGGACCGAATCCCTGCCCCCGGGTCCACAGAATGTTGCCGGTGGAGGCATCCAGAGCATACAGCTCTCGAATGAACCCGGTCTCGGCCGTTGCCGAGGTGACAAACACATGACGGTCCCAGATCGCCGGCGCGGAATGACCGATCCCCGGAAGTTCGGTCGACCAGGCGACCGCCTTGGCATCCCAGGCAGCCGGGATCCCGGGTTCCTTGCTGACTCCCGAACCGTCCGCGCCGCGAAACCGCGGCCAGTTCTCTGCGCCGGTGCGTTCGGCCAGACACAGGCAGACGGCCAGGCCACACAGCCACATCCGTTGATTTCGCATCTCGAATTCCCTGAAGATGCTGAACCTGAATGATTCCGAGGGCGCGTGGCACGCACGCGGCCCAGACTTCCGACTGTCATCATCCGGGCTCGTCCCACGGAACGCAAGAGCATGACGGCAAGTTGATGCGTTCCGGGCAATCTGCGGCAGACGCTTCTTGTCATGCTATTGCCGCTTCCCGTATGCTAGAGGGCTGAGTCTCTCCCTGGGAATCCGAAGCGAACTTTTGGAATTCTTTGTTGGGCCGCTGTAGCCATGTCGCCGCCTGTGCCTCTCGTTCCTCGCGAAACGCCCGAAGCGGCGTATCTGGTGGTCCAGTCCGGACCGGCGGCCGGGGAAAAACATCGCATGGTGGCCGGCCAGGTCGCCACCATCGGCCGCTCGCCGACGAACCGCATCGTGGTTCAAGACGAAATTTCCAGCCGCAATCACTGTGAAATTTTCCGTCTCGGCGAGCGCTGGATTCTCCGGGATCTGGAAAGCCGCAACGGCACCCGCGTCGATGGCGGCTTCGTCAATCACGATTGCGAACTGACGCCGGGGCAGACGATCCAGATCGGTTCCACCCTGTTGCTCTTCACGCTGGACCCCGACGGGCGCGATACGATGCGCGGCCCCGGCGATGCCGACACGGCAACCGAAATCGCCACGTTCATGCAGCCGGAAATTCTCCACCGCGCGCGGCGTTCGAAATACCGTTCGGCCGATGTCGCCAACGCGGAGGCCCGCGATCGCACCAGCCGGGAACTGGCGAAACTCTACCGCCTGGCGCTGGAAATGGGGACGGCCGAAGGCGCAACCATGCTGGCGGAATGCGTGCTGAATACGCTGTTCGAAGTCACGTCAGCGAACATCGGGGCGATTCTGCTCTTGCCGAAACCGGATGACGGCACCCCCAAGGCCGAATTGCTGCGAGTCGCGGCCTTCAAATCGACGGCGGAAGCCCCCTATCGTCGAGTTTCAGATTACCTCTCGCAGACCGTGCTCCGGGACCGCGAGGCTGTGCTCGCGAAAGACGTCGACGCCGACAAACATCTCGCGAACCGCGACAGCCTCGGCGAACTTTCCGCCCGCAGCGTGATCTGCGCGCCGATCTGCGTGGAGCAGACCATCTACGGCGTGATCCATCTCTATTCCACGAATCCCGACAATCGGCTCGACCCGGAAGACTCGGACTTCACCCTCGCCGTCGCCGACCAGATGGGCCTCGTGCTGGAGCAGTTGCGGCAGCGCGAGCAATTGGCGACCGGCCTGGAGCGGGTGCAAAGCGAAAATCAAACGCTCCGCGAAAAGCTGCGGCAAGACACCGATCTGGTCGGCGAAAGCGACTCGATCCGCAAACTCCAGGAACGGATTCGCCTCATCGCGCCGACCGCTGCTACGGTGCTGATTCGCGGCGAAAGCGGCGTCGGGAAAGAACTGGTCGCCCGCGCCATCCATAGCGGGAGCCCTCGGTATGCCGGCCCGTTTGTCACGATGAACTGTGCCGCCCTGAGTGAAAGCCTGCTCGAAAGCGAGTTGTTCGGCCACGAAAAGGGTTCCTTTACCGGGGCGACGGCAAGAAAAATCGGGAAATTCGAGCAGGCGGACGGCGGCACAATCTTTCTGGATGAAGTTGGCGAGATGAGCCCTCCGATCCAGGCCAAATTCCTCCGCGTGCTCGAAGGCCATCCCTATGAACGGGTCGGCGGCGGCGGAGCGGTGAAAGTCGATGTCCGAGTCGTCGCGGCCACCAACCGCGATCTGGAACTTTCGGTCAAAGAGGGTGTCTTTCGCAAAGACCTGTACTTCCGACTTCAAGTCGTGGAAATTGACGTTGCGCCGCTTCGCGAACGCAAAACCGATATCCCCATCCTCGCCGAGTACTTCCTGACGCGCTTCGCACAGAACATCGGTCGGCAGCCGCCGGAATTGTCGCCCGGCGCCCTCGCGGCACTGATGGAGTACCACTGGCCAGGCAACGTCCGCGAGCTGCAAAACACCATCGAGCGGGCCGTGATCCTCACGGTGGCAAAAACTTTGGAATCCCGCGACATTCAACTCTCTGCTCTCGGACGGTCCGACCTGCCGGAACCGGCCGCTTCGCCCGCCAGTTTCCGCCCGGTCCCGTTGGAAGTCATTGAACAGCAGCACATTCTGGCGACGCTCGACTCGACGAACTGGAACAAGTCGCAGGCGGCCCAACTGCTGGGGATTGAACGGTCCACGCTTGATCGAAAACTGAAGCGGTACGACGTCGGGCGCCCGGATCGCTGAGCCTTGCGGCGCTACGTCCGAAGGGTCCCTCAGAGGACTCCGTGGGAAGACGATTGTTAATCTGGGTTGAATTCGTCGAGTTCCCGGCAATGAACATTTCCGTTGAGAGAGTTTCGGGATTCCAAAGACCGAGAAATGTCGGGGTCTTCGGCGGATTTTGAAAATTTTTGTTGACATTCCGTACCATAGATTGAAAAATGCTCGTGCCTCGGTTGTTCACCCGCCTTGTCTCTCGCCTGAGCAGGACGCTCCATCGCTGTGACGAAAACGTCGCAGTGTTGCACGTTGCCGTGCCGCACTGAAGCAACGAGTGCCTGGCGAGCCCTGCTGACTCTGGGTCTGTGTCTGGATGTCATCTCCTTGGAGCGTCGTGGTACGTTTCACGGAGATGGTGTGGATTGTATTTGACTTCAGTCACAGTGTTCGAAGAGCCTATTCCGAGAGGACCGTGTTTCGCGGAAATAGTGTCTGGCAGGGGGTATGGCCTTCGGCCTGAGATGAAAGCTCGCGGCTTGAGAAGAATTTGTGGACTGGAATGAAAACTGGTGTTCCGTGCGGGGCTGATTTCCTGTGCGGTGTGTCCTTGATGTGGAGAGGGTCACGTTATGTCGTTTGAGTTTGAAGTGGATGAACTGGCTGAAGAAACCCTGTTTGAACTCGAGGACGATTCGTCTGAGTTCGACGAAGTCCTGGAGTTCGAAGAAATCGATTTCAGTTCGTTGGGAATCAATCCCAAAGAGCCGACGCTGGCCAAGCCTGGTTCCGAAGAAAAAGTCTTGATCCTGGCAGCCCGCTATGCCGCAGGCGTTCCCCTCTGGCACGACAGCGACTGCTACGAGCACGGACCCGGCGAACTTTCGCTTCGCATGGCTTAGCAGGGCCGAACGCGAAATTCCTGCCTGACGATAGTTCCGCCCCCGGTGACGTTCACTCACCGGGGGTTTTTCGTTGCCCCCCGGTACGAAATCATGCCCGCCGATCCGTCCCGTCCCTCCCCGGAAAAACTCCTCAACCTCCACGATTACGAAACGGCTGCGCGATGCCACCTGCCCGAGCAAGTCTTCGGTTACTATTCCAGCGGCGCCGATGACGAAATCACGCTCCGACGCAATCGGTCGGATTTCGACCGCTGGGATCTTCGGCCGCGCATGCTGCAAGGCGTCGCCCGCGTGGAGCCGGCCGTCACGCTGTTCGGCCAGACGTACGCCTGGCCTGTCTTCATCGCCCCGACCGCCATGCAGAAGCTGGCGCATCCCGACGGCGAACTCGCCATGGCCCGCGCCGCGGCAGCGACCGGGACGACGATGATCCTCAGCACGGCGTCCACCTATCCCATGGAAGACATCCGCGCCCAGTGTCCGGGACCGATGTGGTTTCAGTTGTACTGCAACAAAGACCCCGCCATCACGAAAGCCCTGGTCGAAAAAGCCGAAGCCCACGGGTTCGCGGCGCTGGTCGTCACGGCAGACTTGCCCGTGCTCGGCAATCGGGAAATCGACCTCCGCAACGGCTTCCGCATGCCGTCGGAACTGCAGCTCGTGAATCTGCGGGCCGTGCATGAGAAACGGCAACTGCCGGTGACGAGCGAGACGGAACTCATCGTCGCCCAGTTCAAACCCGATCTGTCGTTCCGCGACATCGCCTGGCTCTGCGGCCAGACGAAGCTCCCCGTGATCGTCAAAGGGATCCTCCGCGGCGACGATGCGGCGTTGTGCCTGAATCACGGGGTGCGCGGCATCTTCGTCTCCAATCACGGCGGACGACAATTGGACACGGCCACGTCAACGATCTCCGCGTTGCCGGAAATTGTCGACGCTGTCGCCGGCCGCTGCCCGGTGCTCCTCGACAGCGGCATCCGCCGCGGCACGGACGTCGTCAAGGCGCTGGCATTGGGAGCGAGTGCCGTCGCCGTTGGCCGCCCGCCGCTCTGGGGTCTCGCCGTGAACGGCGAAGCCGGCGCAGCGCACGTGCTGAACATTCTCCGCGAGGAAGTGGTCCGCGCAATGCACCTCTGCGGCGCGGCGACGACGGGGGATTTGCGCAGGGATCTGGTGGGGGAACACGAGTGAACAATGTTCGGCATGGACCTTGGCAATCCGGACTTTCTCGAGATCAGAAGCTGGGTTACCGCGGCTTCACCGGCAACTCAGCTCATGAATAACCGATCTGGACGAATCGTTGATTTATGAAGTAAACTTTGCCGGTTCTTCAGGGGCTGCTTGTTATTGAAATGAGATCGAATCGTTTGCGGGTGAAGAAGGGCGGTACTATGGAAAGCGTCGCACAGGTTCGAATTGATGCATTAGCGGCAAAAGAACTCTCTCGCTGGAAAGCTCTGTTTGCGGACGAAGTCTGCGAACAAGCCAAGCAAATTGCTTGCCGATCCGGCAATCCCAATATTGTGATGTTGTCACACTATCGTCAAGCTGCGGTAGCCGCGCTTCGATCACTTTCTGCGGCGATTGATGATCGAGGAGCAGATGATGCCCAGCAGAAAGCCGCTTGAATCGAGGCCTGAAGCCCGACGCGAATCGATCCCAGAATCTGCCAGTGATTGGCTGCGTCAATTCAATAAACATTTTGAAGAAAACTTCGTCAATCTCTGTTGCGATTTCGCCGCGGAAGCAAGTCGCACTGAGATCCGCAACGTGACAGTCAGGGCGGTGATTCAGACGCTCCTGGATTCTGGCGAAGACACAAATTCCATTGCAGAGGCAATCGGACAGGCATTTCTCGGACAACGGGTGATCTCCCGTGATTGGAACACTCATCTGAATCAACGTCGATTCGAGTTGATTGACAAAGAGATCCAGGGATCACTGACGCCTGCCGAGCAATTCGAGCTAGCTGGCCTCACCGGAATGATGCGAGAACAGCTTGATGCCGAAGCGAATATGCCGCTTGAGGGTGCGAAGGCCCTGCACCGAAAACTTCTCGAACTGAAAAAGAAGGGCAAGCCGCGTTGATCTTCGATTATCCACGCCCCCGGCACATGCGACGACATCATCCGGCGGGGTATGGTTCATACGAATCGTATCGAGATTGGCTTCGCGATGAGTTTCTGTGCCGTTGCGTCTATTGCCTGAAGCGAGAAACGTGGGGACAAGTCACGGGCGAATTTGAACTCGATCATTTTCAACCTCAGGCGTTCCATCCTCACCAAGGGCTCGATTATCTGAATCTCGTCTATGCCTGTCGTCGTTGCAATTCCATTAAGAACGATCAAGCCGTTGGCGACCCGTTTCGCTTGTTGCATTCAGAATCCATCACATTGCTGGAAGACGGCGTTCTTCACGCACGAGACATGGACCCACGACGATTGATACGACAACTCGATTTGAATTCGCCGCGACTCGTTCGCTGGCGGACCATGTGGATGCGGATCATAACGCTTGCCGAAGAACGCGATGCCGAATTGTATCACCAACTCGTCGGCTTTCCTTCAGACCTGCCTGATCTCCGCAAGTTAAAGCCGCCGCAGAACCACCGCAGCGAGGGGCTTGAGCAATGCTGCTTTTGTCTGCGATTGCGTAACGAATTGGTCAAGGCGTATTGAATGACGCGCCGCCGTCTTCACCAGCCTCTGCTGGACCCCCGCGATATCCGACGATGAACTCCTCGCGATGCTGTTGGAGTTGAAATTGCGTAGCAGCCGACAGGAGAGATCGGACCAAATCACGATGGCCGAGGACGTCGATCCACTTTATGATCGATGTCCTCATTGGCAGTCTGTGATATTTCCAGGCGTTGATTCGCATGTCCACCACCCCCTCCGTCACCGAGACCCTTCCTCAGGACGAGGTGCAGCGTAGTCGTGCGCGAGAGTTGAGTTTGGCGGACGATCAGCCGCCGGCGAGTGTGCCGGGGCATCATATTCAACGGAAGATCGGCGAGGGGCGGTTCGGGTCGGTCTGGCTGGCCCGTGAACTCAATACGGGCAAGCAGGTGGCGATCAAGTTTTACGCCCATCGCCGCGGCGTCGACTGGTCGCTGCTGGGGCGCGAGGTCGAAAAGCTCGCGGTGCTGTATACCTCGCGGAACATTGTCGGGCTGCTGAACGTCGGCTGGGATCACGATCCGCCGTATTACGTGATGGAATATCTCGACAACGGATCGCTCGCAGAGCGATTGTCGGAAGGGCCGCTTGGCGTTGCGGATGCGGTCCGCATTGCGACGCGGATTTGCCAGGCGCTGGTGCACGCGCATGGCAGCGGGATTCTGCATTGCGATTTGAAGCCGGCGAACGTGCTGCTCGACCAGGACTGGGAACCCCGGCTGTGCGACTTCGGGCAGTCGCGGCTGGTGGATGAGCGCAGCCCGGCGCTCGGCACACTGTATTACATGGCCCCCGAACAAGCCGACCTCAAGGCGGTCCCCGATGCGCGTTGGGACGTGTACGGGCTGGGGGCGCTGTTGTATCACATGGTGACGGGGTCGCCGCCGTATCGTTCCGCGGAAACGGACAAGCGGCTCAAATCGGACAGCAGCCTTGAGACGCAGCTGGCGACCTATCGGCAGATCGTGTCGGAGGGACCAAAACCGGCGCAGCATCGCCGGATGCCGGGCGTCGATTCGCAGTTGGTCGACATCATCGACCGCTGCCTGGCGGGCTCGCCGTCGCGCAGGCTGCCGAACGCCCAGGCCGTGTTGGACCGACTGGCCGAGCGCGAGCGGCAACGCTCTCGGCGACCGCTCCTGGTGCTGGGCCTGGTGCTGCCTGTGCTTTTGCTCTTGTTTACGGCTCCGTTGGTGTCCGAGGCGATGTATGACGCGGTTTCGACGGTGCGCTTGAACCTGGAAGACCGCGCGCTGGAAAGCGACGTGCTGTCGGTCAACTTGTTGGCCAGCAGCCTGGAGCGAGAGTTAGTCGACCGCAGGGAAGAGTTGCTGGAGATCGCGCAGAGCGAAGAATTCCGAGCCGCGGTCGCGGAGTACGCGAGCGTCCCGCTTGAGGAACGAACCGGCCTGATGGAACGGCTGGACGAGAAGTACGAGGAGAATCAAGCACGGCGAAAACTGCTGGAGCGTTCCACGGACGCAAGCTGGTTTCTTTTGGATGCGGAAGGAGTTCAGCGCTGGCATATGCCGAAGACGGGAACGCTGGACGCGAAATTTGCGTATCGAGATTATTTTCACGGCCGGAATGAATCGTATTCGCCGAAGACGGTGCCTGCGGACGTGCAGCCGATCAAGAAGCCGCACGTTTGCCGGGTTTATGAGAGTACGTCGACGGGGCGCTTGCGCGTGGCGTTGACGGTGCCGGTCTGGGATGCCACGGACGAGAACGTCATCGGGGTCCTGGGACGATCCATCAACGTCAGCGACTTGTTGCTGGACTATGAACGGAGCGTGGTTTCGCAAGGGGCCGACGGCGTCGGCCGCGAGCTGGCGCTGATCGACAGCCGGGTCTGGAAGCTGATCGCCCATTCGGAATGGAAGCCGGGCGGGCTGGTGCCTCGGCTGCAGCCGGACGAGTTTGAACAATTGACCGTCTCCCCCGGCATGGTGGAGCAGTTGAAGCAATTGTCGGTCACCCCGTTGGCGGAAACCGAATCGTCGAAGCTCGACCGCGTGCTGGATTATATCGACCCGATGAGCGCGATCCGGCCGCAGGAGTTCGGAGGAGAGTGGCTGGCGGCGTTTTCGCTGGTGCGCGATACCGATTGGGTCGCTGTCGTGCAGGAGCGCCGCGAGCCGGCGTTTGAAGCGGTCGACGATCTCAGGAAGCGGATGCTGCTGTTCGGGATGAGCGCCGTTCTGGTGGTGGTGGTGCTGGTCGCCGGCTGCTGGTGGCTGATCCTGCGGATCGTGAACGAGCGGCCGCCGCGCTGGTGGCCGTGGTCACATGCCGGGAATAATATCCCGACTGCCGGCACGGGGACGTTGTCGTGGTCCGCCAAGGGGACCGAACGTGCTTGAGCTGTCGGCCCAGGGTCCGGACGATCCGCTGCACTGGCGCAAGACCCTGACGCCAGGGGCCTGCTGCACGATCGGCCGGGGGGCCGACGCCGACCATCTCGTGCCGTGGGACGCGCAAATCTCCGCCGTGCACGCCACGCTGACGGTTCATGCCGATCGCGTGGAACTCCGGCAGCACTCGGCCGCCAGGAATCCGATTTTCTTTCAAGGACAGCCGGTCGAGTCGTGCACGGTAACGGCAGGCCGGCACTTTGTGCTGGGACAGACCGTCTTCCGCGTGCAGCGGATCGACGGGGATGACAGCGCAGCGTCCGGCGAGCGACCGGTCGAAGAGGTCGCCTTCACGCACCAGGAATTGCAGCAGATTCGCTACCAGGATCCGGAGAATCGCCTGGAAGTTCTCACGCATCTGCCGGAGGTCATCGCCGGTGCGCGCGACGATCAGGAACTGCATCATCGGCTGGTCAACCTGCTGCTGCGAGGCGTGGTTCATGCCGAGGCCGCGGCAATCGTGTCTGTTGCCGAGGGGGAGATCGTCCGGGTCTGGCATTGGGAACGCCGCCGGGAGACCGCCGGTGAATTGCGGCCCAGCCGCCGGCTGACGTGGGAGGCGCTGGCCCATCGGCAGAGCAGCGTGCTGCATGTCTGGGAACAGACCCCGGAGCCTGGTTCACCCGAGCAGACGCTGGGTCAGGAATTCGATTGGGCCTACTGCACGCCGGTCGCCGGCCTGACGACGGAACCGACCGGGCTGTACGTCGCCGGGAAGATGGGGCCGACGTTCGTTCCCGGCACCACGCTTTCGGACAAGCTGCAGTTGGAAGCCGACGTGAAGTTCACGGAACTCGTCGCGGAAATCATCGGCGCCGTGGTTCGCGCGCGGCGGATGGAACGGCAGAAAGCCGGGCTGCGGCAATTTTTCGCGCCGCCGATTCTCGCGGCGCTTGGCGATGAACTCGATACCACGCTGCTCGAACCGTGCGAGTGCGATATCACCGTCATGTTCTGCGACCTGCGCGGCTTCAGCCAGCGTGCGGAGAATTCCGCTGGCGACCTGATCGGCCTGTTGGAGCGCGTCAGCCGCGCGCTGGGAGTGATGACGCAGCACATTCTGGAACATGGCGGAGTCACGGGGGACTTTCAGGGGGATGCGGCGCTCGGGTTCTGGGGCTGGCCGTTCGCCTCGCCGGATGCCGCCGTGAACGCCTGCCGGGCGGCGCTCGGCATTCGCGAGGCGTTTGCAAAGGCCGCAGCCCAGAAGAATCACCCGCTCGCTGATTTTGCGATGGGGATCGGCATTGCGCATGGTCGCGCGGTCGCCGGGAAGATCGGCACATCGGACCAGGTGAAAGTGACCGTCTTCGGGCCGGTCGTCAACCTGGCGAGCCGGCTGGAAGGAATGACCAAGCAACTCCGCGTCCCCATTCTCGTTGATGAAGCGACCAGGCACATTCTCAACGAGCGGCTGCTCCCCGCCGAAGGCCGATTGCGGTCCCTGGCGAGGGTATTGCCGTACGGCATGGAGACCCCCGTGCTCGTGAGCGAGTTGTTGCCGGCGTTCGGCGAAGGGAGCGAATTGACGTCCGAACACGTGCAGCAATATGAAGCCGGCGTGCAGGCGTTTCTCACGGGGCGGTGGGACGAGGCCTACCGCTGCCTCCATGGGATGCCCGCCGGCGATCGCGCCCAGGATTTTCTACTGCAGCACATCACGGCCCACAATCGCCTCCCGCCGTCCGACTGGGACGGCATCATCCGTTTGCCCGGCAAGTAGTCGGTCCCGATGTCGCCGACGCCGGGCTTTGGGGGACGCGCTTCGCTGCGATTTTTTTCGTCATGGGGTTCCAGATTGCGCGGTCCCTGTCGGATGTGACGGCTGGAGCGGTGCTCCGGGCGGTTCGGATTGTCCGGAATCGGCGGGAGCCTAGTCCAAGATTTTTTCCGGCCGATCCGGCGCGGGTTCCGAAATCGAACTAAAGTTCCCTCGCGGATGCGAAGGAACGGTTCAACAAGGATTCCCACCGAGATGTTCACTGCAACTGCTGAAACCCAGGGCGCGACCAGGACCGGTGAACCATTCGCTGACTCTACGACGGCGGACTCGGCAGGCGGCCTGCGGTTGATGACGCCGCGCACACTGGAAATGCTGATCGCCTTGAATAATGTCTTCGACGCCCAGCGATTCGCCGATAATTCTCCCTGAGCGTGCCTGCGGTTCGTCCTCGCGCTGCATTGGCGGGAACCCGGATGACGAAACTCGCACGGCGACTGGTTATTCCCATCTATCACGGTCAAGTCGAATCTGGAATCGGCCGTCATGTTGCCGCAGGGGAAAATCTCAGGCGTCGGACCCGGTTCGACGGACAGCCTGCGTCCTCGCGTGCTGGTGATGGATGACGATCCGCTGTTTCGCACGCTGCTGGTCGCGATGTTGCAGCGCGCGTACACGGTGATCGCGGCCAAGGACGGGTCCGACGGGTTTTACAAAGCGATCGAGACGCCGCCCGAAATCGCCGTCGTCGATATCCAGATGCCGGTCTGGGATGGATTGCGGACGCTCCGTGCGTTTCGCGAACATGCGACGCTGCGCGGCATCCCCCTGCTGGTTCTCTCGTCAGACGCCGCGCAGGAGACGGTGCAGGCGGCGATCCAGGCCGGGGCGGACGACTACCTTTTTAAGTCGAGCTTCACTCGCAACGAGCTGCTTGAGAAGCTGCAGTCGCTGAGGGACCGCTTCGCGAGCGAACGGCCGGCGCTCCGGGAATTCCGAACGGAGGCGGGGAATTCTCACGCACCTCGACTGCAACTCGCCAAACGGGGAGAGGCGATTCTTTCAGACATTGCTCTGCACTCCGCGGCTGACAGCGTGCAGGTCGCCATCGACGCGTGGGAATGAACTGACAACGGGGTTCCGCGTCAAGGGCAATTCGGCCGTTCTTGCGCGCAGCAATTCTTCGCGGACGACGGCGAGATTTTTTTCTCAAACGAACCTTTTCAGACTTCTTCCGTTGTGCTTACAATCGAACGCATGGGGCCGATCGACAGTCCCTGCGGCATAAATTCGATTTTCAGCGGAAGAGCCAAGCGATGTTGCATTTCTCATGCGATCTCTGCGGCAGTCAATTAGATGAGCGGCGATTCGTCGTCCAGTTGGAAGCGTACCCCGCTTTCGACCCAGACCAGTTGTCGCCGTCCGATCTCGATGAAGATCATCTCGAGCAGGTCGCGCTGCAATTGGCGTCGACAGACGCCGCTGATACGGCCGACGCCGAAAGCTGCGAAACCAAGAAATTTCGCTTCGACTTATGCCCCCGCTGTCATCGCCGGTTTCTTCGCGATCCGCTCGGCCGCGATGCCGCCCGCCGGTTGACGTTCAGCAAGAACTGACGCACGGCCGCATCTCATGGCACACCATCGCCGGCGGCTGTTGAGGCGATCGGCCTTACTTTTGGCGACGGCCCTCCTGTTGATCTTGCTCAGGCGTTGGCCGACTGCCGCGGCGCCGCTGGGCGACCCGCATCAACTGCACGCGGTCCAGCGCGTCATCGACGGAGACACGCTGATCCTCGACGGCGGGCATCGAGTGCGGATGCTGGGCATCGATACGCCCGAGTTGGAGAGAGACGGCCGTGCTTCGGAACCGTGGTCTGAAGCGGCCAGGGATTTTCTCTTCAATTCGGTGGGCGGCCGCACGGTGTCGCTCGGATTCGATCAAGAACCTTTCGACGCGTACGGGCGCCGGTTGGCTTACGTCTATCTTCAGGGAGTGCTCATTAACGAAGAGATCATCCGCGCCGGATACAGTCCGGCGAGGACGGGATTTCCCTACAGCTCGGCGATGAAGGACCGCTTCCGCCGCGCGGAACGGGAAGCCAGAGAGCAGCGTCGCGGACTCTGGAGTGAAGAATCTTCAGCCGGCCCCGAGGTACTTGAGGACGAGTAACGTCCGATCATCGCGCAGCGGACGTCCCGGATCGTGCTGTTCCAGTCCGTGCCAGATCGCTTCCGCAATGGCATGGGCGTCGGCAGCGCCGGCCGAAGGCAGCGTGGCCTTGATGCCCTGCCGCCGAAAGACGGCCCTGGAGGAACTCATCGTTTCCGTCACGCCGTCGGTGAAGAGGACCAGCACGTCCTCGGCCAGCAATTCACACGTCGAGGTGGTGTAGACCGCATCCGGCAGCACGCCGAGAAACAGGCCGTGAGATTGAAGCGACGTCCATTCCCCGCCGCGCAACAGGAGCGGCGGGGGATGTCCGGCGTTGGTGTAAGTCAGCGTGCCGGCCTGGCTGTCGATGATCGCGAGCATCAGCGTGACAAACTGTTCCTCGCGGGTGACGGCCGACAACGTGCGATTCAAGCCGCCCATCAGCCGGGAAGTCGACAACGAGTTCGGCGCCGCCTGCGACACCAGGGCCCTCAGCGCTCCGCGAACCACGGAGACCAGCATCGCCGCGGGAACGCTGTGCCCGACGGCGTCCCCGATGGCGATCAGCGTCCGGTGATCGCCGAGCGGAATCACGTCGCACACATCGCCGCCGACCCCCGTCACCGTCGCGGCCCGGAGTGCCAGATCCAGCCCCCAGTCCTTGGGGGGCAATTCCAGCAGTCCGACGGGCAACTTGGCCGAGGCGACCCGTAAGTCGGACTTCAACTGCTGTTGCTGTTCGCTCTCCTTCAACAGAACCGTTCGCTCCAGGACTGCGGCGATCTGCGCGGCCACAGATTGCAGCACCTGCTCTTCCCAATCGCCCAGCGCCTTCTGCCGGCGATCGAAACACCAGAGCATTCCCAGGTATCCCGAGGGCGACAAGATCGGCACGCCGAGGCCGACCGCCATGCCTTCCGGCAACCAATTCCGATCGTTCGCGTGTTTACGATTCAGCCGCACGGCGCCGGACCTCCAGGCGCGCCCGTCGGGAGTTTCGAGGTCGATCGCTCGTAGAGGCGCGGGGACCTTTTTGGCCGGCAACTGATGGGTGGCCCGCAATCTCAATTGGGAATCGCGGGGATCGATCAGAAAAAATGCACCGCACCACAGGCCGGAAATCTGCGTCACGGCTTTCAACAACTGGGCCAATGCCGTTGGCAAGTCTGCACTGCGCGGGACCGACTTTCCGATCTCGACCAGTGTCGAAATATCCTGGCTGCGCGTGTCGAGCTTGCGGGCCGCTGTCGCCAGGCGGCTGAGCACCTCGGCCATCAGGTCCGTCAGCTCGCGGGCCGACGTAAAGCCGGCGTCGCGTCTCGGATCGTCCGGCAACTGCAGCGTCAGCCGGCCGATCTTCTGGATTCCGTCCTGGATGTCGGCGTGCCAGCAGTCTCGGCTGGCATCACCGTCAGAATCGGACGGGGCGTCAAACGTCACCGGCCAGCCGAGAGCCCGTTCCAATCGCCGGGCGACATCGTGCATCCAATGAGCCCCGGGATCGACGGCGGTCGGCATTCTCGGCGCCATCGGAAAAGTCACCCCGGGAGAGCGTCAGGAAACAGTTTCAACACGCATCGTTTCCTCATCGGCCCAATGGGGTGATCGGCCCGATGAAGTTTCCGAAACGACGCAGCGCGCCGAACACGGGGGATGTAACGACACTAATGCCCTCCGAGGGCGCAGCCGGGATCCCGACGTCGCCGACGGCGGGCTTTGGCGATCGCGGGCTTTCAATAATCACCGCCGGGCGGCGGCGTGTTTCAGCGGCAGCCAGGCGGCGTTTTGCTTGCTGCTCGCCACGCACTGCTGGATGAAGTACATCCCTTCCGTGCCGTCGTAGATGTTCGGATAAATCGTGTTCTTCTTTTCAAACGGCTGGTTCATGGCCCGGAGCACCATGTCGTCGTAGGCGAAGCGATACACATTGGCAAACGCTTCGAAAAACGCTTCGGGGTGTCCGCTGGGCAACCGGCAGGCTGCCTTGCCGGAAGCGTTCATGAACGGCGCGTTGGGATCGCGGGTGTAGATGGCGTGCGGCGAGCCGTTGCGGCGGACCAGCAGGCTGTTGGGTTCCTCCTGCCGCCAGGCCAGCGCGCCTTTCGTGCCGTCCACTTCGATGAACAAATCGTTTTCCCGGCCGTGCGAAATCTGGCTGGCGGTGACGGTGCCGACGCCGCCGTTTTCCAAGCGGATGACGGCATGGCCGTAGTCGTCGAGCGCCCGGCCCGGTTCAAAGATTTTGAGATGACACGAAATTTCCGCGGGGAGCAGCCCGGTCATGTAGCGTGCCAGGTTGTAGGCGTGAGTGCCGATGTCGCCGAAACAACCTGCCGCGCCGGACTTGCCCGGATCGGTGCGCCATTTGGCCTGCTTCTGATCGTCGGATTCCAGCCTGGTCCGCAGCCAGCCTTGAATGTAGTTGGACCGAAAAGCCTGAATTTCGCCGAGTTCGCCGCTCAGAATCATTTCCCGGGCCTGGCGGACGAGGGGATAGCCTGTGTAATTATGCGTGACGGCGAACACCGCGCCGCTCTTTTCGACCAGCTTGAGCAGTTCTTCGGCCTGGGCGAGATCAAACGTCATCGGTTTGTCGCAAACGACATTGAACCCGGCTTCGAGTGCCGCCTTGGCGATCGGGAAGTGCGTATGATTGGGCGTGGCGACGGTCACGAAATCGATCCGCATGTCCGCCGGCAAGGCTTTTTCTTTTTCGACAAGTTCCGTGACAGAACCGTAAGCCCTGTCCGCGGGAATGTCATACGCCGGGGCCGAGGCCTTGGCTTTTACCGGATCGGACGAAAGAGCCCCGGCGACGAGCGCCGCTCGGTTGTCGAGCACGGCCGCCGTGACATGCACGCGGCCGATGAACGCCCCTTGCCCGCCGCCGACGAGCGCCATCCGCAGTTTTCGATTCAATCCGCCGTTCGTGGTGTCCATGAGGTCGTTCCTGGTGTGGGGGGTGACGTTGATCGCTGGCGTTTCGCCGACGCGCGGCGCGAATCACAGTGAAATCTTCAGCAGACTACCGGGAAATCGCGACGATTCCAAGGTCTTCGAGGCGTGCAGGAAGCCGGCCGTCCCGCCGTCGCCGACGGCGGGCTTTGGGGCTACCTCACGGCGATATCGCTGAACTCGATGTCAAACGGCACATCCAGCAGCAGCGTCGGAGCCTCGTACACGAATTTCAGCGAATCGCCAGGCGGAAGATCGTGAAAACGGTACTCCAACTGCACGCTGCCGTCGGTCTGTTGCAGCGTGTCGAAGTCGGTCAGCGGATATCGGCGGCGGTCGTCTTCCATCCAGGCGGCGTTGTGATAGACCCAGGTCCGGTGCGACTCGAACGCGGGGCCGCCGGCGTCGTAGTTGACGGTCACGCGCAATTTCGCCGCTCGGGTCTCATTTTCCCCGTCAGTGAATTCCACGCGATGCAGCCGGACGGACACGCCGCCGCGACGGCGCAAGACTTCCTTCCGGCCGGCCAGTTGCTCGAACCGAATTTGTTCGGTGGCCGCCGCCAATTGGACGATCAGTTTTCCCCGAAGCGAGACGCGGCGCGGCGCGGCATCGGCCGGGAGGACAAAGTCCCAGCCGATCTTTGTCCGCCGCGCGGCGCCGGTCATCGGCAATTCGTACCGCGCTTGAGGATTCCAGCTTTCGAGCACCGTTCCGTCGCGATCGGCGCTGGTGAAGTCGCCGGCTTTGAAATGGACGAACAACGGCCGCAGCCGGGGTTCAAACGCCAATTCGCCCCGCAGTCTCAAAAGGTTCCGCGTGGCATCCCCGGTGATTGTTTGCCGGCTGGCCTCCGAGAGTTCGGCCCGCAGCACGCCGGCCCGGCTGACGGCGGGAAGGTGAAAATCGTCCGGACGTGCCGTTAGCAGCAGGCCGTCCGTTTCCGGGTCCGCCATGGCGCGCAGCTTCGCTTCGTCGCACACGGAGTCGATGGCCTCCCAGAACGGAACTCGGTCAAGCGTCCAGGTTCGCGGCTTCAGCGAGGACGTCGGCAGATTCTCAGCCAGTCGGACCGGATTCGCCGTCTGCCGGGCGATTTCGGTCGCTAGATCTTGAAGTCCGCAGGTTTCTGACAGCGTAACGTGCGACGGGCGGGCCGAGTCGCGGGCCAGTTTGCGCTGGAGTTGGATCCGCAGGCGCTGAACGGCTTCGCGGGATGTGATTCCGGGAAGCAAATCATTCGGAGGCAGCCACGGCAAGACCTTCGGCCCGAGGTCGAGCAGTTCCCGTTCGGCTCGCGACCGCTCCGCCAGCGTCGGGGCTTCCAAAAGCTCGATCCAGCGCGCGACGGCCGTACAGACCGCGTCGGCATCTTCCGGCGCGGGCGTTTCAGCCCCCGTCAGCATCAGCACAAGCATCAGACATACAACCGTCATGACTGCACTGTTTTCCGTGACGGGCCTCGTCGATTCCTCACGCGCAGGGAATCGCGAAATCCGACGGCATCCTTCATCCCCGGGACATCACGCCCCCTGCTCAGAGTGTAAAGATTCTTGAGAGGGCTGAAAACACGCAATTCAGGATTTGACAGAGGCGCATCCTCGTGTACAGGAAATTTCTGACGATCCTTCTGGCGATGCAGGCTCCGCTGTGTGCGGCGGAGCCGGCGCAGTTGCTGGACATCCGCATTGGCGAGGAGACTTACACCGGCACGGTCGCCGGTAAGACCGACAAGCATTTCTGGCTGCTCCAGCGCGACGGCCGGCTCGAAGCCTTTTCGCTGCACGCCGTCTCCGATTATACTCCCTTAAAGTCGGCTTTCCGTCCGCTCTCGTCGGCCGATCTGCGCGACGTGCTCGTCGCCGAGTTCGGCCGCGGATATGAAGTCGCCGGTTCAGCGCATTACCTGGTGGTAGCCGGGCGCGGCGATGCGAAACGGTACGTGGGGCTGTTCGAGGAACTCTACCGCCATGTGCACGTCTACTTCACGGCCCGCGGCTTTTCGATCCGCGAGCCGGAATTCCCGCTCGTGGCCATCGTCTTTCCGGATCGGGCGAAGTTTGCGGAGTATTGTCGCAGCGAACGGGTCAACCCGGCCGCAGGGTTGATGGGCTATTATTTGCAGACGTCAAACCGGGTGGCGTTGTACGACTCGGCATCCACGGGCGACCTGGACGACACCATCATCCACGAAGCCGTGCACCAGGTGGCGTTCAATCTCGGCCTGCATCGACGGATCGGCAGCAACCCGAAATGGGTGGTGGAAGGCCTGGCGACGGCGTTCGAGCCGGAGAACTTCCGCAATCCGATGCCGACGACGCCCGCCGCGGCGAAGATCAACCGGGACCGGTTCTCGGGGTTTCGGAATTACCTGGCAGGACGCCGGCCGAAGAAAGCGCTGGAAGACTTCGTGTCGAGCGATGACCGGTTCCAGTCGGCGCCGCTCGACGCCTATGCCGAGGCGTGGGCGCTGACATTCTTTCTCTTACAGACCCGGCAGGAGCAGTACGCTCGGTATTTGAAGCAGGTTTCCGCACGGCGGATGCTGGAGGAGTACAGCCCCGAAGAGCGACTGACCGATTTCCAGCAGGCGTTCGGCAAGAATGTGTCGCAGTTGGAAGTCGATTTTCTGCGTTATCACCAAGGGTTAAAGTAGCTGATCGGCGATTTTCGCCTGCGCTGCGCGGTCGTCACGGACGAGCGTTTGTCGGTCGCCACGTTGAAGCCGGCAAGACTTGCCGGTGGACGGTTCGGGAAAAAATTTCTCCGGATTTTCAAATTTGGGCAAAGCTACTCTTGGCCCGTGCCGAATAGGGTCTTACAATGACCGACAGAAATCTTCGGCATTGACCGAAGTGACTGGGAGGCTCCACACCGCATAATGACAGACGCCATCAAACCAAGCATTGCTGCCGCTCGTCGCCCGACAGGGACGATGGGGGTTGCGCGTTGCCGTTCCTGGTTGCGTGAACTGTCGACGCGGTTTGCCTGGCTGCTGGTGGCTCGTCACGGAGCTCGTCAGAGTTACTGTGCGGCCTATCGCAGCAGTTTGGCGGTCTTGCTGCACGGCTTGGCCCGCGATGTCGCGTTGTGCCATCTCTGCGAGCCGGTCCATTGCTATTCCCACGCTGTCTCGCTGGCCTGGGAGTCCAACGCCTCTTTGAAGCGTTCTCCGCTGCTGACGCGATGATACCCCGGCCCTCACCGGGGGCACCCCACCGGTGAACCTGCTGAAGGATTCGGTCGGTTCCAGGGTTTCATCGTGAGCAATGTCGGTCGGGAATTCGGTTCCCCTTGCTCGTTCTCCATTACGCAGCACAAGTCGCCGTCCAAGGCACTCTCGGAGCATCTCTACACATGGCCACCATTCTCGAAGATCGCGTTTCGTTCACGAATACCGAAGACCGTATCGCCGCTCCGGTGATCAGTTTCGATCAGGCCAAGGACCTTGCCGCCGAGCATGGCACGCCGCTGTTGTGCGTCTCGCGGTCCGCTGTCCGCCGGAACTATGAACTGCTCCAATCCGGCTTGCCGGGCGTCGAGTTTTATTACGCCGCCAAGTCGAACCCCAATAGCACGATTCTCCGGACGCTGTTCGAGCTGGGCTGTTCGGTCGACGTCTGTTCGATCGGCGAGATGAACGCCGCGTTCGACGCCGGCTTCGTCCCCGAACAGATGCTGCACACGCATCCCTGCAAGACCGAGGCCAATCTGATGACCTGCTACAACGCGGGCCTCCGATGGTTCGTCTACGACAACATCAACGAACTCCGCAAAGTCCGCGAGCTGACGCCGGACGTCACGTTGCTGCTCCGCGTCGCCATGACGTCGACCTCCAGCCTGATCAACCTGTCCGCCAAGTTCGGCTGCGCCCCGTCCGAAGCCGTCGGTTTGCTCCGCGAAGCCCGCGATCTGGGCATGAAAGTCAATGGCATCGCGTTCCACGTCGGTTCGCAGACGCTGAACCCGGACGACTACGACACGGCCCTCCGCACCGTCCGCCGCATCTGGGACGAGGCCGCGGCAGAAGGGATTGAACTTGAAGTGCTCGATATCGGCGGCGGTATGCCGGCCCCGTATCGCGAATCGGTCCTCAGCCTCGAAGCCTATTGCGACATGGTCCAGCAATCGCTGTCGACGCACTTCGGCGACCTGCCGATCCGCATCATCGCCGAACCCGGCCGCGTGATTTCCGCCGAATCGACCACGCTGGTGACGAGCGTCATCGGCAAATCGGTGCGGCCAAACGGCATAACGCAGTACATCATCGACGACGGCTTGTACGGCTCGTTCTCCGGCAAGATCTACGATCATGTCGACTTCACGATCCTCGCCGAAGACCAGGCGGACCGTCCGACGTACCCGTGCGTCGTCGCCGGACCAACCTGCGACAGCACCGACGTCGTCACCAAGGACCAGGAACTGCCGGACCTGGACATCGGCGAACTGCTGTTGTCGCTGACGATGGGGGCCTACACCAACGCCAGCGCCTCGACATTCAACGGCCTGGACCTCGCCAAGGCGGTGGAAGTCGAGTAGCGGATGGCACAGACAGGAATGTCTGTGCCCCCAGCAGAAATCTCAAAGCCCGGCGATGGCATCGCCGGGACTTTGTTTTGCGCCGCTCACACGTTGCGAAACATCTCCGCCACCGGCGTGGAGAGCCCCGGCAACACGTCGGGGCTGGTCAAAACGTCGGCATCTGTATACCGCTGCGGACCGGCATCGGGACGAAAGACATCCACGCGGCGTTTTGTGCCGTCGACCACCCACACTTCCTTGACGCCGATCCCCAGGTATTCCGTGACTTTGTCATAGACATCGGACCAGAGGTCATCAGGCGAAATCAATTCGATAATCAGACCGGGTTGTTGCTGCGATGTGACCACCGACGGTTGATCTCTTTGTATGCAGTAGACGTTTTCGCCGCGCACCTCAATGGTCAATTCGACTTCAGCATGCCGATTCAACCACTCTTGAAACAAGGATGATAGCCGAACCCCAAGAATGCGATTTCGATATCCTGCATCAGGGAGTTCGAGGAGCGCCGCTTCGGCCCTGTCCATCTGCAGTCGATTGCCCATCCGCTCGAATTCTTCGACGGTGATCGGCGGGGCGGCGACGGTGGCCATGCTTCAACTCCTCGGCGTGTTCGGATCGATTTCCATTGTCTCGACAGCCTCCCCCGGAAGAAACCCGGCTTGCTCCAGGCGGTCGTGGTAGGCGAGGAGGAGGCGCCAGGTACGCAAGGAGGCAAATTGATATACTAAAAATTGAACCGCAAGTAACAACCATGTAGCAAGAAGAAGTCCCTGCCCCAATCCCATGAAATATGTGAATTCAGGAGCGAAAGTCGCCAATTGACCGGTCAGATATTGAACAAAGGTGGGAGTGACGCTGAAAACTCCAGCGACAGATATGGAAAGTACGGATATTAACGCTATGAAGTACGTCCATCGCTGATTGCGTGTTGCCCGCTCATACAACATTCGCCGACCTTCAATGAATTCTGCATCTGTCGTGTAATCCCAGATGATCTTCATGCGAAAGCCTCTCATGCGTAAACGGTCATCGTCGCCACAGCACGTCAGCCCACCCCACCGCGAACAGCCCCAAACTGATCACCGCGTTCACCTGGAAGAACGCCTGATTGACGCGGCTTAAATTATCGGGGCGGACGAGGGCGTGTTCGTAGATCAACAGCCCGGCGACGAGAATGACGCCGACGAGAAAGATCGGCCCCAACCCGGCGGCGTGCCACAAACCAAAGAGGCATGCCACAGTGACGGCATGGCTGAGCATTGCCAGCCTCAGTGAATTCGCGACGCCGATCCGGGCCGGCGTGCTGTGGAGGCCTTTCGACCTGTCATACTCCACGTCCTGGCAGGCGTAAAGCATGTCAAACCCGCCGACCCAGAAGAAGACAGTCCCGGCGAGCCACAACGCCGGCGGTTCCACGGTGCCGCGAATCGCGATCCAGGCGGCGATGGGCGACAGCATCAAGGCCGCAGACAGCCAGTAATGGCACCACATCGTGAACCGTTTCGCATAGGAATAGCCCAGCAGAAACAGCAGCACCGGCACGGACAGGAACAACGGCCAGCGGTTCGGCAGAAAGATCAGCGTCGCCGCGATGAACGCTACCGAGCAGAAGAACGTAAAGACGATCACGGTCGGCAGGCTCAACAGGCCGGCGGGAAGATGGCGTTTCGCCGTGCGGGGATTTTCGGCGTCGAACTTCCGATCGACAATGCGGTTGAAGGCCATCGCGGCGGACCGGGCCGTCACCATGCACAGCAAAATGCCGGCGAGTTGCCGCCACTCGAACGGCGAATCGAGCCGCTGCCACGCCAAGAGGGCCGCGAGCAGCGCGAACGGCAGCGCAAACACAGTATGGCTGAACCGGATCAGTTCGAGCAGATGGCGGAGGGAGACGAACATGACTGCATGATCAAGAATCAGGAATGAGAGATCAAGGATTGAAGCAGGCACCCAGCGTCAGGTATTAGGCGTCAGGTATTAGGCGTCAGGTATTAGGCGTTAGGAATTGGAAGAAGCGTTCCTCTTCTATCGCCTATCGCCTAATGCAAACGCCGACTTCACTCACCCTTCAACACGGCCCCCTCGCGCTGCACGTGGTCGAGCCAGCGTTTTACGGCGGGTTCGCGCTGGGCGGCGGACGACAGCGGCCGGTAGTCGTATTTGCGGCCTGTCAGCCGGACGAGGTTGGCAAATGCCAGTTCTCGGATCTCGACGCGGCCGCTGCGGAGCCATTCCACCAGTTCGAACGAAGCCTGCTGGGTCTTCGCGTCGGTCTCGGAGACGCCCCACAACAAGCGGTACAGGGCGAGGACATCCTCGTCGCGCTCGTAGTATTTCCGCAGCGCCAGTTGGAGCGATTCGCCGCGTCCCGGACCGGCGCCCAGCCAGCGCCTGAGGCCGTCCATCGCCGCCTTGCGGGCGTCTTCATGGTCGGATTGGGCCAGCGCCTGAACCACCGCTGTCGGATTCTCGGTCAGCGCCAGGCAGCGGACGGCCAGTTCGGAAATCTTCGGCCGCGAGTCGCGAATCAGCGACAACATCGAAGAATCGATCGGCTGGTTCGACTCGAATTCCTTCTCGAACTGCTTGGCCCATCGCCGCAACGCCGAACCGGCTTTCCGGCGCTGCGGATCAAGCCAGTCCGGCGCCGAGCCGACGGGCGGACCGAAGTTCAACGGCGGTTGATCCGTGATCAACCGCTGGAACATGCCCTTGTTGATCGCGCGGCCCCGCTCTTCCCCGGAGGACCAGACGACCCCTCCCGCGACGACGTACATTCCCTCGGCTCGATCGGTCGGGAGTACGGGCTGCTCAAGGCCTGCCGGTTCTTTCGAAAGAAATTCGACGCCGCAGATTGTCTCGACCGCGCCGAACTCCAGCACGCCGGTCCGCGGCCCCGTTGTCAGGACCAGTTTCCAGGGTTTGTCGTCGCGGCGGCTGGACTGCAAAATCATGCGCCCGCTTATCAGTCTGAGGCCGATCGGAGCGGCGGCTTTCGGCTTCAGCAGTTCGACCACGGTGTCTCCCAGCAGCGTGACGCGCAGCGCCCCCTGATCGAATTCCAACACCGATTCAAACGGCTCCGCACAGGCGATCATCGTTCCCGGTTTCAATTCGGAGTTGCGCGGCACGACATACCACCGCTTTTCGCTCGGATGATAGAAAAGCAGGATGCCTTCCGGCGACACGGCTTGCACCGCCACCGTCGCCTGCGGCATGGGAGCCGCCGGAGCCACTTCCTTCGGCTGCGGAACATCCGCCACGGCCGGGTCGGGTTCCGCCGGCGGCGGCGGCGCAACCGCATCGTCCTCCGGGGAGGCATCGGCCGGCGCATCATCGTTGCTGGCGACCAGCGCCGCCGGCGGTTTCTCCGCGGGCGGTTTGACGGCCGACGGCGGCTTCGTCTCGGGCTCGTCCGGGATGTTCGCGGCGACCTCCGCCGGGATTGAGGGAGTCTCGTTCTCAGGCGTTTCTGGTTGGGTCTCGGGAACATTCGGACGGCTGGCGATCTTCGCCGGCCGCAAACCCATCCAGCTTTCCACGAGATCCTGATCCGAGACGATCGCCCCGATCCACACCGCCAACAGCGCCACGATCACCGCAATCGGAATCAACCGTCCCGACCACGGCTTCGGCTTGAGATAATCGGGCAGAGATTCCTCAAACGACGGCGACGTCGGCCCGGTCGGCACCGACGATTCGGTCAACCGCGTTTTTTGCCGCGGCTCCCCGTTGTTGCGATGTGCCGGTTCCGCGGCCGCCGCCTGCAACTTGTCTCCCGCATCCACCGGACCGAGCACGTACAGCCGTTCCCGGCTGCTCTTGGAAATCTCGACCGGCTCGCCCAGGGCGATCGTGAGAATCTGATGGCACGCGGCGACTTCCGCCAACTGCAGGTCGGATTCCAGAAAGACCTTCTCCACTTCGCCGACTTGTTCCGGCGGCAACGTGTTATCCAGGTACTGGGCCACGATGTTCGGGTCGATGCCGACCCCCGCCCCGTCCAAGTCCGGCGCCCCGAGCCGCCGCCGACGCATCACCTCTTTGATCCGGCTGACCAAAGCCTGGGCGACCGGGCTCTCCTGGAGTTTCTTCCCGATTTCCTTCGTTTCGCCCGGTTCCAGCGCGTCGTCCAGATACGCCAGCAAAGTTCGCAACGTCAGTCGCATCATAGACCTCGGTCTTATGTATCCAGTGGCACAGACGTTTCTGCCTGTGACTCGTCAAAGCCTCTCCACAGAATAGTGGCGATCCGATGGACAATCCGTGCAAGAAATCTGAAAATTCCGCAAAATATATCTCTCTTCGATCTGAATTGCTTCGCAGTCTCTGTGTCTTCGCAATAGAACTCGACTTTGTCAATTCGTATCATCCTGACCATAGTGCGGGTCCGTGCGTTCACAGTGCCGCGACCGAGGAGGATTCGTGTTCGGGAGTCTTAACGATGTCGTATTCAGAAGTTCTGGCCCAGGTGGTCGCCGGTCAACTGGCGAGATTCGTCACGTTGAATCGGTACCAGCTTGCCGGCCACGTCGCCAATCTGAATTTTTGGGCCGCGGAAGCTCGCCACACTTTGGACGTTCTCGACGGCTATCAAGAGCGGTTTCGGCGGTTGAAAACCGGGCTAGCCGAGCATGTGGCGACGCATAATACGGTGACGTTTCTCCCGTTTGATCCCGACATCAGCGGGCCTCCCGCTCCGCTGCGCGGTGTGCCGGATCGGGATCTCCGGGAAGCGCGTCGCCAGGTGGTCGATGCGACATACGGATTTTTTTGATCAGACTTTGCAATGAAGAATTGATTTCTGAAGCACATTTGCGAGTATTGTGTGATAGTTTGGGGATTGGGATTGATGCCAAAGATATCCGATCGAAACAGTCATGAGTCTTGACGAATGCGTTGCGCTTTACATATCAAACCCCCGCGACACTCTCCCTCATCTTCATCGCAGTCTGGATCGTAAAATCGCAGGAGACGAGTCCGTGAACACTGCCAAAGACCAGTTCGTCATCGACGAGAGCGGGCGGCGCACCGCAGTTCTAATTGATGTGGACCGCTATTCGGAACTCTTGAGCGCGCTGGAAGAGCTGGAATCGATCCGGGCCTATGATGAAGCCAAAGCCGCAGGCGACGACGCCATCCCCTTTTTGCAAGCCGTTCAGGAGATCGAGGACGGTTCTGCATGAACTACATCGTGCAGATCTTGCGTCGTGCACAAAAAGAGCTGGCGGCGCTGCAACGTACGGACTATGAGCGCATCCGAGACGCGATCGCCCTACTGGCCGATGATCCTCGACCGCCAGGCTCCCAAAAGCTGATCGATCGTGACGGCTGGCGGATTCGCATCGGTCACTACCGCGTCATCTGCGAAATCGACGATGCTGCGAAGTGCGTGACCGTAATGAGTGTCGGTCACCGGAAAGACATTTATTGAGGTATCGCAAGGAATCCCCATGCACATCGGCGTCCCCAAAGAAGTCAAGCAGGATGAATACCGCGTCGGCATGATCCCCGCCGGCGTGGAAGAACTCACGCGGGCCGGGCATCGCGTCGCCATTGAAACGGGCGCGGGACTCGGCAGCGGCATCACGGATGAGCAATATGCCGAAGCCGGGGCGCAGATCGCCGCCGATGCTGCCGAAGTCTGGAAGTCCGCCGATCTCATCGTCAAGGTGAAAGAGCCGCAGCCCGTGGAGTGGCCGATGATGCGGCCCGGGCAACTCGTCTTCACCTACTTCCATTTCGCCGCCAGCGAAGAATTGACCAGGAACGTGCTCACGACCGGCATCACGGCAATTGCCTACGAGACGCTCCGCGGTCCGAAGGACGACTTGCCCTGCCTGACGCCGATGAGCGAAATCGCCGGCCGCATGTCGATCCAGGAAGGGGCCAAGTATCTCGAACGCCCGCAACTCGGCCGAGGCATCTTGCTGGCCGGCGTACCGGGCGTTGCGCCGGCCCACATTGCGATTCTCGGCGGTGGCGTGGTCGGAAAGAACGCGGCCCGCGTCGCCGCCGGCTTTCAGGCCGACGTCGTCATCCTCGACGTCAACATCGACCGGCTGCGGTATCTCGAAGACATCATGCCGCCCAACGTGAACACGCTCTACAGCGACCGGCACAACATCCGCGAGCAACTGCGCCTGGCGGACCTGGTGATCGGTGCCGTTTTGATCGAAGGAGCCCGTGCCCCGCGCCTCGTCAGCCGGGCTGATCTCAAGCTAATGAAGCCGGGGGCCGTGATCATCGACGTCGCCGTCGATCAAGGGGGCTGCATCGAGACGACAAGGCCGACGACGCATTCGCAGCCGACCTACGTGGTGGACGGCATCGTTCACTACTGCGTGACAAACATGCCCGGCGCCGTCGGCCGAACCAGCACCTATGCGCTGTGCAACGTCACGCTGCCGTATGTCCTGAAACTGGCAAACGCCGGCCTCGCCAAACTGACTGCCGCCGACCCCGGCTTCTCCCACGCCATCAACCTGCACGCGGGGAAAGTGACGAACCAGGCCGTGGCGGAGACGTTCGGGCTGAAGCATAGCCCGTTCGGCGGGTGATTTTTTCGCCTCAAAGCCGCGGTTGGCAACCGCGGGATTTGGTGTTCGAAAATTGCTGAGAGCCAGTCACTCAGGACGATCCCCTGATTTCTGTTGACTCAACTTTGATTCCTCTTCGAAGATCACTCTATGCTCCGAACGCTGCTGAAGTCCAAAATCCACCGGGCGACGGTCACCGATGCCAACCTGCACTACGAGGGGTCCGTCACGATCGACCGCGAACTAATGCTCGCCGCAGGGCTGATCGAATTTGAGCAGGTGCACATCTATGACGTCAACAACGGGCACCGGCTGGTGACTTACGTGATTCCAGGACCAGCCGGGAGCGGTGTCATCTGCATCAACGGCGCTGCGGCGCATCTGGTTCATCCGAACGACCTGGTAATCCTCTGCGCCTACGCTCAATTCGACCAACGAGAACTCGCCGGCTTCCGGCCAACGGTTGTTCACGTCGATGAAAAGAATCGAATCAAGGAATAATCCGTCACCAGCCCGTAACGCGATCAAGGGTCACTCGCCGTTCGACTCATGCTCGCGCTGCGCGCCCATCGGAGGAACTGAATTGTCCTCGGTCGTCGATTCCGGCTCGTCGTCGTCCGGGCCGGCCAGCACCCCGAAAACTCGCAAGGCAACCAGGCACGCCGTGCCGATGGACGCCGTCAGAATCAACGCAAGAAGCAGCCCAATGCACGGCCCGGCGACCAGCCCGAGAACCCCCGTCAACGGCTGCCCGTTCCAGTTCACCGTCTGCCAGCCGAACAACGCCAGCAGCCCCATCAGCAGATAATACGGAACGCATAACACGACGGCGCCGAGAAAAATCCACCGAAAGATCTCCGCTGTCGAAAGCCGTTCGAGCTGCTCGCGATCGGGGAGTTGCATCATGGGCTTTCGGGAGTCGACAACCACGCTTCTGCGATGCGCCGCGAATCAGAACTCCGCGCTTTTTGGAGTCCGGGGGAACGGGATGCAGTCGCGGATATTCACCATCCCCGTGATCAATTGCACGGTCCGCTCTAACCCCAGCCCGAAGCCGGCGTGCGGGACAGTGCCGTATTTGCGGAGTTCCAGGTACCACCAGTAATCGTCGGGATTCAGGCTGCATTCCTTCATTCGGTCGACCAGCACTTCGTGCCGCTCTTCGCGCTGGCTGCCTCCGATGATCTCGCCGATCCGGGGGACCAGGACGTCCATCGCGCGGACTGTTTTGCCGTCTTCGTTGCAGCGCATGTAGAACGATTTAATCTCGCGCGGGTAGTCCGTGAGGATCACCGGCTGCTTGAAGTGCTGTTCGGTGAGAAACCGTTCGTGTTCCGATTGCAGGTCCTTGCCCCAGGAGATCGGGTACTCGAACGACTGGCCCGATTTTTCCAGAATCGAGACCGCCTCGGTATACGTCAGCCGGATGAAATCGTGCGAGACGATGTTCTCCAGCGAGGCGAGCAGCGTCGGCTCGATCCGCTCGTTGAAAAACGCGAGATCGTCGGGACATTTTTCCATCACGTCGCGGAGGATGGACCTGACGAACGATTCGGCGAGATCCATGTTGTCTTCGAGTTCATAGAACGGCATCTCCGGCTCGACCATCCAGAACTCGGCGAGATGCCGGGTCGTGTTCGAGTTCTCCGCCCGAAACGTCGGCCCGAACGTGTAGATGTCGCCGACCGCGCAGGCGAAGATTTCCCCTTCGAGCTGCCCGCTGACGGTGAGGCCGGCTTTCTTGCCGAAGAAATCAGTAGAGTAGTCGACATCCCCCGAGCGGGGGGCGTGAGCCCCCTGGTTCGAAGTTGGTTGCACGGATGACGCGGAATCAGGGGGCTGACGCCCCCCGCTCAGGGTGGCGAGCTTCGCGAGATCCAGCGTTGTCACCTGGAACTGCTGGCCGGCGCCTTCGCAGTCGCTGGTGGTAATGATGGGGGTGTTCACGTACAGGAAGCCGCGGTCCTGGAAGAAGCGGTGAATCGCAAAACACAGGGCGTTCCGCACACGGGCGATGGCCCCAAACGTGTTGGTCCGCGGGCGTAGATGGGCTTTCTCGCGGAGAAATTCGAAGCTGTGGCCTTTCTTCTGCAAGGGATAGGTCGCCGGATCGGCGGTTCCCAGCAGTCTCAATGATTTTGCCCGGACTTCGATCCGCTGACCTTTTCCCTGCGAGGCGACGAGTTCCCCGTCAATCGCCACGCTGGCGCCGGTGGTGATCTGCTTGATCACGGCGTGATAATCGGGAACCGCGGCGTCGACGACGACTTGGATGTTGCCGAAGCAACTGCCGTCGTTCAGTTCCAGAAACGCGAAGTCGCCCTTGGATTCCCGCTTGGTCCGCACCCAGCCGCGCACTTCCACCGTGTCGCCAGGTTGTCCGTCTTTCAGGAGAGATGCGATCCGATGACGCGGCATGATGTCCGTCCGTGGGAACATGGGGGGATCTCGAGGATCAATGTCGATAGCTTACCCAGACACCGTTGCGCTGCAAATGCAGCCTTGCGAACTCGCAAGCGTCGTGGATGATCGCTTGCGGGTTCGCACGCCGCATCGCTGACTTGAATCTTCACCCTCCCGGTCGAACAATGGAGAGAGGAAAACGGAGTGATTCACGAAAATTCCACCACGATGAGGTTGCCCGATGATGCTCAGCGGAATTCAGCGATTCTTTGTCGGAACGGCGGCGGGAGCTTTCCTCGCTGCGGCTGTGTACGCCGCCGAACCGGCCGGATTGCCGCCGGTCGTTCATCCGAAAGACAATCCATCGACTCCGGAGAAGATCGCGCTCGGCAAGCAGCTCTATTTTGATCCGCGGCTGTCGGCGGACAACAAGATATCCTGCGCCAGTTGCCACGATCCGAAAAAAGGCTGGAGCAACGGCGAGCAGTTCGCCACCGGCGTCGAAGGCAAAAAGGGAGGCCGCAATTCGCCGACGGTCATCAATTCCGCATACTACACACTGCAATTCTGGGACGGCCGGGCGAAATCGCTGGAAGACCAGGCGCTGGGGCCGATTCAGAATCCCATCGAAATGAACCTGACGCTGGAAAAGGTCGTCGAGAAACTCAACGGCATTGCAGGTTATAAGGAACAGTTTCAGAAAGTTTTCGGCACCGATGTCACGCCGGACGGCATCGCCAAGTCGATTGCCGCGTTTGAACGAACCGTCCTGTCGGGCGATGCACCGTATGACAAGTTGAAAGCCGGCGACAAGGCGGCCCTCTCCGAGTCCGCACAGAAGGGGATGAAGCTGTTCTTTGGCAAGGCGAACTGCTCGGCATGCCATTCCGGCCCGAGTTTCACCGACAGCGCGTTTCACAACATCGGCCTGGACTCAAAAGACGAAGGCCGGTTCGTAATCAGCAAGATCAAGGGCGACACCGGCGCCATGAAAACGCCGACTCTCAGGGACATCGCCAAGACCGGGCCCTACATGCACAACGGCAGCTTGAAGACATTGGAAGAAGTCGTCGCCCATTACAATAAGGGAGGCAACGGCAACCCGTTTCAGGACGAAGAGATTCACGCGTTGAAGCTGACCGACGCCGACCTGGCAGACCTCGTCACGTTCATGAAAGAAGGCCTGGCGAGCACCGCCTATCCCGACGTCGCCGCCCCGGAGCTGCCGAAATAATTCATTCCTCCCAGCGGGGCTGGCAATCTCTGCTTCGACCCATCAGACTACGGGGAGGTGTCCGTTCCTGGCAGGAGCTTCACGATGTTGATTCGTGTGCTGTTGGTGTTCTCGGTGATGTCGGCCGGCGTCTCGTGGTCGGCGGAAGACGGCAAGCTGAATTTGAAACTGCGGTCGCGGGCCGAGATCGGCGAAAAGACGGGTCGTTACCAGGTCAAAGTCAGTCCGACGGCCTGGGACGCGAAGAAGACGGCGCTCGTGGTATGCGACATGTGGGACACGCACACGTGTCCGAATTCGGCCTTGCGCGTGTCGCAGATGGCGCCGCGGATGAACGAGGTGCTGAAGGCCGCGCGGGCGAAGGGCCTGTTGATCATTCATTGCCCCAGCGACACGATGAAATTCTATGAAGGGCATCCCGGCCGCAAGCTGGCGATGGAGGCACCGCCCGCCAAGACGAAGCGCCCGTTGGAACGCTCGTGCCGGATCGATAAGGAACGGGAAGGCGACCTGCCGATCGACGACACCGACGGCGGCTGCGATTGCGAAACGACCTGGAAAAAGGGCGACCCGTATCCGTGGACCCGGCAGATCAAGACGCTGGAAATCCTGGACGGCGACGCGATCACCGATTCGCCCGAAGCCTTCAACCTGATGCAGCAGCGCGGGATCGAAAACGTGATCGTGATGGGCGTGCACACCAATATGTGCGTTTTGGCCCGGCCGTTTTCCATCCGCCAGATGGTCTACCAGGGGATGAATGTCGCGTTGATCCGCGACCTGACCGACACGATGTACAACCCGGCGAAGGCGCCGTTCGTCAGCCACTTCACCGGGACCGATCTCGTCGTCGAACACATTGAAAAACACTGGTGCCCGACGTTCCTCAGCGGCGATTTCCTTGACGGCAAGGAATACCGCTTCCCCGACGACGCCCGCCCGCACGTGGTCATCGTCTCGGCGGAAGACGAATACAAGACTGAAGCCACACTGACGGAATTCGCGGCGAAACACCTCGGCAACGACTTTCGCGTGTCGATTCGGTACGAGAATCCGCAGAACAAGTACGACATTCCAGGCTTGGAAGTGCTCGACGAAGCCGATGTGTTGCTGCTGAGCGTCCGCCGCAGGCCGCTGCCGAAAGACCAGTTGGACCGGTTTCGAAAGTTCATCGCCGCCGGAAAGCCGGTGGTGGGCATCCGCACGGCGAATCACGCGTTCTCGTTGAGGAATCAGCCCGCGCCGGAAGGGCTTGCCGACTGGACGACGTTGGATCAAGACGTCTTCGGCGGGAACTACTCGAATCACCACGGCAACGAGGCGAAGGTCATGGCCTGGCCGCTGGCCGAGCAGGCCAAACATCCGATTCTGAACGGCATCACGCCGGGCGAGTTTGCAACAGGCGGATCGCTGTACATGGTGTCCCCGCTGGCGAAGACGGCGACTCCGCTGCTGCGCGGCAAACTGGCCGACAATCCCGGGACGCAGGAACCGGTCGCGTGGATCAATCAGCGCGCGGACGGCGGCAAGTCGTTCTACACGTCGCTGGGACACGTTCAGGACTTTCAGGCGCCGCAGTTTCGCCAGTTGCTGCTAAATGCCCTGTTGTGGGCCGCTGACGTGAAACCGAGCGGGGGGCGTAAGCCCTCTGTGGCGACGTCCGATGCACGTTCCGGCCGCAACCAAGGGGCTGACGCCTCCCGCTCCGAGTGGACGACGATCAAAGTCCCCGGGCTCTGGGAGGACCAGGTCGGCGACTACGACGGCTTCGCGTGGTATCGCTGTACTGTGAAAGTGCCCGCGGCCTGGAAAGGCCGCGGTTTTTTTTTGTACGTCGACAAGGTCGATAACGCCTGTGAGACGTTTTTCAACGGCACGAAAGTCGGCATCAGCGGCGGGTTGCCTCCGAACTACGCCAGCGGCCTGCACAACATGCACCGCTACGTCGTCTCGGCCGATCTGATTAAGTTCGGCGAGCCCAACACGCTGGCGCTGCGCGTGTATGACCACGAAGGAAAGGCCGGGTTCAAAGGGATCGCCCCGTTGCTGATCGCCGGCAGTGATTCGCTCGACTCCACCGGGACCTGGCAATTTCGCCAGGGGGACGACTTGGCCTGGGCGAAGGAAGCCCTGCCAGATTTCACGCCGTTCGAGAAGGTCGTGAAGACCCCGGCCTTCAGTCAGTTCGCGACGGTCATCAATCGGACGAAACAGGACGGCCCGCTCACTCCGGCGGAGTCGCGGGCGCTGTTCACGATTCCCGACGACCTCGAAGTCGAACTGGTGCTGTCCGAGCCGGAGGTCGCGCAGCCGTTGTTTCTGAATTTCGATGAGCGAGGCCGGATGTGGGTGCTGCAATATCTCCAGTATCCCGAACCGGCCGGGTTGACGCTCCTCAGCAAGGACCAATGGTGGAGGGCCGTGTATGACAAGGTCCCCTTGCCTCCGCCGCACGGCGACAAAGGGGCCGACAAGATCACGATCCACGAAGACACCGACGGCGACGGAAAATATGACTCGCACAAAACGTTTGTCGACGGACTCAACATCGCGACGTCCTTTGCACAAGGCCGCGGCGGCGTCTTCGTGCTGAATCCGCCGTATCTGCTCTTTTATCCCGACAGGAATCGCGACGATGTTCCCGACGGCGACCCGGACGTGCTGCTGTCCGGCTTCGGCCTCGAAGACACCCATTCCGTCGCCAACAGCCTGCGCTGGGGACCGGACGGCTGGCTTTACGGAGCGCAGGGGAGCACGGTCTCCGCGGCGGTGAAACGGCCCGGCGACAAGACGGCCATTCATTCCCAGGGGCAAAACATCTGGCGGTATCACCCCGAAAAGAAACAGTATGAAATCTTTGCGGAAGGGGGCGGCAATGCCTTTAACGTCGAGATCGACGCCCAGGGCCGCATCTTCTCCGGCCACAACGGCGGCAACACCCGCGGGTTTCATTATCAGCAGGGAGCCTATCTTCAAAAGGGGTTCGGCAAGCACGGGCCGCTGTCCAACCCGTATAGCTTCGGCTATTTCCCGGCGATGGAGCACGGCGATTACGCCCGGTTCACACACAATTTTCTCGTTTACGAAGGGGACGGGCTTCCGCCGCAGTACGACGGGAAAATCTTCGCCGTCAATCCGATCATGAAGCACGTCGTGATCAGCGACCGGATCGCCGTCGGCAGCACGTTTAAGACGAAGGACATCGGGTTCGCCATCAATTCCGCCGACGAATGGTTCCGCCCCGTCGACGTGAAAGACGGGCCCGACGGCAACGTTTACGTCGCCGACTGGTACGACGGGCAACTGGCACACACCGCGAATTACCAGGGGGGCCTGGACCGCGAGCACGGCCGCATCTGGCGGATTAAGAGTCGTGAGCCACGCTTGCCGCTTCGCGGACGGACAGACCTCCAACAACTCATCGCTCAACAACTCGGAGATCTTCTGTTTGATCCCAATCGTTGGCATCGTCAGACGGCGTTAAGGGTGCTGGGTGACCATCGCCGCCCAACGCGTGCGCCGGGCGGCGACGCGAACCGCCGCATGGAATCCGTCGATTATCTCTGGGCTTTGATGCTTGGGAACCACATGCCTGACGAGGAATTGCTTGAGACTTTGAAAGCTCAGAATCCTGCGGTCCGCGAGTGGACCGTCCGGCTCGCCACTGATGAACCTTTGATTTCTGCGGCATTCGCTCAGGCGGTCACCCAACTGGCGCTCACGGAAGCCGATGTGCATGTCGTCTGTCAGTTGGCGAGTTCGGCAAAGCGTTTGCCGTTGAAGCAGAGTCTTCCTCTCATCCGCAACCTGATGGCGCGGTCGCAGTTTCTCGACGATCCGCGGTTCCCGCTGCTTGTGTGGTGGGCGCTGGAAGCTAAGGCCACGGCGGACCGTGAAGCCGTTCTGTCGCTGTTCTCCGCGCCGGAACTCTGGCGCGAACCGCTGGTCGAGAAGGAGATCTTGCCTCGCTTGATGCGGCGGTTTGCCGCCACGGGGCAACGGGCCGATCTCGCCGTGTGCGCGCAATTGTTGAAGATGTCGCCGTCGAAAGACAGCACCACGGCATTGATGAAGGGGTTCGAGGAAGCCTTTGCCGGGCGATCGCTCTCCAACGTGCCCAAGGAACTCGTCGAAGCCCTGTCGACGGCGGGGGGCGGATCGTTGTCGCTGAAAGTCCGGCAGGGCGATGCGGCGGCGATTCAGGACGCGCTGGCGTTCATCGCCGATGAAAAGTCGGACAGCGGCAAGCGGCAGCAGTTGATTCAACTCTTCAGCGAAGTTCGTCCGCCGGCTGCCGCCGACGTGCTGCTGCAAGTTCTCTCGAAAACGGCGGATGACGGAGTGAAGGCCGCGGCTCTCGGCGCGCTGCCCGGCTATGCCGACGACCGGATTCCCGTCACTGTGCTGCAACAGTACGGCCAGATGCAGGAAGACGTCCGGAATATCGCCCAGGCGCTGCTGGTCAGCCGTCCGGCGTGGGCTCTGCAGTTCGTGAACCGCGTGGACGCAGGCGACATCGACAAGGCGTCCGTCCCGGCGGAAACCGTCCGCAAACTGACGATTCTGCGCAACGAACAACTGGCGGACAAAGTCAAAACACTGTGGGGCGACATCGAGGGGGCCTCCACGAAAGAGATGCAGCAGCAGCTTGAGCGGTTCTCTCAGATCCTGGCCGACGGCGAAGGCAATCCGTATCCCGGGAAAAAGATTTACATGCAAATGTGCGGCAAATGCCACGTGCTTCACGCCCAGGGAGGCCAGATCGGTCCAGACCTGACGGCGTTCAAACGGGACGACCTCCGCAACATGCTGGTCAATATTATTAACCCGAGCGCCGAGATTCGCGAAGGCTTCGGCACGGTGATCGCCACGACCGTCGACGGCCGAGTGGTCACCGGGTTTTTAGTAGAGCAGGATCCCTCGGTTGTCGTGCTGAGGACGGCGGAAGGCCAGACGGTGTCGCTCGACCGGGACGACATCGACGAACTCGTCCCGCAGAAGAAGTCGATCATGCCCGAAGGCCAGTTGAAAACGCTGACCGAAGAACAGGTGCGCGACCTGTTCGCCTATTTGCGCAGCGGCCAGCCTTTGGCGGATTGACGACCCAGGCCCGGGATTCCTGCCGTCGCCGACGGCGGGCTTTGGCTAGGCGGGTGCCGGCGATTTTGATGCCGCGAAGATAATTCGGTTGGGCGGAACCGGCACGTTGTTCAGTTCGCGGCCCCACGACGAGACTTCGTAGGGTGCAAGCCTTTGGTCCTGCCCGAACGCGGCACCGCGGACGGCCCAGGTTTCCAGGGCGTCGAGCGAGTTCAGCGCGGCATACAAATCCGCCGGGACCGGGGCGGAATAGTTCTCTCCGAAACGATCGTGAGTCCGTTTCACGATGGGGCATTCGGCGTTCGGCACGACGCCGATCAACCGTCCGCCCGGATTCAGCCGTTGCCACAGCCGATGCAAGGTATCGCGCAGCGGAAGATACTGGAGCACTTCGACGAGGAAAACCCGGTCGTAATCGGAAAGCTGCGATTCGAGTGCGCTGTCTCCGAGGCTGCCGCACAGCCAGCGAATGTCGGGACATTGCGAACTGTTCTTGGCGATGGTCTCCGGGATGAGATCGACGCCGGTCACCTCGGCTGCCCCCAGCCCCTTCAGCGCGCGAGAGATTTGTCCCCATCCGCAGCCGATGTCCAGGCAGCGCCGGCCGTGGACTGGTCCTGATGCTTCCAAGGCCAGGGCGAATGATTGGGCTTGTACCTGCTCATTCGAGAGGTCGAGCCAGGCATTTCCAGTGGCGGCGACTTTGCCGTAGTAGTCGAACCAGTAAGCCTCGCGGTCGTTCATCGGGAAAATTGTCCATGGGGCGCAGGGTTCGCTCTCCTGTCATTACGACCGGCTGAGCGCTGCAGCGGAGAGTCGATTCTCGCCGGCTTTGAGGCGATGTCAATATCGCTCTGAAAAGGAGGTGGAAACTGCCGGGGCCGCGCGCGCGGCATCCTCAGGCGAGAATGTCCCAGATCGGGTCGCCCCCTTGTGCGACGCCGACCGGGCGGCCGGCATGATCCGGGACGCGGGTTTCCGGGTCGATGCCCAGGGCCTGGTAAACGGTGGCGACGACGTCGGCATTGCTGACGGGCTTGTCTTGCACATAAGCCGCCTGGCTGTCGGACGCGCCGTAAATCGTGCCCCCTTTGATGCCGGCGCCGGCGAACAGGCACGAGTAGCAATTCGTCCAATGGTCGCGGCCGGCGTTGCCGTTGATCTTCGGCGTGCGCCCCATTTCGCTGATGACGAGCACTAGCGTTTCGTCGATCAGTCCGCGGTCCGTGAGATCCTGCATCAGGGCGGAATAAACCTGGTCGAACACCGGCAGCTTGTTGTTTTTCAGAATCTTGAAGTTCTGCTGGTGCGTGTCCCAGGCGTCGTAGTCGATCTGCACCGGGCCCCAGTACAAGTCGAACGTGACGTTGACGAATTTCGCGCCGCGTTCCAGCAGCCTGCGCCCGATAAGCGTGCTGTTGCCGAACAGCGTGTTGCCGTACCGGTCCACCAGCCGGGGATCTTCCTGGCCGAGGTCGAACGATTCGCGCAGCTTGGACGACGTGAGAATATCGAACGCCTGCCGTTGATTGCGAGAGAACGAATCCACCTGCACGGCATCGGCGACATGCAGTTGTTGTTCAAACTGGGACAGCAGCGATCTCCGGGAGTTCAGCCGATCCAGCGTCACGCCGTCCTGCAGGAGGCCGTTCGGCAGCACCGGGGCGCCGCGGACCAGGGCCGGCGTCCCGGGCAAGGGAGCTGTGCCTTCGTCTTTCGTCGGCAAGCATTCGGTGGTGACGGCGTCATAGCGTTTGCCGAGGAAACCGGCATACGGCCCGCCCCGGCGAAAGGCCTGTCCCCAGCCGAGCCAGTTCGGAAGATAGTGATACGCAGGAAAGTTTGAACGGTCTCGATTCAAGTAGGCCAGTGCCGACCCCATGCTGGGTGGGTCTGTGTCGCGGGGGTGCTGATCAGGCCGGGGGAGTTCGTCGCCGGTGTAGCACGGCAGGCAGTTGTGGCAGCCCGCCTTGTGGTTAAGCGAGCGAACAATGGCCGTCTTGTGCATCCATTGGGACATGAGCGGGAGATGCTCGCAGATTTCGATGCCGGACGCATTCGTGGGAATCGGCCGGAATTCGCCTTTGGTTTCCGACGGGCCGTTCGGCTTCATGTCGACCATGTCCTGCGTCGCCGCGCCGCCGAGCAGGAACAGCATCATCACGTTTTTGGCCTTGCCGTCACCCAACCGGCCGGCCTCGTTGGCGGCGAGCAGTTGAGGCAGTCCGAATCCGCCAAGTGCGGAAAGAGCGCCGGCCCGAAGGGTTTCGCGGCGGGTGACGCCGTCGCAGCAACGACGCGGACTGCCGAGCATCGTGATCATGAGGCGAACTCCCAGGGCGATGCGGGAGACCAACGATGGATTTCGTGGTTTCTGGCTCGCGCCCAGATATTTTGCCGCAAGAGTGACGATCCGTCGAGACAGATTAGCAGATTTTGATCGATTGGCCTTAGAAATCAGCGGCTGAGAAAGAAAATGAGGGAGCCTGCCGTCTGAAGGGGATGGCCCGGGAGATCAATGAATTGTCAGGAAAACTGTGAAGCAGGCTCTGGAAAAGCGGTTTGGGTGGCGATAGGATCATGAGTGAAGCCCATTCGGGCGTTCATTAGAATTTCGGGCCGGCACTTCCCAGATCGCCTTTTCCACACTGGTTTTCTTTGCCGGACCGCAGTCTCGAGCTTGCCATCCTCTTTGTTTTCCTGTCCAGGCGTGGTTTCAAACTCCGGTGCTCATCATGCGGATCAAGATCAGTTGCGATGGCTGCTTTCATGATTTCTCGGTCTCCGACGATCTCCTCGGCAAGCGAGTCAAGTGCCCTTCCTGCGGAGACCCCGTGCGAGTGACGGAGGACGGCGACAACGAGGAGGAAGACGACCGACCGCGGCGCAGCCAAAGCAAAACATCGGCGAAAGGCGCTAAAGGGAAAAAGAAAAAATCCGGCGGGAACGGGTTGTTGATTGGCCTGGGGATCGGCGGCGGCGTCCTGGTTCTCGGACTGATCGGCGCCGTGATCTTCCTGATGACGCGGGGCGGGCCGGCCGCTCCGGCTGTCGCTGCAAACACGCCGGCGGCCGTCAATCCGGTTTCTCTGCCAGCGACGACTCCGACAACGGCCACACCCGCGGGAACGACGCCGCCCGCGACCAGTCCCACGGTGACAACCGCAGCCCCTGGCACGACGCCCGCGGCCACCGGAACCATCCCTCCGACGACCGCACCCGCGACATCCACTCCGGCGCCAACGACGCCTGCTCCCACCACTCCAGCAGAGGCGATTCCCCCGGCGACAACCACCCCCGCGCCGACGCCCGGCACTTCGGGAACCCCCACGGCGAATGCCCCGCCGCCGAAGTTGAGCGGCGTCCCGGAGCCGTCGAAGGATAAGCTCGACCTGCCTCAACTGATTCAACGGGTGGAACCGTCCGTAGTGCGGATCAACGTGCTTTCGAATGAAGGGGCCAGCACAGGCAGCGGATTCGTCGTTTCCGATGACGGGACGGTCGTCACCAATTACCACGTCATTACCGACGCCCGGAAGGCGGAAGTCGAATTCGCTGACGGGACGACGGCCAAGGTGCTCGGCTATCGGCACCTGGTTCCCAAGGCCGACATCGCCATCATCAAGATCGACGTGGCGAAAGATAAGTTAAGGCCAGTGCCGATTTCCTCGGAATTGCCGCTCAAGGGGGAAACGGTCGCCACGTTCGGAGCGCCTCACGGCTTGTCGTTCACTACGTCGGAGGGCGTGATCAGCGCCATACGCAAGCAGGATGATATCAGTTCGGAAATGGGCCTGGATCTGCTCGGCACCTGGCTGCAAACCAGCGCGCCGATTTCGCCCGGCAACAGCGGCGGACCGCTGGTCGACAAATTCGGCAAAGTCGTCGGCATGAACACCATGCAATTGTCCGTCGGCCAGAACTTGAACTTCGCCGTCTCGGCGATGGAGATCAATAATGCCCTCCGCGATGCTCCGGCTGCCGTGAAGGAACTCAAGCCGGAAGATTTGAAGCCGTATCAGAAAAATCTGTCTCGCAAACTGGCGACGGAAGAATACGACACGGACCGCGGCCGCAGGCTGTTCGCCGAAGTCGAGGAGATTTTCCTGATCAACGGGGCGAGCATCAGGAATTTCGATCCGACGGATGAAATCTGGAATCGCGTGATTACCCGATCCAAGAAGGCGGTTGAAAAATCCGGGATCGAGTTGTCGTTCGGGCAGCCGGCGCCGGATGCCGCCGTGATGGTGGTGATGCTGGAAATGAAACGCTCCAAGAAGGGAACCGAAGGAACGCAAGAGCTGGTCGTCAAAGCGGAATTGATTTGCTTCGATCCCTTGGCGAAGAAAAACCTGTCTCCGATGGCTAAAGTCTGGAAGGACGAACGGTCGGTTGGCACGGTGTCCATCAATTCGGCGATGACGGGAAACGTGCCGCGTTCGGTGGATGAAAACCTCTCGAAATTCTTCGCGGGCTTCAAGTCGGCCTACAACAAAGCCGTGAAAGCGAACAAGGATGGCAACCTCGCCGCCTGCAACGGCAAAGCGGACGAGAAGCCCGCTCCCGGATTGGAAGAAGGAAAGTAGCCTCCGGTGCGGAGACGGGGACCTTAGCCCGTGTCCGCTGCTGGGAGCCCCTTGCCGATGAGTGACTTCAGCCCAGGGAATCTGGCGTCCCTGAGACGGGCGCTGCTTGGCTGGTATGCCCGGCATCACCGCGATCTCCCCTGGCGGGGGATCGGCGATGCGTATCGAGTCTGGGTCAGCGAAGTCATGCTGCAGCAGACCACGGTTGCTGCCGTGATTCCGTATTACGAACGGTTTCTCCAGAAATTCCCCGATGTCCGGGCGCTCGCCTCCGCCGACGAGACCGACGTCCTCAGGCTCTGGGAAGGGCTGGGCTATTACAGCCGGGCCAGGAACTTGCATCGCGGCGCTCAAGAGATCGTCCGAAGGCTGCAGGGCGAGTTCCCGCGTGCCGTGGAGGAACTCCAATCGCTTCCCGGGATCGGCCGGTACACGGCGGGGGCCATTGCATCGTTTGCTTTTGACGACAGGGCGCCCATCGTCGAGGCCAATACGCTCCGGCTGTATTGCCGGCTCCTGGGTTTCGACGGTGATCCCCGCAGCACGGCCGGCCAAACACGGTTGTGGAGTTTCGCGGAGACGATCTTGCCGCGAAGTCACCCCGGACAGTTCAACCAGGCCCTGACCGATTTCGGTGCGACGGTCTGCATCCCCTCGCAGCCGGATTGTCCGGCGTGTCCCTTGAAACGATGGTGCCGGGCTCTTCGTGACAACCAAGTCGCCGCGATCCCACAGCCCGCGCGCCGGCCGGTCATCACGGAAATGATCGCCTATGCGGTGGCAGTTCGCCGGAAAAACGCGTATCTGCTGCGTCGCTGTCCGCCAGGCGAGCGCTGGGCCGGCCTGTGGGATTTTCCCCGGTTCGAGTCCGAAGTGCTGCATCCGCCGATGGCCGATGTGGAGCGGCATCTGACGCAATCGGTTGCCGCTTTGACCGGACTCGAGATTGAACTGGGTCCGCATGTCGCCCGGTTTCGGCACAGCGTCACGCGATACCGCATCACGTTAAACTGTTATCTGGCCGAACATCGACGGGGCCGCTTGCCGACGGCTGGCGAATGGGCCTGGGTCGCTCCGTCCGATTTTCCCGATTATCCGCTGTCAGTGACAGGACGAAAATACGCCCGCCGCTTACAGGACGGGGTGTGAGGGTCCCTCGAGAAAGCGAATCCAGGAAGTATTGCCGCAAAAAGGCGCAAGAAAAGAACAGAATTCTGAACTCGCGAAGCGCGAAAAGGACATCCTCGCCGAGATTGTTTTGTGACTTTTGCGCCTTTTTGCGGCCCGTCAGTGAATTTTCTGCGGTGGAACTTCCGGACAGACTTTGAGAACTGCCGGTCGCGCCGGATCAGGTCTGACGGCTATGACGGGAAATTCTGGCGTGAAGGCGATTCTGCGCCGTTCAGGCAGCGGTGCCGAAGTATAATGAGATCGACCCGGAATGCCGGCCGGAGGCAGATGTGGCTGGAACTTTGTCATGACTTTGCCGACTGGAGAGGATGTGCGCTGCCGCCCGCTTCGCTCCTGGCGAGGTGATGAGCCGTTGTCTCTGCCGGAATTTCCTGCGGATGCGGAGCACCCTGTCCGCTCAGCGCGGCATACGGAATCGCTCTGGGGTTTATTGTGCTCGCTGATCGCGCATGGCGGTCTTGTCCTTGGGATGACGTACATCGTCTTTGAATACTCCAGCGAGGACGTCGGCAGCCTGTCCGGCGTGATGGGGCAGCCGGAGAGCGAACTTGCCGCCGAACTGATTCTCGAAGCACCGGAGGTGCGTGCGTCTGAAGGGTCAGACGCCCCTTCGGAGAGAGAGAGCCTCACGGAGCAATTGAGCGACTCGCAGACTCGGCGCATCATCCAGAGCACACTGTCTGGCGCCGGCGACGGCACGGGGACCGGCGAAGGGACCGGAGACGATTCGGCCCTGGCGGTCCCGGCAGTCAGCGTGCCGTCCTATGCCGTCACCAAGGGGAGCTTCTCCGCCTGGACCGAACCGAAAGATCCGGAGCCGCTCAAGGCGTACATCATCCGCATCGTCGTCCATTTGCCGGGCGATTGGGAGAAACCGGCCAAGTTCCGCATGAAGGATATTTCGGGGATGGTGATCGGCACGGACGGCTACAAGCAGGCGATCCGGTTCAAGCCGACCCAGACCGTGCTGGTCCAGGATGGCGCTGTGCAGATTGATATCCCGGTGCCTGGCGCGCGAAAGCTGGTCCGCGATACCATTCGCATCGAATCGAAGCTGCTGAAAGAGAAGCAGGTGATTCAACTGGTGTTTTGAGAGCCGCCGTCAGCGGCTCCAATGCACGTCGACCTTGTCGTGGGTTGTATACAGACGGAAGCGGTCGCCGTCGGGAAAAATCTGGCCGCTGGATTTGTTTTCCCGCGCCGGCCGGAGCGGGTTTCCAGGCGACTTCTCCCAATGGACCAGGTCCTTTGATGCCGCCAGGTTGACGGTCCAGAGATTCGGGATCTTCGGATCGCCAGACTTCTTCGTTCCATGCAGCACGGCGTAGTATCGTCCGTCGTGACGGAAAATTTGATTCATGGCGATCAGGTCCTGGTCGTATTCGTGCGGACCGGGAACGAGCACCGGTTCGTCTTGCACGTTGGTCCAGACATTCAGATCGGCCGAGGTCGCCAGCCAGACGCCGGCGTCGCGGCGTTCGTAAAACAGGTGCCAGACGCCGTGTTCCTGCCACACGGTCGGCGTGCCGTACGGCCCGTCGGCAATCGGTTCGCCGTTTTTCCGGCGGACGTCCAATACTCCATGCCGGGTCCAATGAATCCCGTCGGCGGACGTCAACCGTTGTGCGCGGTCGAGGAAGCCTTCGGCGAACATCTGAAAGGCATCGCCGTGCCGGACGACGCACGGGTCTTCCACCCAGTGTTCGCGATAGAGCGGTGCGTCGGTCGTGACGCGAGTCCACGTGAGGCCGTCTTTCGACGTGGCATAACCCAGCATCTTGAGGCCGTCACGGGTGCCGTCGTAGCCGGTGTACCAGAAGTGCCACATGGCGCCTTCGCGGAGCACCCAGCCCCGTTCACGAATTTTGACGTCCCAATGTCCCGGCCCCTGGGCGGTGAAGATCGGGTTCTTCGCGCCCGGTTCAAATTGCGTTAATTCCTTAGGGAACGGCTCGTCCGCCGTGGCCAGCCCGCACAGGGCGAAAGAGAGTATCAGCATCCATGCTCCAGGGCGATCAATGGCCATGTTGGACGAACCCTTCGTCAGAGACCGGATCTCACTTTGGGGAACGCATCATAATCCACGCGGTTGGTTTCTTGCAGCGAGTTTCTTTCCGTAGACAACCGGGGTTGCCCAGTTTTTGGGGTTGTGTAATAATCCCGCCCTTGTTCTCAAAGCCAGAATTTCCCTCTCGCGACAAGGATGTCTCGAATGAACCGCTTGGTGATCTTCGTCATTGGCATGATCTGCGGCGGCGGGTTGTCCGCCGGGGTGTACAGTTCCCACTTTGTTCAGACGAAGGATAACTGGCTGGTGGTGCCTCGCGGCGGCGTCAACCTGAAGGACATTTACGCCGACGTTCGCAACTGGACGGCGAACGACTGGCTGAAACATCCGGAATTATCGCGTGACATGGTGAAAGCCGGTCATGCGGAAATTATTCGCAACCAGGCGTTTGGCGAGGCGGTCGACGACACGGCGGAACGGCTGACCCAGCGGTTGGAGCCGCTCTTGAAGGACGCCGGCCGTCCGGCGCCGTTGCGGTCTCAGAAACATCAGCCAGAGCGAACCGCGACCGATTTTGATCCGGAATTTGCTCCGTAGCGAGGTTGCGGTCTCGTAACGGCAGGCCGACGGAATTCGACCAGGGGCGGCCGAAAGCCAGGCGCTTTCGCAGATGAATGGATGCCATGACGGCTGATGCGCTCGCAGAGACGCTGAACTTCCGCCGTGACTCGCTGTCCGGCTGGAAAACGGTTTCGGCGGCTGCCTGGCGCTGGCGGCTGCGCCCTGACATGGCCGACGTATTGCAGGATCATCCCGTTTTGAAACCGGGCGAGGCACCGCTCTCGCCGGGGACCGTCATCAAGCACGGGCCGCATCGCACGGTTCGCCGCCTGGAAGTCTCCGGGCGAGAATTCTATTTCAAGCAGTTTCATCTTCCCGATTGGCGGACCCGGATCAGGCATCTGCTGCGCGGCAACCAGGCCCGGTGGGAATGGTCGCGATTTCAATTGGCCGTGCACCACGAGATTCCGACGGCCGATGTCGTCGCGGTCGGCCATGACACATCCTGGGGGGGCGCCAGCGGACTGATCACGCGCGGACTTTCGAGCGCCGTCTCACTCGACCAGTGGATCGAAAATCCAACATCCGAGTTCCGCATTGCCTGCCGCCGGCGCCTGGCGGAACTGCTGGGCGGATTGACGGGCCGGATGCATCGCCAGGGGGTGACGCATCTCGATTTTCATGCCGGCAACATTCTGATTCGCCGCGACGCGGAGGATTGGAATGTATGGATCGTCGATCTGTCGCCAATGCGATTTGGCCCTGCTCCATCCAGCCTTGCCGCCCGGGGGCAGAATCTCGGGCGCTTGCGGCACTCGCTGCTGCGCCATGTCAGTAGGACCGACGAAGCGGTGTTTTTCGAAGCTTATTGGAAGGAGATCGGTTCTCCCGCCGACCATCAGCGTGCGAAACGGCAAGCCGTGATGCGCGAATTGTCTGAGCGCTGCGAGGCGGTGGCGAGAACCTGCTGGGAGCAGATGGACCGCAAATGGGCGCGCGGGAATCGCAAGACGATCCTGATCGAGACGCCGACGGTCCGTTGCCGGGGGTTGGCCGAGTTGGGCCGTCCCCTGTTGGCACAACTGTGCGAAACGCCCGAACGAATTTTCGAAGCATCCACCTCTCGCATGCGATTAGCCGACCAACTTGTCCTGATTCAACATCACCGCTCCAGCTCGAACGCAGCTCGCCGCGGCTGGGAAACGGGACACGCCTTGCGGCGCCGGTTGATCGCCGCTCCGGTGCCGGTTTTTCTGTTGGAGCAGGACCGGCCGGAGGGCGTCCTCGAAGTCCTGGCCGTCGCGGAGGAACCCGGCTGGCAGCCGCTTGCTGCGCTGTTCTCATCGGAATTCGGATTGCTCTCAACGGCCATGCGGAGTGAGATCGGCAGCCGCGTCGTTGACTTGCTGCGACGTTTTCATGACCTCGGTTTTCATTCCGAGCGGTTGAGTTTATCGGCGCTGGAATTTCGGTCGCAAAAGGAGCGCTGGCAAGTTCGCTTCGCCTCGCTGGGTGACATTGATCAGCCCGCCGAAGTTTCGCGATCGCGCCGGCTGGCGGAACTTCGGTCGTTGGCGTCGGACATTTCCGCTCGGACCGAGATTCCGCTCACCCAATGGCTGCGCTGGTTGCGGCGCTATTTGCAGCGCCTCGAACCGCATCGCTGGAAAGCGGACTGGCACGCCGCCGCCCCAATCGTTTCCTCGCCAGGTACACGACGAGCCGCTTGAACCGAGATGCCGAACCCGAAAGCCATTAACGACCTCCTGCCGGCTGCCGAAACCACGGCGGCACGGCGGATGGTGCGCCGCTGGTTCGGTCTCTTGGCCGTCGCCGGTCTTTGCTGGCTGACCGGATGCCGGTCGGTCGCGTCCCCGGTGGCGTTGCCGGCGAAGTTCTCGCTGGAAGGCGAACAGTTGCTGGTGCACAGCGACGTCCGGCTGCCTAAGGATCATCCTTTGATTGCCGATCTGTCGCGCCTGCGGCGGCAAATCGCCGAGACGCTGGAACTTCCCGTGCAGGACCAGCCGGTGACGGTGTATCTCTTCTCCGACGAATTGCGTTATGCGCAGTACATGAAGGTCCAGTTTCCGCAATTGCCGCCGCGCAGGGCGTACTTCGTCGGGACGTCCAAGGAGCTTGCCGTCTACACGTTCTGGGGGGAACGCATTCAGGAAGATCTCAGGCATGAATACACGCACGGCGTGCTGCACGCCACGTTGAAGGACGTACCGCTCTGGCTGGACGAAGGGCTGGCCGAATATTTTGAAGGGGCCGGCGAACCGCTCGGGCTGAACCGCGACTACACCGTACGGCTGGCGTCCGCGCTGGAGACCGGCTGGCGGCCGAATCTCGAACGTTTGGAACGGCTCACGACGGTCGACCAGATGCAGAAGGCCGACTACCAGGAATCGTGGGCGTGGGTCCATTTCCTGCTGCACGATGGCCCGGAGACCAAAGCCGTGCTGCTCGACTATCTCCACGAACTCTTGAAGACCGAGCATCCGTCGAAACTCAGAGACCGGCTGCAGGCCGAGATCTCCCATGCCGACGACCGCCTGTTGCAACATGCCTCGACGCTGCCGAAAGGCCCGACGGCTGCTGCGAAGGACGCGTTGCCGCACTGACTGACAAGACGTCCCATCCGCCTGTCATAGCCCGACGGCGGCATCCCGGCGATGCCATCGCCGGGCTTTGAAGACACAATGGATTCACGCATCAGCTTTTTTCTTTCTCACCCTCCAGCGCGGCCCAGTCGACGAGTTGAATCTCGGGCCGGAGGATTTCCTCAAACGTGCTGCGATGCGCCGCGCGGAAACCGCGGCCGCCGCGCGACGTGACGGCGTATTTCATCTGGCCGCAGGTGAGGATCTTGTCGCCGCTGGTTTTCACGCGGAGGCAATCGCTGGGCCGGGACATGAGTGCCGCGCCGAGAACTTCATCTTTCGCTTCAAGCTTGATGCCGCGGACGCCGCGCCCGGCGCCGGACAGAATGGCGACATCATCGACGCCGAAATGAATGATGCGGGCGCCTTTGGACGCGACAAACACCGAGATGGCGTCGCGTACCAGTTCGACGTGAACCACGCGGTCTCCGGCGGCCAGCCGGCAATACTTCCGGCCCGACTTCGTCGACGCCGGTCGAAACGGCGACAGCGGAACCCTTAGCGTCTGGCCCAGGGCCGTGACAATCAGCAGGTACGGCGTCGGCGGCAATTCCTTGTCGACGACTTTGTCGGCCGGCGTGAAGCGGGCGTCGGTGCTGACGGCGGCGACCACCGCCGCGCCGTCGGCCAGCTTGACGTGCTTGCTCAGCGGTTCGCCATAGCCCGAACTGATCGGGATATCGGAAATCGACAGGGTGTAGGCGACGCCGTCGCTCGCGAAGAAAACGACCGTGTCCAGCGTGCTGCCGGGAACGACATCGAGGACGGCGTCGCCCTCCCTCACTCGGGTCGTCTCGACGTTCTGCAATCGTCCGACGCGTTTCACCCAGCCTTCTCTGGTCAGCACGACGTTGGTGTTTTCCTTGACGATGTATGTCGAGGCGTCGAACTCGGCGACTTCTTCGCTGCTGCCCAGCGAGGTACGGCGCTTGTCGCTGAACGTCAGGCTGAGTTCTTCCAACTCGCTTTTCACGATGGACCACTGCCGTTTTTCCGAATTCAGAATCTTGCGAATCTTCTCGGCCTCGGCCTGCTTCTCGGCGAGTTCCTCGCGGATCGTGTTGATCTCCAGTTGCGAGATGCGGTAGAGCATCAATTCGAGAATGGCCATCGTCTGCTCTTCGTCGAGCGGGAACGCCTTCATCAGCTTGTCGGCGGCGTCGCGCTTGCCGCTGGAGCCGCGGATGATCTTGAGCGCCTTGTCCAGGTCGTTGAAGAGGATCGCAAAACCTTCGAGGATGTGAATGCGGTGTTCAAGCTGCTTCAGTTGAAACTCGAACCGCTTCCTGACGGTGGCCAGGCGGAATGTGAGGAAATACCGGAGCATGTCGGCGAGGTTGGGCCGGGCGGGAACCAGCGTGCCGTGCTCATCCGGGACCAGACACGTGCTGTTGTAGCTGAAGTTTTGTTCGAGAGCCGTATGTTTGTAGAGGTAGGCCATCACGGCGTCGGGGTCGGAGCCGGGCTTGATATCGAGCACGATGCGGAGGCCGTGCTTCTCGTCGGTTTCGTCGTTGACATCCAGCAACTGCGGCAGTTTTCGGCTGTTGACGACGACGCCGATCTCCGCGACCAGCGGGCCGGTTTCCACGCCATACGGGACGGAGTAAACGATCAACCGGTCGTCGGCGGTTCCCTTGCGGTCTTTGTCGTGCCGCCATTCGCCGCGGACTTTCACGGCCCCTTTGCCTTCTTCATAGAGGGTGCGGAGTTCACGGCGATCGGTGATGATCCGGCCGCCGAGCGGAAAATCCGGGGCCTTGATGAATTTGACGAGGTCCTTCGTCTCGGCGTCCCAATGGTCAACAAGATGCACGCAGGCGGCGATGACTTCGCCCAGGTTGTGCGAAGGAATGTTCGTCGCCATGCCGACCGCGATGCCGGACCCGCCGTTCACCAGGAGATTCGGATAGCGCGCCGGGAGGACAATCGGTTCCTGCCGCGTGCCGTCATAGTTGGGCCGGAAATCAATCGTCTGGAAACGCAGCTCATTCATGAGCTGCTCGGCAATCGCCGTCAATTTCGCCTCGGTGTATCGCTCGGCGGCGGGAGGCAGGCCGATGAAGGAGCCGAAATTCCCCTGTCCATGAATGAGCGGAGACCGCAGCGTGAAATCCTGCGCCAGGCGGACAAGCGCCTCATAAATGGCGGCCGGTCCGTGGGGATGATAATTTCCGGCCGTATCGCCGACGATCTTGGCGCATTTTCTCGGCTTGCTGTCGGCCGTGAGGCGAAGCTCCTCGAACATGACGTAGAGAATGCGTCGCTGCACTGGCTTGAGACCATCGCGGACGTCTGGCAGCGCCCGCGAAGTGATGACCGACATCGCGTAATTGAGATAACGGCGTCGCGTTTCCTGGCTGAGCGGGACGTATTCGATCCGGTCGAAATCTGCCGGGGAAGCTCCATTGGTCGAATCAGCGGGACGTTTGGCCAAGGGACTCGGTGCTCCTGGGGTGAAGGTTCAGAACAGTATCGTGTTGCGAAAGCTGCTTCTTGTAAAGCGCCGCGGAAGCATCACGCTTCTGCGAAGCGTCGCTAAGCGAGCAGTTCGCGAATCACGTCTCCGTGCACGTCGGTCAGCCGGCGGTCGATTCCGTTATGACGGAACGTGAGCCGCGTGTGGTCGACGCCCAGCAGGTGCAGCATCGTAGCGTGAATGTCGTAGACCTGCGTGGGATGATTGCGGTCGGCCGGTTTGTAGCCCCAGTCGTCGCTTTCGCCGTGCGTGACGCCCCCGTTCACGCCGCCGCCGGCGAGCCAGTTCGTAAAGCAGAACGGGTTGTGATCGCGGCCGAGGCTGCCCTGGGCACACGGCATTCGGCCGAATTCGGTTGTCCAATGAACGATGGTGTCGTCCAACATCCCGCGCTGCTTGAGGTCGGCAACCAATGCCGCCGAGGCCCGCGCCATCGCCCAGGCAAGCGGGCCGTGATCTCGTTTGATGTCTTCGTGCGAATCCCAATTCCTCCTTGGAAACCCGTTGTCGCAGCCGGACCAGACCTGCACGAACCGCACGCCGCGCTCTAACAGCCGTCTCGCCACCAGGCACTTGCGGCCGAAGTAATCGAGTTCTTCCGGCCCGTTGATTTCCGCCGGCCAACTCGGCGAACCGGTCGCGATGCCGTACATCTCCAGGATGTGCCGCGGCTCCTGCGAAATGTCCAGCGCCTCCGGCGCGGCAAGCTGCAGCCCTGCGGCAAGCTCATACGCCTTGATGCGGGCCTCCAATCTCGGATCGCCGGCGCGTTGCTCGGCGTGAGTTTGATTGAGCTTCTTCATCAACGTTCGTGCCGAGTCGGAACTTTTCTGGGTGAGAAACGGCGTCGGGGAAGGGAACAAATCGTCAATCGGCGCATCGGAACCGGGCCGGATGATTGTCCCTTGATGCTGGGCCGGCAGGAACCCGGCGTCCCAGTTCTTCTGCCCGTTCGACGGATAGCCGCGATGATCGGGCAGGACGACGAACGTCGGCAGGTTGTCGTTCAGGCTGCCGAGGCCGTAACTGACCCACGCCCCCATGCCGGGAAAACCGGGCGTGAGAAACCCGGTGGTTTGCAGCAGCGTCGCCGTGCTGTGGACGCCCGACTTGCCGACGAGGTTGTGCACCCAGGCGATGTCGTCCACCACGGCCCCGAGCGCTGCGACGATCTCCGAAAGCCGCTTGCCGGATTCGCCGTATGATTTCCAACTCCACGGCGAAGCCATCGTGTTGCCGGGTGCCGACTGAAACAGTTCGACGGCTTCACCAGGATTCCACGGCTGGCCATTGCGCGCGATGAGTTCGGGTTTGTAATCGAACAGGTCGACATGACTGGCGGCGCCGGCCATGAAGAGCTGAATCACGCGTTTTGCTTTCGGCGGATGATGCGGCTCGGTGATGACGCCCGAAGTCGCGGCCCGAAGCTGTTCGTCATGCAGCATCGCCGCAAGTGCAATGCCGCCGAGACCGCCGCCGGTCTGCCAGAGGAGGTCGCGGCGGGATAGAGGTGCGGGGGTATGGGGGTGCGGGAGTATGGGGGTGGCAGGCATAGGATGCTCGGTTCTACTGGTGGTACAGACGTTTCTGTCTGTGCGCTCGATGAGAAATCACGCTTCTGTGAAGCGTCGCTAAGTCAATCCACAAACACAAACTCATTCAAATTGAACAACACGCGGCAAACGTTTTCCAAGCCGTATTCGTGGGCGTAATCCGTCAGATCAGCAAGTTCCTCCGGTGTCGGCGGCCGACTGAATGTCTTGCGGAGCATTTGTCGCACTTGTGAGTTCGCATCGCCTGATTCGCCGCGAATCTGCTCGGCCATGTGCCGCGACATCGTCAGCATCAATTTGTTATTGAGCAGCGCCAGCGCCTGCAGGGCCGTCAGCGTTTCGTTGCGCTTGTCGACCTGCATCGACGGGTCGGCACAGTCGAGCGTCGTCATGAACGGCTGCGGCTGCGAACGGACCAGGAACCGGTAGACGCTGCGGCGGTGGCTCGCCGGGTCTTCGGGGTCGTACAGCCGGTATTCATAATGCGGCGAATGTTCCGGCTTGACGACGACGAAATCCTGAAACGCCGAGCCGGTCATGCGGTCATTCAACTTCCCGGCGAGTTGCAGCACCGAATCTCGCACCGCCTCGGCTTCCAGCCGCCGGCGGTTCATCCGCCATAGATAGACGTTCTGGCTATCCTTCGCGGCGGATTCGGGATTGGACGCCGACGTCTGCCGATAGACGGCGCTGGTGACGATCAGCCGGTGCAGGTGCTTCAGCGATCCGTTGTGATCGCGGAATTCAAGGGCCAGCCAATCCAGCATTTCAGGATGCGATGGTAATTGCCCCATGTGGCCGAAGTCATTGGGCGAATCGACGATTCCGCGGCCGAAGTGATATTGCCAGACGCGATTGACGATCGAGCGCCACGTCAGCGGATGCTCGGGCTGAATGATCCATTTCGCCAATGCGATCCGGCGGTCGCCTTCGGTGTGATCAGCCGGCAATTCAAAACGGCCGTCTTGATCCGAGAGCCAAGGGATGAACCCGGGACCAACTTCCTCACCGGGGGTTCGCAAGTCGCCGCGATGGAGGACATGGATCGGCCGCGGTTTGCCGCCGGCCGCTCCGGTCCCCAGAAAGTTGCCGCCGCCGGTGTGGACCAGGCCCGCATAGACGGTTTGCGGGGCAGGGAGCTGCCCGAGCGATTGCGCGACGGCTCGCAATTCGGCTTCCGTGTCGTGCAGCGCTTGCCGCGTTTCGGGCTTGAGGCGGCGCAGGAGGAGTTGCGCGCGGTCCTGCTGCAATTGGTCAATCTCTTTCTGGCCGACGCCGTAGTAAAGGCCATCAACGAGATTCGTCTTCCGCCAGCGCGGGCCGGCTTCAATCGAATCGTGTGCCGTCACAGCGGCCTTCGCGGCGAGGTTGCGGCCGTCGGCATCGAACGCCTTCAACTCGGCCAGTGCGAAAATGAAATCCTTCATTCGCGGGGCGAGTTTCGTCGCCGTGATTCGCAGATAGCGGGCCGGCTGGGCGTCGACCGATTTTCGCACCGGCGTCACGCCGGGATTGGGGACATCGGTTTCTGTTTCATTGATGACTTGTTGCCGCTGTTTCTGACACTCCGCGTCGCTGGACAACTCGACCCGATAGCGCACCGGGAATCCGAATCCGGCGCCAATGTTGTTGAAATCATCGTGACAGCCGATGAGTTCCAGTTCGGCAATTTTCACCGGCTGGCCGAAATCGAGCTGCACCCATTTGACGGCGTCTTGTTTCGCCTCGATACCGCTGTGATAGCCGAATTCCACCGGCTGGCTATTTTTCGCCGCCTGTTTCGCCGAAACAATTCGCTTGTCCAACTCGACGAGTTCCGAACCGGCTTGTTCCGCGATCTCCTGATCGATGGCAGTTTTCCGTTGCAGGACCGCGTGCCGCTGTGCGAGAAGTTCCTGACGGCGACGGCCGGTTTGAGGGTCGGCGTCATATTGCCGATCGGCCCGATCCAGTGCCGCGAACACGGCTTGCAGCCGGTAATAGTCGGTCTGCGTGACGGGGTCGAACTTGTGATTGTGGCAGCGGCCGCATTGCACGGTCAGGCTGCAGAATGTATTGAACGTGTTCGTCACCATGTCGTCGCGGTCCAGCAAGCGGGCGAGTTGGCCGTCGTATTTCGATTCCGGCAGCTCGGCATGACCGATGAAATCCCACGGACCGGCGGAGAGGAACCCGGTCGCCGTCAGTCCGTCCTCGGTCTCGGGCCACAACACGTCGCCGGCAAGTTGCTCCTCGACAAATCGGGCATAGGGTTTATCCGCGTTGAGAGAACGGATCACGTAATCGCGATAGGGCCAGGCATTGGGCCGCGGCTTGTCCTTGTCGTAACCGTGCGTGTCGCCGTAATGAACAATATCCAGCCAGTGCCGGGCCCAGCGTTCGCCGTACTGCGGCGACGCGAGCATCCGATCGACCAGGTTTTCATAGGCCAGCGGATCCGGGTCGACGACAAACGCCTCGACGTTTTCCGGGTCTGGCGGCAAGCCGAGCAGATCAAAACTCAGTCGGCGATACAGCGTGCGCCGGTCCGCTGGCGGGGACGGCGACAACCCCTGTTCCAAAAGTTTCGCGACCACGAACTGATCGATCATCGTTCGCGCCCAACCGCCCCTGTCCCGTGCTTGCAGTATCGCCGTCCGCTGCATCGGCTGAAACGACCACCAGTCATACCGGCTCGCGTAGCCGGCCTTGTCGACGCCGTCCGGCCAGTCGGCCCCCTGTTCCATCCAGCGGCGAATTTGTTCGATCTGCGCGGCGGACAGCGGAGCCCCTTCCGGCGGCATTCGTTCGCCGGGTTTGGCCGTGACGCGTTCCAGCAGCAAACTGCGGCCGCCACCTTTCGACGGAAATACGGAGCCCGATTCGCCGCCGCGCCGGGCATCGGCTTTCACATCGAGGCGGAGTCCGCCTTCCTGTTTGTCTTCTCCATGACAACGGACGCACTTCGCTGCGAAAATCGGCTGGATGTCGCGGACGAAATCGACGGACTTCTCCGCCGCGTCCTGCGCTCCGGCATCGAGACGCATCATGCCGACCAGCACGGGGATGAGAATCGCCATTCGTTGCATTTCGAGATTCCGATGACCTGAAGACGGTTAGCCCGTGGGTATTGTCCCGTCCCCGCGGCCGGATCACAAGACGGAGTGCATCCGGTTTCTTCCTCGCCGTTCTTATTTCGCAGAACAAGCCGTAGGGTGGGTCGAGCGCTTCGCGAGGCCCACCGTCTTCAAAATTAGGGCGAATCGGTGGGCCTCGCAAAGCGCTCGACCGCACCCTACTTGAAAAAGGCGTTCGCCCTGCCCCTCGGCTGGCATCTTGAACGTTCTTGTTTCGCAGTCTGGACGTTCCCGGTATCCTGCAGCACAGACCGTCAGCCGAATGCGATGACCTCATGCCCTCCGTCGGGAGTTAACCGTGTACCATTTCGGATTCCAGGAGCTGCTGATCGTGACCCTGTTGGCTGCAAACACGCTGGCGGCGGACGTGCTGGAGCCGGCGGAGAATCTCGTCGTCGAGGGAGTTCCCGACATCCCGACGGTCCTGGTCGAAGAGGTCTCTCGGTACACCGAGGCGCGCAGCGCGGCCGTGCTCGATTGGCATCCCGTGCGCCGGGAGGTGCTCATCTCCACGCGCTTCGGCAACACCAGCCAGGTGCATCTCGTGAGCGCGCCGGGCGCCGCGCGAACTCAACTGACCTTCTTTCGCGAGCCCGTCGGGAATGCCGCGTTCGATCCGCGCGAGGGAAAATTCCTGCTGCTGGCCAAAGATTCGGGCGGCAACGAATTCCACCAGTTCTTTCGTTTCGACCAAGACACCAGCCGTGCCGCGCTGCTGACCGACGGCGGCCGGTCGCAGAACGGCAGTTGGGTCTGGAATCGAGCGCAAGACCGGATTGCGTATGCCTCCACCGCGCGCAACGGTGCGGACCGCGACATCTGGACGCTTCATCCTGCCGATCCCCAGTCGCGGCGGATTTTGGCCGAATTGCCGGGAGGCGGCTGGTCGCCGCAAGACTGGTCGCACGATGACCGGCACATCCTGGCGAGGGAGTATCTTTCCATCAACCGCTCGCGCTTGCATCTGTTGGATGTCGGCACGGGCGCGCGCAGGCTCGTGACACCGGCGGACCAGGAGATTTCCTACGACAAGGCCCGGTTCTCGCATGATCCCACGAAGATTTACGTCACGAGCGACCTGGATCGGGAATTTCTAAGGCTGGCGACGGTGGACCTGGCAACCGGCAAACAGACGCCGCTGCCGATCGATCTCCCCTGGGATATCGAAGATTTTGAACTCTCTCCCGACGGAAAGCAGATCGCATACACCGCCAATGTGGCCGGGGCCGCGCAGCTATTCCTGTATCAAGTGGAGACGGAGAAATCCGAACGGATCAACGCCTGGCCGCCTTGCCAGATCGGACTGGGCCCGTGGCGAGCCAACGGCGAGGAATTCGCCGTGACGGTGAACTCGCCCCTGCATCCGTCGGATTGTTTTTCCGTCGACGCCCGGACCCATGCCGTGACGCGGTGGACCCAAAGCGAGCTGGGAGGCCTTTCGTCGAACGACTTGGCGCCGGCCCGATTGATCGAATGGACGTCGTTCGACGGCCGCGCCATCTCGGGATTTCTCTATCGCTCGCCGAAGTTCGCCGGCAAGCGGCCGGTGATCATCAACATTCACGGCGGCCCGGAAGGCCAGTCGCGGCCGATGTTTCTCGGACGGAACAACTACTTCGTCGACGAACTGGGCATGGTGCTGATCTTTCCCAACGTCCGCGGATCGGCCGGGTATGGGCGCGCGTTTCTCAAGCTCGATAACGGAGTGCTGAGAGAAGACTCCGTCCGGGATATCGGGGCGCTCCTGGATTGGATCGCGAAGCAGCCCGACCTCGATGCCGGCCGGATCATGATCACCGGGGGCAGCTACGGCGGGTACATGACGCTGGCCTGCGCGACGCATTTCAACGACCGGATCGCCGCATCGCTCGACGTCGTCGGAATCTCGCACTTCGGGACGTTTTTGAAGCGGACGGAAAGCTACCGGCGCGATCTTCGCCGCGTGGAATACGGCGACGAGCGCGACCCGAAAATCGCCGCATTCTTCGACCGTATCGCCCCGCTCAACCATGCGGAGAAGATCACCAAGCCTTTGTTCGTTGTGCAGGGAGGCAACGACCCGCGTGTTCCGCTCAGCGAGTCGGAACAGATGGTCGCCCGCGTGAAACAGAACGGCAGCCCGGTGTGGTACCTGATGGCGAAAGACGAAGGCCACGGCTTCCGCAAGAAGAACAACGTCGACTTCCAGTTCTATGCCACGGTCCTGTTCGTCAAGAAATTCCTGGTGCAGGACGCTGCGCCGCGCAGCACGGAGTAATACCAATCCCAACAATTCACAGCGAGTCAAGATTTCACCAAAGCCCGGCGTTGGCAACCGGGATCTATTGGGGGAGCGCTGTCAATTGTTGGGATTGGATTAAGTCGTTACCCGGTGCCCGCGGACGCACTCACTTCCAGGAATCGCTGGAATGTTTCGTTCAGGGCGGCAAGCGGGATAGCATCCCCCGCCATTCCGTTTATAATCAATGGTCGTAAATCTGTTGGACCCGCCGGTTGTCCCGCCGCTTTTCTTCAACGGAGGCCTCACTCATGCCGCCTCGCATTGTGCTGACTCTTACCGTCGCGTGCCTGATCCTGGGGACGGCGTCGATTGGTCTCTCGCAGCCGTTTCGTGTTTCGCCCCCAGAGGTGAAACTTCACGGAAATTACGCGCAGACGCAACTGCTGGTCACGGCTCCAGCCACCGATCGCGGGCCGGAATTCGCCGACGATCTCACCACGCGCGCCCAATTCGTCTCCTCGAATGAGGCGGTCGTCACCGTGAATTCGGCCGGCCGGCTGATCCCGCGCGGCGACGGGACGGCGGACATCCTCGTCACCGTCTCCGGCAGCCCCGACCGTCAGGGAGGAGACAATTCGGTCAAAGTCCCCGTCACGGTCACCGGCGTCGTCCCGGAGCCTAAGGTCGATTTCACCGAACAGATTCGCCCGGTGATTTACAAGCTCGGCTGCAGCATGGGGTCGTGTCATGCGGCGCAGTACGGCCAGGGGGGATTCAAGCTGTCTGTGTTCGGGTTCGATCCTTCGGCGGACCAGCAGGCCATCGTCCGTGATTCCCGCGGCCGGCGGCTGAACCCGATCCAAGTCGAGCAAAGCCTTTTTCTCCGCAAGCCCTTGATGGAGATCCCTCACGGCGGCGGCCGCCGGCTGATCGCCGGCTCGCGCGATCATCAGATGTTGATCGACTGGCTTAAGTCTGGAGCGCCGGGCCCCGCTGCCGCCGAGCGCGCCATCGTCAAATTGCAGGTCACGCCGGCACAGCGCAACGGCGAACCCGGACTCAAACAGCAACTGCGCGCCGAGGCGGTCTTTGCCGACGGCGAGGTCCGCGATGTGACGGCGTGGGCGAAATTCGATTCGCTCGACGATGCCGTCGTGAATGTCACCTCGGACGGGTTGGCGACCGTGATCGGCCGCGGCCCGGCGCCGGTGATGGTTCGCTACGAAGGCCAGGCCGGCCTGTGCACGTTCGTGATCCCCTACGGACCGCCGGCCCCGCTTGCCGGCTGGACGAATCAGAATTTCATCGATGAACTGGCCGCGGCGAAGTTTCGGGAACTGGGCATTGAACCGTCCGGAATCTGCGATGACGCCACGTTCTTGCGGCGGATTTTCCTCGACGCCACCGGCACTCTGCCCGATATCGGCGAGGTCAACGAGTTCGTTTCGTCTGCTGACCCTGCGAAGCGGCAAGTGTGGATTGATCGACTGTTGGGATTCACGGACCATCCGAAGAAATTGCTCTACAACGATCGGTACGCCGCATTCTGGACGCTGAAATGGTCCGACTTGCTGCAAAATCGCAGCGCCGATCTGCAAGAAACCGGCATGTGGGCGTTCCACAACTGGATCAAGGAATCGTTCCGCAAGAACGAACCGTTCGACAAATTCGTCTCGCGGCTCGTGCAGGGAAAAGGATCGAGTTTTTCAAGCGGTCCGGCCAATTACTTCCTGGTCAACCGCACGACGCAGGAAATGGCCGAATCCACGTCGCAGTTGTTTCTCGGCGTCCGTCTGACGTGTGCGCAGTGCCATCATCATCCGTTTGAGAAATACGGCCAGGACGACTACTACGGCTTCGCGGCGTTCTTCGCCCGCATTCGCATCAAAACCAGCCAGGAATTCGGGCTGTTCGGCGGCGAAGGAGTCGTCGTCGCGGCCAGCAACGGTGAAGTCTCTCAGCCGCGCACCGGCAAGCGGATGGATCCGAAGCCGCTCGACGCCGAACCGGTCAACCATCCGCTGGATCGGAGGATCGCTCTGGCACACTGGATGACGTCGCCTGGGAATGCGCAGTTCACGAAGTCGGTCGCCAATCGGTATTGGAGTTACCTGATGGGCCGGGGCCTGGTAGAACCGGTCGACGATATGCGGGCCACGAACCCGCCGACCAACATTCCGTTGATGAACGCCCTCGCCGACCATCTGGCGGCCAGCAGTTTCAACCTGAAGCAGTTCCTTCGGACCATCATGTCGTCCCGCTTGTATCAGCTCGAGAGCCAGCCCACGGCGCAGAATCTCAGCGATGACCGCTTCTACAGTCATTTTCCGGTGAAGCGGCTCGGAGCAGAAGCACTGCTCGACGCCATCGATTATGCCGCGGGAGCAGAGACAAAGTTCAAGGGGCTGCCGCTGGGCACGCGGGCGATCGATATTCCGGACGCGGAATACCCCGACTACTTCCTGAATACCTTTGCGAAACCTCGCCGGACCAGCGTTTGCGAATGCGAACGCTCGCCGGACCCGAACCTGGCCCAGGCCCTGCACACGCTGAACGGCGACATTCTCGCCGCGAAAATCGCCTTGCCGACCGGCCGGATCGCCAAGCACCTCGCCGCGAACAAATCTCAGACCGAGATTGTGACCGACCTGTACTTGGCGACGGTCTGCCGCCCGCCGACGCCGAACGAACTGGCGAACGCCGACCGCCTGCTCTCGGAATCCGCGTCTCCCAAAGAAGGTTACGAAGACCTGCTGTGGGCGCTGATCAACACGAAGGCGTTTCTGTTCGTGCGGTGAAGGAATCGGTTGAAATCGATGTACCTTCCGAGGCCTGCTCAGCAATGGCGATTTCTCGCCAATTCAGAAGCTGAATTTGATTCTATCGAGAAATCTCGCTGGCGCTGACGTTGATGCTTGACGCTTTCAATTCGTCCTATAAAGTAAAGCGCGACGCGTCCGGGGCGACCGGTCGGGATCAACGGCACTTCCAATCGAGGAACCTGTGAAATGAAGAAATTGGCAACATTGGCGGCGGCAACGATGCTGACGATGGTCTTGGTGCTGGCGGGACATGCCCAGGTCACCAAGGGCAAAACGCGGCCTCTGACAACGAAGCGCATGATGAGCGGACTCGTCAAGCCGAACTGCGCCGGCATCGGCGAGGGCTTGAAAGAAGCGCCGAAGGATGACAAGGCGTGGGACGACCTCGCCACGAAAGCGGCTCTGCTCAACGAAGCGAGCTATCTGCTGATGGATGACGGCCGCTGCCCGGACGCCACCTGGGCTGACGCCTCGAAAGCCCTGCGCGAAGCGAGCGCCGCGGTGATGGCCAAGATCGAAGCGAAAGACGCCGCCGGCGCCAAGACCGAATTCGACCTGCTGACCAAATCTTGCGGCGCCTGCCACAAGGCCCACAAGAAGTAACTCCGCAAACGGAACTTGCGCTGCTCGTTCAGAGGAAGCCCGGGCAACGCTTTGCCCGGGCTTCTGGCTATTTACTCCTCCCCGCCCATTGTCTCCTGAAATCGACGGCCCATTTCTTCAGGCGACATGTCTTCCAAATGCGTGGCGATCATCCATTCATGCCCGAACGGGTCTTTCACTTTTCCCATCCGGTCGCCCCAGAACTGATCAGCGACCGGCATCGTCAACGTCGCCCCGGCCGACACCGCTCGCTGGACTTGGGCATCGACGTCCGGGACGTAGATCATCAATGAGACGGTTGTATTTCCCAGCGTTTCCGGGCCGACGATCCCCATTTCGGGAAACTCGTCCGCCAGCATGAGAAGCGAATCGCCGATGCGGATCTCCGCGTGACCCAGCCGGCCATCGGGCATAGGGAGCCGCATGATCTCCGTCGCCCCGAAGGCTCGCTGATAGAATTCGATCGCTTGAACGGCGCGTTTCAACCGCAAATACGGCGTCACAGCGTGAAAACCGGCCGGCTGAAACGAAACAGAACCTGACATGGTGTCACCCCTGATGAATCACTTGTTGATCAACACGCGGACATTCACTTGGCCGACGAGGGACGACATGTTCGCAGCGGCCGAATACTGTATCACGGGTTTGGCATTTGGGGCTATCGTTCCGTGAAAACTGAAATGGCGGCTGGCACCCTGGAACTGGTGATCGAGCAGCGACGCGGGTCGCTGCGGTGTCCGGAGTGCGGCACGAAAGAGGTGATCGCCAAGGGGCACACCCGACGGGCGTTTCGGACGGTTGGCATCGGCTCGAAACCGGTGCGGATCATACTGCCGGTGCCGCGCGTGGCATCTTATCACGCACCGCAGGAATGGGAAGATTGGTCCGACTGGCTCGCCGCCGGTTCGTATGGGCGGTCGCGCTGGCGGCTCGCGCCGCTGATCATGGGCTTGGTCTTCGGCGGCGGTCGGCGGGTGAGCCGCTGGCACTCACCTGGGTTAGTCCGTCCGGCGTCACTGCCAGACTGCGAATTTCGCCCAGGGTGGTGGCGATTGTCCGTCGAATGCGGCCCGTTTGCTCTCGCAAGAGGGGCACGTGACGGGGATGGACATGGGCCGTTCTCCAAAATCAGACTTTCCGCTTGGGAGATCGGGGCACCATAATCAGTGCCCGTAACGAATGACGTCGCGCTGGATGAAGCCCATCGACAAGGGATCGTGCACCGCGATGTCAAACCGGCCAATGTGATGATCAACGTCCGCGGTGATTCTCTGCGATGGGCCATTCATTTCATTTCTTCTAGCGATAAAGTGACATGATGCGAACCAACGTGCTTACACTCTGCGCGACGTGCATCGTGTGCGGCATGGCAATCGCGGACGAGAGAGCAACGCCCACCGGCACCACCTGGCAAGGCGCCGTCTCGCTCGGGGCGGAACTGGATGAGCACGGATTGCCATCGGACGGCAAAGCCCCGGCGGAGACGCCGGCCCGCATCCGCGTCGGCTTCACCGCGAACTGGTCGTTTTCGCTGCACTGGAACCGCATTGAACCGGCCGACGGCAAGGCGCATGCGCCGGCCTTCGAACTCTCGCCCGACGAATCCAAGATCATCGAACTGACGAATGCCGAACGCAAAAAACTCAAATTGCCGGCCCTGCAAGCCGATCCGGCGCTGATGAAACTGGCCCGCGCGCACTCGGCGACGATGGCCCGACTCGACAAGATCGGCCACGACCTGGAAGGCAAAACGTTTTCCCAGCGCATGGAACAAGCCAAGTATCAGGCGGCCAGGGCTGGGGAAAATGTCGCGCAGGGACAATGTACGCCGACGGAAGCCGTGGCCGGTTGGATGCAGTCGCCCGGCCACAAGGCGAATATTCTGCAAAGCGATTACACGCGGATCGGCGTCGGCATGGCGACGAGCAAATCCGGCAAGCCGTATTTCACGCAGGTCTTTGCGAAACCGTTCGCCCCATCGAAGTAGCCTCCAATCGTCGCGCGTCCAACATGGCGAGCAACGGATTGGTCGGGCCTCAATACATTCGGAGACCGAATTGATCGTGTCGTGCTGCGAGCTGGGTCAATAATGTGTTGAAGTTCGTTCCACTTCTGCACACAACTGGGTTAGCAAAGAGTCACGCCTCGGCCGGGCGAATCGGTTTTCAAGTAGTCTTTTCGATAATCACAATCCAGTCCTGCCGTCAACGCAAGGGCGATGAACGTGGTATCAAACGCCGTTTTCAATCCTGCAGTCACTTTCACCATGGCGTCTTTCAATGCGGCTCCCTGCGGGGATACGGCGACTGACGGAATGCCCCCGGGTTCTCCAGTCCCTGCAACCGCCTCCGCACGACGATCTTCGAACGCCGGAGCGAGTTCGTCAATCGCTTGACTGATGCCGAGCACCGTTCCGATGAAACCTAGAATCGGAATCGCCCAGATAATTACTCTTTGAACGGTATAACCAGAATCGACACCGGCGGCCGGCTTGATCCATCACACCGACCGCGGCGGCCAATACGCCTCGGGCCGGTATCGAGCCGTGCTGCGGCGCGCCGGCGTGCGTCAGAGCATGAGCGCGGCGGACAACTGTTACGACAACGCCTTCATGGAGTCGTGCTTCGGAACGGTCAAGACCGAACTGGAACTGGTCGAGTATCGGTCGAGCGCCGAGGCGCAGCGCGAGCTGACGAGTTACATCCGTTACTATAACTTGGAACGTCTGCACTCCTCGCTGGGATACGTCCCCCCAGCCGAGTTTGAAACCCAACCCCCCCCCCCCCGAAAATAAGACACTGGACTGTCCAGGAAACCTGAAGCACCCCATGGGTACCTCATCCGACTGCCCAACACTGACCGTCAACGTTGATAGCCCGCGAAAGACCGGGTACGGCTTCCATTCGACCGGGCCTGCAATCTGAATGGTTCTCCATTCCGTGAGGACGCTGGCGAAGAACTCTTCAGCAATCATGCGTGCCAGTGCGGCACCAATACAGAAATGAGGGCCGTAACCAAATGTCACCGGCCGGCTGCCCCGTCGCTCCAGGTTGAGTGTGTCCGGGGCCGGAAATGCCCGCGGATCCCGATTGGCTGATCGCGCTCAACCAGAGCAAGTCGATTGGCTTTCCAATCTGACTGTCTCTTGGATCGAATCCAGCCCGGAACTGGGAGCCGGGTACGACTGGCCTGGAAACTTCCGCGAACTGGAACAGTGCGTGCGCAACGTCATGGTTCGAGGAGAGTACCGCCCGACTCAACTGCCAATTGCGGTCAAAAAATTACCCCTGTCGCCCACATCGAGTGTTGTCCCGACGACATCGCAGAACGCCGCCGTCGAGGAATTCTTGAAACGCGTTCGCGCCAGTGACCTGACCTACGACGAACTTCTCCGCCATTACTGCTCGTTAGTCCTCGCCCGTAGCGATCACCTGACAGACGCTGCCCGTCGTCTCAAGAAGCATCGGGCCACGGTGGAAGCACGCATTGACGCCGACCTGGCACAATCCTTCCGTTCCGGACGACTTCACGAATCGTGATACAGATATACTCACCGATCCTTGTCGTTCATCAGTTTCTCGCGCCAAGATTTCCTTCTCGCAGGCGCGGTGATCAATCCAGGGGAAATCGGAAGTCCTCAGGGCATTGTTACCGGAATGTCAAGTTTCTGCAAAGGAATCACCAGACAACACTGCCTCTCGTAACTGACGGCATCGGTTCAACTTACAGCAGGCTGACGCCGCTCGTGCGTGAAAAAGATTTCCGGCTCACTTCCCAACCCGGTTCCCGCCGATATACTTGACTTACCGACATGGTGAAAGCCAGTCGATCCCTGACGCGGGGTGGAGCAGCCCGGTAGCTCGCGAGGCTCATAACCTCGAGGTCGTAGGTTCAAATCCTGCCCCCGCCACTAAAGAGGCTCCTCGGAATTCTGAGGAGCCTCTTTGTTTGCGCTGCTCGCAAGTCTGAGACGCGTTATACACCCGCGAAACAACGCCAGTTTCCGCAACAACTTGCGGCGGCTTTTCGCGACCTCGACCGCGACTTACGTCTCGGCGTGTCTCGCGGGGTCATAACCAGGACCGGGCTGAGAACGCCGTTTTGGACCAAACTCTCTGCCCACAGCTGAGTGTCTCTCCTCGAATTTATGACGGGGTTGGGATCCGCCTGAGGGAGGCCAACCCCGGTGGGTCTCTGTGGGCGGAACGAGGGGACTGAACTGTCGACTGAGCGGAAAAGCTACTCAGCAGCCAGCAACGAACAGACGCTGCCAAGCTCGCGCCACAGATGCCGTTGGCGCTGCCAACTTGGCTCGACGGTGATGGGCCGCAACAGTTTCTCCGAGAGGGTGACTTTTCCGTGGAGGTGGAGAATCTTCTCCTGGATATCGGGGGCCAGGAACACCAGCTTCAGAATCTGCGTCATCCGTGGTTGCGTCACGCGGGCGAGCCGGGCCAGTTCGCGTGGCGGGATGATTTCGCGGCGGCTCGAAACATCTCCCTCGATCACGCCCGCGGCGAATGGCTGTTCTGGATGGACTCGCCGCCGCGCGCGGATCGTTTTTCGCCGGGGACTGAGCTCGTCAAAACCGAACAGC
>CAYMAO010000025.1:0-92199 GCA_964388415.1 uncultured Planctomycetaceae bacterium | reverse complement strand
GTATTCCCAACGGCTCTTCGCTATACTAGGCTATGTGATATAGGCGTTGGCCCTGCGAACTCGCCCGCGTTATCGAGTTCTCTCAGATGCACTAGGGGCGCAGAAAAGCCTTCTGAGCAACGTGCCTGCGCAAAGCGAGGGTTGCTTTCTTTCCGATCCCGCTGCAGTTTCTGCCATTCCACGGCGGTTTTCGCGGGCGCAACCTGTTGTTCGATGCCGGTTTGAGGATTGATCCGGCAAATTCTGCCGTGGTCTTGACCGAATTCCGAGAATCTCCTACAAACCCGCCGCCGCGACCGACGGAGCCTCAAGATTCGTGTTCGCGGTGTCAGTCTCCCGTCTGAAAATCAGCCCGTCTCGAAGTTCTGTTCCGGTCACTTCAAACAGGAAGTCGCCCATGTTGTCTCTCCAGACCCGTTTCACCGCCTGGTGTGGTGCGTGGGCGGTGCTCGTCGCCGCCTCGCCGGTCCACGCCCAATTCTTTGGCAACGGTTGCGATTGCGGCCCGAGCCAAGCCTTTTCGGCTTCGGCCGCCGCCCCCTGCCCGACGGTGATGCAGCCGGTTGCGCAGTCGTGCTATCAGGCCGTGAATGTCACGGAGTATCACCCCGTGAAGCAGACCGTTCGCCGTCCGAAAGTGGAAGCCCGCGTCGTCAATCAGGACGTGATTGAATACGTCCCGGTGACGGAACAGCGGACCGCCGAGGTGCCTCACACCACGTATCAGGACGTCGTCGAATATCAGCAGGTGGCCCGGAACGGGGGCTACTGGCAGACGCACATCCAGCAGAATGTCCGCCCGTCCCCGTGTGAATATGACAACCGCCGGACAGCCTCCGGATGGATGAACCGGACGGCGTACGATTTCCGGTCGATGTTCGTGCCGAAGCAGACCGTCCGCCGGCAGTTTGTCCCGCAGACAATGGTGCAGACCGTTCCCGTGACGCGGAGGGTCGCCGTGCAGTGCAACAAGCAGGTGACCTACAACGTGACGCGAATGGTGGCCCAGCGAACGACGCGGCAAGTTGCCGTCAATCATGTGACTTATGAAGACGTGGAGACGACGGCGATGGTCCCCCGGACGGTGGTCCGCCATGTGCCGATCGGGACGCAAATGTCGTACTCCCCGCTCGGGTCCGGCCAGCTTTCGCTGCAGCCGACGCCGGATTCGGCCGCCGCCGCTCAGCGAGCGCTGCAAAATCGCTCGGCAACCGGCCCTACCAAGGACACGTTCGACCCCACGCAAGACCCCAGCAATTACAGCAAGGAATCTCCCATCCAGCCGAAGAAAATCTCTTATCCCCGCTCGCCGGAAAGAGATCCCGCGTCTGTCCCGGACGGCCGGGTGACATCGTCGCCGGCGAAAGCCCGTTCGGTGGCCGACCGCAACTCTCCTCCCTCCAAGGTTCGTCTGAACAAGTGGGTCGCCCGGACCCCAACACCGCCGGAAGGCCCCACGTCTGACATCTCTGTTGCAGACGTTGACCGGTGATGCGTATCCCGAGAGATGAATTCCCGCCCCCCGCCGGGCGTCGGTTCTCCGCCGACGCCCTTTTTCGTTGGAAAGGCCGGGAAGAATTGATCATTGGTGATTGGCTATTGGCGATTGGTCATTGTTAAATAGCCAATAGCCAATCACCAATTTCGGGACTTCCCGTGACATCGCAGATTATCACACTCGGCGTGCTGCTTGCCTGCATTGTGCTGCTGGGGGGCATGTTCTACCAGGTGATCGCCCCGTTTCTGCTGCCGCTGTTTCTAGCGGCCATTCTCTCCATTCTGTGCCAGCCGCTGCATCTGCGGATTTTGGCCCGGACCGGCAACCGCGCCCCCCTTGCCGCCGGGCTGACGACGGCCCTGGTGATGCTGATGCTTGTCACGCCGTTGATGGTGATGACGCTTCTCGGCACGGTGGAACTGATGCGGCTGACGCAGAACAACTTTCAGAACTGGGACTGGAGCCGAGGATTAGAACAACTCGGCACGGAGTTTCTCGAACCGGCGCTGGAAAAGCTTTCCATCTGGCTGCCGGGGGTCATCGATGAGGCGCAGATCGAGAAAATGAAGGTGGAGTTCCCGGAAAGCGGGAAAGCCGTGGCCATCAATCTCGTGGGGAAGACGTTTTTCCTGGCGTCCTCTTCGGTGGGGGCGCTGCTCTCGCTGATGGTCTCCGGCGGGATGTTTCTCGTGGCGCTCTATTATTTCCTCGCGGACGGGCCGGCACTGGTTGTGGCAGCGGGGAATCTCATTCCGCTGCCGGTCGAACATCAGCGCCAGTTGCGAGACCAGTTCTGCAAAGTCGTCCGGGCCGTCGTGCTGGCGACGTTTCTCGCCGCCTTTGCCCAGGGCGTCGCCACGGCAGTCGCCTTGCAGGCCGTCGGCATGGGGCACTTTTTCGTGTTTCTGTTCGCGGCAACGATTGCAGCGCTCGTCCCGCTCGCCGGCACGTGGATCGTCTGGGGACCGTGTGCCGCGTGGCTCGCCTTCCAGGGACACTGGGGAACGGCAATCGGCCTGGCGCTCTTCGGCATGATCGTTGTCGGACTGTTGGATAACGTCATCCGCACGTACGTTCTCAACAGTGATGCCCAGCTTCATCCGCTGCTGGCGTTCGTCAGCGTGCTGGGCGCGCTGCAAGTGATGGGCCTCTGGGGCATCTTCTTCGGCCCGATCGTGGCGTCGTGTTTGTACGCGCTGGTGCAGATTTTTAACATGGAGCTGCAGAGTTTGTCCGTCACCCAGGAGAAGCAGGTCGAGCAACCCGCGAGTCTGGATGTCAAAAGTTTGACGCCCGCGGTTTCGGCGCCCCCCTTGACGGCGGTCCAACCCAAGCCAGGGTCCAACGGAAAGAAAAAACATCGGCGGTGAATCACTGGCCGCCGAATCCAGCAAAGGGAACTCATCAGGATGTACGGAATATGGAAAACCGTGTTGATCCCCTTGCTGCTGCTGCTGCTGCAAACTGCGGCGTATGCAGACGCCCCGGCAGAGAATCTCCACGACATCCCGTCTGACCTGATGGTACCGCAGGTCACCGACGGGCAGCCCGCTGCCGGTCTGCGCGTGCGGCAAATTCATCCGGACTATGAAGGGTGGGATCTGTGCCACGTCTTGTATTTGCCGCCGGAGTGGAAAGCGGGCGGAAAATACCCGGTGATCGTGGAATATCCGGGGAACGGAGATTTCCGCAACAAACTGGGCGATCGTTCCACGGGGAAAGTGGAGGACTGCCGGATGGGGTATGGTCTCTCGGGAGGCGAGCGTTTTCTCTGGGTTTGCCTGCCATTCGTCGATGTGAAGAATCGCTCGCACGCCCTGCACTGGTGGGGAGACGCCGACGCAACCGCCGCGTACTGCCGGCAGACGGTAGCCGGAATCTGTCGGGACTATGGCGGCGATGAACGGGCCGTCATTCTGACAGGCTTTTCCCGGGGGGCAATCGCCTGCAACTACATCGGCCTGCGCGACGACGAGACGGCCAAGATCTGGCGGGCGATGGTCGCTCACAGCCATTACGACGGCGTCCGCCGCTGGGGGCAACCAAACGATGACCAAACGTCAGCGAGAAAACGGCTGGAACGATTCCGCGGCCGGCCGCAATTCATCACACACGAACTCTCGGTGGACGACACGCGGAAATATCTGAAAGACTCCGAGGTGCAAGCGACGTTTCTGGCGCTGCCCTGGCCAAACCACTCCGACGCCTGGGTCCTGAAAGACGTCCCCGCCCGAGCCGAAGTCCGAAAATGGCTCGACGCGGTTCTGAAGAAAGACTAACGATCAATGAACGGTCCCGGCGCCGGGCTTTGAGGGAGAACATTATGCACGGAAGATTCGGGTTAAGTCTGGTCGCCTGGCTGGTCGTCGCGACGGCACTTTTTGCCGAGGAACGCCGCCGGCCGAACATCATTTTCATCCTGGCGGATGACCTGGGCTACGGCGATCTCGGCTGTTATGGGCAGACGAAAATCAAGACGCCGCATCTCGACCGGCTGGCAACCGAAGGGATGCGGTTCACCGATTTTTACTGCGGCTGCGCAGTCTGCGCCCCGAGCCGGTGCACGCTGATGACGGGCAAACATCTGGGCCATGCAACCGTCCGCGACAACATGCAGCGCAAACCGGGAGAAGAAGGCCAGCACCGGATGGAACCGGGCACGGTCACCGTCGCCCGGCTTCTGCAGCAGGCCGGCTACGCCACGGCGATCGTCGGCAAGTGGGGCCTGGGAATGCCGGAGGAGCAAAGCAGTCCGTTGGAATTCGGGTTCGATCATCACTACGGCTATCTCTGCCAGGGAATGGCCCACACGTTTTATCCGCCGTATCTCTGGCGCGACAATCAGAAGGAACTGCTGGCCGGCAATCCGCCGTACACCTACGGGCAGAAGGCCGTGATCGAGCCGTCGGGGAAAACGTACTCGCAGGATCTTCTGACCGAAGACGCGCTTCGCTGGGTACAAGACCACCGCGACCGGCCGTTTTTTCTGTATCTCGCGTTGACTGCGCCGCACCTGTCGTTACAGGTGCCGGACGATTCGCTGGCCGAGTATCGCGGGAAGTGGCCCGAAACGCCGCTGACGAATTCCACGCATTACGCCAATCATCCGACGCCTCGGGCCGCGTATGCGGCGATGATCACCCGCATGGATCGGGACATCGGCCGCTTGCTGGCGCTGCTGAAGGAGTTGAAGCTGGACGAGCAGACGCTGGTCATGTTCGCCAGCGATAATGGGGCCGTCTTCCCCCTCGCCGGGACCGACCCGGAATTCTTCCGCAGCAACGGCGACCTGCGCGGTTACAAGCAGGACTTGTATGAAGGGGGCATCCGCACGCCGTTCCTGGCGCGCTGGCCCGGAACAATTCCGCCAAAAACCACCAGCAAGCACCTCGGCGGTTTCTGGGATCTCTTGCCCACGTGCTGCGAACTGGCGGGGATCGACGCCCCCCAGGAGACCGATGGCTACAGTCTGCTGCCGACATTTTCAGGCCGGCCGAGCGATCAGCGTCAGCACGAATTTCTCTATTGGGAATTTCACAGCGGCGGCGGAGCGCAGGCCGTCCGCTTCGGCAACTGGAAGGCGGTCCGCAACAACGTGAAGAAAAATCCGGCGTCCGAGATCGAGCTGTACAATCTCGCCGAGGACCTCGGCGAGCGCCGCAACGTCGCGGCGGATCACCTCGACCTGGTCGAAAAAGCGGCCGGCTACTTGAAAGCGTCGCATACTCCCTGCTGGGAACCCAAGTGGAATTTCTGAGCGATGACGATCCCGATTCTCTTTTCCGCATGCTGACACGCGGAAAAACAAAGACCCCGGCCGGATCCATGGACGGGGTTCTTGGGAATATCGAGCCGCGAGGTTTCTTCTTACGGCTTCTTGGCGAGTTCGGCTTCAATCGCCTGGACGACATCCTTGGCGTCGGGCGAGACGCCGGTGCGGTAGCGGGCGATGACTTTACCCTCGCGGCTGACGAGGAATTTCTCGAAATTCCACTTCACGTCGCCGCCGGAGGCGTCGTTGACCTTGCCGGCCTGCTCTTTCAGCTTCTTGATGAACGGAGCCGTTTTCTCGCCATTGACGTCGACCTTCTCCAGGATGTCGAACTGCACCTTGTACGTGTTCTTGCAGAAGTCTTCGATGTCCTTCGCCGAACCGGGCTCCTGCATGCCAAACTGGTTGCAGGGGACGCCGATGACCGCCAGGCCCTTGTCCTGGTACTTTTCGTGCAGGTCTTCGAGCTGTTCATATTGCGGCGTCGCGCCGCATTTGCTGGCAACATTTACGATCAGGAGCACTTTCCCCTGATACTTCGACAGATCGACGTCTTTCCCCTGCAGCGACTTCATCTTTCCGTTCAGCAGGTCGGGAACTTTCTTGTCTTCTCCGAAGGACTTCGCGGGAACAAAGGCGGCGGACACGGCGAGAACTCCAAGCGTCAGGCAGGGCAACCAGGCTTTCATCGGCGGGGACTCCCAAGCAGGCGGAGCAAGCCGGCAGCCACCGCGGGCCGCGACGGTCACTCGCTCCAAACAGTATCAGTTTATCCGTTCCCGTTGCCTTGACCAGTGTCCTCCGCCCCCGAAACCGCGGAATCTTCAAGAAAAGGGGGGACAGCAATGGAATGAACCGCCAAAAAATGACAGCTCGCGTTGCCCCGTCACCCTCCGCGGAGGCGATGCCCGGAACAGCCGTTGGAATCAGCGAGATTTCCTCGCCACGGCGACCAGCCGGCGCGCGCGCCGCAAGGCGGCTTCCTTGAGGTCCAATTCGGCCTCGGATTTCGCCTGACGGCTGCGAGCCACCGACAGCTCGGCTTCCGCAGCGGCAACCGAAAGCTGATCCACTGGTACGGCCCGATCGGTCAGCAGGGTCACCACCCCGCCGCGCACCTGCACGAAACCGCCGTCGATGAAAAACGGGCGTTCCGAATCCGCCATGCGAATTCGCAGCTCTCCCGCGCCGAGCCGGCCAATCAACGGCAGACGGCCCGGCAAAATCCCGATATCGCCGTCGTACAGCGGGAACCGGATCGACGTCACCGTCTCGTCGAACAGAGTTTTCTCTGGCGTGACGATGACCAGGCGGAGGTTGCTATTCGCGGCCATGAGAATTTCTTCGCTTAACGCCTCAGGGCAAGACACGCGAAGCGCCTGACCCACCCTGAGGGATACTGCACAAAAGTTGCTTCAATTACTTCGCACTCGCTGCCATTTTCTCGGCTTGCGCCGCGGCTTCTTCCACGGCTCCAACGTAAGTAAAGGCCCCTTCCGGCAAGTGATCCCACTTGCCGTCGGCAATCTCCTCGAAACTGCGGATCGTCTCCGGAATCGCCGTGTATTTGCCTTCCTTGCCGGTGAACGGCTCGGCGACATAGAACGGTTGCGACAGGAACCGTTCGATGCGGCGGGCGCGATGCACGATCAACTTATCTTCTTCGCTCAATTCATCAATGCCCAGGATCGCGATGATGTCCTGCAACTCACGATACCGCTGCAGAATCTGCTGCACGCGGCGGGCTACTTTGTAATGGTGCTCGCCGACGACCTGCGGATCGAGCACGCGGCTCGATGAGGCCAGCGGATCGATGGCGGGAAACAGGCCCTTTTCCGCAATGCGGCGTTCGAGATAGAGAAAAGCATCGAGGTGAGCAAACGCCGTCGCCGGGGCGGGGTCGGTCGGATCGTCGGCCGGAACATAGACTGCTTGCACCGACGTGATGGCCCCGTCTTTCGTCGACGTGATCCGTTCCTGCAGCGCACCCAGTTCGGTGCTCAACGTCGGTTGATAACCCACGGCACTCGGCATACGCCCCAAGAGCGCGGACACCTCCGAGCCGGCTTGCGAGAAGCGGAAAATGTTATCGACGAACAGCAGCGTGTCTTTGCCGGTCGTGTCGCGGAACCACTCGGCCATCGTCAACGCCGACAACGCGACGCGCAACCGGGCGCCAGGCGGTTCGTTCATCTGGCCGAACACCATCGCCGTCTGATCGATGACCGAACGGCCCGTGTTGCCGATCTTGGCTTCCTGCATTTCAAGCCAAAGGTCGTTCCCCTCGCGGGTTCGCTCCCCCACGCCGGCGAACACCGAATAACCGCCGTGCTGCCGGGCAATGCGGGCGATGAGTTCCGTCAGAATCACGGTCTTTCCCAGACCGGCCCCGCCGAACAGCCCCGCCTTGCCGCCGCGGACGAACGGAATCAACAGGTCGATGACCTTGATGCCCGTCTCGAAAATCTCCGTCTTGGAGCTGAGATTCTCCAGCTTGGGAGGATCGCGGTGAATGGGCCAGCGTTCATCGGTCTTCACTTCGCCCCGGCCGTCGATCGGGTCGCCCAGCAGGTTGAACACCCGGCCCAACGTGCCGTTGCCGACCGGCACCGTCACCGGCCCGCCCGTATCACGAACTTCCATGCCGCGGACCATGCCGTCGGTCGTCCCCAGCGCGACGCAGCGGACCCGGCCTCCGCCGAGGTGCTGCTGCACCTCGCCGGTGACTTTGACCTTCACGCCCTTGATCTCGGTCTCGATCTTGAGCGCGTTGTAGATTTCGGGGAGATTCTCGGCCGAAAACTCGGCGTCGAATGTCGAGCCGATGATCTGCGTGACGTGACCGATTCCGCCTGCTGTTGCCGTTGCCATGACAGAAAACCTTAAGCGAATAGGGAGTAGCGAGTAGCGAATAGCCAGAGGGTTAGGAAGTCTGTGTTTCCAGTGATCGCCTCAATCCAACCAGCATTCGTCCCACTTCTTCGATTTGTGCCAATACTGTGCCAACTTCTCGTTCAGTTAGATACTGTAGTCTCAACGCGATTACCAGATGCGTATCCAGTTCTGCCAGCGAACCAGAGGCGATCCACAAATAGTTCAAGAATCCATTCGCGTTCCTCGTCCCCGACCCTCCGCGATATTCGCTGCGATGGACACCGCCGCCCGTTGTAATTGCGATGTCAAACCGTATTTCTCGTCACTCGGAAACTGTCGTGTCAAACCGTAACAGGCGATCACAAGATCGATCGCTTTCTGCCAGACCAGCAAGTCACGATGACTTTGCACCGTCATGTCTGAACCTTTCAGATCCGACAATCGACCGGCGTGCCTTTTCTGGCTATTCGCTACTCGCTATTCCCTATTCGCTTTTCCGCTATTCCAATGCCGCGGCGCCGCCGATGATTTCGCTCAATTCACTGGTGATCTGCGACTGCCGGGCCCGATTGTACTGGGCGCGGATGCTGCGGATCATTTCATCGGCGTTCTCCGTCGCCGACTTCATCGCCACCATGCGGGCAATCTGTTCGCTGACCGCCGCATCCAGAAAACATTTGAACAACCGGGCCTTGAACGAGGCCGGCACGATCTCTTCCAGAATCTCCCGCGGCGACGGCAGAAATTCGTATTCGACTTCCGACGTCTTTGTACTCACCTCGGCCGCCGGCAATTTGCCGATCGGCAGCAGCGTTTCAATCGTCGACTTCTGTTTCGACATCGACTCAAACCGCGTGTAGACGACATCCAGCCGGTCGATCTGGCCGGAAACGAACGCCTCGATGTACCGCTTCGCTAACGGGTCGACATCGTCAAACGTCGGCTTGTCCTCATATTGCGTGTAAGTTTGCGACATCAGTTGTTTTTGGAAGCGGAAAAAGTTGATCCCGCGCTTGCCGGAGACTTCGAGATCCAAAGCGACGTTTGCCGCCTTGGCTTCGCGAATCCGTTGTTGAGCCAGCCGGATGATGCCGCCGTTGTAACCGCCGCAGAGGCCGCGGTTTGAGGTGAGCACCAGTAGAATGCTCCGTTTTTCGGTTTCGCGAGACTGCAGCAGCGGATGGGTGAAGCCCCCGGCTTCGGCGGCGGCTTGCATCGTACCGGCCAGGTCGGCGACGATTTCGGCCATCTTCTTCGTATACGCGGCGGCTTCCGTGGCCCGGTCCATCGCCTTCTTGAAGCGCGCGGTGGCGACCAGTTCCATCGTCCGCGTGATTTTGCGAACGTTGCGAACCGCCTTCAACCGCTTGATGATCGCTCGTGCTTTGGCCATGCCTGACTCTGTCGTAGGGTGGGTCGAGGCTCTGCGAGGCCCACCAATTGCTCGCGTGAAATCGAATCGGCGGGCCGCGAAGATTCGGCCCGCCCGACAAATTACTTCTTTGTTTCCGTTTCCTGCCAGCGGACGCCAAATTCTTCCAGTGCCTTCTTCAAACCTGCTTCCGTCGCTTCGTCCAACTGGTTGGAATTGATAATGGCGTTGCGGATTTCGCTCTTTTCATCCTTCAGGAACTGCAGCAGAATCCCCTTGGCTTCCTGCACGCGGTTCACGGGAATCTTATCGAGATACCCTTTGCTGCCGGCGTAAATCAGCATCGCCTGGTCGGCCATATGCAACGGCTGGAACTGCGGCTGCTTGAGCAGTTCCACCATGCGATAACCGCGGTCCAACTGGGATTGCGTCGCCTTGTCGAGTTCCGTCCCCAACTGGGCGAACGCCTCCAGTTCACGGAATGCGGCCAAGTCGAGCTTCAACCCGCCGGCGACTTTCTTCATGGCCTTCGTCTGGGCGTTGCCCCCCACGCGAGAGACCGAAATACCGACGTTGATGGCGGGCCGCACGCCCTTGAAGAACAGGTCGGGTTCGAGATAAATCTGGCCGTCGGTGATCGAAATCACGTTCGTCGGAATATATGCGGAGACTTCGCCTTCCAGCGTTTCAATAATCGGCAGCGCGGTCATCGATCCGCCGCCGAGCTCGTCGCTCAACTTTGCAGCCCGCTCCAACAGGCGGCTGTGGCAGTAAAACACGTCGCCGGGATATGCCTCGCGGCCGGGGGGCCGCCGCATGAGCAGCGACAATTGGCGATACGCCACGGCTTGCCGCGTCAAGTCGTCATACACGACCAGCGTGTGCTTTCCCTGATACATGAAGTGCTCAGCAATGGCCGCGCCGGCGTAGGGGGCGATGTATTGCAGCGGAGCCGGATCGCTGGCGGAGGCCGAGACAATGACCGTGTAATCCATCGCGCCGTGCTTGGCGAGGGCTTCCGCCACCGCGGCCGTGGTGCTGGCCCGCTGTCCGCAGGCCACATACACGCAGATAACTCCCGTTTCCTTCTGATTCAGAATCGCGTCAATCGCGACGGCCGTTTTGCCGGTCTTGCGGTCGCCGATGATCAGTTCACGCTGGCCGCGTCCGACGGGCGTCAGCGCGTCGACCGCGATGATGCCGGTCTGCATCGGCTGTTTCACCGGCTGTCGGCCGGCGATGCCGGGGGCGACCGTCTCGAGCGGACGGTTCTCTGTGGTGATTACGGGGCCTTTGCCGTCGAGCGGGTTGCCCACCGGGTCGACGATGCGGCCGATCAGGGCATCGCCGACCGGGACCGACAGCAGTTTGCCCGTGGTGCGGACTTCGTCCCCTTCGGCGATTGCGAGATAATCGCCGAGGATGATCACGCCGACGGAGTTCTCTTCCAGGTTGAACACCTGGCCGCGCACGCCGTTGGCGAACTCGACCATTTCGCCGGACATCGCCGACGACAGGCCGTACACCCTGGCGATTCCGTCACCGACCTCGACCACGCGACCGACCTCGCTGGTTTCGATCTGGCCACGGAATGATTCAATTTCCTTCTGGATTACAGAAGCGATCTCGCCCGCGTTGAATTTCATGCAAACACCTCTCGCGCAATCTGCCGTTCAATTGTTTCATTCGCGTGCGCAGGGACCCGTCGTAAACGGTGTCTCCAATCCGCACAATCATTCCGCCCAGAAGCGACGCATCGACCGTCGTTTCCAGGATCGGCTCGGCGGAAATGGCCGCCGTGAGCCTGGCTGTTAATTCCTTGACCGCTTCCTTCGAAAGGGGGGCGGCGGACCGCACCTGCACGCGGCGCTTGCCGGACCTTCGTTCGGCCTCCCTCGTCGCCACGTCCAAAACCATTCGCAACAACTGCAGCCGCCGATGCCGGGCCAACACTCGCAAAAAATTCGCGAACAACGGCGTCGCTCGCGGCGCGATCACCCGGTCGATCAGGCCGACCTGCTCCTCCGGCGACAGGCCGGGCGACAGCAAGAGCCGCGACAGATCAGGAACCGCAGGCATCAAGTCCTCGACCAGGGAACGATATTCCTCAAGCGCAGCTTCGACACCCTTCGGTCCCGCGGCGTCCAGCAGCGCATCGGCATAGACCTTGGCGACATTGGCTGCGCCCGGATCTTCCTGAACACTCGGGGTTCGGTTTGCGACTTGCGTTTCCGCCATGATGCCTTATCTCGAACGATTTCCATTCGCTTTTATCAGCCCGCAGCGCAAGCAAGGGGCAGAAACCCTTGCTTGCGCTGCGGGCTGGTGAAGTCAGTTCTTTCGCAGATCCAGATTCGTCAGCGCCTCGCGGACCAGGCGTTCGTGATCGGCGCCCGTCATGCTCCGGCCGACGACCTGTTCCGTCGCCTGCATCACATTTTTCGAGACGAAGTCGAACAGGTCGCCCAAGGCCTGATCTCGGGCTCGTTCGATGTCCGACACGGCCCGCTGCCGCATCGCCGCCGATTCCTTCTCCGCCGTGGCAAGAATATCCTGCTTGGCATGGTCGGCGTCCCGGCGGGCTTCCGCGAGGATTTCCTTCACCTCTTCCTGCGACTTGGCCAGCTTCGCCTGATAGTCGCGGAGCATGGCTTCGGCTTTGACGCGATGCGACTCCGCATCGGCAATGTCCTGCCGAATCTTCGCCTCGCGGGCGTTCATGCCGTTCGAGAGCGGCCCCCAGGCCATCTTGGACAGCACGACGAAGAACACGAGAAACGTCACCGCCGACCAGAGCGCCAGGTCGCCTTGAAACTTCAAGGGCAGTTCCGGCTTGGCTTTGCCGTGTGAGGGCTGACCATGCGCTGGCTGACCATGCGCGGCCTCGCCGGCGTGATGATCTTCGTGAGGTGCCGCGTCATGGTGCGGATCCTCCGCGCTCAGACAGTTCACGCCCGTGATGCCGGCCAGCAATCCAACGATCAGGAACAAGCGAACCATGTTGACTCTCCGCCGACAGAACCCTGCGGACGATGGGAATCCAGACTAGCCGCCGATGATGCACACGATCAGCGCGAAGAACGTCGCCCCTTCGATAAGGGCGGCCGCCAGCAGCAACGCGCCGCGGATCGCGTCGGCCGCTTCCGGCTGACGGGCCATGCTCTCGACGGCGGACGACCCGATGCGGCCGATGCCGTAGGCGGCTCCGAGAATCGTCACGGCAGCGCCGAACGCGCCGCTGAACGAGATCAGCGACTTGGATTCCTGGGCCATGATCGGGGCGGCGGTGCTCAACAACACCACCAAGGTCAGCGCCAACAATTGAATCGAGCGTTTCACTTCGTCGTCTCCTTTCACAGTTGTGCAGATCGAACAGCTTACTACGGGTATCGCGAATGCCGCGTGCCGCGGCATCGAAATCCAGATCAATGCGGGTGCGAGCCCATGGCGATGAAGATCGTCGCCAGGAATGCAAACACATATGCCTGCAAAAACGCTACGAACAATTCCAACAGGCCGATGCCAACCTGCCCGAGAATGCTCGCCGGCGCCACCAGCCACCACAACGGGGTATTCAACACGCCTTCGGCGGCGATAAAGCCAAGCATCACGCCAATCACCGTGTGCCCGCCCATGATGTTGGCGAACAACCGGACGGCGAGCACGCCGTGCTTGATCAGCAGACCGACCACCTCGATCACGAACATCATCGGGACCAGGAAAATTTTCATGGCCGGGGGCGCGTCCAGCGGCGGAACCAGATTTTTCCAGAAACCGCTCACCCCCAATTCCTGGGAACCGACGAGCACCGTCATCGACATGGCGATCACCGCCAGCGCCCCGGTGACGTTGATATCGCCCGTCGGCGAACCGAGCCACGGAATCGCCCCGAGCAAGTTGCAGAAGAGGATATAGAAAAAGCACGTCCACACGAACGGCAGAAATTTATCCGCCGGGTGGCCCGCCGCCGCCGCCGCCTCGTGACCGTGATGAGAAACATGATCTTGGCTACCGTGGTCATGGCTACCGTGGTCATGGCCGCCGTGGTCATGGCCGCCGTGGTCATGGCCGCCGTGGTCATGGCCGCCGTGGTCATGGCCGTGCTCGACGTCGGCAGGCCCGTGATGGGCGTGACCGTCACCGATGGTCGGCCGGACGACATTATCGCGGATGTACACCGCAATCATTTCCCAGAAGTTGGCCCAGATGCCGCGTGCCGGTTTCCCGGAGCGAATCCGCCGGGCGAGATCGCTGAAGATAAGAAGCGTCAACAGGCCGGCGACGACCTGCAGCACCATGAACTTCGTCACCTGAAATTCATAGAGCCCGAAGAGATTGAACTTCGGCAATTCAATCCGATGCGTGCCGATCCAGCGGTCGAAGAACTCCGGGAACTCGAAGTAACCGAAGTCCCGGACGTGATGAAACGGATCATTGCCGTGTTCTTCCGACATTTAACGCCCCGCCTCCCGCAACTGTGCACTGGACGACGTGTCGGGTGGAAACAACAGGCGAAACCCTTCCTGCGCCGAGGAATTCGCCATAGTCAGCGAAACTTCCACGGCCAGGGCGATGAGATACATGCCCGCCAACCACAGAAGGAAGGCATCTCGCGGCAGGGCCGGCCAAATCGCAAGGACGGCCAGCGCGCCCAGCCCGGCAGCACTCAGCCGCAACGCCGTGGACAACAAGACGAACCCCCAGGCCCGGCGGGAATCCTGAAACCAAGGCGCCAGCGCGACCACGATCGCCCCAGGGCCGAACGTCAGGGCCCACGCGACGAGGGGAGCGCAATCACCGCAAATCGCCGCTGCCGGACACGCGACAACAAACAACACCGCAAACGACGCAACGCCGTAAGTCCAGCCTCTTGCGAAGCGAACTGGCGCTGCCTCTGCCTGCTTCTCGACACTGCTCATGAAATGAATCTTGACAGTTACTTCCGAGATTCGGGCGACTTGCACCCCCAGCCTCGGCTCAAACGCGACACACTCACCCCAAACACCGCAATCCCCAGCAAGGCTCCGGCAATCAGCAGCCAAGGCCGCGTCCCCCAGCGAACGTCAAGCCAGTGCCCTCCCAGCGCGGGCAACGCAATCTCCAGCCCCAATGCGCTGATTTGCGTGGCCCACATCATGCCTTGAGCAAGCAACGACCGGCCATTATCGGGCGGGGTGGACAACGGCACGTCCTTCACGTGGCCGCAAAACACAAAGACTGTCGTCGACGCCGGACGTTGTTGCCGACGCAGACAATACCTGCATCATTAGCGTCTTACGAATCCGTAAAGGTCGGGACAGTCTATCGGTCGGATTTTCATAAGTCAAAGCAGCGGAAATCGACCTCGCGGTTTTCTCAAAAGTGGGGTTGAGATTTCTCAATCGCAAGAGCCGTCGCGTCTCGCGACGGAACGCTTCTGAGAAGCGTCGCTAAGCAGACGGCATCAACACGCTCAGCATCCCAAGGCAGAAGTCCGGCAGGTCATCCGGTTTACGGCTGCTGACGAAATGCCGGTCCACCACGACCGCGGCGTCTTCCCACAGCGCTCCGGCGTTGATCAGGTCGTCCTTGATCCCGGGCGACCCGGTCACGCTCACGCCGCGGTAGACTCCCGCCGAGATCGGGATCCAGCCCCCGTGACAAACGGCTGCCACCAGTTTTCCGGCGGAGTCAAATTCCCGAACAAGCTGCAAGACCTTGGGATCTCGGCGAAGTTTATCGGGCATCCAGCCGCCGGCACAGATCACGCCCTGAAAATCGGCCGATTCCATGTCGCAAATCGCCGCATCGGCGACGCAAGGATAGCCGTGCTTGCCGTGGTATTTGCCCCCTTCTTCCGCCCCCGCCACGACAACGTGTACTCCGGCTTCGATCAGCCGGAGCCTGGGGTACCACAATTCCAGGTCTTCGTAGTCGTCGCCGACGAACATCAGCACGCGCTGGCCGGAAAGGGGCTTGGCTGGCATGAATTCACTCCGGAAAGCGGTCTTGTTGAAGTCGCAGGCAAGACTCAATGGAATCAAAACGTTCAGAGACCGTCTCGCCCCTCATGCAGTGAGTGCTCCCTGCGCGAGCGGCGAAACATCGGCATACCTCGGCGGCAATAGCGATGCAACCCCTGTGCGGCTGGTTCCTGCCGACAAAACCGGACATAATTCCCGGCGAGTCGCCGCCATTCATTTGAGTATTGGAGATTGCCGTGGCCGGTTCTGCCTTTGGGGAACTGTTGGTCATTTTGCTGCTGATTCTGCTGAACGGTTTTTTCGCCGCCGCGGAGATCGCCATTCTGACGGCACGCCGAGGCCGTTTGTCGCAATGGGCCGACGAAGGAGACGGCGCCGCGCAGGTCGCGTTGAACCTGGCCCACGATGCCGACCGGTTCTTGCCCACCGTGCAAGTGGGCATTACGCTCGTCAGCACGCTGGCTGCGGTTTTCGGCGGGGCGCACCTGGAAGAACAGCTCGCGGAATCGATCGGCCGTCTTCCGATCGACTGGCTCTCCCGGCGCAGCCATGCGATCGCGTTGTCTCTCGTGGTCGTGGGGCTGACGTTTTGCTCGCTGATTCTCGGCGAGCTGGTGCCGAAACGCTTTGCGCTCCAACATGCCGAGCCGCTGGCCCGGATTGTCGCCTGGCCGATGTGGATTCTGCAGCGGGTGATGCGGCCGGCCATTGCCTGCCTGCAAATGACGACCGGCTTCGTGCTGCGAATGCTGGGGCAGAAAAACGTCCGCCCGCCCACGATCTCGGTGGAAGACATTCAACATCTCATCGACGCCGGGACAGAGGCCGGCGTGTTTGAAGAGTCCGAACAGAAGATGGCGATGGAGGCGCTGCGGCTTGGCGAGCGTACGGTGACGGAAATTCTCCGGCCGCGCGTCGACATCGACGCCATCGACCTCGACACGCCCGCGGAGGAAGTTGTCGGGGCAATGGCGATGTCGGGGTTTTCCCGCGTTCCTGTCTGCGAAGGGGACATCGATCACATCGTCGGGTTCGTCTACATCAAGGACGTGTTTTTGCAGCAGTACCTGGGCCGGCCGATTGATCTTCGCCGCCTGATCCGGCCGCCGCTGTTTGTTCCGAAGACGGTTGCCATCAGCCGGTTGATGGAATTGTTTCAGGAACACCGGACGCAATTGGCCATTGTGCTGGATGAATACGGCGGGACGCAGGGGATGGTCACGATTGAAGACGTGATGGAAATGCTGGTCGGCGAGATTCACGACGAACATCGCCACGACAAAGGCCAGGACATTGTCCGCCGCGAAGACGGCAGCCTGCTGGTCGACGCGACCGTGAATCTCACCGATCTGCAGCAGGCGCTGGAGGTCAGCCGGTGGAGCGAGCCGCCGCCGCGGGGCGTTGGGACGATTGCCGGCCTGGTGCTGGCGCAGTTGAAGCGGCCGCCGAAAATTGGCGACGTCGTCGCGTGGTCGGACTGGAAGCTGGAAATCGTCGATATGGACGGTCCGCGGATCGACCGGATCCTGGTCCGGGCTTTAGGACCGGCCGAAAGCGAATAAACTCGGCTGCCAGGGATCGATCCCGCCGTCGCCGACGGCGAGCTTTGCCAGATTTCGCCGCCCCGACAGCCCGGCGACGGCGTCGCCGGGATCCGCGATGTCGTCCGTCGATCACGGCAGGAACGGATCGCCGGGATCGGTGGCGAAGTTCTCCGGGAAGGCCGGATTCGCAAAGAGCGGATCGGCCAGCGTCTCCATGTGGATGTTGCCATTGTTCAACAATTCGTCCTGGAGGTCCTGCACCCAGCCGGCGTTGTTGGCGTTGACATTGACGCCGTCGTCCACCTGGAAGAGCTGTGTGACGCGAGTGACGGCTCCCTTGCGAATGTCGGTATTATCGTAGATTGCACCGCGGATGCCGGAAATCCCGCTTCCCGCGGCTCCGATGACCTGAATCAGCCGGGCGTCGAGATTGCGGCCGCTGTTGTTGTTAAACCGCAGATCGAGCTGGGCCGTGTCGTCCAGGAAGATCGTATCCAATGCGCCGGCTGTCGATGCTCCCGGCTGCGGCAGGTGATCGGCGGCCGTATTGATGTTGCCGGTGCGGTTGTAGGCAGTGAACGACCCCAGTCGAACGTCGGCCCCGGCGTTTCCGCTGAACGTGTTGCCGTTCCCGGAGCCCAAGGCTCCGCCGAGATCGGCCGACAAGTAAGAGTTGGTGCCAACGCGAAGGAACAGGCCGTCGCCGGCCAGGGCGTTGGACGAACCGTTGAACCGCACCAGGTTGTTGGTGAAAACGAGCGACGAGTTGATTTCCGTCGCGAGGTTCAGGAAATCGGAAAGGTCGATTTCGAATCCGTTCCCGGCATCGTCATAGAAGTTGAAGTTCGGCACGCCGGTGACGCCGATGGCATTCGGATTGAAGACCGTATTCGGCGCGGGCACGGTGCCGTCGGCGAACGACACCTGCCAGTAGTTTCCACCGCCGCCGGAGTTAAGGGTGCCGCGGGTGATGAACCCGGGGTTGGACTCGTAGTACATGCCGTAGTTGCCGTTGGCATCGAACGTGTTGTTGTCAAACACGAACTCGTTGTAGGACGTCCGCGCCAGGCTGCCGGTCTGGGTGAGTACATCGTATTGCAAGTCATATTCGCCGTTCTTGCCATTCAACAGGATGTTCACGCCGTCGCTGGCATTGGCGTCGAGGTGCGAATTCGTCACCGACAGAAGATTCCTGTTGCCGTCCAGCAGGGAGCTGGTTAAGCCTCGGCTGAGGAAGTTGAGGCCATCCGCGCCGTTGCCGCCGAGGGTGCTGTCGTTGATGGTCACCTCGAGGCTGCCGACGCGATTCACGATCCGCGTAAACGTCGGCCGCGTCGCCACCGGGATTGCAGTGATCGCCGTGAGCATGTCTTCCACGTTGGAGTTGAAGAGGGAGACGCCGTGATTGGTGTTGCCGTCGGCGATGCCGTCGTTCGGGTCTTCATCGCCGACGATCACGCCGTCCAGCGCGAGGACGCCGACGCCGTTGAAGGTGTCAAAGCTGGTGAGATCGACCACCGGGAAGTTGGCGAAGAAGACGGCGTTGTCGCCGCCGTCGCGGGCGATGTTGGCGACATTCATCTCGATGCCGTTGTCGGCATTGTTCTGGATCTTCGTCTGGAAGGCGGGTCCGCCCTGGACGAGGAGATCGATCAGGCCGTAGGGCACAGTCGCGACGATGCCGTCGGCGCCGTTGTCGGAGATTTCGGTATCACCCGAATCGGAATTGAATTCTGCCAGGATGGTTGACTTGGCGGCCAGGTTCCCCAAGGCAAAGAGCCGAACGCCGTTGCCCGTGTTGCCGGTGACCGTGACGCCGTCGAAGATCGAACGTTCATTCGTGAAGGCGTTGCCGAAGCTGCTGCCGTTGCCGCTGACGACGCGGATGCCGTCGGCGCCGTTGTCGTTAAACGTCGTCAGTTGTGCGTTGACGACCAGGGCCGAATCACCCAGCGTAGTGACATTCAGGCCGTTGACCGTATTTTCGTTCAGATTGACGTTGAGCAGGTTTAACCGGTTGGGCGTACCGGAGTTCGGCTGGGACGGATCGTTGGGATGCGCCCCCTCGGTACGGAATTCGATGCCGTCGCTGCCGTTGCCTGTGATGATCGTATTTTCGAAGTTGGCCAGAATGAGCGAGGCTCCGGTGCGATGGAGATTGACCCCGTCCTGCGTGTTGTCTTGGATACTGGTGTCAAAGACGTTGAGGTTCAACTGGCTGAATTGCGTGATGTTCGCCGCGATACCGTTGCGGTTGCCGTTGATGGTTGTCCCGGTCCCGGTGAAGTCTGGGTCGGCCGGGCTGTCAAACGTGATGTTCAAGACGCCGTTTTCGGCCCCGAATATATCCACGCCGTTCAACGTGCTGCCGTTGATCGTGGCGTTGTGGAACTCGGCGTTCAGCGTGCTGTTCCCGGTGGCAGCCAGGTTCACGTGACCGCCGGCGTTCTGGGTGTAGGTGTCCCGCTCGGTGGTGAATTCCAGCACGGCGTTCCCGTCGGTCTGAAAGTTCGTGCCGTACCCGGAATTCTGGCTGAACGTGTTGTCGGAGCTGAAGACGGTCATCGTCGGCGCCGGGGTTCCCAGGGCGTTGATCGACCATCCGTCGCCCAGGTTCTGGTTCATCCGGTTGTTGGTGACGGTGGCATTGAAGGTGCTGCTGCCGCCACGCTGTAAGAAGAGACCGCTGCCGTCGGTGCCGGTACCGTTGTTGTTCAGATCGTTGTTGTCGATGACCAGGTTCGGCAGGCTGCTGGTGTCAGCTGTCTGCACGAGCAACCCGTGCCTGGCGGACTGTGTCACCGTGTTTTCCGTAATGGTGGACGGGGTCAAAGTCGCCGAATCCGAGAGCCGCACTTGAATGCCGTCGCCGATCGGGTTTCCCAGCGCGACGAGGTTGGACGGAGGCATGACGAGCGCAGAGCCGACCGTCGCATTGGGACGAATGACTTCACCCAAAGGGATGGTCACCGGGTTCAGGCCGGTTCGGGAATACGGCTCGGCATTCGCGTAATTGACCACGTAGCCGAGATCTTGCCACTGCCCCACCGTGATGCGGCTGATCGGATTAGCGACGCCGCCGTTCAGGAAGCCGGTCATCAACTCGTTGTCGAAGATCGACTCACGCCAGTGGGCGAGGGCCGTGCCCGGCCCGCCGCCGGCTTCCACCGGGGTGCTGGTCCCGGCGACGCCGAACCGCGCATTGTATTCATTTGTCGCATTGACGCCCGTGAAGCGCGGGTCGGCGGCGACGGTGGTATTCAACAGGCCGAGATTGTTCCAGATCGTGCCGAACCCGATGACGTGCGCCATTTCATGCAGGATGACTTCATCCAACTGTCCTGCCGTTTCGAGCTGCGCCAGGTCCGCCGAATCGAACGTCATGTCGCCGGAAAAGGGCTGGAAAATGACGGGCCGTAATCCGGTCGGCCCGGCGAAGCCGAGAATCCCACCAGCACCGTCAATGTTTGCGCCTTCCGCCGTGATCTGGATGTCGTCGATCGCTCCGACGTCCGGGACGTCGCCGACGATGATCGATTCCCACTTGGCGGCCGCGAGGGCGAAGATGGCCTGCTGGGACGGGGTCAAGCCGCCGTTGAAGATGACTTCGATGTCGTACAGCGAGACGCCGCCTCCGCCGGTGCCGCCGCCCAACCCGCCGGCGCCGTTGGAAGTGAACGTGTTGTTCTGCACGTTCAACTCCCCGACGGCCAGGCCGCTGAGATCGATCAAGAGCCCGTTGAGACCGTTGTTGAGGAAGCGGTTGCCATCGCCGGCAGAGGCCCCGCCGACTTCGATGAACGAAAATCCGCTGTCGGCGAGGAAGCCGATGCCGTTCAAAGAGTTTCTGGCGAACGTGTTGTTGACGAACCGGGTCCTGACCAGGGAGTCATTCGAGGAGACGACGTTCACGCCGAAGTTGCCGTTGTCGGAGAAGCTGTTCGCGTCATTGAAAATGTCGTCGTCCGTGCCGGTATCGGTTCCGCCGATCTGCCAGCCGAGCGTCGCATCGAAGAAGTTGATGACGCTGCCGCCGTCGGCAAACAGGGCCAGGCCGTTGTTCAAGTTCGGCGTCTGCGTCGTGGCATCGGTGATTTCGGTGGAGTTGCCGGAAATGATGCCGCCGATCACGCTGGCGCCTGCCGCGCTCAGGGTGAACGCATTGCCCTGGTTTCCGGTCGCCGTGTTGCGCGTCAGGAAAATATCCAGCGGAAGCGTATTGATGTTGTCGACGAACAATCCGTCGCCGAGGTTATTGATGATGTTGTTCTGATCGATGAACGTCGCTTGCTCATTCGCGTCGATGCCGGCCAGGTTGCCAAGCAGGATGCCGTTCTGGCCGTTTTGAATCGTGTTCCGGTTGATGTTCACGGCCCGGTTGCCGAAGCCGAAGATGCCGTTCCCCGTAGCGCTGCCGTTGATCGTGAAGCCCGAGACTTCAATGTTCTGCGCGCCAGTGGCAAACGTGACGACGTCTCCGCCGCCCGCATTGGCCAGCACGGGCGGGGCATCCGTGCTCACGAAGCCCGGCAGGTCAAATGTTCCTTGAACGGCGGTGAAGGTGTGGGGGACCGCGGTGCTCAATAGCCGCTGGTTGCTGAGCAGCGTGACGCCGGAATCGAGATTGGTCGACGACCCGTCGGCATTCGGATGAACGTAGACGATGTCGACATTGCTCTTCGGGCCACCTGGCAAGGTGTCAAACTGATCCAGCGAAGCGTACGGACGCTCAAACGAGCCGTTCCCGGCAGGGGCCGTCTGGTTCGGATCCACATGGACGACGAAGAACGGCTGATTGTCAGCCGGATTAAACGCCTGCTCGGCTTTCACGATGAAGTCTTCATGCACGACGGTCCGGTAGTTGCGGAACACCTGCTGGGTGAGCCGGTCGCGGACGGAAAGCTGCCGGAGCCAGCGGCTCGGCTTGCCGTCGGGAATGGTCAGCGTCACTTGGATTTGCGCGTTCGTGTCGTAGACATGATCGTGGGTGAGTTGCGCACCGATGGTCATGGAATCATTGATTTGCCCCTGGATCCGCGTGCTGACCCCGGTGAAATCTCCCACGTTGGCCGAATTGAAGAAGTAAAACCCGGCGTATGCGTTCAACCCGTACCGCCCGAGGATGGGCGTCGGCCCGCCGACTTCGACGTCGAAGCCGGTGTACACCGCTTCACGCCAGGTCAATCGGTTGAGCATGATGTTGTTCGTCGCGAAGAACGCCGGGCCGGCGACAACTTCCCGGAGCTTGTGCGAAATCTCGCCGAGCGGCAGATATCCGTTGGCGCGGAGGTCGAAATAGCGCCCCAGCGATTCAAAGCTCAGGCCGAACTGCTGATACGTTCGCTGATTGGCGTTGTCGACATCGAACCAGCCCGAGAGACCGACAATGCGGTCGAAATCTTCGAGGTAGCTGCGCCAGCCCACGCCGATGTTCGCCCCGCCGCTGGGGTTGTAGGATGCAAATCCGCCGGCATCGACAAAGAACAACGAATCGTTGTCCAGGAACTTCGGCATAAAGGCACTGATGCGCGTATACCCGTCCCGGTACCCGTACAGCGCGCTGGTGCGCGAATCGACCCGGATCGTCGGTTCAAAGACGCGCTGGACTTCGGTGTAGCCGAAGTAGTTGCCTACCACGGCCTGCCCCGGCGCATCGCTGATCAACGGCGGACTGTCCACCGGCCCCGGCACGGACGCAACGCCCGGTTGATCGACCATTCCCAGGTTGTCTTGCGCCTGAACCGTGTGGATCACGGCCAGGCAGGCAAGCAGACTGGTCAGTATCTGAGGCACGAAGACTTTCATCTGTCGCTCCAGCAACCGGCTGAGAAAACCTTCCAACGGCGCAATGCTTCCGCCACAGCGCAACCCGACCGGGATAGAGAGACTCTAACGGTCGTGCCGCTTATGGCAGTTATCCTGCTTTTTCGGATCGTGCAGAGGCTGAAGTTGAATCAAACCGCCCGCACAGCAATGACTTTCGATACAATCGTCAAAGTCAACCATTGGGGCGGATCGCTGTAACCATTTTTTTATTAGAAGGTTACAGAAATAAATCCGCGTATTGATCACGCGGATAGCTTGCAATGTCTGAGTGGATTGCAATTGATGCAAAGAATGGGGCTTGTGCGAATATCAAGAGCAACAAGATGTTTAGATAGACTGTGATCAGCGGATTCAAGCGTCTCGTGGCGGGCAATCGGCAGTGGACAGGTCCCTCAACTGGTTCAGCGCTCGGCCGAGCAATTGTCGCACGCGTTCCGAGCTGAGCCTCAGCTTCGCGGCAAGTTCCCGAAACTTCGCCGGGTGTTCTTGCCCGTCCAGGCCGAATCGGCCCCGCAGAATCGTTTGGCTGCGGGGATCCAACTGGCTGACCAGTTCCGCCAAATTGTGGGCTTCCAACCGGCTACCATCGTCGGTCGTCACTTCCGCCGAAGTCGCAGCCTGATCCAGCCATGCAGGCTCCTCGAGACGAAACCGTTCTCTCTCCCTGCGGCTGCGATGCACGGCCCGATACAACCCGTTCCGAACTGCCCAAGTCGCGTAGGTGCTGAATCGCAATCCCCGCGTGAAGTCAAAAATCTCGGCGGCTCGCATTAAGGGCAAATTCCCTTCGCTGATGAGATCGTCCAGCGAATTTGTCGAGTCGATCAGCGTCTTGGCGATGGACACCACAAGTCGCAAGTTGCACTGTACAATGCGGTTGCGAATTTCGTTCGCTTCCTCCAACCGTGATTCGATGGCCCGCACACGACGGGAACTGACCGGCGATAGCGACAACCGCCGCTGCAATTGGGCCGCTTCGTACCGAAAATAGTGCATCTTGCGAAAGATGACGTATTCCTGATCGCGAGTCAGCAGCGGAACCTCATACAAGGAAGCGAGATAGGGCGGAGTCCCGGCAGGAGCCGGCATCAGGTCCCCCGAGCCGCCGGACGTCGAGCTGGGTTCTGCAAGCAGTTCTCGCCGGCTGACGGTTCGAAAGTCGTCCGAATCGATGTAAGCGATGGTCTGTTCCATCAGGGCTGCCGTCTTCTGGGCCAGGCTTCGATGGGCCAGCGTTTTCCGGGACGGTGATTCAGATCGAGGTTTGCGATCGGTCGTTCCAGGCATGAAATCACCCCCATTCGTGCGGAATCTCGTTCAAGGTGGCCGCGGCGTCAGCGGCATCAACAGGCTGGCTGAGACCAGTATCTGCAGGCAAGACAATTTAGACAACGGATTATGTCATAAAGTGAACCGCTTTCCCAAAATCGAAAATCGAAAGCCCGGCACCTAGACCGTTCCCCGCCGAGCGTTTCTCACAGAACCGGCATTGACACCTCATCCCTCGAAACGGATGATTCTCTGCCGTTCGCCCTTTTGCGGCGGCCTTTCGAAATCCAATCGCAGCCAAGGATGGCGACCGCGATGTCACACCATTTGATTGAATCTCTGGAACAGTTGGGCCGGCCCAAAATCCTGGTCCTGGGCGACCTGATTCTGGACCGCTATGTCTGGGGCGACGCCGAACGTATCAGCCAGGAAGCCCCTGTGATCCTGCTGCGCGAACAAGGCGTGGAAACACGCCTGGGCGGTGCAGCGAACGTGGCCCACATGCTCCGCGGTCTCGAAGCCGACGTCGCGCTCGCCGGGGTGATCGGTGACGACGCCGATGCTCAGCTGCTGCTGGACGACCTGCTAGCGCTGGGGGTCGACACGGCCGGCGTGCTGCCGGAACTCGGCCGGCCGACGACCGTGAAGATCCGCTTCATGGGCCGCGCGCAACATCGGCACCCGCACCAGATGCTCCGGGTCGATCGAGAAGTCCGCACGGCGATTCAACACGGAACGGCCGAACGCATCCTTCAATCGCTGCTGCCCCGACTGCACGAATTTCAGGCGATCTTGATTTCCGATTACGCCAAGGGCGTCTGCACGCCGGAGAGCGTCCGTCCGCTGATCAAAGCCGCACGACGCAAAGGGATTCCCGTGGTCGTCGATCCGGCGTCCGGCGGAGATTATCGGCTCTACTCTCAAGCCACCGGCGTCACGCCGAACCGGCTGGAAACATTCAAGGCGACCGGGCAGGAGATTCGGTCCATCGACGATGCCTTCGCCGCCGGGAAAATCCTGGTGGACGAGTTTCAACTCGACATGGCGTTCGTCACCATTGACCGGGATGGCATCGTTCTGGCAAAAGCCGACGGGACCGCCTGCCATTTGCCGACGCGCATCAGGGAAGTCTGCGACGTCACCGGCGCCGGAGACATGGTGCTGGCGATGATCGGCGTCGGCATGGCGGCCGGAATCGACCCCGTCGATCTCTGCCGGCTGGCGAATGTCGCCGGCGGATTGGAAGTCGAACAGGTGGGCGTCGTTCCGATCACCCGCAAACAGATTCTCGCCGACGTGTGGCACGGTGTGCGGTCTACCGGGAAAAAGGTCTGTGACCTGGAGCAGATGAAATCCCATCTGCAAGACCGCCGTCGGGCAGGTCAGAAAATTGTGCTGACCAACGGCTGCTTTGATCTGCTGCATGTCGGGCATGTCAGCTATTTGCAGGAAGCAGCCCGTGAAGGAGATTGCCTGGTCGTCGCCGTCAACAGCGATGACAGCGTCCGAAGGCTGGACAAAGCTCCGGATCGGCCGCTGTTCAGCGAAGAGTATCGCGCCCGGATGCTGGCCGCATTGGAAGTCGTGGACTACGTGGTCATCTTCCGCGAAGACACGCCGCACGAGATTTTGCGCCAGTTGCAGCCCGACGTGCTTGTCAAAGGCGGCACCTACCAGGACGACGAAATCGTGGGCCGCGAAGTCGTGCTGGCTTACGGCGGCCGGGTGAAAGCGCTCGGCGAGGTGCCGGGGCTTTCCACGACCGACATCGTTCGCCGCCTGCGGCAATCGGACGTCGTGCCGGCTTCGATCCCCTTTCCCGAACCTCGCAGCGAACGGAAAGCGGGATGAAGCTGGCCGTGTTCCTGCCGAACTGGGTGGGCGACGCCGTCATGGCGACGCCGGCGCTGCGCGCCCTGCGGCAGCACTTCGCCGACGCGGACATCCTGGGCGTGATGTCTCCGGTCATTGCCGACGTGCTCGACGGACTGGATGTCATCGATCACGTCCTCTTGCATTCCTCGCGCGGCCATCAAGCGGATCGGTCGGACCGGGCCGTGATTCGCCAATTGCAGGCCGCGAAGTGCGATCTGGGCGTATTGTTCCCGAATTCCTGGCGGTCGGCATGGATGGCCTGGCGGGGAGGAATTCGCCGGCGCGTCGGCTTCGGCCGTGATGGCCGCGGCATCCTGCTGACGGACGCCCTAAAGCCGAAATCCCGCGTGATTCCGAATCCCGTGCTCGATGAATATCTGCGATTGGCGGAACATGTCGGATGCTCGGCACGGCCCGAAACCACGGAACTCGCCGTCTGCGCTTCGGATCTTGCCGCCTGGAACACGTTCTGGCAGCGCCACCCGGCGGACCTGCGGAGCAATGGCGTCGTCTGCCTGAACTCCGGCGGGGCGTTCGGACCGGCGAAAAACTGGCCGCGAGAATACTTTGCCGAACTGGCGTGCAGAATCGTCGATCAACTGGGACAGACCGTGCTGATCGTTTGCGGCCCGGCGGAACGAGAAGACGCCCGGGTGATCGCGCGGGAAGCCGGCCGGCCGGCCGTGCTCAGCCTGGCGGAGGAACCGCCGAGCATCGGTCTGACAAAAGCAGCGATTCGCGAATGCCGGCTGCTGGTGACGACCGATTCCGGCCCCCGGCATTTCGCCCAGCCGTTTCAGGTCCCGGTGATCACGCTCTTCGGTCCGACCCACATCGCCTGGAGCGAAACGCACTATCCCCGGGCCGTGCACCTGAACGTCTCCGTCTCCTGTGGTCCGTGCCAGCAGCGCGTCTGCCCGGTAGGACATCATCGCTGCCTGCGCGATTTGCCCGTCGACCGCGTCTTTGCGAATGTGAAACAGATCTTGATGCCGCGCCCGCAAACGCAGCGGGCGGCGTGATGAAAATCCAGGCGTTCGGTATTCGGCGCTAGGCGTTTGAAGAGAAAAACGTGTAATGTCTCGTCTTTTCTTCTAACGCCTAGCGCCGAATACCTAACGCCTGGAACCAACGACTCACAACCTCTTACCCGCCTTCACTCCCATGCACATCGCTCTCGTCCGCCGTTACTGTTCGCTCAAAAAGGCCGGCGCGGAGCGGTACTGCGTCAACCTGTTCCGGCAATTGCAGCGAATCGGGCACCAGGTAACGATCCTCGGCGAAGGCATCGACGACGAACTCCGCAGCGAAGTCGACTTTATTCCGATCTCGGTGAACCAGTTGACGTCCTGGACGAAAAATCGCTCCTTCGCCGACAACGTCGCCCGGGAAGTCAAGTCCCGGCGATTCGACATCGTGCACGGCCTGTCGCGAGCCGAAGGGCTCGACACCTACCGGCTGACCGATCCGCTCCAGACACATTGGGTGAATGTCTATTACCGTCATCCCGTCGAACGGTGGCTGCAGCGATGGAATCCCAGGCACCGCACCATTTTGAATATCGAACGCAGCTTGTACGAATCGGGCCGCGTTCGAAAAGTCATCACGCAATCCAAACTCGACACCCGCCTGCTCACCGAATATTTTCGCATTCCGGAAGACCGCATCCGTCGGATTCCGAACGGCGTCAACACCGCGGTGTTCCATCCAGGCGTGAAGTCGCAACGGGCCGAAGTGCGCGCCGAATGGAACATCGCCACGGACGAGCCGCTGCTCGTGTTCGCCTCGATGGACTTCCGGCGTAAAGGTTTGGATACCCTGTTCGCGGCGATGGCCAGATTGAAGGCGCGGCCGAAATTGCTCGTGCTGGGCGACGGCGACATCTCCCGGTACAAGCAGCAGGCAACGGCGCGCGGCATCGGCCGCGACGTCATTTTCGCCGGCCGGCAAGCCGGCATTCAGAAATTTTACGGCGCCGCCGACCTGTTCGTCCTGCCCACGATTTACGAACCGTTTCCCAACGTCAACCTGGAAGCGATGGCGTGCGGCCTGCCGGTGATCACCACGCGAACGGCCGGCGGAGCGGACATAGTCGTCCCCGGGGAAAACGGGTTTCTCATCGCCGACGCCTGGGCGGTCGAAGAACTGGCAGAAACCATTGCGGTCTTTCTGCGATTGCCGACGAGCGAGCGCGACCGCATCTCCGGCCAGTGCGTGCAGACGGCCAGCCGCTTGACCCTGGAGGAAAACGCCCGGCAGACGGCCGCGGTCTTTGAAGAGGTGTTGCGTGAAAAATTTCGCGTTTGACGCCTGGGACGATGGCCGGCTGACCGTGAACGCCGACTTCGCCGACCTGCTGCAACAGCATCGCCTGACGACCTGCGAGGCCATTTGGAATTTCAGCCAGCAGGCCGAACCGGCGAAAGCGTTACGGTCCGATCGCGTCACCCTGCGATTTACGCTGAGCGATTCGGACGAAGTTTCGCGGACATTCTACATCAAGCGGCACGGCCGCAGCGCGTGGAAAGAATACGTCAAACCCTGGCTGCACGGGCAGCGGCCGCTGCTGGGCGCTCAACCGGAATGGGACGCGCTGCTGGCCTTTCATCGCGAGGGGTTGCCGACGATGACGCCCGTCGCCGTCGGATTCCTCGGCGAGCGGTCGTTCCTGATCACCGAGGCTCTGGAAGGCTGCGAGAAGCTCTCGGCGCTGATGCCCGACGCCCGCGTTCCTGAAGCCGAACGCCGGCGATTGATCGGCCAGGTGGCAGACATCGCCCGCGAGATGCACGCCGTGGGACTTCATCACCAGGACTTCTACCTGGGGCACCTGCTGAAAGAGCAGGAACACCCCTCGCGGATGTATGTGATCGATCTGGGACGAGTCCAACCTCACGGACCATGGTTTGCGCGCCGGTGGATCGTCAAGGATCTCTCGCAATTAAATTACTCGGCGAAGACCGCCCGGAAAGCCGAACGGCTGCGGTTTCTGATAAGGTATCTCGGCCGCGCGCCGAGCCGGCACGACCGAGCCTTGATTCGCAGCATCCTCCAGAAAACGGCTCGGATCGCGCGGCATTCGGGGAAGAATCAATTGTGATTGGAATCTTTGGTTCTTGAACGGGCAGGGGGACTGATCCCATTTCCCGGAAAAAACAGCGCGGTGTCGTCAACGAACGTCTTGGCGATGCCACGAGCAAAAAAAGACGGTGAACGCTGTGATTTTCTGGGATTCGCAGGAGTCCCCATCCGAAACAGCGGACGGGCATCACATGGCATGGATTCTATTGGCAGCGTATCTCTGCGGCTCGATTCCGTTCGGCCTGGTGATTGTCCGCGCCGTGGCCGGGGTCGATCTGCGGAAGGTCGGCAGCGGCAACATCGGGGCGACGAATGCCGGAAGGGTTGTCGGCAAAACGTGGGGTATCCTCGTGCTGCTGCTCGATGCGCTGAAAGGCGCAGGGCCGACGCTGCTGACTCCCTGGTTCGCAGAGACGCTCGGCCTCGCCGTCGATCTTTCAACCGCGCGCGTGCTGGCCGGTTCGGCGGCCATTTTGGGGCACATGTTCCCGGTCTGGCTCGGCTTCCGCGGCGGGAAAGGCGTAGCGACCGCGCTGGGGGCCGTCATGGTGCTGGCTCCGCTCGCCACGCTGGTTGCCGGAACAACCTTTGCAATCGTATTCGCCGTGACGCGAATCGTCTCGCTTGGCTCGATCCTGGCGGCAATAGCGTTCGGTGGGGCGCAGCTCTGGATAATGCGGCCCAACCCGTTCAGCCCCGAACAGCGCAGCCTGGCGTTGTTTGCGATGGCGATTCCGGCGTTGATTCTCGTCCGTCACGCGGGAAATATCGTCCGCCTGGTGCGCGGAACGGAACCTTCGTTCCGGAGTGCACACCCGGACCGCGGGCCTCAGAAGTCTGAAAACCGGAGCCCGCTCCCATGAATTCATCGCCGCAGGACGCCGGGCTCAGCAGACTTCGACTTCATTCATCACGCACAGTTGGTCCACCGTATCCAGCGCGGCGTGAGACACCAACTGCTTGGCGTAATACGTCGACGTGCGGCCGGTAATCACCACTTGGCCATCGAATACGCGTACCTGCAACCCCCGAATGCGGCCGCTGGTACGACTGCGCACCTCTTGCTCCACGCGTTCTGCGACTTGGTGGTGTTGAGGCGCCAACATGGCTTCCAGTTTCATCACAGTCCTCCTTGGAGAGCCCGACGATGGGACACATGTCCGATCAGACGAGTGGGTTTGACCCGCGAGAGATTCTCGTGTTCAGATAAAATGCGCCGATCCATTCGCCAGAACAGCAAACGGAGTTCCAGAACCCAATTTTCCAGATTCATCACTTCAACCTCATCCATGAGTTGCAATGAACGTTTTCAGCCGAATCGGGGTTCTTGAACAAGCATTGCGAACACAGAAAGACAAAGACGTGCGAAAATCCACTGCACGCGAGAAGGACAATGCGATAGAATCTATCCACGAATTTTCTTACCGTCAAAGCAAATTTCGTCGTCTTCACCAAGAATTCCAAGATTCCTGAAAATAGAATCCCGATTGTCATTCTTACAACAACGCCCTTAGCAGAGTCGCACAATTTCCCTGTATTTCCACGTCGGCATAAACATCCCTGTTTAAGTTGACGATCTGATCACGATTGGCTGCCAAGGTCTCTTTTCAGAAAGATTGCCGTAATATTATGGACGCAAATCTTCTCCAGTTTCTCCAGTCAATGCTGACGTCCCCAAGCCCCTCGGGTTATGAGCGGCCAATCCAGGACGTGGTTCGCGCCTTCGCCGGGCAATTCGCCGACGTCTCCACCGACTGGCATGGCAACGTCATCGCCGCCGTCAATCCGCACGGTTCGCCGCGAATCATGCTCGCCGGGCATTGCGATCAGATCGGCCTCCTGGTGAAACATATCGATGAGAAAGGCTTTCTCTGGGTGCAGGCCATCGGCGGCTGGGACCCGCAGGTTCTCATCGGGCAAGACGTTCAAGTCTGGACGCCGGCCGGACCCGTTCCCGGCATCATCGCCCGGAAGCCGATCCATCTGCTGACGCCCGAAGAACGCAAAGTGGTTCCGGAGATTAAGAACCTCTGGGTCGACATCGGCGCAAAAAACGGTGAGGAAGCCCGAGAGGCCGTTTCGATTGGCGATCCCATCACCGTCACGCTCGGTTTTCGGGCACTGCGGAACAATTTCGCGGCAGCCCCGTCGATGGATAACAAGGTCGGCGTCTGGACGATCATGTCCGCCGCTCAACGCGCGAGCCGGTTGAATCCCAAGGCCGCCATCTTCGCCGTCTCGACCGTGCAGGAGGAAATCGGCCTTCGCGGCGTGCAGACCAGCGCCTTCCGGGTCGAACCGCACCTGGGGATCGTCGTCGATGTCACCCACGCCACCGATTGCCCGACCATCGATGAGAATCAATTCGGCCGGATCAAACTGGGGCAGGGTCCCGTGCTGGTCCGCGGGCCGAACGTCAACCCGGTCGTCTTCACCCGGCTGACCGAACTGGCCAAGGCGGGCGAGATCCCATACCAGGTCAACGCGCTCGGCGGTCCTGCCAGCAACGATGCCGCCGAACTGCAACTCAGCCGCAACGGCGTGGCGACGGGTCTGGTCGCCATCCCCAACCGCTACATGCACAGCCCGGTGGAGATGGTGTCGCTGGACGACTTGGAACACGCCGCCGAGTTGATCGCCAGGTTCTGCTGCTCGGTGGACGGCAGCAGCGATTTTACGCCGTGAGATGGGACGCAGAATCCTTCCAAGCCCGGCAATGGCATCGCCGGGACGGTCCCGCCGACGCCGTCGGCGGGCTCTGAACTTTTCGGGCACTTGATTCTCGTCTCTCAACTCTCGACCCGTTCCTCGGCCGGGAGCGAGATCGTGAACTGGGTGCCGCGGCCGGGTTCGCTGGCGCACTGAATCGTGCCGCTGTGGGCTTCGACAACCCTTCGGACGGTAGGCAGTCCGAGGCCGCTGCCGTTGGATTTGGTGGAATAGAAGATGTCGAACATTTTGGCCTGAGTTTTCGCATCCATGCCGTGGCCCGTGTCGATCACGTCAAGGATCACGCGGCCGCCTTGAGTGCGCGTTTGCAGTTCGAGCACTCCGCCGGCGGGCATCGCCTGCCGGGCGTTCTGCACCAGGTTGATCAGCGCCTGCCGGAACAGCCGTTGATCCAGCTTCACCAAGGGCAAGTTCCCCGCCAGGTGAGGGCTGATTTCAAGCTTCGCCTCCGTCGCCTGCGGCTGATAGAACTCGATGACCTCGCGGACCACGGCATTCAAATCGGTCGGTTCGAGTTCCAGGCTGCCGGCGCGGACGAATTGCAGGAAGTCGTTGAGAATCCGTTCAAGGTGTCCGCATTCCTTTTCCAGCAAGCGCAATCGCTGCAGGGCACGGCGATCCCGCGGAGATTCCGCCTGGGCGAAGTCTTCGATCAACAAGTCGAGATTCAGGCTGAACACCGAAAGCGGATTGCGGATTTCATGCGCCAATCCGCCGGCCAGCGTCGCCAATTCCGCCAGATGATCGGCGGACGAACGGACCTGGGAAGCAGAGCTGGGATCGACGGACATAGCGAGAGAATCTCTTGCCTATGCGTTGAAAAACAAGAAATCATCCGCAGATTTCGCAGATTCACACAGATTAAGAAAACACGATTCAAACCCTAGACGTCCCAGCGCTCGTGAAGCGAGCTCTCAGTACAGCTTGGGGTTTCGTCTTTAATCTGCGCAAATCTGCGAAATCTGCGGATAAACAGTTTTTCACTCAGGCATTGCGGCGGGGCGGGGGGCCGCCGCCGTCACTTGGGGCGTCATTGCGGCGGGGGCCGCCGTCGGTTTCGCCGGTCTCGGCCAGGACGGCTTTGCGAGACAGTTTGACGCGATTCTGGTCGTCAATGGCGATCACCTTGACCGAAATCTTGTCGCCCATCTTGCAGATTTCATCGATCGATTTGACGAAACCGTCGGACAGCTCGCTGATGTGGCAGAGGCCATCCTTGCCGGGGGCGATCTCGACAAAGACGCCGAAATCCTTGATCGAGGCGACGGTGCCGTTGTAGATTCGGCCGACCTTGATTTCCTCGGTCATGGCTTCCACGCGGGCCAAAGCCTCTTCAGCGCCGGCGGCAGATTCGCTGGCGATGGTGACGGTGCCGTCGTCATTGATGTCGATCGTTGTGCCGGTTTCTTCCTGCAGCGCGCGGATATTTTTTCCGCCCGGGCCGATCAAGAGGCCGATCTTGGACGGGTCGATCTTCGTCCGCAAGAGCCGGGGAGCCGTGGCGGAAATCTCCGCGCGCGGCCTCCGGATCGTCAGCAGCATGGTCTTCAGCAATTCGATCCGGGCTTCGCGGGCCTGCACCAGCGTGGCGCGGATGATTTCCTCGCTGATGCCGTCGATCTTGAGATCGAGCTGAATCCCGGTGACGCCCTTTTGCGTGCCGGCGACCTTGAAATCCATGTCTCCGAAGTGGTCTTCATCGCCCATGATGTCGGTCAGCAGCGTGAATTTGCTGCCGTCTTTCACCAGGCCGATGGAAATTCCGGCGACGGGCTGGGTGATCGGCACGCCGGCGTCCATCAGCGCGAGCGTGGCGCTGCAGACCGACGCCATCGAACTGGACCCGTTGGATTCCATGATGTCGGAGATCACGCGGATCGTGTAGGGAAACTTTTCCTCGTTCGGCAGGATCGACGCGACGCTGCGTTCAGCGAGCGCGCCGTGTCCGATTTCCCGGCGGCCGGGCCCGCGGATCGGCCGGCATTCCCCGACGGAGTACGACGGGAAATTGTAATCCAGCATGAACCGCTTCAGGAATTCTTCCACGGGGCCTTCCACGCGCTGGGCGTCCCGGGCGGACCCCAGCGTGACGGTGGCCAGCGACTGCGTTTCGCCGCGGGTGAAGAGCGACGAACCATGCACGCGCGGCAGCAGGCTGACATCGCAACTCACGGCCCGCAATTGACCAGGCGTCCGTCCGTCGAGCCGTTTGCCCTGCAGAATCAGATCCCGAACCACGCGGTATTCGAGTTGATGGAAGGCGGTGGAGAATTGTTCTTTCGTGCCGCCGTCGGCGGCGGTCTCGGCCCCGTTCGGGAAGAGTTCGGCCTTGAGTTCGTCCTTAATGGCCGACGTGCCGCCGCTGCGATCCGCTTTCACGTTCGATTGCTTGGCAACCATCAGTCGATCGTAAGCTTTGGAACGCAGGATGCTATCAAACGGATTGACGACCGGCGCCGGCGCCGGCAGACGCGGCCTGCCGGTCTTCTGGGCGAATTCTTCCTGCAGCCGGCAGATATCGACGATTGCCCGGTGAGCGAACATGATCGCGTCGGCCATTTCGTCTTCCGGCAACTGGTGGGCGAAGCCTTCGATCATCAGGACCGACTCGCGATTCCCGGCGACGACGAGATCCAGCGTGCTGGTCTTCAATTGCTCCATCGTGGGCATCAGGATCAGTTTGCCGTCAAGCATCCCGACGCGGACGGCGCCGATCGGTCCCTGGAAAGGAACCGGGGCGATGCAGAGGGCCGCACTGGCGCCGATGATCGACAAGACATCGGGATCGTTCTGCCCGTCAATCGCGAGAACGTTGGCCATCACCTGGACTTCGTCGATGTAGCCTTCCGGGAACAGCGGCCGAATGGGCCGGTCGGTCAGCCGGCTGGTGAGAACCTCTCGGAGAGTCGGACGGCCTTCACGCTTGAGAAATCCGCCGGGGAATTTGCCGGCCGATGCAAACCGTTCGCGATAATCGCAGGTGAGGGGGAAGAAGTCGGTGCCGGGCCGCGACGGTCCGTCTTGAGCCGCGACGAACACGACCGTTTCGCCATACTGAACTTTCACGGCGCCGGCGGCTTGTTTCGCCATTTCGCCGGTAGTCAAACTCAACATCCGTCCGGCCAATTCACATTCGACGACTGTTTTCACGAGTGGCTTCCTTGTTTCTTTTTTTTCTGATCCGACATGGAATACTGACGCAACGCCGGCGCGTTACCGCGGTTCATGACGCAGTACGACCCCCGGTCCGCGAGAGAATGCGGCGAAGAAAGAAAGGGGCAACGCGAAACGGGAGCGCCGGGCGCCTGGCCGCGCTCTGTGCGGCAACGACGGCCGAAAACCGCTCCGCTACTTGCGCAAGCCAAGGCGGTCGATCACCTGGTAATACGTCGCGGGCTGTGTGGATTTCAGGAAATCCAACAGGCGGCGGCGACGGCTGACCATCATGAGCAATCCGCGGCGTCCCGCGTGATCTTTCATGTGGCCTTTCAGGTGATCCGTGAGCTGACGAATCCGATGGCTCAGCACCGCGATCTGGACTTCCGGCGACCCGGTATCCTCTGCCGCTCGCTGGTACTCTTTAATGACTTCGGACTTGCGCTCTCTCGTGATCGACATGCCTTAACCCGTTCGTGGTTGCTGGGGCCGGCGACCCTTCTCGTCCATTCGCCAACCTGACGCCATTCACTCTTTCGTCATCATACTCTCAGGCCACAGTTTACCAGCGTTGAGCAAAGATGCAAGGTTGCGGGCCAAGTTGTTGGCGTTTTCATCACCACGCTTCTGCGAAGCGTCGCTAAGGGCCGAATCTACGCCGCTTTCATGGAACGCGTTTCCTGGGAAGATGTTGCGCCGAGCAGCCGGCCCAGAAGCTCGACGGTCTGGTCGGTCGCCCCCTGTTGAGAGACGACGAATTGACGGGCCAGGTCGCCGAGGCGCGCTCGAGACGATTCCTCCTGCAACAGGCGGCGAACGGCGGCTGTCAGATCGTTGCCGTCGCGAACGACGAGCGCCGCATCGCGCGACAGCAAGGCTTCCGTGACGTCGCGAAAGTTCCAGGTATTTGGCCCGAACAAAACCGCGGCGCCGTATCCGGCGGGCTCGATCATGTTCTGTCCGCCCCGATTCGTCAGGCTGCCGCCGACGAAGGCGATGTCCGCGAGCCCCCAGGCGTGGCTGAGTTCGCCCAGCGTGTCGAGAAGGAGGACGGGCTGGGAAGCGGGCTGGGAATGTCTCGATTCAACAGTTCTCGCTTGCGTTTCGCGGTCGTGCAAACTGCGACGGAGGATCACATGACCGCGTGCAGCAATTAGCTCCGCGACTTCATCAAACCGTTCTTTATGCCGAGGAACAAGCAGCAGACGCAGTTTCGGGAATTCGGCTCGCAGGGTTTCCCAGGTCGCGAGCGCGAATTCCTCTTCCGGGGACTGCGTGCTCCCGGCGACGAAGACGAGTTCACCGGATTGAATGCCGAAGAACTTGCGCAGGCCGGCGGTTTTCGGATTGTCGCGGCTGGTTTCGATGCCGTCGAATTTGATGTTCCCGGCCTGGAACACCCGGGACGGCGGAGCACCGAGTGTCAGAAAGCGTTCCGCATTCTGACGGCTTTGCGCGGCGATCAGCGAGCAGGCTTCCAGCAGCGGCCGCGTCAGCCAGTCGAATCGCCGATAGTTGCGGTAACTGGCGTCGCTGATCCGGCCGTTGATGAGGGCGACCGGAATGTCCCTTCGGCGGGCCATCGCCAGGAAATTCGGCCAGAGTTCCAGTTCGACCAGCACGATGAGTTTCGGCCGCAGGTTTCTCATCGCCCTCCGGACAGCCCAGGAGAAATCCAGCGGAAAGTACCGCACGGTGCACCCGGGGTATTTGGACCGCGCGACATCGAAGCCGGTGCCGGTCGTCGTGGTGATGACGATTTCATATCCTGGGTACTGGGCCGCCATCCGGGCAACAACAGCCTGCAGTTGCAGCACCTCGCCGACGCTGACGGCATGAAACCAGACGCACGGCTGGTTCCGATGTTGCCGGTGAATGTTCCCCGTCAGCTTGACGCCCAATCCGGCGACCGGCTTTTTCTGCGCGATCCGCCGGTAGATGAGCCACGGCGAGACCGCGATGAGAAACATCAGGTACGCCGCATCCAGCAGCCAGGCGAACATGGGAATCCTTTCCCGGGACTTCAGTTGTCAGGAATTGCAAAACCGCAAAGCGATCATTACGCCCCGTGGCATTTTTTGTATTTCTTGCCGCTGCCGCAGGGGCAGGGGTCGTTGCGGCCGACCTTTTGGCCGAAGTTGCGGATCGGCTCGACGGCTTTGTCGGTTTGTCCCGGCAAACGGCCGTGATCGCCGTCGTGGCCGTTGGACGACGATTCGGCGGCGGGCGTGTCGTCCGGCGGGGCTTCATGCGTCGCCGCGGAAATCCGCCACAGCGAGCCGACAAATTCCGGGCTTTGCTGCTCGATGCGGAAGATGGCCCCCGTGACTTGCCCGGCGATGCGGTCCCACATCGTTTCAAACGCCTTCATCCCTTCCCGGCGGTATTCAACCTTCGGGTCTTTCTGGGCATACCCGACCAGGCCGATGCCTTGCCGAAGATGGTCCATGAAATAGAGATGATCTTTCCAGGCCGTGTCGAGCACGTCGAGAATCAAGGCCCGTTCCGTCTGGTAGAGTTCCGGACGGTAGCGGCGTTCGTAGCCTTGCAGCACGACGCGACGCGCCGTCTGGCGATCGGCCCCGGTCAGGGTCGCCGTATCGATGCCGGCCTGGAATTCTTCGTTCGCCCAGGAAATCATGTCGGTCAGCGCCGCCTCTGAGCGGGGGGCGTTAGCCCCCTGACTGCCGCCGGATCCAGGAGGCTGACGCCCCCCGCTCGGCCCGTGACCATGTGCGGCATCGCTGCCATAGGCTTGATTGAGATACTCTTCCAAGCGGGAAACGGCCGTCCCGCGGTCGAGAAATTGCCGGCTGCATTCGGTGAGCATCCGGGCGATTTCATGCCGGGGCTTCGACTCGACTTCGTTCGGATCGAGCCGGGCCTGAAACCGTCGATTGGCCCAGTCGACCAGCCCGTCCCGGTTGTATTTCTGCCCGCCGGCGTGTTCGGCCATGAAGTTTGTGAGACCGACCGAAACGGGGAACTCGACTTCCTTGTTGCGATAGACTTCCTTCACGGTCGCCTGAATCAATCCGACGGAGTCGGCTTCGCTTTTGCCTTCAAACATCTCCGGCGTCATCAGGATGCCGTACTGCTGGCCGACCCAGCCGGCGAGCGAGCGGCGTCCCCAATCTTCCGCGAGGAAAATTTTTACCGGCCCGAAATCAAACCGGGCGAGCGCCTCTTTTGCCCGGTCATACAGGTAGGCCTGCATGTTTTCCAGGCCGATTTTCTTCAGCTCGCGGTCGTTCGTGTTGAGGCCGAAATGGGCGTTCGCCCAGCGGGCCATCGCCTGCCAGTTGCGGTCGCGCTCGTCCTCGACGTCTTCCGGCAGGTTCTCGGCGATCTGTTCCTGAATCAATGCCTCGGCCTGCCGTTCGGACTGGTCATGCAGATGGTCGAGCAACTGGTCTTCGGACATGCCCTTGATGTCGGCGACGTCGACTTCAATCTGCGGCTGCTGCCGGGACCATTCGACAATCGTTTCCCAGCGGTATTTGGGATCGAGAAAGTGCTTCACCCAGCGGGAGAGCTGCCGGTCGATCATCTCGACGATCAGTTCGCGGCAGTTGGTGCCGTTGAGGATCGCCTGGCGATAGTTGTAAACGCGTTTGCGCTGCTCATCCATGACTTCGTCGTATTCGAGCAAATGCTTACGCTGTTCGAAGTGACGCTCTTCGACTTTCTTCTGCGCCCCTTCGATCTGCCGCGTCACCATCCAGTGTTCAATCCGTTCGCCTTCCTGCATGCCGAGTTTCTGCAGCCAGTCTTTGACCCAGTCGCCGGCGAACTTCCGCATCAGGTCATCTTCGAGCGACAGGAAGAACCGGCTGGAACCGGGATCGCCCTGCCGGCCGGCGCGGCCGCGCAGCTGCAGGTCAATCCGTCGGGAATCGTGGCGTTCCGTCCCGACGACATGCAGCCCGCCCAGTTCCGCAACCTTGCGGCCTTCGGCGGCCATCCCTTCCTTGTCGGCGATGCGCCGGGTGGTCTCTTCCCATTCCGCCTTGGTGACATCCAGCCGCGAGGCGTATTTCTGCCTCAGTTCGTCCCACGCCAGATGTTCCGGGTTGCCGCCCAGAATAATGTCGGTCCCGCGGCCGGCCATGTTGGTGGCAATCGTCACGGCGTTCAGTCGTCCCGCCTGGGCGATGATTTCGGCTTCCCGTTCGTGATACTTGGCGTTGAGCACGTTGTGCTTGATGCCGCTGCGCGTGAGTTTCCCGCTGAGCGTTTCGGAGTTTTCAATGGTCGCCGTCCCGCACAAGACCGGCCGGCCTGTGCCGTGGACTTCCTTGATCTCATCGACCACGGCATTCCATTTTTCATTGACGGTGCGATAGATCGCGTCGGGGAAATTCTGGCGTTTCGGCGGCCGGTTCGTCGGGATCGAGACGACGTCGAGTTTGTAAATTTTCAGGAACTCGTTGGCCTCGGTCATCGCCGTGCCGGTCATGCCGGCGAGCTTGTTATACAGCTTGAAGAAGTTCTGCAGCGTGACGGTCGCAAACGTCTGGGTTTCTTCCTTGATCTTGACGTTCTCCTTGGCCTCGACCGCCTGGTGCAGTCCGTCGCTCCATTGCCGGCCGATCATTTTCCGGCCGGTGTGTTCGTCGATGATGATCACCTCGCCGTTCGGTCCCGGCGGCTCGACGATGTAATTCACGTCGCGCTTGTAGAGGTGAACCGCCCGGAGCGCATTATCGATGAGGTGCGGCCATTCCATGTTGCCGGCCGTGTAGAAACTTTCGACGTCGGCCAGTTCCTCGGCATACTTGATGCCTTCATCCGTCAGATGGCAGGTGTGCTCTTTTTCCTTGACCTCAAAGTGAACATCCCGGGTGAGCTGCAAGGCGATCTTGTGAGCCTTCGGATATTTCGTCACGTCGTCTGACGACGGCCCGGAAATGATCAACGGCGTACGGGCCTCGTCGATGAGGATGTTATCGATTTCGTCGACAATGGCGTAATTGAGCGGCCCCTGCACTTGCAGGTCGACCGTCGGCTTCATGTTGTCCCGGAGATAATCAAAGCCGAATTCGTTGTTCGTCCCGTAGGTGATGTCGCAGCCGTAAGCCAGCCGGCGTTCGGAGTTGTCCATCTGCGATTGAATCGCCCCGACGGTGAGACCCAGACCCATGTACGTGGGGCCCATCCATTCCATGTCGCGGCGGGCCAGGTAATCGTTGACGGTGATGACGTGCACGTGCCCGTTGACGCCGTTGAGAAACGCGGGCAGCGTGGCGACCAGCGTCTTCCCCTCGCCGGTGACCATTTCCGCGATCATCCCCTTGTGCAGGATGTAACCGCCGACCATCTGCACGTCGTAATGCCGCATCTTCAGATAGCGTTTGCCGGCCTCGCGCACGGCGGCGAAGGCTTCGGGCAGCAGGCCGTCGAGCGTCTCGCCGTCTTTCAGGCGGGCTCGCATTTTCGACGCGGTTTCTTTCAGCTCGGCATCGGAGTATTTCTCATACTCTGGCTCGAGTTGATTGATGCGATCCAGCGCCGACCCCGGCACGATCGTGGTGTTGCCCTGCTTGTCGCGGACAAACCCGATCTGCCGGACGCGGCGTTCGTTCGCCGAACCAAACACTTTCGTGATCAGCCGTTCGATGCCGCCCAGAAGCGCGGTAAAGAAGCTGCCGACCTTTTCCAGAAATTCCATGAAAAGACCTTAAAGCGGACGTCCCATCCCAAGATCGGGCCGTGGTGTGATCGGTGTCGGTTGTTCGTCGCGAACCGTCAGCGCGGTGGGATTTCCCGCACACGACTCGCGACAAACGCCGCGGAATCATCGAGTTGCAATTTTGCCAATCTCATTTGGCCCCTCGCATCCCTTCTGCCAGACTGACAGCGGGAAAGGGGACCGTCCTCCTGACCGACTGGCAGCCTCCTGAACCCGCCGATCGACCTTCAATCGACGTAACTCGCCTGCATTACGAAGTTTATTGATTCCGCAAGTAAGGGTCAATGCCTGTCAGTTTTCGCGGATTTTCCGCGGAGGAATCATCAAAAGCAATCCCCGTGCCGGGGTTCGAGCAGGGCACTCCGTCCGAAGAACCGAAACATTCACCCCTTCGCGTCCTCCTCCGGCAGTTGATGCAAATCCCGATACCGGCGCAGCGTCGGCGACATCCAGGCGGTGAGGGCGACGATGGCGAGCGTGCCGAGGCCGCCTGAGACGACGGAGACGGTCGGGCCGAATTCGGGGCGCTGCTCGCGGGCGAACAGCCAGGCGACGAAGCCCGATTCGGCGCCGCCGAGTTCGTTGGACGCCCCGATGAATACGCCGTTGATCGCCTGGACGCGGCCGCGCATGTCGTCGGGGGTTCGGAGCTGAATCAGCGTGTGCCGGACGACGACGCTGACGGTGTCGAGCAGGCCCGTCAGGAAGAGCATTCCGAAGGAGAGCCAGAACGAGCGCGAGACTCCGAAGACAATCGTCGCCACGCCGAAGCCGGCCACCGACCACAACAGCGTTTGGCCGGCACGCGTCATTGGCGGACGAAAGGCCAGCCACAGCGACATGACGGCGGCGCCCATCGCCGGGGCGGCGCGCAGCAGTCCGAAGCCGATCTCGGCCGGATCGAGCCGTTCATAACCGAACGGCTGGCCCCACGTCTCGACCCAGGCGAGTTCGGTCGACATCGGCAAGATGGTCTGTGCATACGCCGGCAACAAGGCCATGGCGCCGCCGAGCAGCACGGCGAACAGATCGAGGGAGATGGCGGCGAGAATCAGCCGCGTCTTCCAGACGAACCGCATCCCGGACGCCAGCCCCTTCCACGACAGGGCATCGGTGGAGCGGACGCGGTCCGGCGGTTCCTGGAGCCCCCATAAACTCAGCAGGAAGACTCCGGCAAACGCGGCTTCCAGAAAGTAGACGACGGCGGGACTGGCAAAGGCGATCACCGCGGCGGCGCAGAGCGGACCTGTCACGGCCGCGATCTGGAACACGCCGCTGTTCCATGTCACCGCCTGAGGGAAAAGTCGCCTGGGGACCAGATGCGGCAACAAGGACGCCTTGGCCGGCTGCTGTGCCGCCCGAGCCAATCCGTTCAGCAGCAACCCGGCGAACAGCCAGCCCAGCGAAAGTTCCAGGGCCGACGCCGTGGCCAGCAGCAGCGAACCGGCGATCATCAACACCAGGCCGATCCGCACAATCCGCGGCCGGGAGTGCCGGTCGGCCAGAAACCCGGCGGGAATGCTCAGCAAGAGGACCGGCACGAACTGGACCAGACTTCCGAATGCGATGCCGAGATTGCTACCGGTCCGTGAGAAAATTTCCCACTGGATCGCGGCCAACTGCATCTGGATGCCAGTGAGCAACAGCAGATTTCCGCCGAGATACCGTCGGTAGACGGGGATCCGCAGCGGCGCGAACGGGTCATGTTCCAGCGAGGGGGAAGCGTCGGTCAATGGCGAACCAAGCGATCAAAAGTTTAGCGACGCTTCGCAGAAGCGTGGTAGGGAACCAGGGAGATTGTAAAGAGCCGGTCCGTCAACGCAAAGACGATGAGGTCCGCCGGGCGATCAGCGCCTGCAACTGCGTCACGCGCTGCAATTGCTCCGACGAAGGAAACGAGTACAGGAAGGCCGAACCATGATCGAGATAGGCACACGTCGCCGGCGTCCAATGCGCTTCGGGGGCGGACAACGTCAGCCGCTTCAAAAACCGGCGGAAATTCTCCGCGGACGAATCGGTCTTCGCGTCGCCCAATGTCTCGTAATTCATTCTCGCCTGATCAATGCGAATCGGTTTGTTCCCGTGGTCGACCAGCCAAAGCTCCATCGTCGGCGGCAATGCGCCGCGGTGAGCGTCATGATGCGATCTCCGGGCCGTGGCGAACAGGTGCTCGTCGTTCCAGTCGTATCGCTGCCCGGTCTCCAACGGCACCTGGCCGGCGCTGATGACGGCAAATTGTTCCCAGGGTATCCTACCGTCCGCCACGCCGTGCTCCGTGACGATTTCCAGCCCGGCGTCCAGCAGCCGGGCGTGATGCACGGTGTGCGCGGAATGAAAATCGAGCAAGTCGCCGGGGGCGACAACCGCCGCGGAGACTCCGATCGCGGCGAATTTTTCCACCAACTGTTCCGCGAGCGCCGCGTCGAGCCGGTCAGGGAGCACGCCGGGCGCATACCGGGCATGAATGAGGGCGTCCGTCGCCGACATTCCCGTGACAGCGGCGATTTGTTCGGCCAGGACATGCGGCGTTTCCGCGTGGTCAAAAACGACCACCGCCCGCCGAGATTCGTCCAACGCGGTTGGAGATGCCATCGGACCCTCCTTGGGATAAAAGAAGGCTGACCGTCCGGAACAACATCCATCCTATCACCCGGCGATCTCCAAGACGAGGCCTTATTTCAGCCGCTTTTCAAAACTCAGCGTGCTGAACGTGATGAGCATCACGGCCATGGCCCACAAGATCAAAGCGTGAACTTGCAGGTCTTCCCAGCCGGCGCCGCGCAGAATCACCCCGCGCGACGCGTCGATCATCCAGGTCGTCGGGATGAGGAAGGCGACGGTCTTGAACGCCTCCGGCATCGATTCCACCGGAAACACGTAACCCGACAGAAAAATCGACGGAATCACGGTTCCCATCGACAACTGCATGGACGCGTCGCGCGTCGCCGCCTTGGTCGAAATCCACAACCCCAGGCCCAACATGCCGAGGATGAACGGCAGCCCCAGCCCCAGCAGCGTGAAAAACGATCCGTGAATCGGCACCCAGAAAATCGTGACCATCAACAGCGTGATCAGGCAGAACTCCAGGACCGTCAGCACGAGATACGGGATCAGTTTCCCGATGATCAATTCCTCGGCTCGCACGGGCGTCATGAAAAGCTGCTCGATGGTCCCATTCTCTTTTTCACGCACAATGGAATTCGAGGTGAGCATCACGGCCATCATCTGGCACATCACCACCAGCAGCCCGGGAATGAAGTAATTGGCCGACCGCGTGTCCGGGTTGAAGAGAATCTGCGGACGGGCTTCCACCGGCAGCGGACGATTGCCGAGCACGTTCCTTAACGATTCCCTGAGGGCCAGCGCATTGCCGACGCTGACCGCCTCCGCCGCCACGCTGGACTGCGAGCCGTCCACCACGACCAGCAGCTGCGCCGTCTGCCCCGCGGTGATCTGCCGGGAATAGTCTTCCGGGATCTTGATGCCGACATGGGCCCGGCCGGCGACGATCTCGCGGCTCATCTGTTCGTCATTGGAGACCTGGCCGACGACCTGGAAGTCATGTGTATTCTCAAAGCTGCGGACGAGTTGTCGGCTTTCCTGCGTCTGCGCCAGGTCGAGCACCACGGTGGGAATGTCCCGGACGTTGGTGTCAATCGCGTAACCCAGCATCAGCATTTCCATGATCGGAATGAACAGGCTGAAAAACAGGGTCGTCGGATCTCGCAAAATGTGGAGCAGCTCTTTCCTCGCGACAGAGGCCATCCGCCGCGGCGAAAACCCGACCCGGCGACGATGGGGCGACATAGTATGCTTCCGTGAATTTCTTGTAGGATGGGCCTCGAGAAGCCTCGACGCCACCCTACGACTTTCCGGCAGACCGCGTTTTCGACAACATCACAAACACATCTTCCAAACTCGCGGCGGCAGGGCGGACGTCGAATCCACTGAGGCCGAGGTCCGTGTCCGACGGGCCGGCATCCACCAGTGCGAACACCGCCTGGCCGAAGACCGTCGATTGCCGGACGCCCGGATGCTGCCGCAGTACCTGCAATAATTCCGCCGGCTCGGAGCCGAGGATTTCGATTCTCCGCGTCCCCGGGGGGGTAACACCCGGCATCCGTTTCAAATCGCCGGGCGTGCCTGCAGCCAGCAAATGGCCCAGATCGATGTATCCCACGCGCGCGCACCGTTCGGCTTCATCCATGTAATGCGTGGTGACAAACAGCGTAATGCCGTCCGCCGCCAGCTTGAACAACAGGTCCCACAATTCGCGGCGGGCGACGGGATCGATGCCTGCCGTCGGTTCATCCAGGAACACCAGCTTAGGCCGGTGCAGCAGCGAACAGGCCAGCGCCAGCCGTTGTTTCCATCCGCCCGAGAGCAAGCCCGCTTTGCGTTCCATGTAAGGCGCCAGTCCGAGCTGTTCGATCAGTTCCGCTTTACGGTCCGCTTCCTCGGCGGACGAGAGGCCGTACACGCCGGCGTAAAATGCCAGGTTCTCCCTGGACGTTAAATCGGAATACAGCGAAAATTTCTGCGACATGTACCCGATCGACTCGCGGACCTGCTCTGCATAGCGTTTGACATCGGCGCCGAGCACGGTGATCGAACCCTCGGCGATCGGTATCAGGCCGCAGATCGCACGAATCAGCGTCGTTTTGCCCGACCCGTTCGGCCCCAGCAGCCCGAAGACTTCCCCCACCCCGACCGAAAGGCTCGCCGAATCGACCGCCGTGAACTTGCCGAACCGGATCGTAACGTCCTGGACGTCGATCACCGGCGGAGAATCATTGGTCGCAGTCGACATGTCGTGTCCCATCGATCGACAGCCGCGCCCGTCAGGAAGCGGATTCAGAATCATTTTGGGCTTCGTCCAATCGCTCGCCCCGCCCTACGGCGATGCCGGAGCGGTAAACTCGACCTTCGCCGACATCCCGGACTTGAAAATCCCCGCGGAGTCCTCCACGTGAATCTTCAACCCGAACACCTGGAAGCGGCGCTCGTCGATGCTTTGGATATTTCGCGGCGTGAATTCGCTTTCGCTGGAGATTTGAAAGACCGTGCCGCGAAATTTTCGCAACGGATCGCTGTCCATCGTCACGGCGACGTGTTGCCCGAGCCGAACTTCTCCCAGCCGGGTTTCCGGGACGAAGGCTTTGACCCAGAGGTCCTCGGCACGCAGGACTCGCAGCACCGGCTGATTGGGAACGACGAGGTCGCCTTTGCGGACGGCGACCACTTCCACCAGGCAGCGTTCCGGCGCCAGCACTTTCGCTTCCGCCAGGTTGGCCTCGATTTCCTTGAGCTTCCCTTGCGCTTCAACCAATGCCGCCTCCATCAAGGCGATGTCTTCCACGCGAGACCCGGCGCACAGCAGGTCGTAATGGGCCTGGGCCGACGCCACGCGGCCCCGCATCCGTTGACGCCCGGCCACGGCGGCGTCGTGGTCGGCCCGCGTCAGTTTCTTGTCCTGGAACAACGTTTCGATCCGCTGAAATTCCGCCTCGGCCAGCGTCAAATCCGCCTGCAGGCTTTCCAGTTCGGCTTTCGCCTGCCGGAGTTCTTCCGGTCGCGAACCGTTTTTCGCCTTGTCCAGATTGGCCTGTGCCCACGTCACGCGGCTCTGCTGCTGCTGATGTTGGGCCGCCAGCTCCGGCGTCTCGAACAACACCAGGAGTTGCCCCGGCTCGGCGACGTCCCCTTCCTTCACCGGCACCTCGGCAACGCGCCCCCCCAGTTTGGAACCCAACCGGACTTCCTGGATTTCGACGACGCCCGAGACGGACAATGCCCCCGAAACGGAAAGCCTGGGAATGTAATACGCCGCTGCCCCGATGGCGGAGACCAGGAACAGCACGGCCAGCAGTTTTTTGAGTAGAGACATGTTCCGCGGTGCAGCCGCCCGAAGTCTGATGCCAATCGCTGTTCTGTTCGCACGCCGACCGGCCGAACCACCCCCTGAGCCATGAACGACGCATTCAGGGTATCATAGTCCGACCGTCCATCGGCGAGAAGCGCCGTGCCGACAACACCCACGGCTAACGCCTGATTCGTTCTGCGAAAGATGCAGGGTGGGCCGAGTCTGTGAGTTCCACCATCGCCAAACGACTTACGGTGGGACTCGCCGAGCCTCGTCCTGTCCTACTTCAAAAAGGCGTTCGCCCTGCAGAACACCGCCCCGGTCAGGGCGACGTTTTCAACGAGAGCCGCGCGATTCGCCGGCCTGCTTAATCCGTTCCAGCGCTTGATCGGCTGCCGAGGCGTCAGAGGCGGAAAGTTCCAATTCGCCGTAGCGCACTCGATAAAACAAGTCGGTGATCACTCCCGCGGCGGGGCCGATGTCGGCGTCGCTGTTCAGCTGTTGTGCAACCGTCAGCGCGAACTCTCTGGGCGTTTCGTGGACATGTCGGCAGTTGCCCTGGGCCAGCATCAATGCCTCAAATTTCTCATAAAACGGGACGATGACGCGGCTCTTGGCCAGCGTCCCCTGGCGGCTGTGAAACCACGACCACCGGCCGCGCACGATCCCGTAGATCCGGCGGGTTCCATAGACGGCGCCGGCGATCCCCGCGATAAACAGCAACCCCTTCAGGCTGACCCACTCTCGGGGGTTGGTCAGGAATTTCCACAGCCAGGCCAAAGACGCCGGGCCGTTGGAGCCAGCTTCCTCGGCCTGCGCCCAAAACTTCTCCAGAAAGTCTTTCATGGGCAGGTACAGGCTTTCCTGCTGCTTTTCCGGGCTGAAGTTCATCACCCAGTCGGTCCAGAAGCCGTTGAAGAAGCCGGTCAATTGTTCGGGGAGCGAAATGGCATTGGCCACGTCTTTGACGCTTTCCGCGCGGGCTCCGGCGGGCGTCGGGTCCAGCACCATCCACGTGCCGTCGTCGCCCCAGGCCTCCACCCAGGTGTGCGCATGCCGCTGCTGCACTTCGATTTGCCCGCGAAAATTGGATTCTCCGCCCTTGAATCCGTTCATCAGGCGGCTGGGAATTCCCACCGCACGCAGCATCAGCGCCAAGGCCGACGCGAAATACTCGCAATGCCCGGTCTTGCGGTTGAAAAGAAAGTCTTCCACCGGGTCGATCGACGCATCCTGGATTGTCAAGTTCATCGTGTAGTCATATTCGCCGGAATCTCTCAAGTAGCTTTCCAGCCGAAGCGCCATTTCCGCGGGCGTCGGCGGGCGCCCGCGTTTCTGTTCTTCCTGTGATTCTAAAGTGCGCGCCAGGTCGACCAGCCGCGGCAGAGACTCGGCCGGAAAATGCAGGCACCGCTTCAGGTAATCTTTCAGGAACGGATCGTGCATGGACGACACCGTGACGGAGCTATGAAGTTCGACGCGCGGTGCGCCGTCGGGCGGCCGGTCCGGGATGTCGGTATACAACAGGTAGGAGATCGAACGGTGTTTCTCGTCCGTGCGGAAATCCTGCCGCAGCACGCCCGTCAAGTGGCTGAACAATGCCCGCCGCCGGCGGTCGGGCATGATCTCGCACGCAACGGGGGTCCCGAAGCAAAACAGGATTTCCCCTGCCACCGGTTCCAGCGTGATATCCTGGCGCAGGTCGGACCGGCCGGGTGTCCGCTGCAGCGGTTCGAGATTGTCGCGGTAAGGGGAGGATTCCGATTTCCAGTTTCCATTCAAATAGCTGACCATGACGCCGCCCCGAAACAGCGGTTCGTCATAGCCCATCAGCTCGGCCAGTTCCTGGGCCGTCAGCCGGCGGTCGCTGGCCTGGCGGACGTCAAAGGCCTGCACAGTCATCACGGGTTCAAGGCTTTCGAGAATCTGCCCCAGTTCGCCGAGCCGAACTTGCGACGTGAATCCGGTCAGATTGCGGCGGGCAAGCTCCGGTTCGTCAGCGGTCTCGCCGAGCGTAAATCGCCTGCCGATCCAGACCCGAGGGGTCAGTACATAAAAGGCCGCGCTCATCAGGAGCGCCAGGACGGCCAACATGCCGACCCCGCCGATAAATCGCAGCGTGATCCATCGTCCGTGGGTGTCGAACTGAATTTCATGACCGGCCGTGCTTTGGGCGCTGCCGAACTGAAATGCGCCGGCCGGCGCCGCTGCCAAGGCCGGCGCCAGATTTTGAGACTGCTCCATCGCGACGTACAGCGAAAACACCGCCAGCGTCCACATGGCGGCAATCGCAAACGCCACCAGCGCGCCGCCGTACCAGCTCTGATTCGTCAGCACCGCGGCGACGGCGACTTGCAGCACGCTCAGCGCGCAGATCGACCAATATTTCCGCACTGAACTTTTCTGCAGGAACACGATCCAGGCGGCAAAGACCACCAGGTGCGTTCCTGCCAGCAGCTTGCCTTCGGGATTGTTGGAGAAAAACTCGAGGCCCGCCAGGCCGACCGCAACCAAACCCGCCAGATTCGACAAGATGTTCCCGAGCGCATAACGTCCGGGGGATTCCGTGGCCCAAAAACCGATCATGGCGAGGAACGGCGTACCGTACGGCAGCCACGTTTTATCTTCCGCCGGCCCCAGGATCAGCCCGGCGGCCATGGCCAGTCCATACAGGCTGATCTTGAAGATCCGCGACAGTTCCGAAGTATTGTTGTGCATCCGGCGAATCCGCTATTGGTCTTCGAGCCGCACCCAGTCGCTCATCGCCGCCGGGTCCACGAAGACCCATTGCAGTTTTTGCATCGCCCCGGAAGGAAGCAACTCGGTCAAAGTGCGCTGCCATGCCTCGCGGCCGACCGTCCGGGTGGAAATGACCACGTAACGCGACGAGCCAGCCCCGCCCCGCCATGCCTGCTGCAGCAGTTTGCACGTCTGATCCGCCGCGCCGGCTTGAATGGTCGCCAGTTGATCGAGCAGGCTCTCCAGGCTGGCGGCCGTGGCGCGGCCTTCCCAGGCGATGGTCGACTTCCCCGAGGCGAGCAGGCTCAGCCGCGAATCGCGCGACTGCCGCCTTTGCGCCAGGCAGACGGTCGCCGCCAGGCACAGCGCCCACTCGGTGCGCTCTTTGTCGTCGACGGAGACATTGACGCTCGGCTGCCAGAGATCCACGATCACCGAGACCTGCTGCTCTCGATTCTGTTCGTACTCGCGCAGGATCAGCGATCCCCGTCGGGCCGAGGTTCGCCAGTGAATGGCCCGCGGATTGTCGCCCGCGCGATATTCCCGCAGATGATGAAACTCATCATGGAACACGCCGACCTGGGCGCGGCGGTCGGAACTGAGTTCCTCCGCTCCGAGCAATTGACGCTGGGCATGTTGCGTCAGCCGTCCGATGCGCGGGTACACCAGCACCTGGTCGGCCAAAGGGAACATCTGGCCCCGTTCGATCAGCCCCAGCGGAAACCGCGACGTCACATGCAACGGGCCGAACGTATACAGACCGCGATGCCTGAGCCTGAGCGTGTAATGGCCGACTTGCCTCCCCTTGGGCGGTACGCAGGTGAACAGGCTGGTCGGCCCCAGGGATTCGCTGCCCCCTGTGACGGTGTCTCGCACCTGCATCATCCATAACGACATCCAGAAGCGGGTGTTTCGCAGAACCAGCTCCACGGCGAACAGCTCGCCGCTCATCACCCGGCGGGGAACCGACCGCGAGAGCTGGCAGCTTTTCAGCATGGCAAATGCCGACCAGCCGTTGATCACGAACGGCCCCGCCAGCATGGCGAACACCAGCATCAGCATGTTGGCATGGCCAAGCAGCGACCCCACGAACAGAACAATCATGATCACCAGGTACACCAGCCCCTCGCGCGGGATCAACACGCGGTGACGGCGCAGCGAGGAAAAACGCCGGCGCTTCGACTCCGGCAGCAGCGCAATCGCCAGGCGGAACAGCCCCAGGACCTGCAACAGCGCCACGATCGACCAGAACAGCATCTGGCCCGACCGCGACCAAGCGTCTTCGAACAAAGGGAACGAACGATAGATGATCGCCAATGCCGCTGAGACGCCCACCAGCAGCACTCCCGGCATCCAGCGATTGAGCGATCGAAGTTCCGACACGACGAAATCCTTTCGACGACAGATCTGGTGGGCGTATCATTCCTCTCAGCGCATTCTGCCCTAATTTCTCCTGGGCGGCAAACCGTTCCGCTGCCGCACCGCGTTCATTTCTTGAAAGGCCGCCGGGGCTTTCGAGAGAAACTTCGCCAGTTGCGTCGGCGTGCAGCCCAGTTGATCGGCGCTGGAACTGAGATTCCCGCACCGCACCGCAATCACGTCCAGGGCCTCGGCCACCAGGGATGCAAAATCCTCATGCGCTTCGCTGCACCAGAGTTTTTCCGCCCGGCACCGCGACCGCCACAGCTCGCTCGGGGCGGTTTCCGCATCCGTCGCCGTGCGCACCCGGAGCGCAAGGTTCAGCCTCAATCTCCGGACCGCCATGCGAAGATTGTCGGCCTGGCTGCGCCGCTCGGCTGCCTGGCCTTCCACGCCCGTGGGTTCATGCCGGATCACCACGGCCGATTCCGTCTTGTTGCGGTGCTGCCCCCCCGGCCCTCGCCGGCGCTCATGCCGGACGTGGCAAGCCTTCAGCAACTCATCGACCGGCAGCCGCGCCGGATGGCCGTCGATCTGCGTCATGTCGAATCGCCTGGGATGGTTTCAGCAAAGAAATGTCAGCGTCGATTGGAACCGAGGACGTGAGCACCTGCAATGGCTCCTTTTGCATTACGCCAAGAACCGGCAGCCCCGTGGGACGAAAATCGGGGGCGTGCATTCCCGCCTGTCAAGAAACCGCACTTTCCCGTAAGCACTGATCGGCTTAGAATCAATTAACGAGGGCGGTGCGTGAATCGTGACATGAGGGGCTTTCATCGTGAGTGAATTTGTCGAGCCATTGGGCAAGCGCATTCTGATTCGCAAAGACGAGGCCCGGCAGAAGACGCGCGGCGGCATCGTCTTGCCAGACCAGGCGGAAATCCCCACGATCACCGGCCGCGTCGTCGAGATCAGCGCCCTGATCGAACGGGACGAAGACTTCCCGATCCGCAAGTACGACAAGGTCCTGTTCCATCCGAAGAACGCGATCCCCGTCGATCTGGAAGCGAACAACATCCTGTTCGTCGTCCCAATTGAAGACGTCGTCGCCGTCTTCCGCCGCACGACGACTGCCCCTTCCCGCAGCAAAAAACGCAACACCGACGCCGAAGAGGAATAGCCCGCCCCGCCAGTCAATGCTTGCGGGTTCGCAACGCCAAGCGCTCTCACTCCCCGCGAATCTCAATCGTCGGCGTCACCAGTTCCGTATCGCTCAGCGCATCTGCCGGCAGCGACTCGTCTTCGGCCGGGCGGTTGACGGTCACCACGTTCGCCGCCGTGTGACTGCCGATCGGCATCGGTTCGACCGATTTCTTTGCGACCGGCCTCGCGCGGCCCTCCGTTTCAAACGAGGCCAGCCGGTAGACCGGGTAACGCCCGGCCGTTTTCGACAACGAACCGCCGGATGACTCGTGATCTTTCGATTCCTTCGCCTGGAGATGCAGAGTAACCGGCGGGAGATCGGGGTATTTCAGCGTCACGCGGAGATCGGCATCTTCCGGAAGCCGGTTGAACAAGCTGCCGAATTCCTCGACGCCGTCAAAGCTCAGCAGCGTCGCTTCCTTCTGTGCGGCGATGCGGGGATGGCGAAACGTCTTGTTGCCCCAGTGCAGCGTCACCGACGCGTCTTTTAACTGCCAGTTCGGCCCGGCGGTGAGAACCAAGTCATCCCGGCCCAGGTTATAGCGCGGGGCCGCCTGCAGCGTGGATTGCAACTGCTGCACCATCGCCGCCGACACCCGCGCGTTTCCCACGGCTTGAGCGCAGGCCAAAAGCACTGGAGCCGGCGTATCGCGGATCACGTCCGGCTGGTGCAACTGGGCCGACAGTTTCTCGATGCTGCGCGACTGGCAATAGAGCCCCAACAGCGCCACCCGGCTTTGCGTCCGCTCCAGATCGACGTCGAGATTTCGCAGAATGGCGTCTTCCGCGTCGTCGGTTCGGCCGCTGCGCTGCAGCACGGCGGCGCAGATCAGGTTGGCTTCCCACACGTCCGTGGAATGCAGCAAGGCTTGCCTGGCCGATTCCGTCGCTCCCGGCAAGCCGAGGTGCGCCAGGATCAACGCCTGGTTGGCCAGGCCCGCGGCAAGCATTTCGTCTTTGCGGAAATGCCCCGTGCCGAGCTGCGACAGCTTGTGATACGTTTCCGCCGCGGTGGCGAGCTGCCCCAGCGCCTGCTGCGTGCGGGCCACGTAATACCAATAGGGCGGATAACACTCCAGGAACGATTCCATCCGCTTGAGCACCCGCAGCCGGACGGTCGGGTTCGTTTCCTTCCAGGCGTCCTCCAACCGGTCGAGGTCGTCGTTGCGCACCAGCCAGCGGTCGGGAATCTGCCGGGCGCGGGCCATTTTCCAGGATGTATCCAGAAACTGCGACGACTTGCCGACGACCGCCGTCATGCGGTCCTTCTCAACCTTCCACTGATCGAGATCATGCGTCATCGCTACGTTTCGGTAATCCCACCAACTGTTGGCGCCGGTCCGCACAACCTGCACGTAATTCGCGGTCGCCATGTCGGCGGCGAGAGTGAAGGCCTGTGCCGTGGCCTGCGACCGGTACTGGTGCCGGTAGCGGTCCTTCAGAAAGACTTTCTCCTTGTCGGCGATCTGGATCTGCGAGATTTCATCCAGCACGCTGGAATAGAGCTTCAGCACTTCCTCATCGGCGACTCCGTTCAGATTGAGGTGATTGAGAATCTTCTCCTGCTCTTCATACAGCACGCGTCTCGACGGATTCTGTCGAATGTGATGCAGCGCGGCCCGGCTGTAGTTCAGGGCCACCGCCGCCGACCGCCGCGCATCGTCATCCAAAGCCTGAGTCTGCGCCGGAACATCAAAACCGAAGGCCTGCGTCATGCAGCTGATCAGCACCAGTCCGCCCGTCAGTAAGCGAACCGTCGACTTGTCGAGCCAACGACCAGCCATCTTCCATGCCTTGTGTAAGTGTGTTCGGCGCAAGTCTCCCGACCTCGCCGCTGCCGGTACCTCCCTCGGCACCGGCCTCGCACCATTGTACTGCGAGGCAAGTCAAGGGCTGGGCTTTCCGAGACGTTCTCAGGGCAGAAAACCCGGTGTGCGACCGGTCGCACGGCTTTCAACCGTCATGCACTCTAGGAAGACCGCATCCTCTGGGTAAACAGCGAGGTAATTTACGCCGGACTTTTTCGCCGGCAGCGGCAAATTTCTTGAGCACTTTTTACAAATTCTTGTAACCTGTCTCGGAGTAAATACTGGTTGGGTAAATCACGGAACTTGATCCGACACTTTGGAGTCTGTTTTGTGAAAAATCGTGCCGGCATGTCCGGGGGGGGGTACAGACTTCCTGTCTGTGCTTCCAGGATTTGCTCCGGAAACTGCCGCACTTGTCCTTGATCTGGAATGTTTTCGCTTCAGGAGAAATGCCATGATACGCCCTATTTGGATTTTCGCAGTGGTCGCCGCGGTGATCTGGGGCGGCGGCGAACTCTGTCCCTGTGATGCGCAAGGAAAACCGCGGCCGGGGGCCATTTTGATCGACCAGTTTGTTCCCATCGAGGAATTTTGGGGAATCGTTCAGCGCACGGAACCGACACTGCAACCGGTGCTTCCGACGACGGAAGACCAGTTGCCGGCCGATGCCGCGAAAATCGTGGACGGCGCCAACGAAGAAATCACCAAGATCCAGCAGAAGGCCGACGCGGAAATCGCCGTGATCCAGCAGAAGGCCGATGAAGCAAAGCGGCTCCGCCGGGAGAAAGCGATCGCCGCGCTGCAGGAATTGCAGGACAAATACACCCGCGAAGCGAAGCTCGATGAAGCCGTCGCCATCCGCGACCGCATCCGCCGGCTGAAACTGGCCGACGTGCGGGTCTTCCGCGATCCCGGTTCGCTGTCTGTTCTCTTCAGCCAGATCGGCAAGACATTCCATATCGAAGTCGTCGGCAGCGCCACCGGTTGGCTCTGGGGGACGGAAGTCTACACCGGCGATTCAACCCTCGCCGCCGCCGCCGTCCATTCCGGCGTGCTCAAGCCGGGCCAGAAAGGGATCGTCAAGGTGACGATTCTCGGACCACAGGATGAATTTGAAGGGTCCTTGCAATACGGCATCACCAGCAGCAGCTATGGCCCCTACCAATTCAGCTTCACAGTCGACCCCTGGCGCGACGCGCCGGCCAAACCACGGTAAAGACGTTTGTCCGCAGATGGACGCAGATTTCCAGCAAAGAACGGTATCCAGCCGGCAATTCTAAAATGGCTGTTTTTCGTGACTTTCGTGTATTTCGTGGTTCAAACTGCCTTTGATTTCATCTGCGGACAAACGTCTTCACTGCTTGACCGCCTGCAGCCGCAACTGCCCGCAGGCGGCGTCGATGTCGGCCCCTTTGCGTTTGCGCACGCTGCAGGGCACGCCGAACTGTTTCAGGATCGACAGAAACTCCAGCGTCCTGGGGGACGTCGGCTCGACGTACGGGAGTTCCGTCACGCCGTTCATCGGGATCAGGTTCACGTGGGCCACGCGGGGCTTCATCAGGCCGGCCAGTTGCCGGGCGTGCTCCGGCAGGTCGTTCACTCCGGACAGCAGGACGTACTCATATGTCACGCGCCGGCCGGTCCGGTCGAAATAGTAATCGGCCGCGGCGAGAATTTCCGCGATGCCGATGTTTTTATTCACGGGCACCAGTTTCGTCCGTAGTTCATCGTTGGGGGCATGCAGCGACACGGCAAGATTGTATTGCCGGTCGATCTCCGCCATTTCGCGGATCTTATCCGGCAGCCCGACCGTGGAAATCGTGATCCTGCGGGCGCCCAGCCCCATGCCGCCGTTGGCGTTCAGGCTGTCGAGTGCCGGCAGCAGATTCTTCAAATTGGCGAGCGGTTCGCCGATCCCCATCACGACGACATTCGTGATGCGGTCTGCCAGCGGCAACAGCCGATCTAATCGTAAAATCTGTTCGAGGATTTCGCCCGTCGTCAGATTGCGTTTCACGCCGAGCATCCCGCTGGCGCAGAAGACGCAGCCCATCGCGCAGCCGACTTGCGTGCTGAGGCAGACGGTCCGCCGGTCGTCTTCCCGCATCAGCACGCATTCCACGAATTCGCCGTCGTCGAGCTTGAGCAGCAGCTTCTCGGTACCGTCTGCCGACACCTGGTGCCGGGCCATCTCTGCCGGCAACAGCGAAAATTCGTCGGCCATCGACTGCCTGAGCGCGGCGGGCAGATCGTGCATGGCCGCGAAGTCGGCGACCCGTTTGCCGAAGATCCACTTGCGGATCTGGTCGACCCGAAACCGGGACTGGCCGTGCGATTGGCACCACTCGGCGAGCTGTTCGGGCGAGTGTTCGTAAATGCGCGGCAGCGCGGCGACCGGGATGGACGTAGTTTCTAACATGACACCATCATAGACGCCGCGTCGCGTTTCAGCGACGCATTTCCGCCGCGCGGCCGACCAATCCCAGGAACTCTTTCCGGTGGCCGTGCGGGTCGTCGCCGAGAGCCGCGGCCGCCCAATCGGCGACAGCCCCATAGGTGGCGGTTCCTTTCCACGTCTGCTTCCGAACTGGTCATCATTGCTTACGGTAACTACGCGTTGCCTTCCATCAATTCGATGGAACTCTCTTGTGAAGCAAACAGAGGTCTACTCGGCTCGACTCCAGAAATGACGGCGAGTCCTTCAAGAATAGGAATGAATGTCTTGGAAAGTTCCTTTTCGGGAAACGGGATGTACTCATGGTCGCCAAGAATCCCAGGAACGAAGTCGACGTCCGCTTGTTTCAGGATGAATAAATCCTTGCCAAGCACCTTGCTGATCGCCATTTCCTGATCAATCCACGTTTTATTTTCCTGTGGCGTCACGATCGCAAGAACGACATCGTACTGCGCCAAGCCTGTCTGCACCTTGTTGGAGACGCTCTGTGGCGCAAATGCACGCCCCGAATAGCAGCGAATGCCTAACAGCCCGAGGAATCGCGCTAGCTCGTTCGCACAATTCTGACCGTGCTCGTGAAAACCGTGTGCAATGAAAGCAGTTCCAATCACCCGACCAACAGGCACATCACCGTACCGCTTCAGTCCAAGACCTTCTTCAATCGCATCAAGGATCTTTTCAGGAGGATCACTCAGATTCATTTTGCCTCGCAGTCAAGTAGGGCAGGCTCCTGCCCTACGGAATTTGCTCGCGCCGCAGGCCGGTCCGATGCAATCACTTTTCGCCGCGCAGGCGTTTGCCGAGGGCCCCGATCATGTTGCCGCATTCGGCGCGGGCGGCGTTGAACTCGGCGACGGTGACGGCCGGTTTCTTGAGGTAGTCCAGGATGACCGCCTCCGCCCGGGCGATTTCCCGGCAGACTTCGGGAACTTCCGTGGCGATGTCGTGCGGAATCCGCGTCACGCCGTTCAAGTCGCCGTGCAACAGGTCGCCCGTATGGATCACCATGCCGCCGACGGTGACCGGCACATTCACCGACGGAAAGTGGCAATATCCGTGGGCAGCGATGGCGCCGTTGGTGAAGGTCGGGAAGTTGATGGCATCGACCTGGGCCAGATCGCGGCCGGTGCCCGAGGTGATCAAACCCGCGGCTCCGAATTTCTGGTAGGTCGTACACATGACCTCGCCGAATGTCGCCGAGGCACAGGGTTCATCCACGTCTTGAAACACGACCACGGCCGGCCCGGGCAGCGTGGCGAACAATTCGAGCTGCTGGCCGATGCTGCCGTAGGCGTCCCCGGTGCGCGGCGCCGCCATGCTGCGAAAGGTCGAGGTCAGGGCATAACCGACCATCGGCGGCAGCCGGGGCGAGACGGCCTTGATGGAACCGTTCATGTAGCCCAGGTTGCGCGGATAAAGGTTCCACAACTCGACGGCATTGCAGATCGTCGGGGAATCGAACTGGGCCAGGTCGGCTAACTGGGCGGCGGAGAGACCGGCGGGTGTGGGCATGGGAGGGCTTTCAAGAACAGGTGAGATTGGTTAATGGCTACTGGCTGTTGGTCATTGATCATTGGTCCTCGCTGCTGAACAATGACCAATAGCCAAAATCCAAAGACCAATAATCAATCATCCCTCTCCAAGAATCAATCGATCTCGGTGACCGTCATGAAAATGTCCCAATTGATCCAGGAGTTCCAGGAGTTGTCGCCCGAGGAACGGCTCGAGGAAGTGGTCGAGATGGCGGACCGACTGCCGGCGTTGTCCGCGGCTCGGGCGGCCCAACCGCCTCCCGAGTCGTGCCGGGTGCAGGAATGCCAGACGCCCGTGTATCTCTGGGTCGACGTGGTCGATGGCCAGGTGAGACTGGAAGCCGATGTTTCGCGTAAGTCCCCGACAGTACGGGGGTTAGTGGCGTTGATCGTCGAAGGGTTGGCCGGTGCGACGGTGGAAGATGCGTTGACCTTGCCGGATGATCTGCTCGAAGAATTGGGGCTGACGGATGCGCTGGGCATGACTCGGCAACAGGGGTTCCGCGGGGTGATCTCACGCATCAAGCACGATGCACGGATTGCAAGCGGGAAAAGATGATTTTTCTCCGGGATTTCGCCAAAATTGGAAAATCTCATCTCCCCATTTTGGCAGTGAATTGTTATAGTCTCTTCACATGTGGGCTGCAGCGGCGATGCTCTTCGCCGCAAGTGCAGTCGCTGTTTCCCAATACGGGAAAACGAACCAAAGCGTTGTTGACTTCGCCATGAAGATGAGTCCCCTTATCGGGGGCGTCGGTTTGACGAGGGAATGACGCTGTTGGATTCACTCTCAGCCAGGGATTGGCTGCAAGTTTCCTAGGAAACGTGAGACGCGAGTCTCTTGCAGAACCGCCTGAAATGTTTGTCGGCTCCGCTGACGCAGAGAGCCTGACGCTGTAATCAGACTTCGAAGATAGACCTGCCAACCGAGGGGAAATTGTTGAATGAGGACTGTTGCCACCAAGCGTAAGTCGGCCGCCAAGACCGAGGCCAAGGCCGATCAGCGTCAGGAGAAATCCCAGAACAGCGCCCAGGACGGAGCAGAGCAGATCGTGCGGCTGCTGCCTTCCACCGATTTGCCGGCTTATACGCACGTTCCCGGCACCGACACGCCGCATCCCTATCGTGATCCCCGCGGGCACAGCTATCAGCGGAAACACCCGGTCCCCAAGGCGTTAACCCCTGAGAACTGGGCGGAAAACCGGTCTTACCTGCTTGCGATCGACTTCTTCAACGACGGCTTCTACTGGGAAGCCCACGAAGAGTGGGAGCGGTTGCTCCGCGCGTCGGGTGTCGACACGCTGTGCGGGAAGTTTCTTAAGGGACTGGTCAAGCTGGCCGCCGCCGGGCTGAAAGTGCGCGAACGCAGCATTCACGGTGTCCGGAGACACGCGGCTTCGGCGGGAGAAGTCTTCGCCGATGTCGCCGCGGAAGTCGATTCGGAGTGCTTCTGCGGCTTGCGGTTCACGCTGCTGCAGTTCGCCGCCGATCGGGCCGCGCAATTGACCTACAGCCACCAACTGGAATCGGGCCAGGCGAAACGGGTGTTTCCGTTCGTCCTGCTGCCGGAACCGATGCCCCTCGCCTGAACGAATCTGCAAGTCGGTCGGCTCCCCTCGCGCGACATGGTTTCCATGTCGCTTGCGGTTTAGCCGGCCTTCTCCGCCTCCCGGACGGGAAGGACGCACGCCGCGGCCAGCATCCGGCCGGCCCAGGAAACGAGAAAAATCACCTGAAACGCGTTGAGTGCCGCCCCGGTCCCCAGCGTCAGGTGAAAGTTCGTTTTCTGGAGGGAATCGAGCCAGAGACCTCCCAGGATCCCCGTCAGACCAGCCAGCAACCCGGCGACTTGGCGAAACAGGGCCAAATGCAGCGTGGAATCCCCCGGAGGGGCGTGGCCCAGCATCAGATTCGGCCCGGCGACGTTCACCGCGCCGAATGCCCCCCAGCAGACGAACGCCGGGAACAAGAGCCACCAGGTTTCCGCCTGCGCCAGGCACCAGAACGGCAGGGCACAGCTCGCGACAAACGTTCCCCACAAAAGAGCGGGGCGATGACCGGCAGTTACCGAATAACGCCCCGTGAGCCAGCTCGTCGCGATCTGCACGAGGTACATCGTGTTCGTGAGCAGGTAATACTGGCTCAACGACAGGTGCAGCACGTTGTACTGATACTTGAAGAACACGGCCTGCGTCAAACCGTTCGCCGCGGCCAGACACCAGGAGTGCAACAACAGCCAGCGCGTGTCGCGCTGACGGAGCACGGCCCACGCCAGCGACCAATCGGGGCGATGGGCCGCGAGACGGGGGGCAATCTCCGGCAGCCTCAGCAACGGAATCAGAGAGGCCGCCTGCAGACCGATTCCCGCGATAAACACCCCGGAATACGTGGCCAGCGCCCACTCCGGCGGCAAATGATCGCGCCAGAAGTCACGCAGCAGCGCGCCTGACAACGGCACGACCAGTAGCACGACTGCTGTAGCGATGTTCCGCCACGCAAACAGCCGGCCCCAATCCTCCGACGGAACCGCATCGGCCAGCCAGGTGTGATACGCCACCGACGCCAGCCCTTGAAAAACCGCAGCGACGGCGAGACTGCCCCACAACAGCCACGCCCTGGGCCACGCGTCCCAGAGGGAGAACTGACACGCCAGGAGCGGAATCAGCAAGGCCGCCGCTCGGGCCAGCAAAGACGTTGTGAGAAACAACGCTTTCCGTTGGATGCCCAGGCGAATCAACGACCGAGACGCCAGGCCCGAGATGCCGAAGGTTTCCGGCGTCGCCGCAATCAACCCCAGCAACGACGCCGAAGCGCCCAATTCCAACGCGAAATAGTTGAGAAAGCCCCCCGTGGTCAGGCCGTTGCCGGCCGTCCAGAGCAGCGAATTCACGATTACGATGCCCATCGTCCGGCGATACGGCGTCGGTGCGGAGGAACCCGGCAGGAGAAACCTTTCGCGATCCATTGCGGGAGTCATCACTGACAAAGCCCGGCATCGGCGACGCCGGGATCAGCCGGATTTCGTCGAGTGGCCGTTACTTCGTCGCTTCAATCATCAGAAACAGGCCATGATTTTTGAACAGACTGCGGATCAACCACCGCGGCCACAAGAGCTTGGCGACGGTCAGCAGCGGTCCGCGGTGCCGTTGTCCCACGCCCCCTTGCAGCAGGTCGCCGAGGCACAATTGCGACCGCACGGTCACCTGCGAGAACTTGGCGAACATCGTTCGGGCTTCCGGGATTGAATACGCCTTAGTCCCCGGACTTTCCAGATGCTCGGCATAGATGTCGCGCAGCGTCCGCCAGGGCCTTCCGGCCAAAAGACCATATCGGGCCCACAACATGTACCCCGATAGCGAATGCGTATGATAGACCATGATCCGCGCCGTCCCGTTCGGCCGCAGCACGCGATGCACTTCATCGAACGCATCCTGAGTCTTCGGCGAATGGTGCAGCACGCCCCACGAGTAGACCATGTCGAAGGACGCGTCCTGAAACGGCAGCGCTTCCGCATCGCCAACGCGCACGTCCGATGTCAGGTCGTAGATGGCGAGACGTTTTCGGGTATGCTCGACCGCGCGCGGCGTCAGATCGATCCCGGTCAGCGAGCGCGGCGAAGATTTTGCCCACTCGACGTGGTCGGCACCCATCCCGACGCCGATTTCCAGCACATCACGCCCGGCCCCTTCGTGAAATTTCGCGAAATCCCGAAGGTAGGGCTCGAGTTCATAACGTGCCCGGCTGTGCGATTCGTAATACTCTTCTTCTGAGTGTCCGGTGGCGTAGATTTCGCCGCAGCTTTGCGCGTTCCAAAAATCCCTGACTTGCGTTTTCAGGGCCGGGGCGGCTGTGGACATAATCTCTCCCTCCGTGGTTCTGAGATGGCCAGGCGGCGCTTCGGCCGCCGAATGGTGTGAACGGGGGCGGCATTTTTGCAGTCGACTAGAAGACCGTCAAGGCCGATCTGGAGCGTGTTCACGCTTCGGATCGCCCAGCGAGGACGCGGCCCGCAACCCGGAAAAAATAGCAATCTCGAAATCCGCGACGGTCTCGAAGAGAATTCCAGGGCCGCTCGAAGCACAAGGCCAAAACCGGGTGCGGCGACTCTGGAATCGTGCGACGGATTCCGATACCAGCGATTGATCGCGGCGGAAAAAAAGAAAAAAGCGCGGCAAGGTCCCCTCGAAGCTCCCAGCTCCTCCTTGCCGCGCTCTGAACGCAGACTCATAACAAGCCTGCGAACATTCTAATTGATGTCAGCAGCAGTCCGCTCAGGCAACATGGGAAGTCTAGGCCACGGTTTCCGACAGTCAAACATTTCTGGGAGACTTGGCGGAAATTGGCTAAAAAACCGCCGACGACAGCGGCGGTTCCGTGCGGTTTTGGGCGTCTGACGAGGCGAAAATCATCCCAGACGATGTCCGTCGACCAGCCGGAGCACGTCTTGATGAATTTCCTGCGGAGATTGATAGATCCTCCAGCGATCCGGGGGGCATCCCTGAAATGCCGCCTGGAGCCGAGGGTCGTCGGAGGTTTCTCCGCGGACAGCACGGATGAACACGCAGGCCACTTGTTCGGGCCGTTCGCGCAGGAATCCACCATAGATTAATGGGTCCTGCTCGCCGGAATCGCCGATCAGGAGGAATTTCCGTCGGGGAAACGCATTGAGGATCGGTTCCATCGCCGTCCGCTTATGTGCCAGTTGCAGTGTCGGGCCTCGCATTTTCCTGGCCGTATCGCGGATACGAAACGGCTTCAAATGGTACGATCCGCTGGGGAAGCCGTGCTGCCGGAAGAATTCGCTCAGCGGTTCGTACAACTGCCACGGACTGCCGGAAACGAAGTGAAACGCGGCGTTCCGTTTTGCACAGTCCCGAAACAACTCCGCCATCCCTGGAATCGGCGAGAACTCGCGCATGAACGTGTTGTGAAACAGGTCGCGGCGGTTCGGCACGTTGCTGTGCTTGAGCGTGTCATCCACGTCCGACACGATCGAGACACCCTGCGGATCAACAAGCTGGACCCGACCCGTGAAGACGCGATCATCCCCTTCCGACAAGACCGCGGAATAACTGATCCACCGTGTGGCATGATCGTGCGGCTCGGCGATTCGGTCGACGACAGCCGGGCCGACGTCGATCTCCCGGCGAAACAAGCCGGCAGGGTCGGATTCGCCGGCGGCAAACGTCTCTCCGTCCACGCGCACGGCGATCTGCCGGCCCTTCTCCGAATCGAGCAGAAACCGGTGCATGCGACTTCGGAAATACACATCGGCGACGCGATCCACACGCATGGCCCTGCGGAGGACGGCCATCACCGGCCGGCGGCGAATCCAGGGAAGTTTGGGGTCGAACGCGCAGCCCTGGATCACCAGCCGCCACGCCTGGCTCTCATTCGGACGGTACCCGAACGAGGGATAGAACTCGACCAGTTCATCCGGAGCAAGCGTGGTACGACGGCGGCGAAAGACACGAAACGGAAACACCGGCTACCTCGGTGAGATTGTCCTGGAAACGCGGCTGAATAAGTCAGCCAGTATATCGGCAACAGCGCACCGTCACGAGGGTTTGGAATCGGGCTGCACCCAGTCGGGGTCGGCGAAGGCCTCGGCGACCGGCATTTGGAAGCCCGGCAGCAGCGAGGGATCTTGCAGCGTCTCGTGATCGCGCAAGAGCCGACTCTCTGGTCCCGGTCCGAACACATGCGCCTGCCGCGCGATCGGATCGAAGATCCACACGCTGGCGACTCCCCAATCCAGATACGAGCGCACCCGGTCCGACATCAACCGGCGGCGGTCGTTCGTCGAGGCCACCTCGATGACCCCCCGGGGGCACGTTTCCGTGATCAGCTTGTCGGATTCCTCAAACCCTCCCGGCAGCGGGAAACAACTGATCGCCGGACAACGGACCGTATTCGGGCGAATGCCGAGCACCAGGCCTAAGTCAAAGCACGCCACGATCTCCGGCCGTTGGCGGATCTGAACGGCCAGCGCCCGCGCGATATTCCGCACGACATTGCCATGCGCATCGTCCGGGGCTCCATGCCGGATCAACCGGCCGGCTTCCAACTCGATCCACCGATCGCCGTCCTGCAACAGAGTCAGAAACTGTTCCGCAGTGAAATGGAAACTGTCAATCATCGAGTCGTGGCCTAATTTTGGATTTTTGATCCGGGTGGCACGCCCCTGACGCTTTGGGAAGGGCGTGGTTCTTCTGATCAAAGCCCACGCCCTGTGAAGACTCTGGGACGTGCCACCCGAAATTCGGACACCACCAATCCTCGGCACTGATCCTGAGACGACTCGACAACTCGCGTCACCCAGTGTCATAGTATCATCCGGATTCCAGATTTTCGTCCCCTTCGAATTTCAGGCGATGGCAATGCGGATCGCGATTCTCGGCGCGAACGGACAGTTAGGCGGCGAGTTGCAGCATCGGCTCGGGGCCGAGGCCGTCGCGTATGCTCATCAGGCGCTGGACATCGCCGATCCGGCGCAGATTGAAGCCTTTTTGTCGCCGAATCTCCCGGACGCCGTGGTGAATTGCGCCGCGTACAACGCGGTGGAACTTGCCGAGTCGCAGCCCGATGCCGCGTTTCGCGTCAACGCTCTCGGGCCGGGCGCACTGGCGAAATTCTGTGACGGCCGGCAGATTCCCCTGGTGCACATCAGCACGGATTATGTCTTCGGGCTGGATGCCGAACGAAACACCCCCTACCGCGAGACCGACCTGCCCGGCCCGCTCGGCGTCTACGCCGTGACGAAACTCGCCGGAGAAGAATTGGTTCGGGCTGGCTGCTCCCGGCATTTTCTCTTGCGGACCTGCGGCCTGTATGGCCGACGCGGCCGCAGCGGGAAACGAAACTTCGTCGAAACCATGCTGGACCTCGGCGGGAAGAAATCGGAACTGCGCATCATTTCCGATCAACGGTGCACACCGACGTCGACGCTCGATCTCGCCGAGGCGATTGCCGGCTTCCTTTCCACTTCGGCGTACGGCACCTATCATGCGACGAACGCCGGCGACTGTTCCTGGGCGGAATTCGCGGCCGAGATTTTCCGCCTGGCGAAGATGCCGGTGAAGGTCATTCCCATTCCGTCCTCTGAATACGCCGCCAAGGTCCGCCGGCCGGCTTACAGCGTCCTCAATTGTTCGAAACTCGCCGATGTTCTGGGCAAGCCCCTGCGACCCTGGCAGGCAGCGCTGGCCGAGTATCTCTCTTCGCAAGGCCCCGCCCGATAGGAACCCCACCATGCATCGCATCCTGATCGCTGAATGCAAGCAGGAAGTTTCTTCGTTCAACCCCATGCCGAGCCGGTATGAGGAATTTCACATCCATCATGGGCAGCCGCTGCTCGATCACCACCGCGGCGTGCGCGAGGAAACCGGCGGGGCGCTCAGCGTGTTCGAGAGTGACGCCGGCGTTCAACTGGCGCCGGCGCTCGGCGCCCGGGCCAACACGTCGGGCGGTATTCTCACGGCGGAGAGTTTCGAGCGCCTGAGCAAAGAATTTCTCCGCAGCCTGCGTGATGCCGGCCCCGTGGATGCCGCCTATTTTTCGCTGCACGGGGCGATGCAGGCCGAAAATGAGGGCGACCCCGAAGGATACCTGCTCTGCGAAGCCCGGAAGATTCTCGGCGAGAAGATCCCCTTCGTCGTGTCGCTTGATTTGCACGGCATCCTCACCGATCGAATGCTAGAACACAGCGACGCCGTCGTTTGTTATCACACCTATCCGCATGTCGATTTCTTTGAAACCGGCGCCCGGGCCGCGAAATTGCTCCTGCGCATCCTGAAAGACGGAGTCAAACCGGTGACGGCCCGCGTTAAGATTCCGGCCCTCGTCCGCGGCGATGAACTCATCACCGACACCGGCTCCATCGGCGAATGCATCCGCCTGGCCCAGCGGATCGAGGCCGAGCCGCCGGGGCTTTCCGCAGGCGTCATGTGGGGCAATCCCTTCACCGACGTCCCCGAACTTCGCACGAACAGTTTCGTCGTGACGGACGGCGACGTCGCCGCTGCGAAGCAGCAGGCATTGGAACTCTCGCAGATTTTCTGGCGGCACCATGAAAAGATGCAGGTTCCTTTGACGAGCCTGGCCGAGAGCGTAAGGCAAGCCAAACAGATTTCGTCCGGCACGGTGATCTTCATGGACGCCGCCGATGCCACGAGTTCCGGGGCGTCCGGCGACAGCAATGCGATTCTCCGCGAGCTGCATCAGCAGAATTATCCAGGGAAGGTGCTGGCGCCGATTGTCGATCCCGAAGCTGTCCGCCAGGCGTTTGCCGCCGGAATCGGGGCGACAATTTCCATCTCCGTCGGCGGTGCGTGCGATACGAAGCGATATCAACCGCTGCCCATCACGGCCCGCGTCCGATTGCTCTCCGACGGCAAGTTCCGCAGCGAGTCGTTCGGCTGGCACTGGGACTCCGGCGACACCGCCGTGCTGGAAGCCGGCAATGTGACCCTCGTCGTCGGCACCCGCCCGGTCAGCCTCTTTGACCGGTCCTGGTTCTATGCGAACGGCCAGGACCCGCGGCGTTTCGACCTGGTGATCGTGAAATCGCCGCACTGCGAACATCACATGTTTGCCGACTGGAGCGCCAAGCTGATCAACGTCGACGCCCCCGGATCGACGAGTGCGAACCTGAAGAGCCTGGGCCACACCACCTGCGCCCGGCCGATTTTTCCGCTCGATGAAAACGTCGAATTCCGCCCGGCCGCGGATCTGTTTCAGCGCGGGTAAGTTTTCCGTGTTCTGCAGAGCCGGGACAAAGCCCGCCGACGGCGTCGGCGGGATGTTTTCTGTGCGTGATCGGCAATTCTTACCACGCTTCTGCGAAGCGTCGCGAAGGCGCGTGATCCGACCCGGTTCGCTTTTCGTTCTGCCTCGCGCCGATTACAACTGTCGGAGTCTGTAACGCTTCATTCCCCCGCGCGCCATCCTTCCATGAAATCCGACGACCCGACACCCCTCGAATTCGCGGACGATGCCGTCGGGAAGCCTTCGGAATCGGGCGACGCGATCGACGCCGGCAAGGGTCGCATTTTCCCCTGCGAGAGGTGCGGTGCTGACCTGGTTTTTTCGATCGGACAACAGAGTCTGACGTGTCCGTATTGCGGGGCCGTCAAGCAGATCGAAATTCCGCCCGATGAGGAAATCGTCGAGCAGGATCTCGAAGCGATGCTCAGTCACTTGGCCGATCTGCGCGACAAAGGCGAAACGGACCGGTCAGCGACCGGGGAACACGCCGTCCGCTGCGAATCGTGCGGGGCCGACGTCATCTTTCAAGGCACGCTGACCAGCAGCACCTGTCCCTATTGCGCCTCGCCGCTGCAGCGGGACAAGATTCACGACGCCCCTCGGCGGATTCCCGTCAATGGGGTGCTGCCGTTTCTGATCCCGCAAGACCGGGCGGCCGCCAATCTCCGGGCGTGGGTTCAGTCGCTGTGGTGGGCGCCGAACGCTTTTCTGAAAGACGGGGCGAACGGCAAATTCTCCGGCGTCTACCTGCCGTATTTCACGTTTGATGCCATGACGTTCACCCGATTTGACGGGCGTCGCGGCGATCATTACTGGGTGACGGTAGGCACCGGCAAAGACGCCCGGCAGGAACGGCGGACAAGATGGACGACGGTTCGCGGTGAGTTTCAACGGTTCTTCGACGATGTGCCGATCCTCGCCGTCAAAGGGCAAGTTCCCGAATTGATCCAGGCGCTGGAGCCCTGGCCGTTTCAGCGGTGCCTGCCGTTTCGGAAAGAACTGCTCGCTGGGTTCTTTTCACGGACGTATGACATTGATCTGAAAGACTGCTTCGACGATGGACGCGAGCGGATCAAAACCGCCTTGACGGCCGACGTCCGACGAAGGATCGGCGGCGACGAGCAGTCGATCTCGTCGCAGAAAACGGCCTACAGCGCGCTCTCTTACAAACACCTGCTGCTTCCCGTCTGGCTGATGGTTTACCGGTATCGCGACCAGCCGTACCGCGTAGCGATCAACGCGGCGACGGGCGAAGTCCAAGGGCAGCGGCCCTACAGTTGGGTGAAAATCACGTTCGCCGTGGCGGCCGCAGCGGCCTTCGCCCTCACGATCTGGGCGCTGTCGCAACGATGACGGTCGCCCCCAATGCCGCCGCAACAGTATTGCTGCACGAACGGCCGGGGCGAGACTACGTCCGGCTGTTGAATTTGCTCGCATTCGGGCAGATTGCGTTGTTCCTGTCGACTGCGCTGTGGATGCCGCCGTTTCGGTTTCCTCAAGTGCCGTTGCTGTCGATGGCCCGCGATTGGCCTCGGTTCCTGGATTACGCGGCATTTTTCGGTTCATTAGCCGGGACTTTTCTAGCGAGATCGCCGGAAGACAGATTGTCGCGCCGGGTGCGCCATGCGCTCTGTGCCTTGAGTTTTGCGATTCTGTTCGTCTCTAATCAGCACCGGCTGCAAGTCTGGGCGTATCAGTTTTTTATCCTTCATGCGTGGCTTGCACTGGCAAGTCCGCGTTGGAGACTCACCGGCTGGCGCTGGCTGACGATCAGCATTTACGCTTATTCCGCGGCGTCAAAGCTGGACTACAGCTTCTGCACGCAGCACGGGCCGTATCTGTTAGACGGCTTCTTGCACGCCTGCGGTTTCGCGAACGGCACCGCGCACTGGCCGGCAGAAGTTCGCTTCACGTCTGCCGCCATGATGCCGATCTCGGAATTGACTGCGGCGATGTGTCTCTGTTTTTCGCGAACGCAGCGATGGGGACTATTGCTGTCCCTGCTGATGCATCTGCTGCTGATCGTGGCCCTGGGACCGTGGGGCCATGATCATTCCCGGGGTGTGCTGTTGTGGAACGTGTTTTTCATGGTGCAGAACTGGCTGCTGTTTTCCGGTTCCATCCATGTGTCAGCTCCCGACGGCTCGCCGGGGGCTAAGACGGCCGGAGTGCTGGCCTGGCTCGTGCTGGGAATCGCACTGCTGGCGCCGCTGGGCGAACCGTTCGGGACGTGGGATCACTGGCCAGGCTGGGCTGTCTATGCCGCGCGGCCTCCCACGACAAAGATGTTCGTGCACGAGGACGATCTCGATCGATTTCCGGACGAACTGGTTCCGTTTCTGCTGGCTTCGGAACCGTTGGAACCCTGGCACGGAATTCGTCTGGATCGCTGGTCGCTCCACGCGGCGAAAGCACCGATTTATCCACAAGAGCGATTCCACGTGGGTGTCGCCCTGGCATTGGCACAGCGATTTCAACTGAAAACGATCCGACTCGTGATCGACGATCCACCCGATCGATGGACCGGCCGGCGGAACCGTCGCGAATATGTGGGTGTTGAGGCCGTGCGCACACTCGCCGCGACATATCGGCTCAATGCGGTGCCGCGTCATGCCCTGATTGCGAATGCAGCCGAGTGGAAATAATTCACGGCGCCTTCTTCACTGCCACGACTTGAATTTCAGTGCACAGCGACGGCGCGATGCGGCCGGTCGCGCGGCCGAGTTGCCACCACCAGCGGTAATTTTCCAACGGCCTGAGCACGCCGCCGGATATCGCGCGGAAACCTCGGGCCGACTGCACATCCAGATTGCAGCAGCAGTTTCGCTTGAGAGTGCTCACGAACGACCCCAGCGAAAACGCCTGCAGATGGCCGCGGACCTTTTTCGTCCCGACCAGCTGGTCCCACAATGGAACCAGGTGTTTCCGCATCAAATGCACGCCCGGCGGAAAGATCGGCACGCCGACGATGAGCCTCCCGCCCGGCTTCAACACCCGGCACAACGTCGCCATCGCCGTCTCCAGGCGCGGCAGATGTTCCAGCACCTGCTCGCAGATCACCACGTCAAACTGGTTCGACGGAACGTGCGAAAAGCCTTCCAGCAGATCGCCCTGCTGCAAGCTGGCCCATCGGTCGCGGCTGTAGATCGTGTTGTGCAGCTTGAGATCGATGCCGTGAAATTCGATCTTCTCGGCTCCGGGCTGCCGTTCGATGTACCGCATCGAGACGCCGTTCCAGACGCCGACGTCCAGGAGCTTGAGCGGACCGGCGCTGACCTGCGCCAGCCGGCCAACCTGTTCTCCGATTTCCTGATACCGGGCCTGGCGCAGGCTGTACAGTTCCCGGCGCGTGGGGTCGACGCCGAACGCCATCGGGGCGGCGGCAGCGGGCATTGCCATGGACATCGTCGCATCCTTCCCTGGACGTTGAATTCAAAATCCGGCGGATTGTGCCCGGAAATCGTTTTTTCGACAAGAGGTCTTGTTCTGAAGGCCGCGAGCCGAAGACCTGCCCCAATCGTCGTAAAACAGCCGCCGTTACATCACATTCACAGGCACGGTGCGAGGTCCCGGTGTCGTATGCTTGCTGAGCGTGACATGGAGCAGTCCGTCGCGCAGTTCCGCCTTCGTCTGATCCGGGTTGACGCTGGCCGGGAGGACGATGGTCCGCTCGCTCACACCCGTGGGACGTTCGCGAAGATGGTATTTTCCTTCGGGATCGATGCCCAAGGGCCTCAGAAGTTTGACCGTGAGTTGCGTCTCCGTCGCTGAGAGCTGCACGGAATCGGTCGCCAGTCCCGGCACGTCGAACCAGATTTCGATTGTGCCAGTGGTCTCCAGCATGTCGACCAAGGGGGCCGAACACCGTGTCATCGGTGTCAGACCGATGGCTTCCAAGGTTCGTTCTCCCGCAGTCCGGGCGACTTCCATCCAGCGTTCTACTTCCTGCCGTACGCGCTCGGACGACGCCGGGGGAGGATCGTTCGTTCCGTTAGCCATCTGAAAATCTCCGTAAAAAGCGGTCTTTGGCCATGCCGCCGATGGCATCGGCGGCCATCAGGTGAACGGCAATCGTCAACTGCGGCCTGAAGAACTCTTCGGCTTCTGCATCAGCAAAATGAACTCATGCACCTTGTTAATGCGGAAGACCGAAGGAAACCCGAGCGGCCTCAGAAAATTATACTCCGCCTGCCGGTTCCAGATCACGAGGTCGTCGAAATCATACCCAATCGCCTGCAGGCGTGCGGCCAGATCGCTGTGCAGCGGATAGAATTTGCTCTTCACGCGCAGGTCCATCACCACGATGCAGGCGTGCGCACCGGGTTTCAGTGCGCGGAAAACGCCGGCAAAAACCGTTCCCAGGGCCTGAAGATAATCGTCGTATTCCGTGATGGTCCCCAGGTCGCCGGCCTGGTTGCCGTAGTGGCGGACCGACTTGTAATCCGCCGTGCGTTTGCGGTTGAGGATGTTCCAATACGGCGGCGACGTGATGCACAGATCGACGGAATTCTCGGGAACGAGTTCCAACGCCTGTGCGGCCGGGAGAGTATGGACTTCCGGCGTCGGACCGGGACACTCGGTTTTTGAAAGCCGCTGCTTCGTTAAGGCGACGTACTCCGCCGAAAGTTCGCAGCCGATGGCCCGTTTGCCCATCCGCTGTGCAGCGACCAGTGTGCTGCCCGATCCGCAGAAGGGATCGAGCACGGTCCCGGGGCCGTCCGGAAGAAACGATTCGATCAGCCGCTCGACAAGCTGCGTTGGAAACTGGGCCGGGTGCTTGAGCTTCTGCTCTTCCTTTGTCTTGCGCAGATCGCTCCAGACACTGATGGAGTTCTTCAGCCACTGCTTGCCGCCCAGGCTGTTGCACGGCGTCGGCTTTCGACGCGTCGGCTTGGCAGGATCGGGAGCAGTCTGCTTGCGAGGCATGGGAAGGCGTTCTGCATGAGGCATTCGGCGCTCGACTCTCGCATCTCCGCCTCTACTTCTTCGTCTGCTCCGCGGTTACAGGAGGGGCGCCCAGCGTGCGCAGGTACGCATACAGGTCGGCATAGTCCTCCGGCCGCAGGTCTTTCAACAGGCCGCTCGGCATCAACGAGACCGGCGACTTCGTCCGACTGGCAATGTCGCGGGTTTCGATGCGGAACGTCTGATTCGTGGCGTTGCGAAGCAACAAACCATCCACCGATTCATACACGATCAATCCGGTATAGACCTTGCCTTGCGCCGTTTCGATGATCGTGGTCTGATACCGGCTGGAGACATCGCGGCTGGGCAACACCGTGGCGGTGAATAAGTCCTCGCGCGAGAAGCGCCCTGCGGAACCGGCGAGATCAGGCCCCAGCGCGTTGCGGCCTCCGTGACACTGAGCGCAGGAACGGGCCGTGAATAACTTCTCTCCGCGCCGGATATCGCCCTGCTCCCAGGGGGTTTCGGCAAGAATCGCCTTGAGTTGGGCGAATTCAGCCCCGGAGCCGCCCAAGTGGGTCGCCGCCTGTCCGGGCCATTTCTGCGAAATCCACGACGTCCATTGTGCGACGGCCTCGGGTTGCCCGGAATGCCCTCCCTTTCCAAAGACGAAAGGGACCGCGTGGGCCGTGTTCCGTTCCAACAAGCGGACGACCCGCTCGCGGGCCGCGAATTCCTGTTCATCGTGGCCCAGCCGGCGCAGCGCCTTCAGCAAGGCGAACTGCTCGTCCGGACCGGCTTCCACGGGCAATTTGGCGAGCGCCCCTAAACAGGCCGACAAGACTTCGTGCTGAGACGATTCCAATCCGGCCAGGAATTTTTCGCGGTCTTCCGGAAGGGCTTTTTCCGCCAGCGTCATCAGCACGGCCCCGCGAACGGAGAAGGTCTCAAACTGATCGCGGACCAACTGCCGATGCGCCGGGTCGGGCGAGGCGCCCAGCACGAACACCACGTCATTGTTCCAGGGATAGTCGGGCGCGGCTTGAATCGTGCGGACGAACGCCGCGATCGCTTTCGGAAGATGTTCGCCCGAAAGCTGGCTCATGAACAGTACATGGCCCGGCCGGCCGAAACCGGGGTCCGCCACGATGGTCGCCGCGAGGTACGGATCGAGTTCGGACAGCCTCGCGTAGAGTTCCTTGATCCGGTCGTTCCAGTTGGAATCTTGCGGCAACTGCTGTGCGGCGAACTTCTGCTCCAACTGCACCAGCGCCTTGGCGATTCGTTCGCGCTGCGGAGCGTTCCTGGCGACCGGAATGCGGGCGGAGACCAGCAGGCGGTGAATATCATCGACGGCGGGCGAATCTTCGGTGATGCCGGCCAGCGAGGCATCGAGCACTTTCGGATTAAAGGGCTGCAGCATGGCGATGAGCCGTCCTAGTTCGTCATTCAAGACGGGGTCGGTCGCGGGGTAGAAGTTCGCCAGTTCCACGCGCAGCGGATCGAGTTCCCGTTCGCGAGCATCAAGATTCACGGGGCTGGCATATGCCTCGAACGCCGCGGTGCGCTGCGGGGCCGGGCCCAGATCGCCGAGGCTGCGCTGCAGCAACCGCACGGCTTCGACTTTCAGTTCGGGCGGAGAGTTCTCCTTGAGGATCTGCAAGGCAATCGGAGTGATCACCGGTTGAGCTTTTTGCAGGTCGTTCCGCATCCGAGACAACCAGCCGTGGGCGTAGGCCACCACGGCTTGAGATCCTTCCTTCGTCGCCGCCTTGGAAACGGCGATCAGCGCCGGGTCATTCACGCGGGCGACCACGGCCGACGCCGAGGATCGCACATGCCGATGCCGGCTGCCCAACTGGCGGGCAATTTCCGGCATCACAGGTGTGAACTCGGTTCCGGGCGGCAAGGCGAGGCAGGCCTCCGCCGCGCACCGCTGGACGAAAGGATCGGCATCGGCAAGAAACGGCGAAAGTTCGCTCAACCGCAACGCACTCCCTTGCGACAACATCCGCCCGAGGGACCATGCGGCACGCGCCCGGACTTCCCACATGGGCGACTTGGCGATTTTCATCGCCGTTGACGAATCGAGGCCGCCGAACAGTTCCGTCAGAATTTCGACGGCTCGCAGCCGCTCGGCCACTGGCCGCTTCTCATCCAGCAGGGCCGCAACAAACGGACCGCGGCCGACCTGCCTGGCCAATGGCAGCCAGTGATTTCGCGACCAACTGCTCAGCGGCTGCTTTGCCGTCAGGCAGGCTTGCAGCGGTTCCACGGGCGATTGCGACGCTGATTGGGCCGGTTCCTGCGACGCCGTCGTGCAGCGAATCTGGTAGACCCCTCCGCGAGTGCCGCGACCCCCGACGCTGACATACAGGTATCCTTCCGGGCCGACTTCGAGATCGGTCGGGGCGAAGCCGTGGCCTCCGACGCCGATGAGAAAATCTTCCGGCTTCGCCGTCCAGGTGTCGGCGGTCTTGACCAGCGGCAAGGCCAGCACCCGGCCGTAAGTCCAATCCAGGATGAACAGCCCGTTCCGATACTTCTCGGGAAACTGCGTGTGCTGGTAGCAGGCCATGCCGGTCGGCGAGCCGCGGCCGGTCGAGGCAACGACCGGCGGCATGTCGCAGAAATAGTCGGGCCGCTTCCAGCTTTTGCTCACCCAGCCGTGATCGGTCCCGATGACGGAATGGAAGACTCTGGTCGGGCGATACCACGGCAAGGAAATGTCCCGTTCGTCGTCGCTGTCATAGGTGAAGATGTCGCCCTGCGTATTGAAGGCGAAATCATAGGTGTTGCGAAAACCGTCGGCGATGAGTTCACCGCCCGTGAGATCGGGCTTGAACCGCAGCAGAACGCCAGCCCGGGGATTTTTGATCGGCGAGGTCGGCAACGTCGCATAGGACGCATTGATCCCCGCGAAATTGCCGGCGATGACATACCACCAGCCGTCCGGCCCCTGCTGAATGGCATGGGCGTCGTGTTCGCCGCCCGTCTTGAACTTCAGATACAATTCCGGCGGACCGTCGGCCACGCCGTCGCTATTCTGATCGCGATACCGCAACAAGCCGCCATCGCCGATGGCCAGCAGCGACCGGCCGTGAAAGCACATCCCCTGCGCGCCGGACGCCGGCCCGTTGGCGAAGTTGATAACGTGATCCGCCTTGCCGTCGTGGTTCCGGTCTTCGAGGATGCGGATATATCCCGGCCCGGAGACCACGACGCGGCCGACCGGGTCGAGCGTCAGCGAGTAGATATCGTGGGCCTGTTCATCGGTGGCGAACTCGCGGACTTCAAAGCCGTCCGGCGCCTGCAGGCCGGGAAAGTTTTCCGCCCACAGCGGCGACGACAGGCTCAGCAGCAGTGCGATCCCTCCGCCGCACCGCGCCATCAACTGCTGGACAGACCTCATGTCGTCTCCGGATTCCAAAAAACCTGTTTGCCAATTCGCCGCGAATCTTACTGGTTTTCCCTAGTTTGTGGCAACGGTGGATTCTGATGCGAGAAGTCTGGCCGAGTCCGCCAGCCTTTCCACGCGCGATCGTTCCACACGAGCCGGGAGCAACTGCCGCACGTTGTCCGAAGCGGCGGCGATGCCGAACCGGACGGCGGCGACATCGCTTTTTCCTTCGGAATACGCAACCGTCATCCCGGCGGCGAGGCAGTCACCGCAGCCGATCGGGTTGACAGCTGGCACGTTCGGCGGAAGGAAGCGAGACAATCCTTCGGCACTCAGCAGCCAGACTTCGCCTGCGCCGTGACTTATGACCACACGCTGCGCTCCCAGTGTCTGAAGCTGCCGCATCGCAGCGAGCAGGTCGGCATCCGTGAGAATCGGGTGCCCCAGCGTGTGCGCCAATTCCTCGCGGTTCGGCTTCACCAGAAACGGTTTCAGCTGCAGACAGGCCTTCAATTCCTCTCCGCGCACATCGAGAATCATGTTCGCGGACGCAGTCCGCATCAGGCGATGATAGAAATCGGCCGGCGTCTGTTGCGGCAGCGACCCCGACAGTATCACCCATTCCGCCCGCCGGGCTTCCTGAGAGAACGCCTCGGCATACAGATCTAGTTCCTCAGCCGACACGGGTTGTGAGTTCTCGACCAGTTCGGTCGTGGTCCCCGTCCCCTCATCCAGGATCGTGGTGCAAACCCGCGTCGGAGCGGCCGTTTCGACCCAGCGTATCGGAACACCCAGCCGCTCGAACTCCGCCTGCATCAATCGCCCGGTTCCGCCGCCGTACACGCTGACAGTTTGTGATGCCGTGCCCAGTCGATGCAGTGCATGGCCGACGTTGAGAACTTTTCCCGAGGCACACCACGCGACGGCACGAGCGCGGTTGACTTCGCCCGGCCGGAAGGCGGAAAACGTTGCGATCTGCTGCCAGGCCGGCGTGAGTCCCGCGGCGACGATCACCACATGGCCTCCAGCAGGTCGTGCAATTCGGCGTCGGAAATTTCGCGAGGATTGCCGCTCAGGCTGTTTCCATGCGACCCTGTGACGAGTTCTGGAATCTGTCCGCGCGCGACGCCGAGGTCTCGCAGTCGGGCCGGAATGCCGACATCCCGGCAAAGTGTATCGACTTCGTCAATCAGCGCCTTGGCGGCAGCCGCATCGCTGGACCAGGAGCCGTGCACGGCGCGACGGGCCAATTGCGCCAGGTCCGCTTCACGCACCGACACGTTCGCGCGCAATGCCGTCGGCAACAGAACGGCGCAGGCGAGACCGTGCGGGACGCGGCAATGGACGCCTAGCGCCGCCGCCACGCCGTGAGCCAGCCCGAGTCCCGAATTCGCCAGCGCCAGCCCCGACAGCAGGGCCGCATGAGCCATCGCCTCGCGCGCCGGCCGGTCGCTGCCGTCCTGAACAGCGCGGCGAATCGCCGGCAGGGCGAGTTCCAAGCCCTGTTCACACAGCGCCCGGGGAATCGGAGCAGACCGTTTGGAGATGAAACTTTCGATCAACTGCGTGATGGCATCCATCCCGGTGTACGCCGTCGTTGTTGCCGGCAGGCTGACGGTCAGTTCCGGATCGATCACCACGCACCGGGGGACCATCAGGTCCGACCGCAAGCTTTTCTTAAACGGCGGGGCATACGACGAGATCACGGCGTTCTTGGTCGCTTCCGTGCCCGTGCCGGACGTTGTCGGCACGGCGATCATCGGCAGCGGCGGCTGTTCGATCTTCAACCCCCGGCCGACGCCTTCGAGGAAATCGACGACGCTCGATCCAAAGCCCGCCGTCGGCGACGGCGGGGTCCCGGCGATGCCAGCGCCGGGCTTTGGGGAATTCGTGACCATTGCCGCGGCGGCTTTGGCCAAGTCAAGCGTTGAACCGCCGCCGATCGCGAGAACAACATCCGACCGCGCCGGCACATGCGACAGAATTTCGCGGGTCAACGCATCGACATCGGTCACTTCGGGTTCGTGAGCCGGGGCGGTGAAACGGCGGACCGTTAACCCGGCTTGCGTCAGCGCGACTTCGGCCGAGTCAATGATGCCAAGCCGCTCCAGCGTGCGGCTGCCGGAGATCAGGAAGACGCGGTTTCCCCGTGCGGCAGCCAGGCGCGGCAGCTCGGAGCGCCGGCCCCAGCCGAAGACGATCTGCGGCGGTGAGAAGAACGTGTAGTCCAATTTACTTTGCTTCCGCCGGCTTCAAGTTGTAATTCTGCACGATGGCGTAGAGCACGATATTGGTCGCCAGTTTGACGGCGTCGTCCGGGGTGTAGCCTTCGCATTGGATGGTCGATTGCCGTTCCAGTGCGCAGCTCAAGTCATACTTGCTGTAGATCACGGCAAAGCGGCCGTCGAGTTCGATGCCTTCCACGACGGTTTCGAGTTCCTTGACCTCGGCCGTGCTGGTGGCGCCGCCTCCGGTGAGGACGCGGCGTTTCAATTTGCGGACGTCGTGGCCAATCGTTTCGGAGAATAACTCATGATCGAGCGGAATGCGCTCCAGTTTCTTATCGGGATAAACCTGCTGCAGCATCTCGCGGAAACTTTTGTCGAACAGCTTGGCCCCGCAGCACGAGTCGGCGAAGAGGACGCCCCCCTGCTCCAGGTATTGCCTGAGGCGGTCCCGCTCCTGCTTGTTGAACTGGAATTGCTGCCGGCCGTGCATGTAGATCAACGGGAAGTTGTAGACTTGCGGGTCGGCGAGCAGCAAATCACGCGGCTGGTGCGAAACGGCGACTCCCGCCGTCTGGTTCAGGGCCGTCAGCAGATTCCGCAAGGCTCGCGGGGCGGCATTCCACGCGCCGGCATGACGAATCTGCGCGATCTGCAACAGCCCGCGCTCGATCTGGTCTTCGGCGGCTTCCGCCTGAAGCTGCGGCATCTCCAGCTTGTTGAGAATTTCGCGGCCTGTGGCGTAGGCAATCACGTTCGTGCCGATCTTCGTCGCTCGGAGCACATTCGCCGTCAGCTTCGGGTTTCGATTCGGCGGAGCGTGTTTCGTCACGTATTGCCAGTAACAGCCGAGGTCCTCGGCGCAGTAAATGACGGCCGTCCGGCAGCCCGTCTCGGCTCCCAGGAGTTCGATGCCCAGCCCTTGCAAGTTGTATTCGCTGCGAAACACGGGGTGTTCCGTCGACAGCGGTTTCAGTTCGTTTTCGCCCGGAGGGAGAATCTGTCGGGCCATCTCGCGGAAGCCGGCTTCAAACTCCTCGGCTTCGCAGGTCGCCACGCCGAAGATGAAGCCTCCGTTCTGCACGTAGTCTTTCAGCAGTTTCAATTCTTCGGGCGAGAACTGCGGCCGCTGCCTGCAGGAAACATACATCACCGGAGCCTGCAGCAGCGCATCGAGATTCTGCGCCGCCGCTGCGCGCGGCAGGTCCAGCTCCTGCGACGTCAGCAAAGCCGGCCAGCCTTTCATGCCGCTGAGGGAATCGACCAGGTTGCGGACGTCGCGCGGATGACGGTTCCAATCGTTGCCGGCGATTTCCAGCGGACGGTTCTGCTGCCTGGGGCCAAACTTCAGTTTGTTGATCAGGACCGGCGCCAGCCCCTTTGACAGAAAGAGGAGCGAAAAGCTGGTGGCGAGAATCGGCGACTGTTCATAATCGCCCAGCCCGGCCCAGTGCCCGTTGGTGGGGTTCTGGTTGTCGATCAGGAAGCTGGCCCCTTCGCGGTACCAGTCATGCTCGCCGAAAAACCGCTGGCCCGACAGCCGGCCGGCGCGCTCCAGCCCGTACAAATAATAAAGCAGCCAACTGGTATGCCCCGGGTTATGACCGACGGCGAAATGCGTGGACAGCCATTTGATCGCCCGGTCGACGGACTTGTCGTCTTCGGAATCGCGGCAGCACGGGGCGACACCCTGGGGCGTCACCCCGTCATCGGAAATCAGCATCTGCTGAGTGATGGAGAGCGAAGCGAGGCCGGCGACCGTCATGCTGCCCGTGCCGCTGCCGTTGCCGTAGCCCCAGCTTCCGTCGCCGTTCTGCCGGGTAACCCAGTAATCTTTGGCCCGGGACCAGACGGCTCGATTCACGGGCACGCCGTACTCGGCCGCTTCACGCAGGCCGAGAATCGCATACTGGGTGTTGCTGGGGTCGCCGCCGAAATTGATGTCGACATTGTAGCTCCAGCCGCCGGATGAGTTGCCGGCCGTCGTCTGGGCCGATTCCAACCGCTGGGCCAGGGACGTGATCCTTGCCAGATCGTTCGGATCGTTCGCGGCGCACAGCGCCATCAGCAGCAGCGACGCGTCGTAGTTGAATTTCGGCTCGGTCTGAAGATCGAGCTTGCGGAGATACGTCAGTCCGCGCTGCACGGCCCCCTGGTTCGCCGCCTGGCCCGCGTTGATCAGCGCCAGCACGGCAATGCTGCTGACGCCGACCTCGTGATCTTTCGAGCCTGCCGTCCAGGACCCGTTGCGATCTTGCGCGCTGATCAAATACCGCGTGGCGAGATCAATGGACGCCTTGACCTTCGCGGCCGTCAGCTCATCCGCCCGGCCGGCGAGAGTCCCCAGCGATCCCGAGACCCAGACCACAAGACAGCACACCGCCCGGTGAACGGCCGATCGGGTTCGCATGAATCGTGCTCCGGAAAGGAACGGCCGGGAATCGAATCTCGCTGAGGACGTAGCCAATACGTCTTCGTTCAACATCTTCTTGAACTTACGGAATGCCGTGTCTGAGTGTATCATGTCGAGCCGCAGGCCCATAGATTGACAAGCCAGGCAGTCAGGGCCACCGCCTTATTCAAAGTAGGATGTGGTCGAGCGCTTCGCGAGGCCCACCGATTCGCCGTGATTTTGAAGACGGTGGGCCTCGAGAAGCGCTCGACCCACCCTACGGCTTGCCCTGCTTCAAAAAGGCGTCGGCCCGGGACAGGCAGTTCAGGAAGGACGACCATGCAGACGAAGGATCTCACGGCATGTTGATCGGACGCGCCAGCGGCCTGTTGCTGCATCCCACGTCGCTTCCCAACGCCTTCGGGATCGGCGACCTCGGGCCGGGAGCCGTTGAGTTTCTTGACTGGCTGGCGCTGGCCCGGCAGCGCGTCTGGCAGGTGCTGCCTTTGGGGCCGACCGATCATGGCGACTCGCCGTATCAATCCCCTTCGGCTTTCGCGGGAAATCCGGCACTTATCAGTCTCGACGGCCTGGCAGCCGAAGGCCTGCTGGACGCCCGAGAGCTGCAAGAGGCCCGTGCCCAAGAGCCACATGCCCACCACCAAGTGGATTTTCAAGACGTCCGCCGCCGCAAGCTGCCGCTGTTGAGTGCGGCGGCAAGCCGCATGGCGGAGTCCCGCGGCCATCTGTCTGCCGAATACGACGCATTCTGCCGGAGCCAGGCGGAATGGCTGGACGGTTACGCAACCTTCATGAGTCTGCGCGAGGCGAACCAGGGGAGCGCCTGGTGTGAATGGACCCGCCTGGTCGATGACCAATTTGAAAAACGGGACGAGACAGAGGAGTCCCTCCGCAGGGAAACGCTGACACGCGTCGTCCAGTTTTTTTTCTATCGACAGTGGCATCGCCTGCGAGCCGCCGCGCATCAGCGCGGAATTCTGCTGGTCGGGGATGTTCCGATATACGTATCGTTCGATTCCGCCGATGTCTGGAGCCACCGTCCGTTATTTCAATTGAATCCTCAGGGCCGGCCGACGTGCGTGGCGGGAGTGCCGCCCGATTATTTCTGCGCGACCGGCCAGCTCTGGAATAATCCGCTGTACGACTGGGATGCGCTGAAGCAAGATGGTTATCGCTGGTGGATCCGCCGGCTGGAAGCCGCGCTGTCTCACGTCGATCTCGTCCGGCTCGATCATTTTCGCGGTTTTGAAGCCTATTGGTCGGTCCCGGCCGGGGAGCGAACCGCCGAGAATGGCCAATGGGTGCTGGGACCCGGTGCGGATTTTCTCCAAAAACTGGCAGACGGAATTCCGCCGTCCACTGCGGCCGGGGCGCTGATCCAGGGGTTGCCGGTGATCGCGGAAGACCTCGGGATGATTACCGCGCCGGTTCATGCCCTCCGTCGGCAATTCGGTCTCCCGGGAATGAACGTGCTGCAGTTCATTCTCCCCGGCGAGCTGCACGAGTCGCCCGATCTGCAAGCCTTCGAGCCGAACTCGGTCGTCTACACTGGCACGCACGACAACGACACCACGCTCGGCTGGTTTCGATCGGAGATCATGCCTCATGACGACCGCCGGCATCGTTTGCAGCGCTGGACGCCAGCCCTGGAAGAAACGATCAGCCAGGAGCTTCTGACGCTGGCGTGGCAAGCCTCCAGCCACCTGGCAGTGGCGCCCGTGCAAGACGTGCTCGGCCTGGCGACGGACGCCCGAATGAATACGCCGGGGACTTCCGGAGAAGAGTTCGCCAATTGGCAGTGGCGTTTGCAGGAAGGGCAGCTCACCGAGCGCATCGCCCGGGATCTCGCCGACCTGACCCTCGCCACCGGCCGGGCCCGTTGAATCTCGCTTGCAGTTTCGCCTGCTTCTTTTTCCCAACGAACGAACCCCCTATCAGAGAACTTGTCCTCTGACAGGGGTTCGCAATTCTTGCCGGACTACTTAATCGGCGGCGGCAGATCGTCCGAGGCCAGCGTGGCGGGTGTCGGGGCGGCGTCCAGCGGCTGATCCTTCGGCAATTGCGACAGCAGCAACGGGATCAGCTTATCCTGCGGCAAATTCTTCTGGGCCTGCTCCAGGGCCATCCGCCCCTCCTTCTGATGGCCGAGCACCAGGTGATGATAGGCCAGCAGGAACTGCAACTGGGCCTGCTCCGGCTTCTCCTTGGCAAGCGAGGCTAACTGGTGATACTGTTCGGTGTATTCCGCGACGCTGGGATACAATTGCTGAACCATGTTCCAATTGAACGCCCGGCCTAGGGTCATCGCCGAGTAGGCCGTCGCCGCGGATTGCTGGAAGTCGGCCTGGGCAAACGCAATCAGCGACTTAAGCTGCAACAGCGCCGCGTTCTTCGGCTCGCGCTGCAACGCCACGCTGATCGCCTGCTGTGCCGCGGCATACTCGCGAGCCTTGAGCATCTGTTTGGCATGAGCCACCAAGGCCGCTGTGGCCGGTTGAGCAGGCGCCGCCTGGACGGTCTGCACCGGGTAGACCACCGGGCTGTAAGCGGGCACGACATACCGGGGCGTCACGTACACCGGCTGCACGTAATGCACCGATTGACGGTACCCGCCGGAATACCCTCCGCGATGGCACGCCTCGGCGGGTGCGAGAGAAGTCATCGTCCCGGCCGCCACGCACAGAGCCGCCGTCGTCCGACACCACAGAGCAGAGTTCGTCCACATGATTCGTCTCCTGAGTCTTGAGTTCTGGGAATTGTCATCAACGTTCACCTGCTCATACGGCCGGATTTCTGGCTGTTACACGAATTTCGAAAAAAATGGGGCACCTCCGTTCGTCACGGGTCGCCAGCACAAAACCCGGTCTTGACCGTTCGGACGCTGCGATTTACGATCCCACACCATCTTGGGGAGGGGATCGCCATGCGCGAATGCGCCACGACGCTGAAGCCGGAAATGTCGGCGAACGAACACGCTCTGCTGACGTCCGTACTCAAGCAGCCTGTTCGGAAGGGGCAGCATCTGGAAATCGGCACGGCGGCCGGCGGGACGCTGTGCGCCATGCTGCAGGCCTTCCGGGCGACGGAGCGGCCCCGATTCGTCGTCGTGGATCCGATGGCGTATTTTCCGCACCAGTTGGACGCGGTGGTCAGGAACCTGCGCGAACATCAGCTCGATCCGTACTCCATCGACTTCCGCGTCTCCGACAGCCGGACAGCGTTTCAACAAGCCGCCGCCCGGAGGGAATCGTTTGATTTCATTCTCGTCGACGGTTGTCACAAGATCCTGTCCGTGATCGAGGATCTCAAGTGGCTCAGGCTGTTGAATGCCGGCGGCGCGGTCTGTTTTCACGATTTTACGCCGAAGCATCGCGGGGTCTGGCTTGCCGTGAACCGCCTCTTATCGGGCTGGAAGAACTACGAAGTGATCGGCCAGGCCGACAGTCTGCTTGCTGTGCGAAAGTCCGCGGAGAGCACCCGCCCGGAAATGACGGCCGCCGACCTGTGGTATGCGCGCGCCTGGTATGTGCCGCTGCAAGTTGAGCGGAAATGGCACAAGTTCCGTCGGGCGGCATAACGGCACCCCGGAAATTGATCGCGCGTGTCTGCCTGTTCCCGGCGTCGCCGACCATTGGTCTCGACACAAGCCAAGCACACGCTGAAACACGGTCCCTTCTCCCCCGCCTTGGGGGAGAAGGTGCCGCAGGCGGTTGAGGGGGTTGTCACCGGCGCGGCACGTGAACAGCGGCTGTTTCCCGGTTCAATTCGCGTGATTCCTCGCCCCCCTCACCCTGGCCCTCTCCCCCGAGGCGGGGGCGAGGGAACCGGAGAAGAGGCAGCCAATCGGGTTGGGGCGATGCCATGGTCGCCGACGCCGGGCTTTGAGGGGAGTCGGTTCCTCGGCATCCCTCACCACGGGCACGATGCAGGCAATCGTTGCCACCGATCTAGCCAGCAGGCGGGTCAGGTTGCGCACAATCGGATCGCCGATCAGGGGTTCGGCACAGGTCGGCGCAAAATGCGTGTATCGACGACGCCGGGAATTCCGATTGTCTATCCTGCCGGATTACCGTGCCTCAGGGAAGATTCATCGGACGGAGCCGAACTCCATATTTCTCCCGCAGAGATCGGGTTTTTCTGATGAGTAAATTGTCCTCGGTCATCCCTTTGCTGGGATGCGCGGCAAGCTGCGCGCTTGCCGGGTGCTGCAGTACGACGAAGCAGGCCTGTACCGCGTGTGCGCCGCAGTCCGCGGCGTTTCAGGCATTGCCTGCATACGAGAATTACACGCCGCCGCCGGCCATGATGCGACCGATCCCGGCCCCGTCGGCCGAATCCTTTGATGCTCCTCCGCCGCCGCCGCAGACGCGGTCGATTCCGAACAGCAAAGTGGATTTCTTCGAATCGGCCAACAGCCGTTCGTCGCGATAGACACACTCTCTGATTGACCGCTGAAGAATCGGGGAACAGTCGCTGATACTTGATCTACCCGCCTGGATTCACCTCGACTGTTCTCATGCCTCGAGCCGGCCGGCCCATCCCGACCGGCTCGCGGTGTTTCCGGAGGGAGCCCCGCGCCGGAAATGCAGCGGTCCGATTACGAGACAACGTCTTCAGTCAAACGACACGAACTGCTTCCAGTTGTCGTAAATCATTCGGTGGATCACTTCCTTCGGCACGGTCGGGAACTTGGTCCCTTCGACAATGTCATTCACTTTCCACAGTCCGCTGATAGCCTGCTCCGGCGTGGCGGATGGGAAGTCGGAGCCGAAAATCAGCTTGTGTTCGACGCCGTATTCCATCGCTGTGATGAACGCCTGCCAATGCCGCCACGGACGATAATGCAGCGCGCTGGTGTCCATGTACAAGTGGGGATGTTTGCGGACGAGCACGATGCATTCGGTCTCCCACGGGTGCCCCATGTGCGAGATGATCATTCGCAGGTCCGGGCAGGCGACGGCGATGTCTTCGAGAAGGATCGGGTTGGAATACTTGAGCGGCCCCGGCCGCACGAACGACGTCCCTTGATGCCAGTTAATCGGGATGCCGAGCCGTTCCGCCGTCATGAACAACGGCAGATGTTTCGGGTCCGACGGGTCAAAGTTCTGATAGACGGGGCCGAGCTTTAATCCTTTGAGGCCCAAGTTCTGCACGTAATGCTGCAACCGGTCGATGCAGTCCGGCCGGTTCGGATCGACCGAACACCAGCCGACGAATTTTTCGCTGTGCTCCTGGGCGAATTGCGCGACGAGTTCCTGATTACCGTTGATGCCTGTGAACGGCGCATCAATGGCGAAGACGATGGCCTTATCGCAATGGGCACACGCCTTGAGCAGTTGCTCCGGCCGGCAGTCGAAATTGTGCTTCCAGCGTGTGTCGTCGACGTCGCAGTGGACGTCGGGCGTCAGCCGCATTTTCGCCTTTTTCGCCGCCCAGGCGTATTCGACGAATTCTTCCGAATAGTGATCCGGATACCACATCAGGTTCGTGTGAATGTCGACCAGCATCGATGGACCAGTCCCGGCTCACATCAGTGGCTCAATGGGCTTGCCGGTCTCGGCAAGGCGGATGATCTCGCGGGGGACGTGCTGTTCGAGGCGGAGTTTTCCGAGATCAAACAGCACGTGCATGATCGTGGAAAGAAGGTTTTCGGGCCGGTAGCCCTCGCCGACGGGGCGGGAGGCATAGCGGTCGGATTGGCCGATCACCTGGCCCGGCTTCAACCCGCCGCCCGACAGCAGCAAAGGCGTCAGTTCGCCGTAATGATCGCGGCCGCCGTTGTTATTGAGCCGGGGCGTGCGGCCCATTTCGCCCGTGACGATCAGCAGGATCTTGTCCGTCAGCCCGCGGTATTCGAGGTCTTCGATGAACGCACTGACGGCATGATCCACCTGGCCGCCCATCGGGTAAATGCCGGCCATGTTTTTCGGGCTGTTGCCGTTCGCATGGTAATCCCAACCGCAGTCGGAGACCGTCACGAACCCTGCGCCGGCCTCGCACAGCCGCCGTGCAAGCAGCATCTGGCGGCCCAACTGATTGGAGGCCCGCTTCATGTCGTACCACTTGGTCAATTCTTCGAGCTTGAAGAAATGACTGGTGTCGTAGCGTTCCAGGGTCGACGCCTCTTCTTTCGCCAGATCAAAGGCGTCGGCCACGCCCCGAGTGATCATTTCGAAGGCCTGTGTCTGGTATGTGTCGACTCCGGACAGCGCCCCCGTGGCATCCACAGAGCGCCGCAACCGGTCGAGTCCGCCCATGAGAGCGCGGCGATCGGCCAGCCGCGCGGGTTCCATCGTCAGCCGCATGTCCTGCTGGAGATCACCGCCGCCGCTGGGATTGAACGCCGCGTAGGTAGAGCCAAAAGTTCCAGCCTGGGTCAGCGTGGGCAAGGCCGACGTTTCGAAATTTCCGCCCAGCTTCAAGCCGTTCTGAACGGCTTCGGGGAGAACCAGCACGTTCGTCGGCAGTCCGGTGATTTCATGGTTGTTACCTCGAACACGGGCATAGATCGAACTGATGGTCGCCTTGGTCGGGTTGTTGGCGCTCAACACTTCGCCGTAGCTGTGCCCGCCGTTATGGGAACCGTAAGACCGCACGATCGAGAAGCGGTCGGCCAGCGCCGCGAGGCGAGGGAACGTGCTGCCAAACGTGATGCCCGGCAGCTTCGTGGAGATTTCGCCGGTGATGCTGTGAATCTCGCGCGGGGCCGTCAATTTAGGGTCGAAGAATTCGATATGCGGCGGCCCGCCTTGCAGGAAGAGGAGCACGACCGACTTGCCCCGGAGAACGCCCGAACCAACGCCGGCCTCCGCCTGGGTGCGCAACAGATTCGCCAGCGATAACGAACCGGCGCCAAATGCCCCGATGCGAAGAAAATCCCGCCGCGTGAAACCGTCGCAATTCCGCGCCGGTGCGACATCGGAAATCGTCAACATGATTCCGTCTCCTGGCCCAGCAGGCTTCCGGCCGAAGCCTTGGAATACGTATCGACTGTACGGCATCCGACAAGAGACATTATCAGATGCCGATGTGATTATATCTTCCAGGAATTGCAGTTGACCAGACGGACTCCCCACGGATGGCCGGAATCGCGAAAATTTTCCGGAAAATCCGGGTTCGCCGGGCTGAGTTTCCGCCGGCTGACCAGGCAGCGGCGCATGAGCCGTTTTCCTGTTGCCCCGATGCCAAGATCACGAGGCAACGCAAAACCGCCGAGGGCTTCCCCGGGATTTGTCCGGGCGTCACTTCCCGGAAGGCCCTGCGGTTGCGGTCTCGAGCTTCTGAACTTGAATGATCGGTTGCGTCGGTGATGCGTGATTCGAACCGCACGTCAAGCGGCCTTCCAGGACGGCCGGCTTTCCGACCATCGACTCCGCCTTGGCTTGCATCGGTTTCTCCGCGGTGAGGTCCAGCGGCCAGGAGATTTCGTCAGCTTCAATCGATAGTGTCTGGGGGCCGCCGTTAGCCGCGGCCTGCTTCCGCAGCATCCCGGTGACTTTCACAAGGGCGCTCTCCGGCTGAGCGGCGGCATCGCGGGGCGTCATTCGATCCACCTCCACGATCCAGCGTTCAGGGCGAGCCGTTCCTCGCACTTTTCTGAGCGATCCGGCGACGACAATGGGTTGCTTGTGGTGCTCTTGGGCGAATTTGCGGCTGGCTTCATCAGGCAGCTTCAGTTCCCATGTCATGCCCTGAAACGTGATCGTTGTGCCGGTCGTTTCGCCGCCGATGGCCACCACCCCGTGTCGAATTTTCCCATGGCACTCCACGCGAATGGCTGTTTCCTTCGACTTCGGTTCGAGCAAGTCGACAGAAATCGCTGCAGCGCCGCAGACCAGCCAGAGACCCAGCACAGGCTGCCACATGTCAAATCCCCCGATGATTCAAAAACGTGTCCGATGCGACTGACGTTAACGCAGCCAGATCGGATTGGCCCTCATGCGTTTTTCCACCAGCGCCCGTCGACCGGGCAACGGATGAATCGTGGACGGATTTCCGTTCGAAGGCGCGTTGATGAGGAACGAGATATCCAGGACTCCTCCCGGGACTCGGGCAGGAGCCGTATAGCCCCACAGTCCTTTGAGGGCGGGAACCGGCCGGGCGTTCTGGTAAATCAGATCGCGAACGATGGCCATCTGGGATCGGTCCTGAGCGGGCGCAGGAAAGGTTTTCGACCAGATCAGTGCCGCAGCGCCGGCAACATGGGGCGCCGCCATTGACGTTCCGTCGTACTTGTCGTACTGATTGCCGCGCACCGTGCTCACGATGCCGACGCCCGGGGCGCCAATGTCAACGGTCTTTCTCCCGAAGTGCGTAAACGACCCCGCGGCATCCTGGGCGTCGATGGCCGCGACCGTAATGATGTTGGCGTTGCTGTGGGCCGCAGGGTAATACGGCCCGGTGTCGTTATTATGGCCCCCTTCGGTATTTCCGGCCGCGGCGACGAAGAGCACTCCCTTCTGTTCCGCGCGGGTGATCGCCTCGGCCAGTTCCCGTGACGTATCAGGGCCGGACCAGCTATTGGAGAGGATATGGGCCCCGTTCGCGACGGCCCAGTCGATGCACTTCACCGCATCGGAAGTCGCGCCGGAGCCATCCGGGCCGAGAAACCGCAACGCCATGATCTGAGTCCGCCAGTTGACCCCGACGACACCTACGCCGTTATTTCCGGCGCCGGCGATCGTTCCCGCACAATGCGTGCCGTGATTCTGCTCGTCCATCGGATCATTGTCGTCATCGAAGAAATCGAATCCGTGGCTGCCGTTTCTGGTCCACATATTGCCTTTAAGGTCGGGATGGTTGTAATCCACTCCGGTATCAATGACGGCGACAATGACGTTCGGAGATTCATGGAACGCCGGCCAGACCTTCGTTGCACCGATATTCTGCATCCCCCACAACTGGCTGAAGAGAGGATCGTTCGGCGTCGACCCAGCGACCTGGGGCGCCGGCACATTGGCCACTGCCACAGGCGCGACCGACATGGAATAATCCGGCGCGGCATAGACGACGGAATTATCTGTCAGCAACGCGTCGACCGTCTCCGCGGTCACATTGCCGACCGGCTCGACCAGCAGAAACGAGCCGCGCTCATAATCCTCGACCAGTTCCAGCCCCGCGGCTTGCAGCGTGGATTTTAACGGTTTTTGGTCTCGCGCTGCATAACTGATGAGCAGCCGGGAACCTTTGATCCCGACGAGCGTCGGGTCGTCTTTCACGGCGACCGACATGGACTGAACCCGCTGCGTTTGCTCGGAAGGGACGTTGTACATTGATTTGCCGCGACGACAGATCCCCACAAATTCGCAGCGGCATTGCCGCACCAGGTCGAGTTCCGGAGCCAGTCTCTGGTCGCGGCTGGGTTTGGGATGCACGGCATACCGTTCGGCCGCCGTGGCATCGCCTGCGTAAAGAACCAACACCAAGGCGATTCCCCAACGGATTGCCGTGCGTGTGATCATCGGTTCCATGGCAATGCCCTTCTGTCGCCTGATCCCCAGAATCTCAAGCCGACTTTTAGTTCAGACAGGATTTTCTGGGAAGATCAGTCCGGCAGACGGCCCCGCGAATCGTCCGCTCAGCGTCGCTTAGAGCAACCCGTACGCCAGCAGTTGCAGCAGCAGCGCCAGCCAGGCCCAGAAGCGCAGGTCTTCGTGCCAGGGACTGTGAGCGCGGGGCGTCGTCGCCGTCTTCGGCAATTGCACGACCCAGATCATCAGCCCGAGCAGCAGCGCGAGAAACAAACCCCGCGCGCCCCATAACGGGATCTGTAGAAACGCCCCGCGCAGCTGATCGCCGATTTCATGCAACACGGTCATGACGCCCCTCCCCGCTGCTTGCGCGTGAGGACGTACGCCAGCTTTTCTTCCGGCTCGGGACGCTGACCGTAGCTGATCAGCATCGTCACGCCGACGGCGACCAGGAACGCCCACAGCGAGAAGTACAGCGATTGATCCGGACGTCGAAACAACGGCTTTGTCCCCAGCAGCTCCGCCATCGCCGGGCGGTTCAACAGAAACAGGCTGACCGTCGTGAACATGCCGGAAAGAAAGCCCCAAAACGCCCCAGCGCCCGTGGCCCGGCGCGTCAGCAGCCCGCACATCAGCACGGCGAACGCTGGTCCTTGAATGAAAGCCAGCAGCGTTTGAAAGATCGTATAAATGCCGGCGTCGGTTCGCAGCAGGACCAACGCGAAGATCACCGACCAGATCGACAGGGCGATCGTCACGGCCCGGCCGACCGCCAGCAGCCGGCGCTCGTCGGCTTCCGGCCTCCAGATCCTTTTGTAGAAGTCGAGCGTGAACAGCGTCGTCGCGGAATTCACGTAGGAATCGACGCTCGACATCAGCGCCGTGATGAACGCCGCCACGAAGACGCCGCGCAAGCCGGGCGCAAACGTGCTGCTGATCAGCTTCGGCAGGGCGAAGTCGATCTCGGACGATTTCAAGTTTGGGAAACGCGCCAGCGCCAAGAGGCCCGGCGTCACGATCGCAACCGGAATAATGTTCTTCAGCAGTGCGCCCCAGACATACGACGCACGGGCTTCGTACTCGGACCGGGCCGCCAGCGCCCGTTGCACGATGCACTGATTGCCGACCCAGTACGCCGGACTGACGACGAACACCAGCCCGAACAGTATGGCCGTCCACGGATAGGGGGACGGAGTGTCGACAGGGAGGACCAGGTCGAAATGAGTGTTCTTAGGCGTTCGGTGTTCGGCGTTCGGCGTTAGGGAAGAAGAAGTCGAAGACTTTGCGGCGAGGGATTTGTCGACGGCGTCGTGCAGGTTGTTCCAGCCGCCGAGGTCCCACAGGCTGATGACGGTGATCGTCAGACAGCAGCCGATCATCACCGTGCTTTGCAGGACGTCGGTATACACGACGGCGGCCAACCCGCCGGAGTACGTGCAGATCGCCACGAGGCCTGCCACCACGGAGATCGTAAACCAGGGGCTCCAGTTCGCCAGGCCGTCCATGAACCGGGCCGACGCGACCAGCATGACCCCCAGGTTGCACGCCATGAACAAAAACCAGCTCAACGACACGGCGCACCGCACGCGCAGATCGAACCGGCGCTCTAAAAGTTCAGGAATCGTCGTGATGCCGCACCGCCAGAAATGCGGGATGAAGATGAACGCCCCGACGAGCATTGCCGGCACGCAGCCGATCCAGTCGAAGTTCGCCGCCGCCAGGCCGTGGGCGTGCGCCGCCCCGCCCAGGCCGACTATGTCGGTTCCGCCGATGTCGGTCGCCACCAGCGAGAACCCGACGGCCCACCACGGCAGATTTCTTCCGGCGAGAAAGAAGTCCGCACCGGAGTGGATCGATTGGGATACCCAATACCCGATCAGCGACATCCCCGCCAGGTAGACGACAATGACCAGATAATCGAACAGATGCAGTGCGACCAGCGGTTCGTGCATTCGCAAGAAAACTTCCGACGAGACGAAATCTCCCGAATTCCAACGCGGGCGTATCGTAACGAAACCTGGCTTCTCCTGGAAAGCCGTGCCGGCACGGTCATTTCGGGCGGCCGGATTCGATCCGGCGTTTGATTTGGTTCAAGCGGAACCGGGCTTCAGGGTCTTTCGGCGCGCGCTGAAGGACTTCCTCGAACAGCGCCTGGGCTTCCTTCCATCGCAATTGAAATTCATACAAGTCGGCCAGGTTGAAGTACGGGTCCGGGTTCTTGGGGTCCGCCGCGATGGCCTGTCGGAACTGGTCCTCGGCCTCGTCCGCTTCTCCCTGGTTGTTCAAGACGATCCCCAGGCAGTTATGGGCTTCAGGATACTTCGGATCGTGCTCGAGCGCCGCCAGGAAATGCCGCCGCGCGCCGGGCAAATCACCCTTGCTGAACTCCGCCTGGCCGAGGTCGAGTTCCTGTTTGGCCGCGGCGACGGGTTCGTATTGAGACATGGGGCGAGGCGACCGTTTGTCGCCGCCGCGCCGCACGGCATCGAGCCAGACCCTCTGAACTTGCGGATCTTTGGGGGCGATGCGCCGCGCATACTCCAGGTAAAAAAATGCGTCGTCCCATTCGAACCGGTTCACATGCAGCCTGCCCAGGCAAAGAAACTCGATATGACCGGGATTCAGGGCCAGCGCTTTGTGGAAATGCGACTCCGCCTCATCCAGCCGCCGCTGTTCGGCCAGTGCAATCCCCAGCAACTGATGGGCGACGTAATTCTCTTCCTCGACCAGCAGCGCATGTTCCCAGAGCGTTTCGCTGTTCTTCCACGGGGCGAGTTCCTGCTGCATCAAGATGATGCCGACTGCCAGGGCTGCCAAGGCTCCGGCTGGGATGAGCCACCGCGCAGCAATCCCGCGCTTGGCGAGTTCGGCCGCGCTCCAGACGATCAGCACAAACAGGCCGAGATGCGGGACATAAACATATCGATCCGCCTGTGCGTGGCCGCCGACCTGCACGAATCCCAAAACGGGCAGCAGCGCGATCAGAAACCACAGCCAGCCGGTGACCAGGTAGCGCTTCCGCGACCAGTTCCAGCCGACCCACACCGAGATCGCGGCGATCACCCCCAGAGACAGCCACACGGGCTGCCAAGCCAGCGATTCCCGCGGATGGGGATAAAACGGACAGAGATTCACCGGCCAGACCGTTTTCCACAAGTACCAGCCGATCGACCGCACTGCGTTGCCGTAGCGGTGCAACCCACCGAGCATGCGAAGTCCCGCCATCGCGTTGGCCGATTCCTGGGCGATCATCGTGAGCACGCCGTCCGCGAAGGCGAGTATCAGCAACGGCACCTTCTCCAAGAGCAGCGTCCGCAGCGGAAACTGAGGATAACGTTCGATCACGGGCGTCATTCCGGCCCAGCGGTTCAGCGGCCAAAAATCCAAGAGCAGCATCAGCAACGGCAGC
>CAYMAO010000024.1:0-95649 GCA_964388415.1 uncultured Planctomycetaceae bacterium | reverse complement strand
TGGCCGTGCGGTGCCGAATCCATTGCCGCCAGCAGTCCATCGGGACGCGGACCAGCAGCTTGATTTCCGCCATTTCAAACGGCGTGGTGTGCCGATGGCGGAGGAGATAACGGATCAGTGTGCGGTCGTCGGAGACTTTTTTGGTGCCGTCGCCGTAGCTGACGCGTGCCGCCTGGACAACGGCGTCGTCTCCTCCCATGACATCGACCAGGCAGACGAACCCGTCGTCCAGCACGGGGAATTTTTTCCAGCGCAGGTCGTTCAGCATCTCGTTAGGATGAGGCATGGGTTGTGAGTTGTGGGTTAAAGGGTGTTGGTTTCGGCCGCTGCGACCGGCGAACATGCCATTGTGAGATTTCCCAAGACAAAATCCACCCCGGGGCGGGTCTCCCTGGGGAAGATTCACGTTTCGACTCGGAAATGGATTGTGATGCGTCCGCCCGAACCGCCGCAGTGGCTGGAGCGAATCACCGAATACGCCCGGCTCCTTGCCGACGGCGACTTGGCGTCTTTGGGGTCGCTGTTCGACCTGGTCGGTCCGCGGCTGGTCCGGTATGCCCAGGCCTTGCTGCGAAATGCGGCGGATGCTGAAGACGCCGTGCAGGCCGCCGTTGTCCGGTTGGCGAAGCATCCCGAAAACCTGGCGGCAGCGCAGATGCCCTGGGCCTATTGCCTCCGCGTCGTGAGGAACGAATCGCTCAGGCTCATGGCGAAACAGCCGGCGACGGCGACGCTGCCGGAGCGCATCCTGGCGTCTCCCTTTCAGCGCTGGTCCATCGAAGAGGAAGAAGTCCGCCAGCAGGTCTTCCACGCAGTGCGCCGCTTGCCGACCGAGCAGGCCGAAGTGGTGATCCTGAAAGTCTGGGAAAATCTGACGTTTCTGGAGATTGCCGGCGTCACGGGCGACTCGGCCAACACGGTGGCCAGCCGGTATCGTTACGCTTTGGAAAAACTGCAGCGGCTCTTGGAACCGCTCGCCGAGGAGGTTTGCCATGCCTTCCCAGGACGTTGACGCGCGCGCCCTGGAACAGTTGCTCCGCACGACGGCCCCGCCGGCGACGCTGACGGCAACCTACCGGTACCAGGTGGTCCGCGCCGCGGTCGAAGCACGCTCGCAAGTCGTGTCGTTCCGGCATCGTTTGCGTTGTCTCGCGGCAGCGCTCTTACTCTGCGGTGCCTTGCTGTTACCGAGTTATCTGCTGACCGAGACGTCTCCCCGGTCGCGATTTTTCCCCGTCAGCGTTCGGCTTCAATCCGTGAACTCCGTCGGCCCGGCCGTGAATTCTCTGCCGTCGTCGGCCGATGGATTCGACATCTCCCCTTTTCTGCAGCCATTGCAGGCGCGGTCCGAATCCTGGGCGGCTGCCCGGCAAGGTCGGCGTCTCTGAACGCCCGATCCGTGCCAGATGTCGGTGAGAGCGACAGCCTGTCGAAAGGAGCGACGCGTCCTCGGCGCCCTCCCATGCGAATTTCGGGCAGTGGGTCAGTTTAATAATGTAGGACACTTGCTCCGCAAGTGTGATTCGCACTTGCGGAGCAAGTGTCCTACATTGAAAGGCAAACTGACCCACTACCGAATTTCGAGAGAATTCGTTCGGACGGCGAATTGGCATGTGACTTGCGGCAGGAGGCAGCCTGACAATGGATTATCGTCTCTCTGACAGGATTTGAACTCATGCCCGTCTCCCAAGCCGCGTCACGCCGAAATGGTTTTACGCTGATTGAATTGCTCATCGTGGTCGCGATCATCGCCATTCTGATCGCCCTGTTGCTGCCTGCCGTCCAGCAGACCCGGGAAGCCGCCCGAAGAACACAGTGCAAGAATCACCTGAAGCAGATCGGTCTGGCCGTGCACAATTATGCGTCGAGCTTTGACCGCCTTCCGCCGAGCATGGCGATCAACCCGGCCCTGACGAACAACAGTTCCTGGTCGGTCCACGGCCGCATCATGCCGTTTCTCGATCAAGCCAATGCCTACAACCGGATCAACCTGCAGGAGACGTGGTCCAGCCCGACGAATGCTCTGATCGTCAGCGGCTGGCGGGTGCCCGTGTATGTCTGCCCGTCCGATGCGAAGTCCCATCAGGCCCGGGCGGCGTCCGGCGTCAATCTCTACGCCACGAACTATGGATTCAACTTTGGCTCCTGGTTCATTTACAACCCGGCGACCGGCGCCGGCGGCGACGGGCTGTTCTCCCCGAATGTCGCGTTGAAGCTGGCCGCGATCACCGACGGCACCAGCCAGACGCTGCTTGCCTCCGAGGTGAAATCCTGGCAGGCCTATACCCGAAACGCTTCGCCTCCGACCACGGCGACGCCCCAATCGATTGCCGACGTCGTGGCTGCCGTGAATGTCGGACTCACGGATCGGATTCAAGTGGCGTCTGCCGATGGCACCGGACACACCGAATGGGCGAACGGACACTCCCATCACAGCGGGTTCACCACCACGCTGACCCCCAACGCGAAAGTGCACTGGACATTCTCCGGCGTCGTCTTCGATGCCGACTTCGCCTCGCGGCAGGAAGGGGCGAGCACCAGTCAGCCCAGTTATTCCGCGGTGACGTCGCGAAGCTATCACATGGGAATGGTCCACTCGCTGCTCGCCGACGGCGCCGTCCGGTCCATCAGCTCCAACATCGACCTTGGCCTCTGGCGGGCGCTCGGCACGCGCAATGGGGGCGAACTCATCGGCGAATTTTGACCGGCGCACGGGCAGTCGGTGCGCAAAATTCTCCCGGCGGGCATTGGAGAATTCTTCGCGGACTGTTGCGCTTCGGAAGAATCTCATACAAATCCCAACAATGAACAGCGCGTCAAGATTTCACCAAAGCCCGGCGTTGGCAACGCCGGGACCTATTGGGGGAACGCTGTTGTTTTCCGGGATTCGTATCACCCGGAGAGTATGGCTTTGACAGCGGAGGCGGCCGCAAGGATTTCTTCTTCCGTGCTGGCGTGACCGAGGCTGAATCGCACCGTTCCGCCTCGCGTCAATGTTCCCAGCCAGGCATGAGCCCGGGGGGCGCAGTGCAGGCCGGCCCTGGTTTGCACGTTGAATTCCTGGTCGAGCAGCGTCCCAAGCACCTGCGGTTCCAGGTCGGCCGCGGAAATGCTGACGACGCCAAGTTGATGCTCCAGCCGTTCGGGAACATGCACCGTTACTCTCGGGATGGAACGCAATTCGTCAATCAATCGCGCGGTGAGTTGCCGTTCATGTGCCTGCACGTTCGCAAGTTCCAAGGCAAGAACGTGCTCCAGAGCGGCGTTCAGGCCGACCAGTCCCGGTGCGTTGTGATTACCGGCTTCGTAGCGGTCCGGCAACTCGTCCGGCTGCTCTTCACTTTCACTGTGCGACCCGGTGCCGCCGAATCGTAGAGGAACGAGTTCCTGATCCAGGCCCGGCCGCACGAACAGCAGCCCCGTTCCCAGCGGTCCGCCGAGCGCCTTGTGCCCCGAAGCGGCGAGCAAATCAACACTCCAACCGGCGACATCGATCGGCACATGCCCGGCGGTTTGTGCAGCATCGACGAGAAACAGCGCCCCGGTTTTCCGTACGATGTCTGCGATCTCAGGCACAGGTTGGATTGTCCCGCTGACGTTCGAGGCATGGGTGATCGCAACCAGCCGCGTGTGCGGCCGTAACTCGTTCCGGACATCTTCCGGGCTGATCCGGCCGTCGGCGCGGGGCGATAGATAACTGACCTGCACCTGACGCTGATCTGTAAGGTACCGCAATGGACGCAAAACGGAATTGTGTTCCAGCACCGAGGTGATGACATGATCGCCGGGCCGGCAGACGCCGAGGATCGCCAGGTTGAGCGCATCCGTTCCGTTGAACGTGAAGACGATCCGTTCCGGTGATGTCGCCCCGAGCAGCTGCGCCGCCTGCCGTCGGCAATGATCGACGGTGCGCTGCACGTCCACGGCCTGGCGATACGCCCCGCGGCCGACCGGCGCGCCGCACGCGCGGGAGTAACGGTCCATCGCCTCGCAGACGCCCGGACGTTTCGGAAAACTCGTCGCGGCGTTGTCGAGGTAGATGCGCATTCGACGTTGATTCCGCCAATTCGAAACCCAGGGATTGCGATCCCTGGGCTTCCGGACGTCAGCCGCCGATCGAATACATCGGTCGGTCGGGCTGGATGAACCGGGCCGTGTTGATCTCGTGGCCCTCTTTTTTCATGGCAACGCTGTCCCTGACGGCCTGGCGGATTTCGTCGTCCGTGCCCTGGCCTCGCAGCAAGCCGCGCAGATCGGTTTCTTCCAGGCTGAACAGACAGTTGCGCAGCTTGCCGTCCGCCGTGATGCGAATGCGGTTGCACTGGCTGCAAAACGGCTGGCTGACCGAGGCGATGAAACCGATCCGTCCGACGCCATCGGTGAACACGTAGTCGGTTGCCGGGGCGCTCGGGTCGTTCGTCGGCAGCGGAACCAACGGCATGATTTCTTGCGACAGTCGTTCCAGGATTTCCGAGGCGAACAGCACTTTGTCGCGCTCCCAGGCATTCTCGGCGTCGAGCGGCATATACTCGATGAAGCGGACTTCCAGCCCCGTCTCGCGGGCGAAGCGTCCGAACGGCACAATTTCGTCCTCCGTCAGTCCGCGCACGGAAACGGCGTTCACCTTGATCGGATGAAACCCGACCTCCTGGGCAACCTTTAATCCTTCCAGCACTTTCTCATATCCGTCCCGGCGAGTGAACTGCTTGAATCGGACCGGGTCGAGCGCATCCAGGCTGACGTTGATCCGCCTCAAGCCGGCGGCGTACAGTTCCGCGGCCTGTTCGGGGAGCAGCAAGCCGTTCGTCGTCAGGCCGATGTCCTCAATTTCCGGGATCGCCGTGAGCATCGCGATCAATCGATGCAAGTCTTTTCTCACGAGGGGTTCGCCGCCGGTGAGCCGGAGTTCGCGAATGCCCATCGGCGTGACGGCCTCGACAAATCGAGCGATCTCCTCAAACGTGAGAAGTTTCGCCCGATCCATGAATTCCACGTTCTCGGCGGGCATGCAATAGAAGCACCGCAGATTGCAGCGATCTGTCACGCTGATCCGCAGGTTGTCATGCACCCGGCCGAAACCGTCGATCAAGGGGTCTAACATCCAGGTCGCCTGTGAGTAAAACTCAAGAGAAAATTCGTCGCGGATCGCACGGATCAAAGACAGGAAACTGAACCACGCAACACACGAACGTCACGAAAAACAATGATCGGAAACGCCATCCGAGTCATGATCCTGCCTTAAAATCTGCGTCCATCTGCGAAATCTGCGGTTCAAAATTCTTCGCCTGCCGTGCCGCCGCGGAGGCCTCGTCCAGCCCCGGGTGGACCCATTCCGTCGTGCCGTCGGACCAGTTTTCTTTTTTCCAGATCGGCACCCAGGCCTTGAGTTCGTCGATGAGGAAGCGGCCAGCGTCGAAGGCCTGGTGGCGATGCGGGCAACTCACGGCGACGGCGACGCTGATGTCGCCCAGTTCGAGATGTCCCAGGCGATGAATCAGCGCCGCTTCTTCGATCGGCCATTTCTCGCGCGCGATCGATTCCAGTTCGGCGAGTTTGCGTTCGGCCATGTCCGGGTAAGCTTCATAATCCAGCGACGACGTCTGCCGCCCGTTCGTCAATTCGCGCACCGTACCAAGAAACAACACGACGGCCCCGGACCGCGGCGACCGGACCGATTCGGTCAGCGCGAAATAGTCGATGGGTTGGTCGGTCAAGGAATACATGATCACATTCTCGGCAGGGAACTTCAGCCCCCGCTCACCGGCGGGAAACAGGCGACGTCGGCGTGCGGAGTTAGAAGCAAAGAGTCTGAGGCATACTGGGCGTCTACGGCGATCAGCAATCCTGTGAGGAACGGTTTCAATGCAGGACAGCTCTCGCCGAGTTGTTTTCGCAGGTCGGCGACGGTTGCGCCGGACGGCAAGGCGAGCGGAAGAGTTCCCGTCCCGGCGGCATCCCGGGCGCGGGCGAATAATTTCACGACAAGATTCAGGTCGTCAACAGCCGGCGCGGAGGGGGCCGCAGCGTCTCCTTGACTTCCGGCAGGATGCCGTACGCCCAAGCCAGGAGTTTGAGCGGATGCAGCGTCGGCATGTCGACGGCTTGTTCCATCTGCCATTTGCAACTGCTGCATTCTGTCAGTCCGAAGTCCCAGGGAGTGTCGCGCAATCGGGAGATCAGGCCCGCGCCGATGGCCTGTGCCGTTTCAAAATTCTTCCGCTGCAACCCGAACACGCCCGCCATGCCGGAGCAGCCTGCCTCAATTCTATGGACCTCGACCCCGGGAATCCAACCACAGATTTCCGCCAGCGGCGATTCGCGGTGCAAAGTTTTGATGTGGCACGGCGTGTGATAGGCCGTTTTCGCCTTGACCGGCTCGAAATCGGCCTTCAAACGCCCCTGGCCGTGAAGTTCCTTCAGAAACGCCCCGGCTTCCTGGACCTGGCCGGCCACGAGCAGCGCATCGGGATGATCCGACAGCAGCGGATAATCGAATTTCAGGCAGACGGCCGCGGAAGGCTCGGTGCAGACAATCCGGCAACCGTCGCGGGCGAATTCCGAAAGCACCTGGAGATTCTGTTCCGCATGGTGCCGGGCCGTTTCCAGGTCGCCGCAGGAAAAGGCCGCCATCCCCGCCGGCCCTTGATTCCGGGGAACATACACCGAGAGGCCGTGATGCTCCAAGATCCGGCCGAACGCGACCGCCAGTTGAGGATCATGAGCATTGGCGACGTGGTCGACGAAATAGATCACGGGCTTTCCGTTGTCTTCCAGCCGGGCCGGATCGAACCAGCGTTTTGGGCCGGATTTCAAGAACGGCGACCGGGCCAGCGGGGGCAATCGCCGTTGACGGGCAATCCCCGTGACCCGCTCCAGCAGCCAGCGAACCCCCTGCGCGTTCAGCAAGGGATTGATCACGGGCGAGAACCGGGACAACCAGTTCACCCAGCCTGGAAATCGCGTGAGGACCCACTCGGCCCGGCTGATCCCCTGGGCCTGCACATGCTGGGCTTTCGCCTCGATCATCAGGTGCGGAATATCGACCGACGCCGGACATTCCCACTGGCATTGCTTGCAGTTGAAACACAGGTCGGCGAGCGCCTTGAACTCCGGCGAAGCCAGTTCGTGCCAGGGCAATTGCCCCGTGCTTAGCTGGCGGACGGCGTTGGCTTTCGCGCGCGGCGACCGGTCTTCCCCCGGCGAGGCACGAAAGAACGGGCACATTCGGCTGCCGGGCTCTTGAGTCCGGCACGTGCCGCAGCCGTTGCACGACATGGCCGACAAGGCGATCTCGCCCGGCGACCATTTCAATTGCAGCGAGACCGTTTCCTTGGGAATGGCAGGCAGGACCGGACGAAGATTGCGCCCGGTCAAGTGCCGATCGGCCGTGATCACTTTGTCGGGATTCAGCAGTCCATGCGGATCAAACAGTTGCTTGATTTCGCGCAGCACGCGATAGAGCGGGCCGTATTGCTCTTCCAGAAACGCCGAGCGCGCCAGGCCGAGGCCGTGCTCTCCGCTGATGGTCCCGCCGAGGCTCAATGCCACGGTGCAGAGGTCGTGCGCCATCGCCTCCAGCCCGGGGCCGTCGGCCGGACCGGGCGTCGGCAGGAAGGGACGCAGGTGCACCTGGCCGGCGGCCGCGTGGGCGTAGATCGATCCGGTCACTTCATGATGCTGCAAGACCTTTTGCACGCGGACGAGGAATTCCTGCAGCGCCCCGGGCGGCACGGCGAAATCCTCGACGAACGGCACCGGACGATCCAGGCCCCGGAGACGATTCAACAGCGGCACCACGCGATGCGGCAGTGTCCACAACCACTCCACCTGCGCCGGAGTTTCAGCCGCATAGGCCACTTCGCCGGGTTGCGGCAAGGCCTGCACGGCACGCTTCAACATCTCCAGCCGCTCGCGAATCTGGCGTTCATGGTAGCCCGTCTGTTCGACCAGCAGCGCCGCTTCCGCCGCGGCGGGAATCATCGCTTCAAACCGCGGATCGGTATCTCGCGCCAGCGACAGCAGCCGCCGGTCGATCAGATCGCATGCACTCGGCTGCTGCAGCGTCACCGTCTGCACCGCATGAGACGCGGCCTCCAGGCTCCCGAACACCAGCAGCAGTGCTCCGCGATGCGCCGGCAAGGGCGCCGTGTGCAGCGTCGCTGCCGTGAACAACGCCAGCGTTCCTTCCGAGCCGACCAGCATCCGCGGAAGATTCAGCGTCCGGCCGTTCAGCACCCCGCGGAGAAAATACCCTGCCCGATTCCGAAACAGGGCCGCCGGCTGACGTTCGACGATCAGATCGGCATGATCTTTCAACAGAAGCGCCAGCCGCCGGACAATCGAAGGTTTCACCTGCGCCGGGTCGTCGGCCGCGGCGTCGATCCTGTCGTCGAATTGCGGCAGGGATTCCAGCCCGGCCTCAAAACAGTGCCCGTCCGCTGTGATGATCTCGATCGATTGCGCATGATCCCGCATCGATCCGACGCGCACCGAATGCGAACCGGCGGCATCCAAGGCCAACATGCTGCCGACCGTCGTCGTCGCCGTGTTGGCCGGGTCGGGCGGAAAATAGCGGCCCTGGGTGTGCAGCAAACGGTTGAGCTGCTGATGCACGACGCCGGGCTCCACGCGGACAGTCTCGGCGTCGATCTGCTGGACGCGGTGCATGTGCCGGGAGAAATCGATCACCAGCCCTTCGCCGAGCGATTCCCCGGCCACTCCCGTGCCGGCCCCGCGGGCGATGAGCGGAATCCGCTGCTCCGCGGCATACTTGACCAGCGTGACGACGTCCTCGCGGTCCTGAGGGAACGCCACGCCGAACGGAACGATCTGGTACAGGCTGCCGTCGGTGGCATACAGCGCGGTCGCCAGCCGGTCGCAGCGAAGTTCGCCGCGAAACACCCCGGCCAGGTCTTCCAGCAATCGCGACTGGCGAACGTTCACCGGCGTCATCCGTTCTTCAAAGTCTTAGCCCCCGGCGAATCGCCGGCGGGGAGAGGTTTGCTGCGCAGAATCCCGGTAGATTCCCCCGGCCATCGGCCAGGGGGCTAAGACGAGTGAATCATCGTTTGACAGGATCGGACTGCGACAGCCGCAGCGCTTCCTGGCGGTAACGTTCATTGGTTTCCAGATCGAATTTCGGATGCTGATCCGTCACCGTCACCTGCCGGAACCGCGCATGACACCGGTAACAGACGAGGGCATCCCGCATCACCAGAAACAACAACATGTCCGCGAGCGCGAACCCCATCAGGATACCAAGTGCCAGCATCGGACGCATCCACGCCACGGCCAGCGAACTCAGCAGAATGCCCAGGCCGACGATTGCCACACCCCACTGCGCAGGGAAGTCTTTCTGCCGCCACAAGTCGTCGCACCCGCAAGCGAGACACCGTGCCGGTGCCTTGCCATGAATGTCCGCCTCTGCCAACGGCCGGCTCCAGCCGCAATGCCGGCACGCCAACAGCGCCGTCGCTTCCGAGACCTCCCCGGCATCGGCTTTCAAACAGCGCGGACAGTGAAACTCAACCTGCATTCCCATCGACCCTTTAAGGCGTTCTTTTCACCGCAGATTTCGCAGATTGACGCAGGTTTTCCAGCAAGATCAAGGATCTCTTTCGAGCGTTTTTCGCCTCTTGTATCCAAGGCGTTTCTTCGCGACCTTCGCGGACTTCGTGTTCAAGCTTTTCTAGGTTGCGGGCCATGCCGCGCTCAGGGAATCTGCGGACCACTTTCATTTCGAATACCGAACTTACAGTGCCCGCCCTAACTCAGCGTACAGCAGCGCCGCCGACATTTCTCCCAGAAACACCAGGATCACGGCGGCGAACAGCACTCCGGTCGCCGCCTGCGTGTTGCGATACCTGAGAATCCGATCCGTCATCACCGCCAGAACCAACGGGGCAAGAATCCCTGCCAGCCACCGCAGCGCCATCCACGTCCAGAGCAACGACCCTTGAATCAAGCCGCCGGCATCCAGCCAGCCACACGCCGAAACCGCCAGCCGCACCAACAGCGCTGCGAACAGAATCCACGTCAGCCGCTTGAGCGGTTCGATCGACATCGTCGGTGCCGTGAGATACCAATGTCCCAGCAGCATTCCCGTTGTCGCCCCGCCCAGCACGGCCGCCGACGACCACAAGGAGAGCAAGTGCAAGAGCACGTGAATTGCCGCTCGACTCGACTCGGCCGCAGTAAACCCCTGGGCGGATGATATCAAGGCCGCCATGGTCGTGACCAGCATGACCCACAGACACACTGTCCCGGCCGATCGTGCTTCCAGCCGCCAGAAGACGGAACTGAAATAGGCACAGACACCCGTCACGAGGGAAATAATCTGCAAGCCGCTCCAGGAGTTGGTCGAGACGTCGCGCGGCTGTCCGGGATTCAGTTGACCGGCGGCCAGGAATGCCAGCACGCTCAGCCCTAACACGATCAAAGACTGAATTCGAAAAAAACCGCTGGTCACCTGTTGCCGAGGCATCAGGCACCACATCAGGCTCATGCCGTGAGACAGCAGCAACGCGAACTGGGTGATCATGGCGTTATGGTACGCCGGGCGGCGGCAGGCGCAAAGTTCGCAGGGGATTCGTCTCAAGCTTGAGAAGTGCGAAGAGGTGTGAGAGACGGAGCGTGTAAGGGTGCGAGAGACGAAGAAGCACGCAACGGCACGTCGTCATCTATCTCTCCTTCTCTCCTTCACTCATTCCCTCACACCGCCTCCCCCGCCATGCCTCCAGGCGCTTCTGCAATTCCGCCTCAAACCCGCGATCCGTCGGCTGATAGTATTCCTTGTCGACGCCCAAATAATCCTGCGCGACGAACCCTTCCTTAGCGTCATGCGGATACTGATACCCTTCGCCATGACCGAGGCGTTTCGAACCGGGATAATGGCCGTCCTGGAGATGCTTCGGGACGGGGAGCAACCGGCGCTGGCGGACATCGTCGAGTGCCGCATCGATCGCCACGTAGGCGGCATTGGATTTCGGTGCCAGCGCGAGATACGTCGCCGCCTGGCCCAGCGAAATTCGGCACTCCGGCATCCCGAGCACTTCTGTCGCCTGAAACGCCGCGTTGGCCACCAGCAGCGCCTGCGGATCGGCGTTACCGATGTCTTCCGACGCCAGAATCAGCAGCCGCCGGGCGATAAACCGCGGGTCTTCGCCGGCCTCCAGCATCCGGGCCATCCAGTACAAGGCCGCATCCGGGTCACTGCCGCGCAAACTCTTAATCAGCGCGCTGGCCGCGTCGTAATGATCGTCGCCGAGGTTGTCGTACCGGATCGCCTTCTTTTGAATCGACTCTTCCGCATCCGCCAGTTCGAGGACTTTCTTGTCCGCCGGCAAGGAGAGCACGGCGATTTCCAGCCCGCAGAGCGCCCGCCGCGCATCGCCGTCGGACATCTCCGCCAAAAAATCGAGCGCCGCCAACGATGCGGTCACATTCGTGTTTCCGAGTCCCCTACGCTTGTCGTTTAGCGCACGTTCGAGCAACTTTGTGATTTCATCATTTTTGAGCGGCTGCAATTCAAAAATCTGACTGCGGCTGAGCAGCGGCGCGATCAGCGCGAAAAACGGATTCGCCGTCGTCGCCGCGATGAGCGCGACGATCCCATCCTCGACATCCGGCAGCAAGATCTGCTGCTGCGACTTATTGAAGTGATGCAGTTCGTCGATGAACAGCACCGTCCGCGTCCCGGCCGTCTCGACGTCGCTGCGGGCTTTATCGAGAACCTCTCGCAATTCCTTCACGCCGGACGCCGCGGCGTTCAACGTGCGAAACGCCCGCTTCGTGTGCTTGGCGATGAGTTCGGCCAGCGACGTTTTCCCCGTCCCCGGCGGGCCGTACAACACGACCGACCCAAGCCGATCGGTCTCGATGAGCCTGAGCAGAAGTTTTCCCTTTGCGAGGAGGTGCGTCTGCCCGACGAACTCGGCGAGTGTCGCCGGCCGCATTCTGGCTGCCAGCGGTTTGACCGCCGCCCGGTGTTCCGCTTCGGCTTTAGCAAACAGGCTCATGGAGATTTCCGAGCGTCTGAGCGGGGGGCGTGAGCCCCCTGGTTGATCCGTGCGATCAGCATACCGCAATCAGGGGACTGACGTCCCCCGCTCGGCAGAATTCAACTCAACAGGCTCTCGCACAGCGAACGAGAAACGACGCGTACTCCAGAGCGCTGTTTGGTGCGGCCAGGAAAAAAACTGGGGGACGGCGATGAACGCCGTCCCCCAGTCGGTGACTCAGGTTCCGATCAAAAAATCGGCGGCCTTCCCCCCGCGGCTGCCAACAGCAACTTCAGAGAGACCGCTTCTAAAGCGTTACTTCACCTTGTGCTTGGAACGACGGAAACGCGAGGTCAGGAAACCCATCGCTCCCAGGCCGATCAGAGCGATCGAGGAGGGTTCCGGCACAGAGGGCGGGGGCGCGGCGCCCGCGGGCAGGTCGAACTGCAGATGAATCAGACTCAGCGCATCACTCGGCGAGGGTCCCGTCGTGAGCAAGAGCGAATTCAACCCCAGCGACAGGAAAGACGTCGCATCGTACTTTTGAACGTCCCACAACAGACCATTCCCCGGAAAGCTGGAGCCCCCGGCATCCTGGGCGGCGGTCCCGTCAAATTGGTCTCCAACTGGGTACAGCGGGCTACCGTTTATGAAGACCCTCGGGTCATCAAGGATTGAGAAGTCCTGGCCGTCGGCGACGCCCAAGACCAGGTTGGCGGTCCCGCCGCTGTAATTGATGTTCGACAACGTCGCAGTCCAGCCGACGCCGTCGAACGGGTTGGCGAAGTTCGCATCATTACCGTCGTAGGTCACCACGTCTCGATTGTTCGCAGTGTTGCCGTCATCGTAGTACACGACGAGCGAGACGCCGTTGATCTCCGCAACGGCATTATTGAAATTGTCGAGCAGATAATTTCCGTTTCCGGTCACCAGCGACATCACGTCGGCCCGATAGGCCTGACTATTGGCGAAACCCCAGAAGTTGTTGTCCGAGAACCCGATGTTGGTGCCCACCACCGTGTTTCCGGCGAACGAAACCGTGGCGTTGGCCGTGGGATCCGCGCTGTTTGTCGGTCCATGCCAGTACAAATAGGCTTTCGTCACGGAGCCGGAAACGCCCGCCAGGTTGATCGTGCCGGTTCCATCAGAGCGCATGCCGCCCATGGCGGCGGTCGTCCAGTCCGTGTCGTACACGGTTTCGAAATAGTTGAGCATGCTGGCTTGCGATTGCGCACACCAACACGCTACGGCCGCCGAAAAAATTGCGCTGGTCACCAGTCGACTGAACTGAATTCTCATTTTCTGGCCCCTTCGTCATTGAAACTGCTCCGTTGTTCCCTGCTTAACAAGAAAGGAGGGAATTAACTTACAAGGGAGTATGCGATGCGGTGAAAAACCTCGCAAGTCCAATTTGACGATTTTTCCGTATATCTCGTGAATGCCAGGTTGGCCGGGTCTGGAGACTTTGCGGAAGGCTCGGAAGTTCGACGAGTCGGCGTGCTTCGTCTTCAATTTCCGCGCCGCGGGCAAGCGTGCGGCCGACGCCGCCGGAGGTGAACCAGGTCTCGACGAATAAGCCGTCATGGGATACGCCATCGGCAAGCAGATCCCCAGACAATGGACCTGTCCCCTTTTCCGGCCTATCACATCGAACTACCAATTCATTTTCCGCGCCAGGCGTTACAATCTGTGGGAATGAAATCGGAGAGCGTCCCGGCGATGCCATCGCCGGGCTTTGGGGAACTTTGACGATGCACATTGCGCGGATTCTGGCGTACCAGGTCGATTTGCCGCTCAAGGAAGGCGATTACAAATGGTCCGGCGGCAAGTCGGTGGCGGTGTTTGACAGCACGATTGTCTGCGTCGAGACCGACACCGGGCTTCGGGGCTACGGCGAAGTCTGTCCGCTCGGGGCGGCGTATCTGCCGGCGTATGCGGACGGAGTGCGGGCCGGACTGAAGGAACTCGGGCCGCATCTAATCGGGGAAAATCCGCTCGAATTGGAGAAACTCAATCGCCGAATGGATGCGGCGCTGAAGGGCCACCCGTATGTGAAATCGGGAATCGACATCGCCTGCTGGGACATTTTCGGACAGGCCGCCGGGCTGCCGGCCTGCCAATTGCTCGGCGGCCGTTATGGCGACGATTTCCCGCTCTACCGGGCGATTTCGCAGGAAGCGCCGGAACAGATGGCAAGCCGCGTCGCCGAGTACCGGGCCGAAGGGTATCACAAGTTTCAACTGAAAGTCGGCGGCGACGCGCTGGACGACATCGCGCGGATCAAGGCCGTGGCGGCGAAATTGCAGCCTGGCGACCGGCTCATCGCCGATGCCAACACCGGTTGGCTGATGCACGATGCGATCCGCGTGGCGAATGCCGTGCGCGATGTCGACGTCTACATCGAGCAGCCGTGCCGGACGTACGAGGAATGCCTGAGCGTTCGCCGGAAAATCGCCCAGCCGTTCGTGATTGATGAAGTCGTCGACAGCGTGGAGATGCTGGTGAGGGCTTACAATGACCAGGCGATGGACGTCGTCAATCTGAAGATCGGCAAACTCGGCGGCCTGACGCGCGCCCGGCAGGCCCGCGATCTGTGCGTGTCGCTTGGCGTCGCCATGACGATCGAAGATACCTGGGGCGGCGACATCACCACGGCGGCAATTGCCCACCTCGCGCACAGCACGCCTTCGGAATTCCTGTTCACCTCGACCGACTTCAACAGCTATGTCACGGTGAGCACGGCCGATGGGGCGCCGCGACGAAAACAGGGGCGGATGGCGGCGTCGACGTCGCCCGGCCTCGGCATTCAGCCGAAAATGGACGTGCTCGGGAAACCGGTGCTGGAGGTCGCGTAGGTGTTGACGAACTGGGGAGGGGATTAGCGAAGGGAAGCGATGTCTGAATATGGACGCAGTCGCCAGAGTCATTTTTTCGCCTGCTGGCTCAGCTTTTTTTCGATGACTTCGCGGGGCTTGGTGATCTGCTGGCCCATGCGGATCGCCTTGTGGCCTTTCAGAACGCCGGGGTAGGCGAGAAACAAGGGGCTTCCCTCGACCAGCACTTCCGCGCCCGCCTGCGGGCCGTTTTCCGTAAGGATGATGTCGCCGACGGCCAATTGCGCCAGTTCTTTCGCCGTCAGCTTGGCCTTGGCGAGATGCACGATCACTTCCACCGCCGCATGAGTGACGCCCGTTTCGAGGTTCAGGATCTGCCGCGCGTCGACCCCCTTTTTCGAGTACGTCGACCACGAGTCGGACGATAATTTCCCGGCGAGCGGCTCGATTGTGTTGAACGGGATGCACAGGTTCATGATCCCGCGGACGTCTCCCATGCTGATTTCAAAGCTGATCAGCACGATGACTTCGTTCGGAGGCACGATCTGCACGAGTTGCGGGTTGCTCTCGATCTGGGAGACTTTGAGCTTCAACTGGCAGATGTTCGACCAGGAGTTTTCCAGCGCGGCGATGGCCTGTTTCGTGATTCGCGACACGAGCTGCAGTTCGATCTCGGTGAGCGGCCGTTGGGGCAGATCATGGTTCGCCTGCTTCCCGCCGCCGAGCAGCCGGTCGACGATGGGGTAGATGATCGACGGATTCAGGTCGAGAATGATGTGCCCTTCCAGCCCTTCCGAATAGAGCAGGTTGAAGCACGTCGGGTTTTCGAGGCTGAACACGAATTCGCTGTACGTCAACTGGTCGACGCTGATCAGCTTGACTTCGACGATGGCCCGGAGCATGCCGCTCAGTGCCGCGCCGAACTCGCGGCTGAAGCCGTCGTGCAGCGCCTGGAAGGCCCGCATCTGCTCCTTGGAGACGCGTTCCGGGCGCTTGAAGTCGTAGACGCTGATCTGGGAGTTGTAATCCTCCCTGCGGGACGACGACACCTGGTTCTGCGGCTGCATGCCGGGATCGAGCGCCGCCAGCAGCGATTCGACTTCCGATTGACTGAGTACGTCGCCCATGAGTTCGCTCCGCAGAGAGGCGCTAGGTATTTGGCGATAGGCGTAAGAAGGCCAGGAGGCTGGTTACGACTTTCGACGAGTTGAAATATTCTGCGGACGCTTTTCGAGAGCTTGCAACAGTCCGGTGAGCATTGCACCGACCTCTTGGCTGACCTTCCACGCGGTGACGATTTTTGGCCTGGAGATGAACTCCAGGGTGACAACGAGTTCCAGGAAAACTACCAGTTCCATCAGCGATCCGCGGGCGATGCGAAGGTGGCGCGGATAGTCGCCGGCGCCGCAACCATAGCCCTCGGCAATGTTGGCCGGTATGGAAGCGGAAGCCCGTTGCGACTGACTCGTCAGTCCATAGCGCTCGGACTCCGGCAAATGGCGCGTCAATTGATAGACCTGTTTGACGAGTTCCATCGATTTCTGCCACACCACGAGTTGGCGATAACCAACAGCCTCCTTCGCCACGACGAATCCCCTTTTGCAAGACGTATTTCTCTTCTAACGCCTAACGCCAAATACCTAACGCCGAATCTGCCCGTTCCCGCGAATCACCCACTTGTAACTCGTCAACTCACGCAGCCCGCACGGCCCGCGGGCGTGAAACTTGTCGGTGCTGATGCCGATCTCGGCTCCCAGCCCCAATTCGCCGCCGTCGTTGAAGCGGGTGCTTGCGTTCACCAGCACGGCTGCCGAATCGACCTCGCCCAGGAACCGCTCCGCCGCAGCGAAATCCTGCGTGATGATCGTCTCCGTATGATGCGAACCATAGGTCTCGATGTGCGCCAGCGCCCCGGCAAGGTCATCGACGACCTTCACCGACAGAATCAAGGCAAGGTACTCCGTCTGGTAATCTGCCTCGGCGGCGCGCTTCGCCCGGGGAATCAGCCGGCATGTCGTCTCGCAGCCCCGGAGTTCCACGTCGGACAGCGAGTGATCCATTCGCGGCAGGAACGCCTCGGCAATGCCGCGATGAATCAGCACGCTCTCGGCGGCGTTGCACACCCCCGGCCGCTGGCATTTGGAATTTCTCAGAATATCGAGCGCCATGTCGATGTCCGCCGTGCGGTCGACATAGACGTGGCAGATGCCGTCGAAATGTTTGATCACCGGCATCGCGGCTTCCCGGACAACGCGCTCGATCAGCGACTTGCCCCCCCGTGGAATGGCGACGTCAATCAATCCTTGCTGCTTGAGCAACTCGCCAACAAGCTCCCGGTCGGTCGAGTCGACCAATTGCACGGCGTGTTCCGGCAAGCCGGCCGTGCGCAAGGATTCCAGCACAATGTGAGACAGTGCGCGGTTGCTGTGCAGCGCTTCCTTCCCGCCGCGCAGAATCACGGCGTTGCCGCTCTTCACGCAGAGGGCCGCCGCATCCAGCGTGACGTTGGGCCGCGATTCATAGAGGAATAGCACCACGCCCAACGGAACGCGGACTTTGGAAACCTGCAAACCGTTGGGCCGAATGCCCCCTTCCATGACTTCGCCGACCGGGTCCGCCAACCGGGCGACCTGGCGGAGATCCTCGGCCATGGCGGCAATGCGGCCGGGGTCGAGACGCAACCGGTCGATGGCCGCCGGCGTGAGGCCGTATTGCGGGGCGGCTTGAATGTCTTCGTCGTTGGCGCGCAGCACCGCGGCCTGCTGCTGGATCAAACGATCCGCCGTCGCGAGCAGCCAGGTATCCTTGGGCGTCGAGCCGATGGTCATCAATCGACGCGACGCGGTCCGGGCCTGGGTCGCCAGGGTGTGCGCATACTGAGCGTGGGTCGTCATGGACTTCGAGACCTTTCCGCGCGAAGTATCCGCCGAGAGGGGAAAAACGTCAATCCCGGTTAGCGGCGTGGCTTGGGTAAAGGGGCTGCAATTTAAGAGCCTATCCGGATACTTCACCGCAGAAAAATCGAACGGAATGTTATACCTGACAAACCCAAGTCAGGCGGATAAAATTGGCGTCACCTCACAAGGAGCACGCCATGCCGACCAAATATATCAAGAAAAACAACGGCTATCGTAACCAGTCTCATTCTGGCAAGAAACGTCCGCCGACGGGAACTGTCTCCGATCTGAATACGGCGACTCTCTCCCGCTTGTTCACAGACGAAACAGCGGCCCGCGAATTCATTGAGAACGAGCGATGGCCGAACGGAACAGTCTGCCCGCATTGCGATCATACGGATTGCTACCGGCTGACGGCGAAAGAGGGATCAAAGTCTCCGGTCCGTCCTGGCGTCTGGAAGTGCAAGGCGTGCCGGAAGCAATTCACAGTTCGCGTCGGGACGATCTTTGAAGACTCCAAGATTCCGATCCATAAATGGGTGATGGCAATCCACTTGATGACCAGCAGCAAGAAAGGTGTCTCGTCCCATCAGATTGCCCGCGAAGTCGATGTGACGGTCAAGTCTGCTTGGTTCATGACGCATCGAATTCGCGAAGCGATGAAGTTGGAACCAATGGCCGGGATGCTGTCCGGTGCCGTTGAAGTCGATGAGGCGTATATCGGGGGAAAGCCCCACGTGCCGGGAATCTCCAAGCAGGCCGTGATCCTGACGGACGACAACACCAGCTATGACGGCATCGGCGAGAACTTCGATGGTGGTCATGAAGTCGTGAACCACTCCAAGAAAGAATACTCGCGGATTCACCCGGAGTCAGGATTGCCGATCAACACAAACACAGCGGAATCGTTCTTCGCTCTGCTGAAGCGATCACACTTCGGCATTCATCACCACATGAGCAAGAAACACCTGCACCGATACTGCACGGAGCGCGGCTTCATGTGGAACGGCCGGAAGCAGTCCGATGGACACCGGATGGTCGCGGCGATCAAGGGAGCGGAAGGAAAGCGGTTGATGTACCGGGAACCAAAGGCGGGTTAGTGGCACCGAACATTTCCTGGATGCACATCCGACAGATACACGCCGACGATCTCAAGTTTCGAGATCGCCCGTTTGACTTTCGGCCAGTCCGCTTCAAAGTTTTCCTTCTGCTCAAGCCTTGCTTCACGCATGATTTCGGCGTCGAATTGTGGAGGCGTGTCCAATTTGATGACGCTGGCGAAGTCGACGATGAACGTTGGAGAAACAATCGTCATTTCAATAACGCTTAATGTGTCGTCATGTCCAACGAGTTGCGGAATCTGAAATTCGTTGGCTTGAAAAAACTGCCGTTCCAAAAAACGCCGGTACACTGCCAATTCCTGTCGATATAATTGCTGGTAGTTGAATGCCTTGAGCGCCGTGCGCCCGGTGGTGCTCAGGACTACGCCGTCATATCCACGGTAGTGGTACAGTCTGAAATTCCCGGCCCGTGAATTGGCACGCGGGTTGCTTAGGCGGACATCGTCCCGCACGGGAGGAGTGGAGTCCGTTTTTGAAATCGTCATCCAGGGGAAAGTGTCTCAGGGGTTTCGGTAGTGGTAACCTTTGAGAAATCTGGACGGTAGAAGCGGCATCGACCTTGCCGCGCGCCCCATCATCCCGAACGGAGGGGATGGAGTCGATCGGTGTGTGAAATCGAGAATTTCACACACTTCTAAAAATTCTCTCGCTCGGCGATAATTTTCCCTTGACGAATTCTATCGCCACGCGATAGAATAAAACCGAAGTCAAGAAGGGGCGATCCCAATGGCTGAAGGCAACCTATCTGGCCGTGGCAGAAAACCCAACTCAATCACCGGCCAAACCTTTCTCCATAAGATCGCTCGCCGACTCCGCGAGCGCCGCTTAGAGCTTCAGCTTCGCGCTGAGGACGTTTCCGCTGCCGTTGCCGAATTGGCGAAAAGGCCAATTAGCGTGCAGACGTGGTACCACTGGGAAAAGGCTGAGCACCCGTTTGACGTGGACTTGCTCTCGCCCATCTCAAAAGTATTACATTGCAAACCCAAAGACCTGATTCCAGATTAGGAACCTGAACCATGTCGCGCTACGAAATCAAAAACCTTACGCCAGTTGGTACTGGTGGATTCGGGAAAGTTCGCAAAGGCGAAGACACTATTCTTGGTCGCCCGGTGGCAATCAAAACCCTCGATCCCGCTCTGGCCGCCGCCAGCGACGAAGATAAAGAGCGGTTTCGCCGCGAAGCCCGAATTCTGGCGAAACTCTCCCACCCCAACATTCCGTCAATCTATGACGTGGTTTTTGACCAAGGGAAGTTTGAAATCATCTTCCAATTTGTTGAAGGCACGAATCTTCGGACGATCCTTTCTTCGGAAGGTACAATCAAACTTGCCGAGTGTCGCCATTGGTTCGATCAGTTGGCATCCGCGTTGGGGCACGCGCACGACATGGGAATCATTCACCGCGACATCAAGCCGGAGAACATCATCATTTCTCCAGATCGGAAGCATTGTTATCTGGTTGATTTCGGGATCGCGCTGTCCAAGACGGATCTTGAGCGTCTTACCGATCCGAATGAGTGGATCGGAACCCCAGGCTATATGTCGCCAGAGCAGCAAGACGGCAAGGACTTGGATGCAAGCGACGATTTGTACGTTCTGGGAATTTGCCTGTATGAAGCACTATCCGGCCACAGAATAGACCAGGGGGATTACGTTGCGCTGAATTCCATCAATGAACTTATTCCACCTGCAATTGACGACTTGATTCGGAAGTGCATCGAAAAGACAAAGCCGCGGAGGTGTCAAAAAGCCACGGAGTTCCGCAACCGTTTTGCCAGCGCTCTTTCGCGTCACCGGACATTGTCTGAACTACTCACCGCTGGGCAACTCCACGAGATTGTGGACGCTATTGCAAATATGACTCCATCACAATTCATGGACCTGAAGGCGGCGCAACGCTTGTTGATTCTTCAGAAATGTCAAGACTTGGTTGGATCAACTGATCGACGATTGACGATTGCTCGCGAAGAATTTCTATGCAATATGACTCAAGTGGGAATCCTGCTTCCGCAAGCCGACTACAAAAAGATCGCGGTTCCCGCTTTCAACATAGGCTTTGGCTCTTCAAGTGATCAAGATAGTCAGCGCCGCGGAAGCAGAATGATCCGTGCTGCGCTTGCTTCGGCGGCAAGCCGCGTGGCCGTGCCGAATCACCACGAAATTGTCGATGCAGCGATTGGTTGGATACGATCCAACGACCTGCAATCAGAGAAAAGCTGGGTATTTGATTCTCTGCGAAGAATCGTCACATCGCTTATGGCCAATCCGGAGTGCGACGACAGCGATGCGCCTGAATTGGCGGCAGTCTTGGCAACGATCAATCAGCTTCAACAATCCGTAAGCCAGCCGGCCGAGTATGAATTTGACGAGAACGGCTCGGATTGGTTCGACGATGACGACGAAGTTGGAACCGGAAGCTAACCTCTGGAAACCGGCCCGCGTCTCGGCGGCGCAGCAGCCTTATACCCTGCCGGAGAGTGCGCACGGAATCCGTGCGCCAGGGTTCAACTCCCCCGGTCTCCGCTAGCTCTATCGAGCGTCAACGCTTGGCGGCTCTGTTAAGCCGGTCGCGAATCCAAGCGGACAGAGACATTCCGGCCCGTTCGGCGGTGCAGCGCCGGCCGAGACCATGGTAGGATAATCGCTGACGCAGCAATCGGTTACGATGTCCGCATCCGTGCGATGCCATCGCCGGGCTTTGCGGGCGTTGCTCACGCTTCGTCTGGTTCTCGGACGCTGAACTCAAGTTTCCATTTGCCGGAGCCGCGCGCGCTGACGCACCAGAGTTCCAACAGGCCCAACTCGGTGAGGCGGGTCTGAAAATGGACCGGGACGTAATGATCGTCAATCGCGTCATCCTTGGGGAGAGTGGCCTCCAGCGAATCGGTCTCTTGCAGTTCATCCTCTGTCCAGGCCGATAACCGGACGCCCGCCTGATCCTCTTTGCGGACGGACGAGCTGAAGAACCGAAAATGGGCCGGCTGACCGACGATCAGGCCGATGGAGTCCGACGGCACGTCCAGTTCGGTTCCTTCTTCCATGCCGAAGGGGACCACGCACAGCGCGCGCAACGGACGCGGCGCGCCGGGCACGGCGAGTCCGGCCGTTTCGATGCCGATGTAATACGACCGTGCCGTGCCGCCCCGAATCCGGACGCCGCCGTGCTGTTTGGCCCAGCCGTAATAGGCGGCGCCGCGGGCGACGGCGTGATCAAGATCGTGTTGTCCGTCCAGCACGCGCGGCTGCTGCTGATCGGGGAACCAGTTACCGAGCGTGTCGAGCAGCCTTTGCCGAAATGCCGCCGCCTTGAACACGCCGCCGTTGAACAAGACGTGCGTCGGATGAATCGGGCCGTCTTCATCGTTGCCGTGGCTTTGCAGGAACCCGGCGAGATGCCTGGTGACGGCGGTATCGGCTTCATACGAGAGTCCCAGTTCCTGAAAGCCCGACATTCGCTGCTTCAAGGGCCGGTCATCGACCTGGCACGAAGGAAAAAACCCTGTGGCGAGCAGTTCCGACACGGAATTTCGGTCGACTTCCACGGTTACTGTGCCGCCGATCAGCTTGCTGCCGCGGCCGAGGACGGAAATCGGATGTTTTTTCGGACCGTCTTCGGCAAGGAGCGATTCTTTCGCGGCCCGGCACGAATGCCAGAGCGAGACCGATTGCCACGGATCGAGTTTGACGCCTTTTTTCGCGAAAAGCCCGGCGACATGATGGGCCAGCGTCAGGTCCATGTTGTCGCCGCCGACGAGCAGATGATTGCCCACGGCGATGCGGCGGAGCATGAGTTCGCCCTGTTCTTCGGTGACGCCGACCAGCGTGAGGTCGGTCGTTCCCCCGCCGACATCGCACACAAGGAGCGTTTCGCCGACCTTCACGGCCTTTCGCCATTTGTCGCCCATCGTGGTGAGCCAGGCATAGACGGCGGCCTGCGGTTCTTCGAGGAGCACCATCGCATCGGGCAAGCCAGCCGCGCCGGCCGCTTCGCGCGTGAGTTCCCGGGCGCTGGCATCAAACGACGCCGGCACGGTCAGCACGACGATCTGCTCGGCAATCGGCGTCTTGGGGAAGGCATGTTGCCAGGCGGCGACGAGATGTTCGAGATAGCGGCGCGACGCCGTCACGGGGGAGACCTTGGGCACCTCGTCTCCGGCGCCCCAGGGGAGAATCGCCTGATGCCGGTCGACCCGGCTGTGACAGAGCCAGGACTTTGCCGCGCCGACGGTTCGTTCCGGCATCTCCGCGGATTGCCGCCTGGCGAGTTCGCCGACGGCGTAATCACGGCCCTGGCCCCAGGGGAGATCGAAGGCCCCGCCGGAAGCATCGGACTTGGTTCCCAGGTACAGAAACGACGGCAGGATGGTGCGCGATTCCACGGCACTCGGGGCCGTCACCTGCGGGATCGGCAGCAGTTGCACCTCGGGCCGCTCGCCGTCGAGCGGCGCGTAGGCCAGCACACTGTTGGTGGTGCCTAGATCGATACCAATCACGTAGCGTGCAGTCATAGATGGTTTCTTCTTAACGCGACACCGTCCGTTTTACCGCTCTGGCAGCGAGTGCTCACTGCCTGAGCGGCAAAACTGCGGCCAGCTCGAAATTATGCGATTTCCACTTCCGCCGGGGCGACGGTCCGGGCGGCAGCGGGGGAACCGGTGTAGCGGGGCAGTTCGCATTTCGCGGCTTCCCAGCCGTGATGCTGGACGGTCCCCCGATACGGTCCCGCGCCGGCCACGTTCCCCGTCAATCGGAATCGGCCGGCATCGAAGTCCGCCGGCAGTTCCATCGGACTTCCTTCCTCCACGGCGAGAATCGGCCGGAACGCGAATAATCGATCCAGGACCTTGGCGCTGTCCCGCTGCACTTCGCGGACGGCGGCCCCGATCTGGTCGTCGGCATAGCCGGTGAGGTCTTCCTGAAGAAAATCGAGCAAACGGGCTTCGCGCTGCAAAGTGGCGAGAAGCGTCAGGGCCTCGCTTTGAGCCGGCGGTTTCGGGGCAGGTGCCGGTGCGGGCGCAGGAGTACCGGGCACCGGCACGGTCGGGGCCGGCAGTATCTTTCCGGTCAGGGCCTGATCGATCCGCGCGGCGGCATCGGCATTCGCCAGCGCGCGAAAAAAGGCCCGAAATGCAGTTGTGATTCGTCCCATAACGCGATGGTCGGCCTGCTAGAGAATTCGGTCCAGGATGCGCGGCGCAGATCCCAGGGCGATTCGCCACTTTGTCTGACCCCAGTAGCGCGCTTTGGAACGGGAAAGTCAATGATGGAATGAACTTTCGGCAGGTTTCGCCGGTCCGCGGGGCTGCTGCGCGGTAAACTCCCGGGATTGAACGGCCGGGACGGCAACCCGTCTTGCGGCGAAATCTCGGACCCGGTAAGACCTCGCGCTCCCATTGAATTTCCATGTCACCACGTCGGCTGTCCGCCGGTTCTCCGCTGAGTCGCAGCGGCCGTCTCTGGCTGCTGGCGGCCAGCGGCCTGCTGGTTGCCGGTTTCGGCGTGGCGCGGTCGTTGGAACCCGATTCGCGGGGCTTCGGCACACATCAACAATTCGGCCTTCCGGAATGCACGTTTCAATTGTTATGGAATCGGCCTTGTCCCGGTTGCGGGATGACGACCTGCTTCGCTCATCTCGTGCGCGGCAACTGGCCGGCCGCGCTGCGGGCCAACCCGGCCGGCGTGCTGCTGGGAGTCGTGTGCGCACTGCTGATTCCCTGGCTGTGGGCCAGCGCCTGGAGGGGCGAAGCGATCGGCATCGCCGATCCCCTGGTCGTGCTGTTATGGCTAATGATCGTGCTGGCGTCGGCCACCGCCGGGGTCTGGGTGCTCAGGATGTGGGGCTGACGATTTCCAGCAGCCATCGATCACGAATTCATCCCTTCTCCTCCGCCTTGGAAGAGAAGGGACAAATCGGCCTAAGGATCACACGATGATGTCGCATCGTCATTACCGCAAGACCCTCTTCGGGGCGCTGGCGGCGCTGAGTTGCCTGTGCCTGTCGGGTTGCTCGCTGTTCCTCATGGGACAGAAGATGTTCTTCGGCGATCCGGAGTTGAAGTCGGAATTCAAGGCGTTCACGCACGTCGACCTGACCAAAGGCAAACACACGCTGCTGATTGTCTGCCGCACGCCAGACGCCGTCGACCAGCAACTATCGACGTTGAACCTGGACCTGATCGACGGGGTGACGCGGCAACTGAAGCGGGAGGGGATTTCCGTCGTCGATCCGGATGATGTCGCGATGTGGCTCGACGAACACGGCGGACTGCCGAAGGACATTTCGGAACTGGCGCGCGACAGAAAGCTGACGACGGACTACATCGCCGTGATCGACGTCCAGGAATTTTCCTACCGCGAGGAGAACAGTTCGGCCCTGCTGCGCGGCCGCGCGCGGGGTTTTCTGAAAGTCTACAAGGTGTCGCAACTGGACGACGAGCGACTGGCCTCCGCGGTATTTACCAAGGAATTCACGACGATCTATCCTCCGCACCAGCCGATTTCGGAAGTCAACCGGTCGTCTGAAATCTTTCGCCGGGATTTCATTCATCGCGTGTGCGATCAACTGGCCCACAAGTTTTACGATCACCATGCCGGCTGGGAAATTTGATGTTGGCTAAGGGCTAAGAGATGAGGGCCGGACAGATGTTATTTCCGGACCTGTGCTCTGAACCATTTCGCTACGGAAGGCACACACATGGTTCGCCGCAATGCACCGACGGTCGTTCGTCGCCTGGTCCGCGCCATTCTCGGCGCGACTCTCGCCGCGGCGCTGATGACGTCGTCCGGCTGCAGTTACCTGCTGTTCTTCGGCTACCTGCTTGGCGGTCCGCCGTCGGTGGAACCCGACTTTGACGCCCAGACGAAGGAGTCGATGACCGACAAAGACGTGACGGTCGCCGTGGTCTGTTATGCACCGACGGAGATCCGGTACAACTTTGAAGAAATTGACCACGAGGTCGCCAAGTACGTCTCGTTCCGGCTGCATCAGCACAAGATCAAGGTCGTCAGCCCGGACCGGGTGCGCGGCTGGCTGGATGAGAACCGGGAATGGGACAAGCCCGAAGAAATCGGCGAAGCCTTCAAGGCCACGTACGTGGTCTACATCGACCTGAACGAGTTCTCGCTGTACGAAGACGGCGGGGCGAACCTGTATCGCGGCCGGGCGGAAGCCGTCGTCAGCGTCTGGAAAATGGACGGGTCTGAAGCCGAAAAGATTTACACGACGGAAAAGATCTCGAAGTTCCCAGTCCATCAGCCGATCGCCACGTCCGACGAAACGTACCAGAACTTCAAGTCCCGGTATCTTGCTCGGCTGAGCGACGAAGTCGGCCGGCTGTTCTATGAGTACTACACCTACGACGAAATCGGCGAGGGGAATTGAGCCGCACCGCTTGCCGTTTCGCGGATGCTCCTCGCCGGACACTCCCTGCCGCTACAACAAATGCCGGGCCTTGATGTCGAGATACCGGCTGATGACCTGGGCGGAAAGGCCTTCGGGCGGGGTGTCGATCACCAAGAGGCCCGTCTTCTTCAATTGGGCGAGCTGCGTCTCCTGCAAGGCGACGACTTCCGCCGCCGCCGCCACCTGGAAGGCTTCCAGGTCGGTCTCCGGCACGGCGTTCAGCCGCGCGATCAAAGGGACGTTCTGCAAGAACGCCGAGAGGACCAGATGGGGCGTCCGCAATTGCCGGGCATGATCGGCGATCGACTGCAGGTGCAGTTCATCGAGCGCATGGGTCAGCAGAATGACGAGGGACCGCTTGCGATAGCGCCTGCGCAATTCTTCCACCATCAGCCCGTAATCGGTCGCTTCATATTCGGGCGTCAGGTCGTAGACCTGGCTGATCAGCGATTCGAGGCTTCCCAGACCCCTGACCGGCCGGACCCAGCGCACCAGCCGGTTCGAGCACACCATCAGGCCGACGGTGTCTCCCTGCCTGAGCGCGACATACGCCAGAAGAATCGCCGCGTTCAGGCAGCGGTCGAAATGCGAGACTCCGTCGGCTTCGTTGCACATCGACCGTCCGCAGTCGATGAGAAGCAGCACATTCTGATTCCGTTCGACGACGTACTCCCGGCTGATGAGTTCCTGATGCCGGGAGGTCGCTTTCCAATCGATGGTGCGGTATTCGTCTTCGCGGCGGTATTCCCTCAGCCGGTCGAATTCCGAACCGCGGCCGCGAATGCGGGAGAGCCGGACGCCGGCCTCGGCCAGCCGATTCTGCCGCGCCAGCAGCTCGACTTTCCTCACGGCCTGAATGTCCGGGTAGATTTTCACAGGCCGCGGCAAATCCCGTTCGTCGATCAGTCGCCACAATCCCAGGACGCTGACCATCCGCAGATGAACCTTGCCAAACTGGTTCTTGCCGCGGCGATGCGGCTCCAGAAGGTAAGTCACCCCGAGCCGTTGTTTCGGTTGCAGCGTCACCTCGGCGGGGAGATCAAACCAGGAGGACGGCAAAGGGGGTTCGTCATGCAACGTGACCGTGACCGCCTGGGCATGACGGTTCCGCAGCCCGATGGTCACCGGATTCCTCGCCCCGACGCTGAGGACGTCGCGAACTTCCCGAACGACGTCGATTTTTCGCAAGGAGGGGGTGAGCAGCAGATCGATCAAGGCCGCCGCGCCGACGATCATCGTCAGCAGCACACCCAGGTGCTCCAGCGACGGGAAAAAGCCCCCCAGCACGAGCGGCACGCCCGCCGCCGCCGCCAGCATCAGCAGCCTGAACCGAGGCATCATTCCAGGGGGAACTTTCGGTCATGGACAGAATGTCGCACACTCTGCCGATGGACGTTTCGGCGGCTCCCGGGAAAGCTCCCAACCATCCCAATTTACGGGAATTCGAGGAAGATTCCTTGCCGTGCTTTTTCCAAAAAACGTATCATGCCAGGATGGATCGCTTCAGCCAAGCCACGCCTCGAGAGCGACTCGGTGGGTAGTGGGTCAGTTTGCCTTTCAAAGTAGGACACTTGCTCCGCAAGTGCCAATCACACTTGCGGAGCAAGTGTCCTACTTTGATAAACTGCCCCACTACCTCTCAGTGCGATCGAACAGCCGGCGTTCATGAATCGACACCGGGACTCATCGTCCGCAAGGATCGGGGATGTCTGAAAAACCGCCGGAAGTTCCTGAGTCCGACAGCGAGTCGCCGACGCCGACTGCGAAGGATCACGTCCAGGAGCATCGCTCGTTTCTGTCGGAGACGTTGGCGTCGTTGACGGCGGCCTGCATCAAACGGCCGCGGTGGACAATGGCGCTGATGGTTCTCTCCGCCCTGGGATGCCTGTGGTATACTTCGCAATCTCTGGGCTTCAAGACGAATCGGGCCGACCTGATCGACCCGTCGGCGGCCTTTCACCAGCGGTGGCTGAAATTCACGCAGAGCTTTGGCGACCAGGACGACATCGCCGTCGCCATCGAAGCGGACAACCCGGAGCTGATCAAGCAGGTGCAGGACGAAATCGGCGTGCGGCTCCAACAGCATCCCGAGCTGTTCACGAACGTTCTCTACCGGATTGAGCCGGGAAAACTCCGCGAGAAAGGGCTGCAATACCTCTCGCCAGAGCAGTTGGCCATCGGACTCGACCGGTTGAAAGAGTATCAACCGGTCCTGGACGGCCGCTGGGACCTGGTGAGCCTGGAATCGCTGGTGACGCGGCTGCGCGCGCAGCTGCAAAATGCCGAGCAGAAACATCCCGCGCGGGTCCCCGCGATCCTGGAGCACCTCGACCGGTTGACCGGCAGCCTGGCCGCCTTCGTGGACGATAAGAACGCGTTCACCAATCCGTGGCCCGACATCATCCCGCTCGACCCGCACATGGTCGATCAGAAGGACGAGGTCGTTTATGTGTTGAATGACGAAGGGACGCTGGGCTTCGTGATGGCGTCGCCCGTCATGACCGACGACAACTTCGAAGGCGCCACCGTCGCCATCGACAAGGTGCGGCAGATCATCCGCAAGGCCGGCGGAGAATTCCCGAACGCGACGATCACTCTCACCGGCATCCCCGTGCTCGAAAATGATGAAATGCGCCGCTCCCAGCAGGATTCCACTTGGGCGTCGGTCATCTCGTTCGCCGGGGTCGCCTGCCTGATGTTCATGGGCTTCAACGGCTTTCGCCACCCGATGATCGGGCTGGTCATGGTCGCCGTCGGCATGACCTGGGCCTTCGGGTTCACCACGCTGGTCGTCGGCCATCTCAACATTCTGTCGGTGGCCTTCGCTGCCATCCTGATCGGCCTGGGCGACGACTTCGCCGTGCACGTGATTTCCCGGTATCTCGAATTGCGGCACGAAGGCCTCGGGTTAAGAGCCGCTCTGATTGAAACGTCCGGCAGCACAGGGGTCGGCATCGTCACGGGCGCCGTGACGATCGCGCTGGCCTTCCTGTGTGCAACGCTCACGGAATTCCGCGGCGTGGCCGAACTGGGAATCATTTCCGGCGGGGGCATCCTGTTATGCGCTTTTGCCGCGTTCACCATCTTGCCGGTGATGCTGTTCTACGCCGATCGCCGCCGGGAAACGCAAACCTTGCCGACGCCTTTGCAGGGAAAGACTCTGCGCTGGATGACGCGCAAGCATCCGTGGATGGTGCTGGCCGGCTCGTTCGGCGTGTTCGGGCTGATCGGGCTTTGTTCGTTTGACTGGTCGAGCGCCTGGCCGAAGCCGCGGCTCGTGTATGACCACAACTTGCTGAACCTGCAGGCGAAGGGGCTGGAGTCGGTTGCGGCCCAGACGCGGATTTTCGAGGCATCCAAACATTCCCTGCTGTATGCGATTTCGCTCGCTGATTCTGCCGAAGAGGCGCGGCGGATGAAAGAACAATTTGCGAAGCTGTCGACCGTGCATCGCGTGGAAGAACTGGCGACGCGGCTGCCAAGTTCACCGGCGGCGGAAACGAAACTGCTGGTGCAAGGTTATCATGCGCTGTTGTCGCATTTGCCGGCCGAGCCGGAACCGCCGAAAAGGGCCGATCATCTCGGCATTGGCGCGGCGATGGAAGAGCTGCATAAACTGATGGAGCAGCGCAGCGATGCAACTTCGTTGCGCATTGCCGACAATCTGGACCGCTGGCTGAACGGTTACGAGCGCCTGTCGAATTATGTGGTGCAGTTGCAGTTTCTGGGAGAGTTCGAGTATCGCATGTCGTACGCCTTGTTGGCGCAGTTTCAGGCGCTGGAAGCAGCCTCGAATCCTGAGCCGGTGGCCATCGACGATTTGCCGAGCGAACTCCGCGCCCGGTTTGTCAGTCCCGACGGAAAATGGATGCTGCAGATCTTTCCGAAAGACCAGGTCTGGGATATGGAGCCGCTCGAGCATTTCGTGCAAGAAGTCCGCAGCGTCGATCCCGAAGTAACGGGCACGCCGCTGCAGAATTACGAAGCGGCCCGGCAGATCAAGCACAGCTATGAAATTTGCGCCTTGTATGCGCTCATGGTCATTCTGATCGTGCTGCTGCTGGACTTCATGGATAAAAAGCACGTCCCATTGACATTCCTGCCGCCGCTGGCCTTGACGCTCGCCGTCGCCGCGCTGTTTCAGGCCCGGGACTGGCCAAGCGACCTGCTGTATTTTCTGACCGGCTACACGATGCTGGCGTTCGCCATTGCGATGATTCTCGACCGCAGCAGCGTCTGGGACACCATTCTGGCTTTCGCTCCGGCGGGAATCGGCCTGGGGCTGACGCTGGGAATTCTGGCCGTCTTTCACGTGTCGCTGAACCCTGCCAACCTCATCGTGCTGCCTTTAGTCCTGGGGCTGGGCGTCGACAACGGCGTCCACGTGATGCACGACTTCCACTCGAAGCCGAATCAGATTTATTCGTTGACCGCCAGCACGGTGAATGCCATCGTCCACTGCTCGGCGACGACGATCGTCGGCTTCGGCAGCATGATGATCGCCGCGCATCAAGGGATGTACAGCATCGGGCTGGTCCTGACGATCGGCGTCGCCACCTGCACGACACTGGCCCTGGTCACGCTGCCGGCGTATCTCGCCGTGCTTTCCCGGCGGCAACTTCACGCCGTGCCGCAGCTCAAGATCGCCGAGGAAACGAATACCGTGCCCCAGGTGGCGTGACGCATTCCTGCGTCACAAAGCCCGCCGACGGCGTCGGCGGGATCTCCCGGCGGCGCCGACGCCGGGCTTTGGACCACATCACCGCGATTCATTTCGCCACGCATGGCGTTGCCGCTGGCCGGTTCCCGCGGAGACGCCCGGCCATTCTGGGCGCTGCATCGCACCCTGGCCGGAGTGCCGGTCATAGGACGCGAAAAACGTCAACTGATCGGCGGACGTCCATTCGGCAGATTGGTCGTCGGCGGGATATAACGGCATCCCCAGCAGCCACTTGACGCCCTGCACGGTCAGCAGCGAAAGGTAGAGCATCACGGCCATCAGCACGACGTACAACCCGAGCCACGGACCCAGCCCGAAAACATGCGACAGCCTGCCCCAAAGGGGCTGCCAGCACAAGACGACGATTAACGTCGCCAGGCTGAGATACGGGCCGTAGGGAATCACGTACACGCGGCGAAACATCCATTGCGCGGCGATGACTGCCAACGCGAGCATCGGCGCCAGAAAAAAGACAAGGACCACGGCCTGCCAGCCGACGTAGCTCCCGATCATGGCCATCAAGATGATGTCTCCGTCGCCCATGGCGTCTCGGCGGAGCACCCCTTTGCCGATCACCTGTACGCCCCAGACCAGGCCCGCCCCCATCGCGGCCCCGGCCAGGCTTGCCGTGAAGGCGTGCAGCCAGGGAGAGGCGGCGATCCAGCCCGGTACGTGAAATCCGCTCAACCAGATCGGCGTGAGCCACAGCCGATGACACAAAATCGCGCCGCCCAGGCCGACCACGGCGCCGGGAATCGTCACGCTGTCCGGAATGATCTGCAAGTCGAAATCAATGAAGGTGGCGACCAGCAGCGCTTCGACGAGAACGAGATAATACAGGTATTGCAGGTTGACCAACGTGATCAGCGTGCCGCGATCCAGTGTTATCGCAGAGAGCGGCCCGATCGTCGTCCAGAGGCAACTATCGGAAAGTCTGGCTGTATAACCGGCCGGGACGATCTGCCAGTACAACAGGACGAACAGCGCACCGTTCAAGAATTCAATCAGGGCATAACGGATCGGAATGTTGTGCCGGCAATCGCGGCACCGGCCCCAGAGGAGCAGCCAGCCGAATATCGGGATGTTGTCATGCCAGCGGATGCGCGTGCGGCAGAAAGGACATGCCGACGGCGGATGCGTCAACCCGCGCCAGGCGTCAAGCGTCCGGTCCTGTTGCGGCAAACGGTAGATGCAGACGTTGAGAAAACTGCCGATCGTCGCCCCGAGGATGAACAGGCAGCAGAGGACGAACGCCTGCGGGATATCATATGGGATCATGCGCGGCCGCTCCGATCCGTGAGCGACGGCAGCCTCGTCAGAATTTCGTCGGCGATTTCTTCGGGGCTGCGCTGTTCGACGGAAATCTCCAGCGTCGCCGTCTCTCGATAGAACGGTTCCCGCTGCTTCAGCAACAGCCGGATTTCTTCGATGCCGCCGGCCGGCGTCAGGGACGGCCGCTGCGAGGCCGATGCCGGGTCCGTCTGCAACCGGGCCGCCAGCGTTTCCGCGGTCGCCTGCAGCCAGACGACCGGGCCGGCTTGCTGAAAGTCGCGCCGCGTCTGGGGATTAAGAATCGCTCCGCCTCCGGCCGCCAGCACCAACCGGGTTCGCTGCAACATTTCGATGAGTGTCTTACGTTCCAGGGCGCGAAATACCGGCTCGCCGTCGGTGGCAAAGATCTCGCGGATCGACCGCCCGGCGCGCCGAGCCAGTTCGATGTCGGCGTCGATCCAGTCCCATCCCAGCCGCGCGGCAAGCACGGGGGCGACAGTCGATTTTCCGGTTCCTCGATAACCGATCAGCGTAAGGATCATGCCGTCAGGATTAGGGATGAACGGGGAAAGTTCAAGGATCAGAGAGGAACATTGCTGCGAAACACCTGCTCCGGCATGAGTTGGACATGCCGGACGACGGGACGGAATTCCATCTGCCGGAGCACCTGGGTTTCGATGTCGATCCCCGGCGCGACTTCGACCAGCTCCAACCCTTCCGCCGTGAGCCGGAACACGGCTCGTTCCGTGACGAAGAGGACGTCGCGCTGCTTGGCACGGGCCACGGCGCCGCTAAAGGAAATCTGCTCGACCTGCCGCAGAAACTTGCGCTGGGAACCTTCTCGGACGATCTTCAACTGCCCTTGTTCGACGGCAATTTCCAGCCCCTGGGACGTCAACGTGCCGCAGAAGACGAGCCGCCTGGCATTCTGAGAGATGTTGACGAACCCGCCGACGCCGGCCAGACGAGTGCCGAACTTCGAGACGTTGACGTTGCCGTGTTGATCCACCTGGGCCGCGCCCAGCGCGGCGAAATCGAGACCGCCGCCATCGTAGAAATCAAATTGTGACGGCTGATCGATGATGGCTTCCGGATGCACGGAGGCTCCAAAACTCAGTCCGCCTGCCGGCAGCCCGCCGATCGGCCCGCTTTCCAAAGTCAGCGTCACCGTTTCCAGAAGCCCCCGCTCGGCCGCGATGCGGGCGACGCCTTCCGGCATGCCGATCCCCAGGTTTGCCAGGTCACCCGGCCGCAGCTCTTCGCACGCTCGGGCCGCGATGAGGCGGCGTTCATCCCACGGCATCGGTTCGTCAGAGCCGCTCCGATGGTCCGGGAGCATTCGATTTTGCGGCGAATAGTACGCCGGATTCTCGGCTTCGCCAAACGTCAGAGGATGTTCGTGCGAATCGGCGACGATGATCTGATCGACCAGTACCCCTGGCACTCTAACCTGTGCAGGCGGCAAGGGCGTATTCAGGATGTGTTTGACCTGGGCCAGCACGATGCCCTGGGAATTGCGCGCGGCCTGGGCGATGGCGAGGACTTCGCCAAGTACGGCCTCCTGGTCGAGTACGAGGTTACCGAAGGGGTCGGCCGCCGTGGCGCGAATGATTCCGACGTCGATCGGAAAGGCCCGATAAAACAGCCAGGTGCGGCCGGCGAGTTCGATCCGCTCGACCAGCGGTTCCGTCGTGCGGGAGTTCAACCGGCCTCCGTCGTGGACCGGATCGACAAACGTCCCCAGGCCGACATGCGTGATGCAGCCGGGCCTTCCAGCGGCGATGTCGCGGAACAACTGGCAGATCACTCCCTGCGGAAAATTGTAGGCCTCGACCTGGTTGGTCAGCGCGAGCCGCCCGATTTTCGGAATCAGCCCCCAGTGGCCGCCGATCACCCGCTTGATCAGGCCGGGATGGCCGAGGTGATTGAGGCCGCGGTCTTTGCCGTCGCCCTGGCCGGCGCCGTAAACGAGCGTGAGATTTCGCGGCGTGCCGGTCTGGAGAAACCGCCGTTCCAGCGCCGCGGACAACGCTTCCGCATGTGCCGCGCCGACGAACCCGCCGCTGGCCAGCGTCGCTCCGTCGGGGATGCGGGCGACGGCCTCCTCGGCGCTGCACAATAAATTCAATAGCCGTTCCATAGTCCATGCACCCAAAGCCCGCCGACGGCGTCGGCGGGACCGCTATCACGAGGCGTCGCGATCGCTCACGCCCACCAGCCGCCGTTGACGTGAATCGTCTGGCCAGTGACGTAGCTGGCCAGGTCGCTGCAGAGAAACAGGATCACGCTGGCGATTTCGCTCGGTTCTCCGAGGCGCCGAAGCGGTATCTGTTCGAGCATCTTCTGGCGGACGGCTTCCGGAATCGTCTTTCCCATTTCCGTCAGGACAACGCCTGGGGCGACAGCGTTCACCGTGATGTTGCGGCCCGCCAGCTCTTTGCTGAGGACTTTCGTGATCGCGATGACGCCGGCTTTGGCCGCGGAGTAATTGGCCTGACCGAAAAAGCCGATGACGCCGGAGATGGACGCCAGGCTGACGATGCGTCCGCCGTCGCCCATCCGCGCGTGCGCCGTTTTGCAAACATTGTAGACGCCGGTGAGATTCGTCTCGATCACGTCGGACCATTCGTCGTCGGACATGTTCTTCAGCGTCTTGTCGCGAATGATGGCCGCGTTGTTAACGACGATATCCAGCCGGCGAAACCGCTTGGCGACGTCCTCGAACATCGCCTCCACGGCGGGCCGGTCGCGCACGTCGGCGGCGAGCGCCATGGCTCGTTCGCCGAGTTTCGCGGCGGCGTCCACGGCCTGTGTGCGATTGACGCCCTGGGGGTCGTCGAAGTAATTCAGCACGACTTTCGCCCCCGCCTGGTGCAGCGTCGTCGCCGTCGACAGCCCCAACCCTTGGCCGGCCCCGGTGACGACGGCCACCTTGCCGGAGAGATCGATGGTGAACATGGCAGACTTTCAAATTCCTGCGCTTTTGAGAAGCGTCGCTGAAGAATCACGCTCCGTCGATTGTGGCGTGTCCCGGCGGCGAATCAACCCTTTTCAGGGCCCGGCGATTGAATTACGTTAGATGAGGGAGACTATCGATGGTCAGAATCCAAATGATCGGTGCGATCGCGGCATGGTTGGCCGGTGCGACCTGCGCCGCGGCACGCGACGTGACTTTCGAGCAGGACGTCCGGCCGATTCTGAAGACCCATTGCTTCCGCTGCCACGGCGAAGACGAACGCATGGAAGGCGGCCTCGACTTACGACTCGTGCGGTTCATGAAGCAGGGAGGCGACTCCGGCCCCGCCATTGCGCAGGACGGGAAGCCCGAACAAAGCCTGTTGTTTCGCAGAGTTCAAGCCGGCGAAATGCCTCCCGAAGGCAAGCAGCCGTTGACTCCGGGGCAGATCAAAATCCTGGAAGGCTGGATCGCTGCCGGCGCACCGACCAGTCATGTCGAGCCAGAAACTGTGGATGCGTCCGGTATCACAGAGGAAGACCGCCAGTTCTGGGCGTTTCAACCCTGGAACACCGACGCGCCGCCGATGCCGGAAAACCTGTCGGGCGTTCAGAATTTCATCGATGCCTTCGTACGCCATCGGCTGGAAACGCACGACCTCGTGCCGTCCTCGGAAACCGACCGCCGCACGCTGATGCGGCGGGTGTCGTTCACGTTGATCGGCCTGGCTCCTACCTGGGATGAGATCGAAGAATTTCTCGCCGACGATTCGCCCGATGCCGTGGAGCGGACCGTCGACCGGCTGCTGGCGTCGCCCCATTACGGTGAACGCTGGGCGCGGCCGTGGTTGGACATGGCCCGATATGTCGACCAGACGCCGTGGTGGGTCGTGAGCGCCGAAAGGGCCTGGGTCTACCGCGACTGGGTCATCCGGGCGTTCAATGACGACCGTCCATACGACGAATTTGTCCGCATGCAGCTTGCCGCCGATCATCTTCCCGACACGCCGCCCACGGAATACGCCGCGCTGGGATTTCTTGGCCTGAGTCCGTCGTACTGGAAAGAACTGCGTCTGTCGCCGGACGTCATCAAGACGGTCGTCGCCGAGGAATGGGACGAACGGATCGACGTGATCTCGCGGACATTCCTGGGGCTGACTGTCTCGTGCGCGCGGTGCCATGATCACAAGTTCGACCCGGTGACGATGCAGGATTACTACGCTTTGGCCGGCGTGCTGGCCAGCACGCAACTCGTCGATAAGCCGCAGATCGCTTACGCGGCGGCGGAAACGGTCCGCGTCGTCCAGCAGCAGGTGGCCGATCTCGAACGCCGGCTGACTCAGATCAAGGACGAGACCGCGCTGGAAATCACCACGCTGAAATCGCTGATCGCCGGGCTGAAGAATTCCACGCCGGAATACAACACGCCGTGGGTTCATGCCATCGAAGACACCACGCTGATCGTACAGCCGGAAGGGGACGACAAAACGCGGCTGGAATACCGCTTCGGCGAAGTGACGGACATGCCGATGTTCCGCCGCGGCAATCCGAGCCAGCCCACGGATGCAAAAGTCCCTCGGCGCTTTCTCACGGTCCTCAGCCGGGGCGAACCGCGGCGATTTGAACAGGGGAGCGGACGGCTCGATCTGGCGGACGCCCTCCTCACGCAAGCCCTTCCGCTGACGGCGCGCGTGCAGGCGAACCGCATCTGGGCTCAGCACTTCGGCAAGGGGATTGTCCGCACTCCCAGCGATTTCGGCCGCCAAGGCGAGCCGCCCACGCATCCTGAACTCCTCGATGCACTGGCCTCGGGGTTCGTCTCGCACGGCTGGTCGCATAAGTGGCTGCACCGCCGGATCACCGAATCAGCGACGTTTCGGCAAACATCCTCGCAGACCAAGTTCGGCGAATCGCATGATCCCGGCAATCAACTCCTTTGGCGGATGAACCGCCGCCGCCTGGAGATCGAACCGTATCGCGATGCGATTCTCGCTGCCGCCGGGCAGTTGGACGATCGCATGTCCGGTCCGTCGCACTCCTTCGACGACGCAGTCTTTCTCAGAAGAACGATCTACGGCAAGGTCGTCCGGGAAGAACAGCACGCCGTGCTTCGACTGTACGATTTTCCTGATGCGTCGGCCCACAGCCCGAACCGCGAACAGACGACGACCCCGTTGCAGCAATTGTTTGTGCTGAACGGTCCGTTGTTTCTTGAGCAGTCGGCGAAACTCGCCGAACACGTCGCCGCGGAGACCGCCATCGACGTGCTCTATCAGCGGATCTTTCAACGCAGCCCGACAGCGCGGGAACAACAGCTGGCCGAAAAATTTCTCGCGGAGAGCAAATCATCCCCAGTGCGGCTGGCGGCGTATGTGCAGGCACTTTTTACGACGAACGAGTTTCTATTCATCGACTAGCTGGCTGAAGTCAAATGCCTTCCACCCCCGCACTCTCACACCCCCACACTCCCGCGCCGCGTTTCAACCGGCGCGAAGCGGTCTCGCGACTCGGCGGCGGTCTCGGCGCGATCGGTCTTGCACAACTACTGGGGGCGTCCGTCGCTGACGCTTTCGGCTCCGGGGGGCAGCATGTCGCCCCGAGAGCTAAACGCGTCATCCAGTTGTTCATGAACGGCGGACCGTTCGGGCCGGACTTTCTCGATCCGAAACCGGATCTCATCAAGTACCAGGGCCAGCGGCCGGACGCCGTGAATCTGCGAACCGAACGGGCAACGGCGGGGTTGTTTCCGTCGCCGTTCAAGTTTTCGCCGCAAGGCGAGAGCGGCGTGCCGGCCAGCGAGCTTTTGCCGCTCTTCAGCCGGTGCATTGACGACGTCTGCGTGCTGCGGTCGGTCTATACCGACAATCCCAATCACGGCCCGGCGCTGCAGCTCATCAACAACGGGACCATCGTGCCGACGCGGCCCAGCATGGGATCGTGGTTTCTGTACGGACTGGGAACCGAGAATCAGAATCTGCCGGGTTACGTCGTCTTGTGTCCAGGCCGGCCGGTGCGGTTTTCGATTCTGTGGTCGAGCGCCTTTCTGCCGGGGGCCTTTCAAGGGACGTACATCAATCATTCCAATCTGTCGCCTGATAAGTTGATTCCCTATCTGCAAGCATCGATGCCCGTCGACCTGCAGCGCCGGCAACTCGACCTGGTCAAGGCGCTCAATGAAGAGCATCTCGCCCAGCGCGACGGCGACAACCAGCTGGAGGCCCGCATCCAGGCGATGGAAATGGCGTTCCGCATGCAGTTCGCTGCCACCGAGGCTTTTTCGCTGGAACAGGAACCGCAGCACATCCGCGAAGAATACGGCACGACGCATTTCGGCAACGCGTGTCTGCTCGCGCGCCGGTTGGCCGAACGGGGCGTCCGCTTCACGCAAATCTACTACGGCGACGGACAGCCGTGGGACACGCACAACAATCACAACGACACCGTCCCAAAGCTCGCGAAAGACATCGACCGGCCGATGGCGGCCCTGCTGACCGATCTGAAACGCCACGGCCTGCTGGAAGACACGTTAGTGATCTGGGGCGGCGAGTTCGGCCGCACGCCGACCTCCGAAAACGGCAACGGCCGCGATCACAACCATTACGGTTTCACGATGTGGCTGGCCGGCGGCGGCGTGAAAGGGGGCATGACCTACGGCGAAACCGACGACTTCGGCTTCAAAGCGGCCCACAACCCCGTCCACATCCACGACCTGCACGCCACGATTCTGCACCTGATGGGCCTCGACCATACCCAACTGACCTACCGCTACGCCGGCCGCGATTTCCGCCTCACCGACGTGCACGGCACGGTGTTGACGGAGTGCGTGGCTTAGCGACGCTTCGCAGAAGCGTTGTCAACTATGCCTGGCTCTTACGGCCCGATCTGTGCTTCCGAGCGCAAACTCTCGCCGCGGTTGAGCACGTCTTCGCTGGAGTTGATCCGCCGCGGTTCAAGGGAGTAGTTGAACGCCTGCCGGTCGGTGATGGAGTGCAGCGCGAAATTGTCGGCGAAGAATTCGATCACAGGCCATTGGTACCAGGGGGGCGAAACTTTCTGAAGCACGGTCTTCGTTTCGTAGCCGTCCTTGATCAGAGTGAATTCCCGCGTGCCGTAATACAGGAAGTCCACCGCGACCGGCGTGTAGCCGATCTCCTTGCCTTCCAGCAGCACCATGGCGCCGGGCGGATCGGAATAGACCATCATCCGACGGCTGACGCACCCTGACCCCAGGCAGATGGTCGCCATCGCCAAGAGACAAAAAGTCCATCGTCGGAAACTTCGCCGCCGCTGCATGGATCACTCCGCCGGAACTGGGCGCGGATGATAGTTTCCCTGCCGGCTTTCGCCAATGGCGAATTGGCGGGCCTCAAAGCCCGGCGTCGGCGGCGCCGGGATCGGGGTGCATACGCTTCTGCGAAGCGTCGCTAATGGACTTGCCTGAATAGCGATTCCACCGGGATCACAGCGTTCAAGCTGCCGGACCGGAAGCCGTCCAGATCGAGTGTCACGTAACGGAACCCTAACTCGTGCAATCGTTTACGAATCGCGTCTCTCGCGGACGAGCCGGTGACCTTGTCCAAGTCGCCTTCGGAAACCTCGATGCGGGCCAACTCATTGGCTTCAAGGCGAACTCGCAACTCTTGAATATCAAATGTGTTGCGTAAAAATGCCTCGGCTTGATCAATCCGGGCGACCCGTTCCGGCGTCACGGAAATCCCATAGGCGATCCGGCTCGAAAGACACGGGCTGGCCGGCTTGTCCCACACCGGCAAGTTCCAGTGATGGGCCAAGAGACGGACATCCGCCTTATGAAAGCCGGCTTCCACCAGCGGACTTCGGACCTGAAAGCTGTCTGCCGCCTGCAAACCTGGGCGGTGGTCTCCTAAATCATCCAGGTTCGCTCCGTTGACAAGGACATCCACGTTCCAGGTCGGTGCCAGATCTCGAAGACGTGTATAGAGTTCCGTCTTGCAGAACAGGCACCGGTTGACGGGATTGGCCAGGTACTCTGGGTTCTGGAACTCGGCGGTTTGTACGATCTCATGACGAATCCCGATCTGCCGGGCCAGGGCGCCGGCAGCCTCCAATTCACCGCTGGCGAGACTGGCGCTGACGGCAGTCACCGCAATGGCCTTTTCACCGCAGGCCAAATGGGCGGCCTTGGCGACCACGGAACTGTCAACTCCGCCGGAAAATGCCACGGCGACGCGGCCATAGCCGGCGAAAATCGTCAGCAGCCGGTCGCAAAGTTCCGGAAAATTCGGAGGCACGGTCGGCATCACGACTCTCAAGAGGTCGAAGGTGAACTCGTTCCCTGCTGGGGCCCATCATACCATTGTTTGAACCACTCTTGGCATCTGGCCACGAATCTTTTCCAGGGTCCCGAGGTTTCTTTTGGGACGGATTCAGCCGCTCGCCAAGTGAGTGCTCAATTTTCACGCGGCGGTGCCACGCGGCGGTACTTCGCGGAGAGGTCGCTCTTTCGGCTGCCGGAACCGTACCGTATACTGAATGGGGCGATTCTCACTGGATGTTCCCAGGAGGATTGCCGGCCTGCGCGCGTGATGAAACCATGAAAAGTCAGGAGTCGATCTGATGAGACGCCCCTTCGTCTTGCTGCTGCTGGCCGTGATGTCTGGTGGAATTGCCGGGTCGTTGTCGGCGGCCATTACGCCGGACCAGAAGAAAGAACTCAGCGCCATCAAAGGCGAGGTCAGCAAGATTCCGATGCTGCTCAGGAAAAAGCAGACGGAAGAAGCCGAGCAGGCGCTGTCCGAATCGGAAAAGAAGCTGAATGAGTACGTCAAAGAGGAGGAAATCCCCGAGACCGACCCGACGCTGAAGACTCTTCGGCAACTGATCGAAAAGCAGCAGGCGGCGATTCTCAAGTCGGGCGGCAAAGCAAACATCGGCGACATCAGCTTCACCGATACGATTGCCCCCTTGCTGATGGCGAAGTGTGCGGGATGTCATGGCAATGACGCCAAGGGGGGCCTCCGGCTCGACACGTTCGCCAATATGGAAAAGGGGGGCGCCAACGTTCCGCTGCTGGTGCTCGGCAAACCGGATCAAAGCCTGCTGATCGCCCGGCTCACGACGCAAAACGCCCAACTGCGGATGCCCAAAGGGGGCGAGGCGCTGCCTGCGGAAGACATCAAGAAATTTTCCGACTGGATTGCCGGCGGGGCAAAATTCGACGCGACCGACAAGAACTCGACGCTCGGCAAGCTGGAGAAGCCCAAGCCGCCGGTGCAGGTGGCCAAGGCGACCGGAAACGAAAAAATTTCGTTCATCAAGGATGTCGCGCCGGGGTTCGTGAATGTCTGCCAACGATGCCATAACGCCAATCAGCGCCAGGGGGGGTTGTCGATGGTGACGTTTGAAAGACTGATGCAAGGAGGAGACAGTGGCAAAGTCATCATCCCCGGCAAGCTCGAAGAGAGCAAACTCTGGGTCATGCTCAGTGAAGGGGACATGCCGCGCGGCCAGGCCCGCATCACGCGCAAATGGTACGCCGATCTCAAGACGTGGATTCTCGAAGGGAGCAAGTACGACCACAACGACCCGCGCGCCGAACTGGCCAAACTTATCCCGACGGACGAAGAGCTGAAACTCGCCGAACTCGCCAAGCTGTCTCCCGCGGAATTCGCCCAGAAGCGGCTGGCCGCGTCGGAAGAGCAATGGACCAAAACGTTTCCGAAAGTCGAATCCAAGCATGTCGACAGCAACGAGTTCTACGTCTTCGGTGATGTCTCGGAAGCCCGGCTGAAACAGGTCGGTCAATGGGCCGACGAGCAGGTGAAATCGCTGCGAGGCATGTTCAATGCCAAGGAAGAACCGTTGTTCCGCGGCAAGCTGACGATCTTCGTTTTCAAGGACCGCTTCGGGTACGAGGAGTTCAACAGCACGATTCACCGCCGCGAAGTCCCCCGGGAGGTCGTCGGGCATTCCCAGGTCACGGCCATCACGCAGGAAGAAGCCTTTCTCGCCGTGCAGGACGTGGGTGACGATGCGAACGAAAACTCGCCCGGAATGCAGTTGAATCTGATGGAGCAGCTCGCCGGGGCCTTTCTCCGCCGCGAAGCCAAGGACTCACTGCCCGACTGGCTCATCCGCGGGACGGGCATGGCGCTGGGAGCTCGTGCCGATCTCGGCGGCGAATATCTGAAGGCTCAGCGTAACGCCGTGGGAACGGTCCTCGTCAACGCCCGGCTGGAACGGCCGGAGCAGATTTTCCAGGGGGGGACGTTTTCGCCGTCCGACGTCGGCCCGGTCGGTTTGACGGTCGTAGAATTCCTGCTCAAACAGGGGGGAGGCCCCGCGAAGTTCGGCCAGTTCGTGAAACGCGTGCAGAACGGGGAAAAGCCCGAAGAGGCGTTGAAAGGAACTTACGGCGCCGACCCGAAAGCCCTCGGCCAGGCCTTCGCCGTCGCTCACGCCGGCACAGCGACCGGGAAGAAGCCGAAGAAATAGCCGGCGATCGCAATTGCGATGTGGAGATCCCTTGGGACGCCGTCGGCGGGCTTTGGATTATCCGGCCCAGCCGCGGATCTTCGTGAGCGCGTGTTTCGCTGCAGCATCCAGGTTTGCCTCCCCGCCGCCGCCGCGAATGGGGGAACAGACTTCATACGCGACATAGCCGGTGAAGCCGCCATCTCGCAGGCCGCGGAAGAAGCCGTCCAGGTCGAGGAAGCCTTCGCCGAGTTTCACCGCCTTCACCGCCGCCGGTTCAACCGGTTGATAGTTGATAAGCGCTGAGCGGTATTGCCAGCGCGGCAAACGGATGTAATCGGCCAGCGTCGTCTGCACCATCCGCGGGGCCATTTCCTTCGCGGCACGATACAAGTCGGCACCGTGCAGCCCGATCGACCACGGGTCGAACATGGCTTTCGCATTCGGATGGCCGATGTCGTCCAGCAATTCGCCGAACGCCGCGACATCCACGCCGACGTCGTGATGATTCTGAATGCCAAGCACCAGCCCGAAGTCCGCGCAGACCGCGGCGCATTCTCGGAGGGCCGTCACGCACTTCGTCCAATCGGCGTGATGATCGGCGAGATCAGTGAAATAGCCGCTGAAAACGCGGACGATTTTCGTCCCGAGGGCCTTTCCCAGCATCGCCAGGTGTCGGACATACTGAACCTGCATTTCGACGAACGGGACTTCCGGGGCTTGCCGGCCGGAGGTGAAATCGGTGTAGCCGGCCACGGTGGCGAGATCAAGTTTCAGCCGCTGTGCGACGGCCTTGATCTCGGCGAGCGATTCGGCGTCCGGAAAATCGACCGGGGAAAGATGCGGCCGCTTCCCGCCGAGCATCACGGCTGGGTATCCCATCGCCGCGGCTTTTTCGAGAAACGGAACGAGGCCCAGTTTGTGCTGGCCCCAGGCCCCGGCGTAACTGACGGAAAACAGCATCGGGGTCATCGTCATACTCGAGATGCAGGAAAACGATCCTGGACCGCTTGCGTTTCGCGGGCCGTTCCACGAGCCGCTCGTGTTAAAATATCCCCAGCTGATCGCGTGCTTCATCGGTCATGCGGTCCGGCGTCCACGGCGGCGACATCACGAGTTTGATGTTTGCCTGCTGCACGCCCGCCAGACGTTCCAGCGACATTTTCGACTGCTGGATAATCTGAGGGCCGGCAGGGCACGCCGGGCTGGTCAGCGTCATTTCGATGTCGACTTGCCGGGTGTCGGAATGATAGTTGATGCCGTAGACCAGGCCGAGATCGATGATGTTGATCATCAATTCCGGATCGATCACGTCGCGGAGCGCGTCGACGAGTTTGCCTTCATCAGACAGGGCCGGTTCGCCGGTGACAGGGTCGGAGGGAGGCGAACTCGCAAGCGTCGGGGTGGCCGGCTGATGGGAAGCGGGCGCTGTTCGAATTGTGTTGGGAAGGGGGGCGGATTTCGGCCCGGCATAGACGCCATCAGGGCGGACCTCGACGGCAAACGTCGTGACCGGTTCCGTGGCCGGCATGCAAATCGCCTTGCCGGTCTTGAGGTCGAACCGCGCCCCGTGCCTGGGGCAGACGATCTCGCCGTTCACAATCGGTCCATCGGTCAGCGGGTTGCCGTCGTGCGTGCAGACATCCTCGATGCAGGCGTAGCCGTCATCCAGCCGCACTAGCAGTGCGGGCAGATCGTCGACGAAGATGGTCTTCCGCTCGCCGGAGACCAGTTCATCCAACTCCGCGATTTTTTCCATGGCCGTCATGTTTCGGTATCTCTTGTTGAGGGCATCGTCACTCGCGAATGCCCAGTTTCCGCTCCACCGCCTCGCCCAAGGTTTCCCGGACGGCTTCCACCGGAATGCGGTCGAACACCCTTTGAAAAAATCCCGACACGATCATGTGCATGGCTTCGGAGCGCGATAACCCCCGGCACATGGCGTAGAAGAGTTGCTCTTCATCGACTCGGCCAGCCGTCGCCCCGTGCGTGCAGCGGACATCGTCGGCTTCGATTTCCAGTCCCGGAATGGCGTCCACGCGCGCCGTCTCGCTGAGCAGAAGGCCGTCATTGCGCTGATAGCCGTCGGTCTTCTGGGCGGCCTTGGCGACCTTGATCATACCGCGCCAGACGCAGCGGGCCCGGTCGCGAACGACGTCCTTATACAAGAGATCGCTGCGGGTATTCGGCGCGTTGTGCGTTTGCTGGGTGTAATAGGACAGGACTTGCCGTTCGGTGGCGAAGGTGACGCCGTTGACTTCCGCCGAGGCTCCTTTGCCGTCGAGTTCGACATCCTGATGAATGTGAGCCAGCCTGGCGCCGAGTCCGCCGACCGTCCATTGCAGCGAGGCGTCGGCGTCCACGCGGCCGCATTGATGGGCGAAATGCCAGACCTTGTCGTTCCAGTTCTGCAACTGCACATAGCGCAGCTGCGCCCCATTGCCGATTAAGAGTTCCACCGATCCCACGTGCAGCCCGGTCGCTTGCAAGTTCGCCGAGACCGTCTCTTCCAGCAGCGTCGCCATTGCGCCGTCTTCGAGAATCACCAGCGTGTGGCTGAAATCGGCGGCCCCGTCGGCCGACAAGCCGATCAAGCTATGCAAAGGGTCGCGGACTTCGACGCCGCGCGGAACATACAGCACGGCTCCGCCGGTCCAGAATGCGGCGTGCATGGCAGAGAAGCGGTCCTGAGTCGGCAGCACAGCTTTGGTCATCAGATGCGGCCGTAGCAAGTCGCCGTGGGTGCGGACCAGTTCCGAAAGGCTGCCGAACAAGACGCCTTTCGAGCGCCATTCGTCGGCCAACGTGGCGGAGAGGGCGTGTCCATCGACATGGGCGACGGTTCCAGCGAATGCCGCGCGATCCGCCAGCAGCGTGTCCATCGTCGCCGTGGAATCCGGTTCGCCGCGCAGCGAAAACTTTTCCGGCCGGAAGGCGCGCACATCGATGCGTTTCCATTCTTCGGGTTCGAGCGGCGCTTTCCCCAGTTGCTGAAACTGGTCGAACGCCGCCGTGCGGGCGCTGGCGCACCATTCGGGTTCGTCGCGGTCGGCGAGGAATTCGTGAAAGCGGTCGGCGTGAAAGCCGGGGAGGGTGGCGGACATGCGGGTCATGGTTCAAGGCTTTGCGGATCGTGCAGGCGGAGTTCGGCAGGGAATTCGACTTGCCGGTAAATCTCAGCGAGTGGAACAGAGCAAACGACGGTGTTCAAAGTGAGCGATTGATTCAATTGATGATAGGAATCCATCAACCACTTCTGCTCCTCACCCTGGCGAGTGTAGTGATAAACGGCTGGCCAATCCTGAGCAATCAGAACATACTCTTGCAAAGTCGGAATCGACTGATACAGATCGAATTTCTTGCCGCGGTCATAGGCTTCCGTCGAAGGCGAAAGGACTTCAAACAACACGGCAGGGTTGAGTAATGTATCAACGGTCGCATCATCTAATTGGGGCTTGCCGCAGACGATGATTGCATCGGGGTAGGTATACAGTCCACTGGGAGCCTTCACTCGCATATCATTCGGCAACGGCTCACACGGCGTGTTATCCAACCGTTCTCCGATCGCCCGCAACAGATTTCGAGTAATGCGATTGTGAGGCAAACTTGCTCCTGACATCGCGAAAATCTGACCCGCGTAATACTCATGCTTCGTCTCCGACGCCCGCTCAAAGGCCAGATACTCTTCGATGGTATACCGGCGGTCGGGAACGCTGGACATGATGCGGCCTCGCGGACTCGTCGATCTCAGCCCACCGAGCCTTCCATCTGCAGTTCGATCAGCCGGTTCATCTCCACCGCGTATTCCATCGGCAGCTCTTTCACGAGCGGTTCGATGAACCCCGTAACGATCATCGCCGACGCTTCCGGTTCGCTCATGCCGCGGCTCATGAGATAGAGGAGTTGTTCTTCGGCGATTTTCGAAACCGAGGCTTCGTGCTCGATCGCCACGTTATCCTGTTCGACTTCGATGTACGGGTAGGTGTCGCTGCGGCTGGCCGGGTCGAGAATGAGCGCATCGCAAACCACGTTAGACTTGCAGTGATGGGCGTCTTTCGTCACTTTCACCAGGCCGCGATAGCTCGCACGGCCGCCATTCTTGGAAATGCTTTTCGAGATGATGCGGCTGGATGTGTGCGGTGCGCAGTGGACCATTTTCGCACCGGCATCCTGGTGCTGGCCCTTGCCGGCGAAGGCGATGGACAACGTCTCGCCGCGGGCGCCGGGTTCCATCAGGTAGATGGCCGGGTATTTCATCGTCAGCCGGGAGCCGAGGTTGCCGTCCACCCATTCCATCAGCGAGTTGCCGTAGGCCATGGCCCGTTTGGTGACGAGGTTGTAGACGTTGCTCGACCAGTTCTGAATCGTGGTGTACCGGCAGCGGGCGTTGCGCTTGACGAGAATTTCCACCACGGCGGAGTGCAGGCTTTCGGAACTGTACGTCGGCGCGGTGCAGCCTTCGACGTAATGGACCGAGGCTCCTTCATCGACGATGATCAGCGTCCGCTCGAACTGGCCCATGTTCTCGGAATTGATCCGGAAGTAGGCCTGCAGCGGAAATTCGATCTGCACCCCCTTCGGCACATAGATGAATGACCCGCCCGACCAGACCGCCGAGTTCAACGCGGCGAACTTGTTGTCATGCGACGGAATCACCGTGCCGAAGTATTCGCGCAGCAAGTCCGGATGGTCGCGGAGGGCGGAGTCGGTGTCGGTGAAGATCACGCCTTTGTTCGCGAGGTCTTCCTGCAGGCTGCCGTAAACGACTTCCGATTCATACTGGGCTTTCACGCCGGCCAGGTACTTCTTCTCCGCTTCGGGGATGCCGAGCTTGTCGTACGTCCGGCGGATGTCGTCGGGGACGTCGTCCCAGCTTTTCTCCTGCTTGTCGGAGGCGCGGACGTAATAGAAGATGTCCTGGAAATCGAGGTGACTGAGATCGCCGCCCCAGTTCGGCATCGGCTTCTGAAAGAAGATGTCGAGCGACTCGAGCCGAAAGTCCCGCATCCAGGCCGGCTCTTTTTTCATTTCGGAGATCTGGGCGACGACCTCCCGGTTGATCCCCTTTTTGCCGCGGAAGACGTAGTTCTCCGTCGACTCATGGAACCCGTACTGGTATTCGCCCACACCGATTTCGGGTTTTTCGGCTAACGCTGCTTCTGTCATGATGACCACGTTTCATAGTTCAAGAAAACAACCCGCTCGGGAATGAGTCGCTGCGGGCCATCCGGGTTACTTGACCTTCAAGATTGGCTGGTCGGGATGCGCCGGGTTTGGAACTAACCTGCCGCGAAAACAATCAACGAACAAATCGGTCTTTTCCAGGATTGTTTGTCCGACCAGCACTTCGTTTCCAAGCACTACGCATTCGTCGGATGTTTTTCGTCCCATCAATTCGACAATGAGTGGAAAGGTTACGATTACGTCCTCGCTGCGTCCGTCCGCGAACACGACGCGCCGTGTTCCGAGCGGATCGACTCCCAACTGATCATAAACGGCCTGTGGGATCACTGTGGTTGCTGACCCCGTATCAACCATCGCATCGGCTTCATAGACGCGCACCTCCCCGGCACCGATCAATCCATGGGCAGCGGCGGCAGCATCTGCGACATTCGTAAATTTTACTTTAACCCGCACCTCGCCCACTGGCTGACCTTTCATGTAGTCTTGAACCCGGTTCGCCGGCTGCGGGATGCTTTCCAGGATCACGGACATGAGGCAGCCTCCGATTCTGAAGTCTAGTTGGAAACACCGGCCGTTGCCGCCGCCTTCTGCTGCTGCCGCTCGGCTTCTTCCGCCGCTTCCTGGGGATGCCGGGCGCGGACTGTCGCATAACCGTGTTCGTGCAGTTCGTGGGCCAGGGCGGCATTGCCTGTCTCCACGATCCGGCCGGCGAGCATCACGTGCGTGAACTGCGGCACGTTGTATTCGAGCAGCCGTTCATGGTGCGTGATGATCAGCACGCCCATCTCCGGCCCGGTGAGTTTCTTGAGACCTTCGCTGACCACGCGGACGGCGTCGCTGTCGAGGCCCGAATCGGTTTCGTCGAGAATCGCAAACTTTGGCTTGAGCATCGCCAGTTGAAGAATCTCCATCCGCTTTTTCTCGCCGCCGGAAAATCCTTCATTCAAATACCGGCGGGCGAACTCGGTATCCATGCCCAGTTCTTCCATCTTCGCCTTCAATTCCTTGCGGAAGTCTCGCATCGGAATCAGGCCTTCGCCTTCCTTCCTTTCAGGAGTGCGGATGTTCGTCACGGCATGACGAAGAAAATCCGAAACTTTGACGCCGGGGATTGTCACCGGGTACTGGAACGCCAGGAACAAGCCGAGCCGTGCCCGTTCGCAGGGGTCGAGTTCATTCAGCGGCGTGCCGTCGATTTCGATCGATCCGCCCGTGATTTCGTACTTGGGATGCCCGACCAGGGCATACGCCAGCGTGCTTTTGCCGGACCCGTTCGGTCCCATCAGGGCATGAACTTCCCCCTGGCGAATCACGAGGCTGACGCCGCGCAGGATGGGAGTCTCGTCGACCGAGACGTGCAGATCGGAAATCTTCAGTTCTTGAGTCATGGTACTCGGCAAATCGATTCTATTCTCTGGAGGTCGAACATCAATCTGCTCACAGCGGCGACAGACATTTCTGCCTGTGCGCACAGACGGAAACGTCTGTTGCCGCCAGCAAGAGCGTCTGGGCCTGACCGGCATCCGGTTCGAGTGATCTCAGTCAATTCCGTCACACGCTGGCTTGCGTCAGCGTCGGGGGCAGCAGCACGTGGCCGGTATGATGCGGGACCGGCAGCGTTTCGATGCTGGAACGAGTGATTCGCTTTGCCTTGATCTTGTCTTGAATCCGCATCAGACCCTCGAGCAGCGCTTCCGGACGCGGCGGACAGCCCGGTACATAGACGTCCACCGGCACAACAAGGTCGACCCCCTTCACCACATGATAGCCGTACTTGAAGTACGGCCCGCCGCCGACCGTGCAGGCTCCCATGGCGATCACGTATTTCGGGTCGGGCATTTGTTCGTACAACCGCCGGACACGGCTGGCCATTTTGTACGTCACCGTGCCGGCAACGATCATCAAATCCGCCTGACGAGGCGTGGCGCGGAACGCGCCGGCTCCGAATCGGTCCAAGTCGAAACGGCTGGCGCCGGCGGCCATCATTTCGATCGCGCAGCACGCCAGGCCGAACGTCATGGGCCAGATGCTCGACTGGCGGGCCCAGTTCATGGCCTGCTCCAGCGACGTGGTGATCACGTTTTCCTCAAACCGGCCTTCAATCCAGGTCGTCATCGTGAACTCTTTCTTTGGTCCAGCTCGATTCCCCGTCGCAACGGCCGACGCCCTCCCCGGCATCAAGATTCCGCGCGACTTCCGAAAGCCTTCATCATACTCACACCGTGCAGCCGACTTCAAATCATCCCGTCACAGCCAAGGATTCGAGCGAATTTCCAGCGGGTTCCGGCACCGGCCGCGGATGAAACTCGCAACACTTGTCGCCGTCGCGGGAACAGTGCGCCAAAACCAGCGGCGTTCCCAGAATTTGCTCAAAGACATCCTGTTCCAACGCGCAGATCGCCCGGTCCATGCCGGCCAGTTCGTGATACGGGCAATTGTTTTCCCTGAGAATCGGCAAGCCGTCTTGCTGATCCAGTTCGACGTGAAATCCCCTCTCCGTCAGCGCTCCGCGCAGCTGCTCCATCCGTTCTTCCAAAGTCTGGCCGGTGACCTCTGCTCCATACCGTCGGGCCAGAGTTTCCCGCAAGCGGATGACAACGGAATTCCTGATCTGGGTATCTTCAATTCGGCTCAATTCATTCCACAACAGCTGGGCCAATTCGCTGTAATTATCGCCAAATTGCCGCAACCCCAGTTCGGTGATGACATACGCATGGTGCGGCCTCCCACGCCCCTGGCGGACGGTTTCGCGCGCCACCAACCCCAAAGACTGTAAGCGGTTCAGCCGTTGCCGGACGGCGGTCGCCGTGACATGGGTGGCATCGCACAAATCCTGGATCGAGCAGTGCCCCAAGTGGTGCATCTGCCGCAGGAAGAGTTCGTCGCCTTGTTCCACGAGAATCCGCATAGGGACCGCCAAGTCTGCGTCAATGACAAAGCCTCGGACAACTGATTCTAGCCGAGCGGACAGTTTTTGACAATCGTCGATGCGAAAATTAAGCAGATTTCTGACAACACGACGCCCACTACAGTAGAGCGACGTAACATTTTATTCATCAATAGTTAAGGGAAATTACCCTCGCTGCTGCTGGTAAATCGCCAGAATCACGTCTTCCACGCTTTTGAACGCCTTTTTGCTCCCGGCGACGGCGTCGAGCTTTTCGCGGGCTTCATTCGCATTATAGCCAAGGCTCACCAGCGCATCATAGGCTTCCGCCAGAACGCCGCGGTCCACGGACGATGATTCCGGAAACTCCTTGGCGACCAGGAGCGCGAATCGCGCCATCTTGCGGCGGAGCTTGGCGACGATCCGTTCGCTCATCGCCGGGCCGATGCCGGGGAGCAAACTCAACTCCTTGATGTTCTGCTGCTCGATGGCGTCGGCGATGTCGCGGACCGGCCGGACCATCGCCCGCAGCGTTTTCTTGATCCCCATCCCGTCCACCGAACAGACGAGTTCAAAGAACTCCAACTCGGCCTCGGCGAGAAAGCCGACCATCCTGGGCGTCATTCGTCCCTGCTGCGGGTTGCCCTCGATGTATTCAATCGTCTTCAGCGAAACGTCGGTTCCCAACTGTGCCTGCAACTGCCGGCGGACAAACTCCGGCACGTAAACTTCATATTCGAGCGGCCCGACTTCGAGTCGCGCTTCCGCCTCGCCCAAACGAACCAGCGTGCCGGTGATGCGGGTGATCAATGGGGGAATCCTTATTCACTACCTGACGGTTTTTGTTATGATAGAGAGCCATGACAACTTTGACGAGGATGAAAGCCATGTCGTCTACGATTGCAAAGTCACGGACGAAATCCCAGAGACGCCCAGCAGCGACCCCGACTGTTGTAATGCCAAAACGACAGACGAATTCTCAGCGTCGTCTGGCGCCGGCCGTGCCTGATTTCCCCATCGCTCGAATGACGGTGCAAGAGTATCTTTCCTTGCTCGAAAGGGGTTGTTACAAGGATCGGCGCGTTGAAATGTGGGAAGGATGGGTGATCGACCGCATGACGCACGGGTCGCTTCCGTCGATGATTATTTCCCTGCTGACACGTTGGTTCAGCCAAAAGGTTTCGGGCGATCTCGCACTCCGAGTGCAGCTTCCGATCCATTTGAACGGCAGTTGCCCGGAACCGGACGTGGCGATAGTGAGGGGGAAGGAAGCCGATTACCAAAAACGCCATCCTCAACCGGCGGAGATTCTGCTGCTGATTGAAGTCTCCGACTCGACATTGAATGAAGACCGCGACATCAAGGCTCGTATGTACGCCCGCGACGGCGTGCCGGAATACTGGATCGTCAACTGCGAGGACCGCCAAGTCGAAGTCTACACCGATCCGCACGCCAAGGCGAAAACGCCCCATTACCGGAAACTGACGACCTATCTCCCCGGCCAAAACTTGCCCGTGCAGATCGCCGGCAAGAAACTCGGCGAATTGGCGGTGAAAGAGCTGTTTCAGACGAAGAAATGAGTTGAGGATCCTTCCGAACGCCTAACGCCGAATACCTAACGCCTCGCTTCACGCCAGCTTCTTCGCCAGCGTTCCCAGCGTGTAGTAATGGCACAGCGCCACGGCGGCGGCGTCGGCGACGTCGTGCGGCTCCAGGACGGCCTGCAACGCGAATTCCCTTTGGATCGCCAGTTGAATCTGCTCCTTGCCGGCCTTCCCGCTGCCGGTGAGCAGCCGCTTGATCTGCGTCGGCGTGTAATGGACGACGTCCAGCCCGGCGTCCGCCGCGGCGTACAGAATCGCCCCGCGGGCATGGGCCATCAGCACGGCGGTCTTCGGGAATTGGGCATGAGAAAACACCTGCTCGATGGCCAGTACGGTCGGCTGATATTGCTCGATCACTTCCCGGACGCCGCGGCCGATTTCCAGAATCCGTTCCGTCAACGACAACCCCTGCGTGGAGCGGATCACGCCCCCTTCCTTGAGTATCGGCCCGCGCGGCGACCGTTCGAGCACCGCATAACCGGTGCGATTGAGGCCGGGATCGATGCCCAGGGTGAGCGTGGTCATGCGGGAATCAATTCGATGAACTACGAAAGCATTGCAACTTTGCGATTCTCTAGAGATCTGCATGCGCGATTGAGACTTGGTGAAAGTTTCTTGCGGCAGGCACAAACCACTTCGTCTCTGCAAACTCTGCAAGAACGTCATTGTATGTCGGGCCGATTGTTGCGCCGCTTCCATCACGCGGTACAATTCCCTCGCGTATACTTCGGCGAGGCGAGCGCTTGGCAAGCTGGATCAGTTCGTTTTTCGGATCAACGACTGTGTCGGGATTTCGCGGCAGCAATGATGTCGATATCCCCAGGAATTTTGGAAATTCGACATGATCGGCGAGTAACCAAGATTCAACCTCGCGAACCGCGATACGAAAGATCAACTTTCTTGACTCGCCATTCGGCAGCCAGTCCGCTTTCATCTCGACGGAACACGCCGAATCGTCTGAATCCACCAAGATGATGACAGGCACAATTCGCGCCGCTTCATTCCACTTTTTGATGTTGGCTTTAATTCGAGCGATTCCATGATTAACGTGGACAGCTGCATTGCCTTTCCAATCAGACCAAATATCGTGAACGAGCCGTAACATCACTGCTTCTGACAAGCGATCCTCGACCACAAGGGTGACAGCCGCCGAATACACGAAGCTTAATCCTCAATCAAATGTAAATTGTAATTGAGGACCGAAATTCTTCGGACGGAAGCGGGGTAGAATTGCTTCTGCGGGTGAAAGGCCTGCATCAAGCAGAGCCCTGACTTCTTTGACGCGGCCTGCAGATCGGACATCGGTACCTTCTTTCGTTGGCATCAACATGAGTATGGCATCAGGTTCGATACCTGGGTCGCTCAACAGGGCGGGACTATGTGAGCTAATTAACACTTGACGTCGACGCTTCTTCTGCGACTGCAGGCGAGAAATTAGCGGGGCGAGCCGCTCGACGATCCCAGCATTCAACGACAACTCCGGTTCCTCGAGCAGCAGGAGCGAATCGCTATCGAGCAGCGACCAGAAAAGTGCAATGAGTCGCAGTGTTCCATCTGAAAACTGGTCCTCTCGCTGTTTTCCTGCATTCGGACGCCAATGTTCGTAAGGAGCTTCTAGATGAGGCATGCCGACCTCATCTCGCTCGAAACGAAGTTCCTTTAATTGCGGAACGACTTTCTGTAAGGATTTCTGAATCCAAGACAGCCTCGCATCTCGTGTTTTCTTCGGAGTCACCGCCAAACGGTCCAAAAATGTTCGGCCGAACGGATCGCCTGGCAGCCCTGGACCTGAAAACGCCTCTGGATGCCTTACCAGTTGCGGTACGAGATGAAGGTAAGTGATGCGTTCAAAAAACCGAGCCAACTCGCGAAAGCTCTGATTGGAGTTGATCTGCTCAAGGTGTGTTTGTGTCAATCGCTGCTGATCAGCCTTGTCGTCATCATTGGGACGCTCAATTAGAAGTTGTCCATTATGCCGTACGGTCTCAGATTCGATAATCGGTTGCCGATTCCCGCGTGGTTCCTGATTGATGCCGATCTTGTAGAGCCAGGTTCCGTCGTCAGAATCATCTCCCTGAACCTCGACTTCAACTTCGACGACCGGATCTTTTCGCGCAGCCAAACACCGGACCTTTGACAACCCTCCTCGATCAGCCATTGCCTTTTGAAGACCACCGCCGGATTGCTGTATGGCCAAGTCTCGCAGAAATCGAAAGACGTCCAATAAGTTGGACTTACCCGCGGCATTCGGGCCGACAATAAAAGTTCTGAGCTGAAGCGAAACGTCTATATCCCGGAAATTTCTCCAGTTCTTCAGTCGCAACCGTTTAACGTACATCGCTGAGTTGCCCGTGGATTGGGTGGGAGTCTTTCTTGCCCATCAGTGTATCATCTCATCCCCTCCGCCACAGCGTCTTATCCAACCGGTCTTCCAGCGTGATCTTCAGTTCCGTCAGATTCTTGCGAATCAAATCCGCCACGGCGAAGTTCTTGGCTTTTCGCGCATCGGCCCGAATTTGAATGATGAGCTGCATCAAACCGTCCAGCAGCCCATCATCGCCGCCGGCTGATTTCGACCGCGGCTGCCGGAAGACGCCCAGGATGTTGGCCAATTCTTTCAGCACGGTCATTCCGGCCGTCAGTGTGGCGACGCCCTCCGGACTCGGCGACGGCGAATCGAGTTTCTGATTGCCGATGAACGCATTCAGCGTTTTCCTCATGTCGAACAGCACGCCCACCGCGCCGCCGGTGTTGAAGTCGTCGTCCATGGCGTCGAGGAATCGGCTCCGCAGCGCCGCGAGTTCGGCGGTGAACTCCGGGAAGCCCAGGGGTTGCAACCCCTGGGCTTCTGCCGCCGCGCGCGTTTTCGGTGCATTCAATTCAAAGAACGATTTTCCCGCAATTCGCTCGAACGTCTCGAATAACCGCGTGAAACCTTCGAGACTCGTTTCCGTTTCCTGCAGCCGTTCGTCGCCGAAGTCAATCGGGCTGCGGTAATGCGTCGCCAGCAGGAAGAAGCGAATCGTCTCCGCGTGATGGGTTTTCAGCAAGTCCTTAAACGGGCCGGCACCGGTCGACTTGCTGATTTTCTGCACTTCCTGCTGCTGCTTCTCGGCCATCAAGTCGCCGTGCTTGTCATGTCCGCCGCCGACTTTTCCGGTTTGGCCGCTCGATTGCATCAGCCCGTTGTGCAGCCAGTAGCGAGAGAACGGTTTGCCGGTGCATGATTCCGATTGAGCCAGTTCGTTCTCATGATGCGGGAACATCAGGTCGAGTCCGCCGCCGTGAATGTCGATTTCATCGCCGAGAATTTTCCGGGCCATCGCCGAGCATTCAATGTGCCAGCCCGGCCGGCCCGGTCCCCACGGCGAATCGAACGACGGTTCCCCCGGTTTCGCCCCCTTCCACAACGCGAAGTCGGCAGGATGCTTCTTCCCGTCGTTCACCTCGGCACGCGTGCCGGACAGCATTTCTTCCAAGCTGCGCCGGCTCAGCTTGCCGTAGTCGGCGTCTTTCGTGCAGTTGAAATAGACGTCGCCGTTGAGCGGATAGGCGTATCCCTTCTCGATCAGCGCGGCGATGATCTCGTGCATCTCGCGGATGTGTTCTGTCGCCCTGGGAAAGTGATCGATGGAATCGACGCCCATCGTTTTGAGGTTGTCGAAATAATCCTGCTCGACCTCTTTCGCGACAGCGGCCATCGTCGAATTTAGTTCCTTGGCCCGGTTGATGATCTTGTCATCGACGTCCGTGATGTTGACGACCCACTTCACGTCGTAACCGCAATACACGAGGTACCGCTTGATCGTGTCGAAGATCACCGGCCCGACCATGTGGCCGATGTGCGACGGCTTATAGACCGTCGGTCCGCACAGGTACATCTTCACCTTGCCGGGCTCGACCGTCTGAAAATCTTCCTTCTGTCGCGACAGCGTGTTGTAAACTCGCAAAGGCATTTTTCGATCCGTGAAAAAGTCGAGAGCCGAGGGACCAGAGTCCAGAGCCAGCAAGAAACGGGATCGCCTGCCTGGCTCTCGCCTCTTGACACTGGACTCTCGACTCTTCAGGAAAGATAGCAAAGCCGGGCGGTTGCCGGAATAGCGGATGGGATCTCACACCACTTCCCAGAAAAAACAGCGCGGAGTCGTCATCGCAAGTTTCGGCGATGCAACGAACTAAAAATGTTTGAGAGCGCTGTTATTTTCTGGGATTCGTATCAGCAGCAATTCGAGGCGTCCCGCTGGCGCCGCCAGGGCCGATGAGATGTCAACCGGATTTCCTCTCGGTTCCAGGGAGTTCCCATCGCGGCCCATCGCCAAACGAGACGGCATCCTGCTGAAAGAAGTCGACGACCGCTTTCAGTTTCTTTCCCGGTTCGCAGCATGTTTCGGGTGATGGCGGAATGTCAGCGTTAACTCCGGCGAAGTTATCGATCAGCACCAGCGACGCCAGTGCGGCGAAACAGACTCCGACTGACAGGCGTTTTCCAGCGTCTGGGTGCATGGTTGCTGGCTCCGTGGCTTACGGATGCGGTGTTGCCGGGCGAAGACGTTGGCCGGCTTACTTCGGCTTCGCGAGATCCAGGCACAACAGATGATCCTCGCTGCGCAGGTACAGCCGGCCGCGGGATAACACGGGGGCAGCCCATGCCGGGTAATGAATCTCCGGGAAAAACGTCCGAGAGATCTCCGTGAACTTTTTCGGGCTGATCTTCACGAGCGCCAGCGTGCCGCGCTCGCCCAGCACAATGAACTTGCCGTCGGCGATGATCTTCGAACCGCGGCCGTAAAAGGGAAACGGGACCGGCTTACCGGTTTGGCGGTCGAGCGGTTGGCCGGTCTTCGGATCGCGCGCGAGGTCCGAGATGTCGCCCGTGAAGCCGTTCGTCTCCCAATGGATCTCGCCGGTCTTCCAATCCCGGCACTGAAACATCGCTTCCTCTTCGTGCCGGCCGCTGAAGCCGTAGAAGACTCCGTCGAGGGCAATCGGCGTCGACCAGTGCGTCGACAACCCGGTTCGATCGCGCCACAGGATGTCGTAGTCCTTGCCGTCCGGTTTCACCTTCAGCAAGGCGGCCCCGGTCTCGTAGGCGGCGGACAGGAGGATCTGATCGCCGACGACGACCGGCCGGGCCGCGTTCACCGATTCATGCACCTTGGCGCGGAACCAATATTTGAAATTGAGTCTGCCGGTCTTCGGCTCCAGCGAGACCAGTCCTTGCCGCATCAGGCAGAGGAGATGGCGCTGCCCGTGAATCTCGGCGACGATCGGCGACGAATAACTCACCAGCATCTCGCGGCCGGTCCATTTGTAGGGACGGTTGTTGCTCTCTTCCTGGGGGACGCCGTCCCAGGTTTTTTTGCCGACGGCCTCCCACACGGTCTTCCCCGTCACCGGGTCGAACGCCACGACGCCGGAATTCGGCTGGCCGCCGACCAGCACGATCAGCAGCCCGTCTTCAAGAATCGGCGTGCAGCCGAAGCCGAAGAAATGCTCGGGGACGTTCCAGTCGGTCGCCGTGTCACGTTCCCAGACTTTCGCCCCCGATTCGAGATTCAAACACAAGAGCTTCCCTTGAGCCCCGAAGAGATAACACCGGTCCTTGGTCAAAAGCGGCGTACAGCGAGGGCCGTTGTTGTAGCCATAGGGATCGACGTATTCCGTGTCGTACTCGTATTTCCAGATCGGCTTGCCCGAGACGGCGTGCAGGCATTCGACGAAGTCTTTGTCTTTCACGCGATGATGCACCACCAGCCGATGCTCCCGGACCGACGGCGCGCTGTAGCCGGTGCCGATCCTTTTCTTCCAGACGACCGGGGGGCCTTTCTCCGGCCACGCGTCGAGCAGGTTTTTCTCGCCGGAGACGCCGGTCTCCAGCGGACCGAGAAACTTCGGCCAGTCTTCCCCGGGGCGCAGTTCGTCTTCTTCCGCGGCGATACAACAGGTCCACGAGAAGAAGAATGACGATACGGTCAACAGGACCGCGAAACGGCAGGCGTTCATCGAATGTCTCCGAAGCAACAATGATTACGGCGAATGGTCGAGCGTCGTCAAATCGTACACGCGGAATCGGGCGTTCGTGTAGCACGCCGGCAGCTCAAAGGGGCCCAGCCGGTCGGTCAGGATGTGCGTGATGCCGATCTCGGCCCGTAACGCGCGGAGTTCGTCGTTCGAGTAGATGCCGTCCGCACGGTGCTGCTTGTACCACTTGTCCAGAAACAGCATTCTTCGATTCCATTCGACCAGCCCGGCGTTATCCTGCGGGACATCTTTGTAAGCGACGTATTCCGCCCTTTCCGCATGCCACTTGAAATTCTGATTCCGAACCGGCGTTTGCACCAGCGCCGTCACCGGAATTCGGTCGCGAAGCCAATGGCAGACGTCGATCCACTCGGGGGAATCGAAGACCGTGGCCTTCTGCATTTGATGCCGGCGAGATTCGCCGCCGATGAGTGCTGCCAGCAGCAACATTAAAGAGAAGAGACCGGCTAACCTCTGGATTCGCAGAGAACGATTCATCAGAAGATGCGAGGCCCACGCCGTGCATTGCATTGCCGCGGTGACGGGAATGATCACGTCAAAGAGCCGGAACGGATAGAACTTCAGGAGATTCATCCGTTCCAGATAATACGGCATGAGCTTCGCCGGCCGCGGGCCGTATCCGGCCAGGAACCCTCCCGCGGCGAACAGGCAGGCCCAGAAAACCATTCGCAGCCAGGTCCGTCCGGCAATCGATCCGGACATCGCACGCATCATCACCAGCAAGGCGGCGCACAACGTGGCATAACAGGCGTAACTGCGGAGCGGAAACACCATCGGGTCGAGATGATGCTGCAATCGATAGAAGACTTGCAAAAACGTTCCGTTCGTTCGCACCTGCGGGGGATCGCCCGCCGTGAGGAGTTGCACCGCCGGAATCAACCCCGGCAGCGCCGCGAGGAGCAGCATCCCCGCCGCCATGATGTCGGACATCGCAAAACGCTTGTGATTTCGCACCCTGTCCCAGCCCAGCGCGCAGAGTGCCGCCAGTACACCCCATCCGCCGGCGATCGGATGAAAACTGACCGCCAGCCCGGCGAGCGCGGCGGCGCGCCGTGGCCGATTCTCCTGCCAGTCCGCGAACGCCAGCAGCAGAAATCCATACGAAAAGACTTTTCCCTCAATGCCGCCGACCATCCACTCGCCGGAGAAATTCCCCCAACTGGCAAGCGTCAGAAAACCCAGCAGCGACCACCACGGAAACCATTGCGCCTGTCCCAGCGCGTGATGCGAACGCCGCCAGCCCCACGCCAGGATGCCATAACCGACGGCCCGCCCGAACCAGGCCAACTGCGGCAACGTCAGCCACTTTGCCCAGAAGCCCATCACGAAATAAAATACGGCATGGGCGTTCGACGATTCGTGCAGCAGATCCCCCACGCACCACGCCGGGTCCCAGAAATGCCTGGCCTTCCCGAGATAATGCGGTTCATTGACGCCGGGAACAGGGGCCGCCACAGCGCCGTAACCCAGCAGCGTGATCCAAAGGGCGATCGTGACCAGGCCGGCGGTGCGATCCGCCGGCCTGTGGTCGTCCTCCGCGAGCGGTGAGTTCATGTGACTGTGCAAGATGGACTGATATCGTCGGGGATCGCGGTTTCGGATCGACAGGCGACGATTCTAGCTGGACTTCTCGGAAATTGGGATCACTGGTAGTGGGTCATTTTAATAATGTATGACACTTGCGGAGCAAGTGCCCTACATTGAAAGGCAAACTGACCCACTACCGGATCACTGGACAGGTTGCGTTCGGAACAAAATTGCGGCAGGCTTCCTGATTCGCTTTGAGCCAACCTCTGAAAGAAGACGCCGCATGGACGATCTGGACTATCGCCGGACGAATCAATCCGCCTGGAATCGCCTGTCGGAGGGGAGTCCGTTTTCGCATGTCGCCACGGATGTGGAATGCCGCGATCCGCTGGCCGTGCTCGACGGCCGCGGCTGGCTGCCTCCGAGCGTCTCCGGTTTGGACGTCTTGTGCCTGGCGGCTGGCGGCGGCTGGCAATCGATCTTGTATGCGACGGCGGGAGCGAGAGTCACCGTGGTGGACCTGAGCCCGGGAATGCTCAGGCTGGATGCACAGGAGGCAGCACGCAGGGGACTGCCGATCACCGTCCACGAAGGTTCGATGGACGATTTATCGATGTTCTCGGAACGCAGCTTCGACATCGTTCATCAGCCGGTCAGCACGTGTTATGTGCCGGATATCGAAGCCGTCTATTCCCAGATCGCCCGCGTTCTGCGCGACGGCGGGCTCTACATCAGTCAGCACAAGCAGCCGACGAACCTGCAGATTTCTCACCGGGATGCGAAGAACCGCTATGTGGTCGGGGTGGAATACTATCACACCGGACCGCTGCCGGCGGTGGACGATCGCTCGTACCGCGAGACGGGAGCCGTCGAGTACCTGCATCGGTGGGAATCGCTGGTGGGTGGGCTGTGCCGATCCGGCTTCGTGATCGAAGATCTCCGGGAACCGTATCGCGCCGATCCGAAACAAGGCCCCGGGCATTTTGGCCATCGGGGAAGGTTCATCGCGCCGTATGTGCGGATCAAGGCCCGCCGTGCCGCGCGCCCTGCCGAACTGACTCCGGAAAAAAGCCTGTGGCTGCCAGAGACGTGAAAATCCACTCCCGGCTGAACAAAGCCCGCCATCGGCGACCATTGGTATCTACACATCGTTTTGGCGCTCGAGCGTGGACATCTCCGGTCCCCTCGCCCCCGTTTCGGGGGAGAGGGTCAGGGTGAGGGGGCCGAGCGTTCCAAACCGCCATGCCTTAAGACAACCCCCTCATCCGGCCTTCGGCCACCTTCTCCCCCAAGGCGAGGGAGAAGGGACCGCTTTTGTAGCTTCCTGCCACTTGTGTAGATACCAATGGTCGGCGACGGCGGGATCCTGGGGACGCCGTCGCCGGGCTGTACTTGACGAGACTTATCCCTCGACCATGAGCACGCGGTGCATTTCTTCCAGCGTGGTGATGCCGGCGCGGACTTTGGCCATGGCGACCTGCTCCAGGGTCTGCATCCCGTTGGCCACGGCGATGACCTTCAACTCATTGGACGATTTGCCTCGCAGAATGGCTTCGCGAAGGGTTGTGTCCAAGGCCATGACTTCGAAAATGCCGTTCCGGCCGGCATAGCCCGTGTGGAAGTTGACCGCCGCCGGCACGCCTCGCACCAGGCTCACCGTGGAAGCCTGCGAAGGATCGACGCCGATCATCGCACATTCTGCGGCATCGGGATGATACGTTTCGCGGGAGACGGTGCAGACCTTGCGCAGCAGGCGCTGCGAGATGATGCAGTTGACGCTGTCGGAAATGAACATCGGCGGGATATTGAACTGGCGAAAGACGTCGATGGTTGACGACGAATCGTTGGCGTGCAGCGTGCTCAAGACGCGGACGCCGGTCAGACCGGCACGCACGGCGATATGGGCCGTTTCCGGATCGCGGATTTCGCCGACCATGATCACGTTGGGGTCCTGGCGAAGAACGCCGCGGAGCGCTTCGACGAAGCTGAAATTGATTTTCCCGTCGACCTGGATCTGGTTGATCCCTTCGATGCGGCGTTCGACAGGGTCTTCGATGGTGATCAGGCTGCGCTCGGCCTGGTTGAGCAGTTCGAGGCAACTGTACATCGTGGTGCTTTTGCCGCTGCCGACCGGGCCGACGCTGAGGATCATGCCGTAGGGCCGGCGGAGCATGTTTTTGATGGCGCCCATCTGCTGTTCATCCAGGCCGAGCTCGTCGAGCGTGGTGAACGATTTGTCGTCGGGCATCAGCCGCATCACGATGCGTTCGCCGTAGATCGTCGGCCCGGAACCGCAGCGGACATCGCGCTGATGCTTGAGAACGGCGCTGGTGATGTGCCCGTCTTGCGGCAGGCGTTTTTCCGTGATGTCCATGCCGGCCATCAGTTTCACGCGGGAAATGACGTTGGGCATCATCTCCGGCGGGAGCTGCAGCACGTCATGCAGGACGCCGTCCACCCGGAGACGAACCCGGAGGCCGGTGGGAGTCGGATCGAGATGGATGTCGGTGGCGTGCAGTTGGAAGGCCCGTTCGAGCAGCAGGTCGGCCAAAGGGGCCGGTCCCACGACATCGACCAGTTCCCTGAGTTCTTCCTGCAGCGCCTTTTGACGACCTTCAAGATTGGCTCCGGCCATTTCCATACTCCCGGCTGAAGAGGCTGTTGATTCGTGGGACTTCAGAAATTCCGCTTCGGTCTGACATCGGAAGCCCCGGCCCGGCAGGGCGGCGAGCTTCCGTGCGGAAGCTACTGCGGCGCCGTCGAGGGCGTCGTGATCGGTACGGCCGGCGTCGATGTTCCCGGCGGGGTGGCCGCTGCCCCGCCGCCCGAGGGAGGAGTCGCCGAAGTCGGGGCCGGGGCGCCCGGGTCAGGGGTGACCCCAGGCACGGTTGCCGCCGGCGCCACGCCTGGCGTTGTTCCGGGAGTTGTACCTGGCGTTGCACTGGGTTTCGTCGTGTCGCCGGCAGGTTCGGTGGAATCGGGTTTGGCGGGTGCCGGACCGCCGGTGCCCGGCTTCGCAATTTCGAAGACGCCATACAGCAGCATCAGCACGGAGACCACCAATACGCCTACGCCGAGATTCCGGTTGCCGGAGTTCATCGCCCATAAGCCGGCGAGAAAGGCGACGGCTGACGCGGCCAAGGCGCCGAACAAGTCGCCGCGCGAAGGAATCAGCGAAGGATTCGCCAGATGGATCACCAGAAAGACGGCCGCTGCCAAGGCTGCCACCAAAGCGACCATCCCCGGCAAAGGCTGCACGTCGCCGCTGTAGCCGCTGGAACCGCCGCCGCCCAGCGAACTCGACATGATCGACCCGCCGCCGAGCATCGACATCGCCCGCTCGCGGCTGTCGACGATGGTCCAGACTTTATTCAAACCGGCAAGCGACAACACTTCGAGCACCATCGGGTCGCGGTTGGCCACCACCATCTTGCCGTTCTTCTCCTTGACCACGGTTTTGAACATCCGCACCACGAGGGCGACCTGGGCGCTTCCCATGTAATTCAGCGCGCACAAGTCGACCAGCAGCGAAGGCGACGCCAACGGCGCGATCTGGGCCAGAATCTCCGAGCCCACCTTTTCAATGTCGGCCCAGGGAACTTCATTGAGTTCCGGCAGCAGGGCGACAATCGCCCGGCGATTTTCGATTTCCAGGCGATACGGAAGCTGATTACTCATGGGGTTTTGTCCGTCCGTCTGCAAGAATCACACTCTGGCTGCCTCGGGAAACGTCCCGCGTTTTGGTCGATTGCGACTTCCTTCCCGGTCACATCCTGCGCGGCAAGACAGCGGCTTCCGGCGGGGTTGCTGGGGCAGCCCGCAGAATCGGTTTTTTCCGCAGATTGCATGGAAATGTCATGGGAGAGAATCGGTTTCGCCGTATCTTGCTGCGAAAAAACGCCGGCGGCAATAGAACCGGCCCGGAATTTAAGAAAAAATCACGAACGGGTACCTAGACTCTAGTCGACGTCCCATTCAGCCGAATTTCCCACGAGGAGACTCCGTGTGCGTCAACAGCAAGGACAATCCGCCCAGCGGCCGGATCAAGCGGTCGAACCGTCTGGGCAAGGAAGATTCGCCCGTGCAGCCAAGTTTTTCATTGACACCGATTTTTCGAGATCGGTAAGATAAAGCGGTTGTCCCGTGGCGCATCCCGACCCTGTCCCGTGCCGCGACGCATCCCGGTCGTCAATCACAAGTCCTTGATCTGTTAGGTTCTTCGAGCCGAAGTTCGGATCGGTGGATATGTTGAATTCGTTTGGAAAAGTGTTTGTCGTCTTCGTCGTGACGGCCAGTCTGGCTTTCGCGTCCTTTGCGGCAGCGATGCGCAATGGCGGACCGAACTGGCCGGGCGAAGTCACGGAATTGGGCAGCGACTTCGTGCTGGGAGTCACGCCGGGCGAGCAGGTGACGTATACGCTGACGCACCGAAAGTCGAACACCGCCGGAAAAACCACGCCGGTGCTGGCCGAAGCCGTCACCGAGGCGAGGACGAAGCAGATCTCGGAAGCGCGGTCGGAACTGGATCGACTCACGAAGCTGGCGGAAGAGAAGAAACCCCTGACGGTCGCCGCAGATGCCGCCGTCGCTGCGGATAAGGAAGGCTTGAAGAAGCGCGAAGAGGCGCTGGTAAAACAATTGAACGAGATCAGCGAGTCGATTTCCCGGATCAACGAAGAGATCATTGAAAAAGTCGGCGAGGCCCAGAAGATTCGCTCCGAAGGCCAGGAACGCCGCGAAGAAGTCTACCGCCTGAGAAATCAAGTGGAATTGCTGCGGAACGATCTGTACGCCGCGCAGATTCAGCGAAAGAATCTGGAAGAGGAAGAGATCCGGCTCACGGAGATTTTGCAGCGTTTGGAGCGCCGCAAGCAGCAATTGTCGGGGACCGCGGGCCTGTCCCCGTGAGAACGCAGGCGTGTCTTGAGAACATCGGGCCGGCACCGTCGCCTGCCTGACTTGGAATAGTCAAGTCGATTGCAGCGTATCGGTCGCAGAATTGTCGGTCGCAGAATTGTCGGTCGCAGTGAATCGGTCGCAGTGAAAGAGTACGATCATGACCACGTTCGGCAAGATCCTCGTCGTCATTCATCTCGCCCTCAGCGTCATTTTCATGGCGTTCGCCGGTGCCGTTTTCACGGCCAATTCCAACTGGATGGCCAAAGCCGGCAAGGCGGCGACGGCGCAGAAAAAGGTCGAAGGCGAATACGCCAACCTGCAGGCCGAGGCCGACAAAGAACGGTCCGCCGCCAAGCAAGTCCAGCAGCAGTTGCAAGACTCCATCAATGAACTCACCGGCAAACTGCGGCAGCAGACAGACGAAAACCGCATCATCAACGCGGAGTACAAGCAGCTCAAAACGGCGCTCGACGCGGAAAAAGAACTCGCCCTGCTGAACAGCACCGAAGCCGACGAACGGACCAAGGAATCGACGCTGCAGCGAGACAAGAACTCCCAGCTCTACAAGACCCGCAACGAGGTCATTGCCGACCTGAAAAAGCTGGAAGACAAAGTCTTCGCGATGGACTTGCAAAAGCAGCAGTTTGAGGAAAAGCACGCCGCACTGCTCCGCGAAAACGCGACGATGAAGTCGTTCCTGGCGTCCAAGCAGCTTCCCACCGACCCCCGGCAGATGCTGACGACCAAGCAGCCCCCGACCGACGTGGACGGCGTCGTCCTCGAGGCCCGCAAGGCCGAAAAAGGGAGCAACGAATTCGTCGAGATTTCGATCGGCAGCGACGACGACCTCCGAATCGGTCATGAGCTGACCGTCTACCATCAAGATAAATACCTCGGCCGCATCCGGCTCACCCGCGTCACGGCAGACAAGGCGGTCGGCCTGGTCATCGAAAAAGCCAAGAACACCACGATTCAGCGAGGCGACAATGTCACCACGAAGCTCTGACAACAGCCCGACGCCCGGCATCTACGAAGGACTGCTCTTCGTCTCCCTCGCCGCCGTGATCATGGGAATATTCTTCCTCGTGCTGGAACTCAATACCTACGGCTGGAAAATCATCGCGGGTTGAAGCAAAGCCCGGCGATGGCCTCCCGTCGGTAGTCACGCACTATCGAAGGTCAATTGGCCGACTCACTCCGCCCCTTGCCCCCACGCCGGCAATCACATTTGGCACGATGGGGGACGTGAGGTTTTCCGGCCGCGACTTTTTTGAAGTCGACGCCCCGGTTCAATCCCGTTTGAGCTGAACTGCGGCATTTCCACAACGCCCGCATCGTGCGCGACACCGCCGGAAAAATGCTGCCGCTCACGGCCGTCAGCCCGCGCAGAGCTTCCGCCTCGCGCCCCTTCATCAGCGGCACAGCACGGGCCGGTAGTGACGAACCTTTGTGCGCCGGTGCTCGAACCCGGGTAGTGGGTCAGTTCAATAATGTAGGACACTTGCTCCGCAAGTGTGATTGGCACTTGCGGAGCAAGTGTCCTACATTGAAAGGCAAACTGACCCACTACCTCGAACCCGAAATGTTTTGCATTTCCCGGGCGGCTTGTCATACTCGATGGTGATCGAATGTTCGTAACCGCGATCCGCTTGGAATCTCCATTCGGCGGCGTCAGAACAGAGTGCCGGCATGATCGACTCCCCACTGTTTGAACTCCTCGGCGATCTGCGCCGACGGCTGCTGGTGTTCAGCGGCCTGTCGGCTTCGGCATGGGGCATCCTGGCCTCCCTGGCCGTCTTCCTCTTCGGCGCCTGGGGCGATCTCGTCCTGGATTTCCCCGGCTGGCTGCGGATCGCAATTCTCTTCGCATCCGCCGGCGCGGCGGTCGGTTTGCTCGCCGCCGGCATTCGGCGCGCACGGCAACTCGGACAGACGGACGAACTGGCCAGACGACTGGACTGTTCCGCTCAGAGCCAGGGAGAAATTCTCACCGGCATCGACCTCGCCGAAACGTCGGCGACCATGGCCAATCCGCTCACGCAGGGTCTGGCCCGAATAGCCGTCGAACAGGCGACACGGCTGGCAGGCCAGGTTCCGGAACAAGTCGTCATTCCGTCGAAGCCGCTCAAGCAAGCTTTCGGCATTCTCGGCGCAGCAGCGGTCGCCTGTTGGCTGACAGCGCTCATCGCCCCGCGGTTGGTGTCGACGGAGTTCGGCCGTTTCTTCGATCCGTTCGGCGATCATCCGCCATACACGGCCGTGGAATTCCAAGTCCAGCCGGGAGACATCCAGATCGTCTACGGCCGCGGCGCCGAGATCGCAGTCCAAGTGACCGGAGACGATGTCGCGCGCGTCGATTTGTTGCTGCAGGCGGAGGCTTCGAAGCCTCCGGAATCGCTGCCGATGTTTCTTGCTCCAGGCGGAACGCAGAAGAATGCGGCGGAAGCAGCCAGCGGACCGGTCTGGAAGGCCTCGGTGGCGAACGTCACCCAGCCGATGAAGTATCATGTGCGGTCCGGTTCTGCGCGCAGCCGGGTCTACTCGCTGAACGTGATCACCGTGCCGAAACTGGAAGCCGTCCGCTTCGAGATCACGCCGCCAGAGTACACGCAGCGGCCGCCCTATCGAGGGGCTTTGCCTACGAACGGCATCTCGGGTCTGCCGGGAACGACGGTCCGCTTCTGGGGAAAAAGCAACCGGCACCTCTCCGGCGGCGACGCGCAGGTCACGGCAGCTCAAGCAGAGAGCTTGGCGATGATTCCGTCCTCCGGCGACCCCTTCGAAGTGACTGGTTCATTCGTGGTCAGTGCGCCCGGCAAGTTGCAATTTTCCGTGACGGACCGGGAAGGGCAGACCTCGGAAGAGACGTTCACCGCGCCGATCACGGTCTTGAAAGACGAGCGGCCCTTTGTTCGGCTGGCGCAGCCCAGGGAAATTTCCTTCGCGACACCGTCGGCCGTGCTGCCGGTGATCATCACGGCGGAAGACGATTTCGGCGTGGCGCAGGTGCAGGTTTATCGGAGCCTGAACGATTCGCGCTACAGTCCGCTGGAAGTGGACGTCGCCAGTCCGCCGCCGACGCGCTGGCAGTCGCAAGTGTTGCTGCCGCTGTCCGCGTATGGGCTGAGTCCCGGCGATGTGCTGAAAGTTTTCGCCCGGGTGGAAGACAATCGGCCCGATGAGCCTCAAGGGGCCGAAAGCGAGATCGCCACGGTGCGGATTGTGGCCGAAGAAGACTTCAACCGGCTGTCCCGCAGTCAGGAAGACGGAGTCGAGCAGTTGCAGAAGAAGTATGAGCAGGCCCGCCGCCGGCTGGAGCAAGTCGCCCATGAACTGGACGCCTTGCAGGAACAGTTGACAGAAAAGGCCGCCAACGGAGAAGAAATCAGCGACGAGGACCGCGAGAAACTCGAGACCCTGGCCAAGCGGATGGAGCAAGAGGCCGAGGCGCTCGAGGAACTTCGCAAGAAAAATGAGTTGCCGTATGACCTTGACCGGGAATTGGCCAAAGAGCTGGATCCGCTGGCCGATCAGTTGAAGGAGATGGCACTGGAACTTCGCAAGCGGAGTGAACAGCAGGACCAGACGATAGAACAATTGGCGCAGGAACTGAAGGAAATGCAGGAGCAGTTGCAGCAGGAGCGCCGCGAGTTCGACGAAAACGTGTCCGAGCCGCTGGAACTTCTGGCCGGCGTTTTGGACCTGATGAAGGACCAGGCCCGCTTCAGCGAGTTGTTTCAGCAGCAGGAGTCGCTCGCCGAGCGGTTGTCGTCGCTGAAGAACCGGGACGGGGAAGACAACCCGCCTTTGCAGCGGCGGATGCGGGATCTCGAAGCCGAGCAGGAGCGCGTGCGGCAGGAGTTGTCGCAGTTGATGGACGACATCGAATCTCACGCCGGCCAGTTGCCGGAACACGAGGAACTGAACGAACTCCGCGAACAGGCGCAGGAGTTCTGCAAGGCGTGCAAGGCGTCCGGCGCGACGGACTCAATGAAAGACGCCGAAACGGGGCTGGCGGAGTTCTCCGGTTCCAAGGGACACGCCGGCGCAAGAGACGCAAAGGAAAAACTCGAACAACTGCTGGAGAAGTCGGACGAGATGCAGGCGGGCACTGGCGAGGGAATGCAGCGCTCGCTGAGCTTCAAGCCGTCGCTTGGCCAGGCCGCCGGCAAAACTTTGCAGCAATTGCTGGCAGAAGCCGGCTTGTCGCCAGGACAGTCGCCGGGGAGAGGCGGGCAGCAAGGGGCCGGGGGCGGCCGCAGCGCCCGTCGGAATTCGATGGACAATGTCGGCTTATACGGCGGACAGCCGGAAGACCAGCCGCGCTCGTCGATGCAGTCTCAGCCCGATCATCGCCAGCAGGGAAAATTCGCCCGCAGATTCGGCGGCGACGAACGGCGTCCGGAAGACGGTACCGGCGGCGTGCTTCAGGGAACGCAAGCCTCCGGACGCGCCGAGGCCCAGGCCCCTGCCGTTTATCGCCGCCGCGTTGCCGCCTACTTTGAACGCGTCGTCGACGAGTTGAATGAATGATCCGCGCCGCGTCGCAGCACAAACAAAGATTTATCATCGCAAGAGATTCCGACTCAGGAGTGTCGCCATGTTGTCGCTTTCTCGCATCATTCCCGCTGTAGCGCTGTTTGCTGCCTTGGGTGCTGCTGCCGCGGCAGGATGGTCGCCAACCTGGTGGACTCTCGTGCTGGGCGCTCCGAAGACCGGGGCGAAGCCGGCCGCGCGGGCCGATCAGGTCCCCGAGCCGGAGCACACCGGCGGCGAATCGGAAAGCGTCGTCCAGGTGGCGAACCTGATTTACGCCGGCACCAAGAGCAGCAAGTGCTTCTCCGATCATTTTCTCGTCGCCGCGGAAAAGGAGTCCGCCATCACGACCAGCCGGAGGCTGCACTCCGTGAAGCTGCGGTCCGAAGAACTGTTCGGTTTTCCCCTGGTGGTCATGACGGGCGAAGGCGAGTTTCAGCTCCCGGCGGAAGAGCGGGAGAACCTCAGGCAGTTCGTCGAACGGGGCGGGTTCCTCCTCGCGTCGGCCGGATGCTCGTCCCCGGACTGGGACCGGTCGTTCCGCCGCGAAATGGCCGCCATCTTCGCCGACCAGACGCTGCAGCCGCTCGACCTCGACCACCCCGTGTTTCAAACCGTGCACGTCATTAACGGCCTGGAAGCCAAGCATGGAGAGCCGAAGCCCCTGGAAGGCCTGCATTTCAACGGCCGGCTGGGCGTCTTGTATTCGCAAGACGGACTGAACGACACGCAGCACGCCCAAGGCTGCTGCTGCTGCGGCGGCAATGAAATCACGAACTCGATTCAGATCAACGTGAATCTCCTGGCCTATGCGCTGATTTTCTAAGATCGCCATGCCCATTCTCAATTTCAGCTTTAGCCCCAGGCGAGTCGCCGGGGGAAGCGACGGCAACGCAACCCCCGGCAACTCGTCGGGGGCGAAGTCGATCATGATCATTTTCCTCGCGCTCTCCGGCTGCCAGCCCGCGAACACCGTTTCCCCGACGCCGGCGCGACCTGTTTCGCTGATCGCCAGCGGCGATACGAAAGGCTGGCTCGTTCCCTGCGGCTGCACGTCCAACCAATCGGGAGGACTCTTGCGCCGCGCCGCTTATCTCGAGCAGGTCCGTCAAGAGAATGCCGTGCTGCTGGTTGATGTCGGCGGTGCGCCGGGAGGATCGTCTGCCTATGATGTGCTCCGCTTCGAAGCCATCCTGCGCGGCGAGGCGACGATGCAGATCGCCGCACACAACCTCGGAACGGCCGAAGCCGCGTTAGGCGCCCAAGCCCTCCGCGACATGCAGCGAAAGACCGGCGTGCCGTTCCTCTCGGCGAATCTCGTCGACTCCCAGGGACAGCCGCTGTTCCCCGCTTCGCTCACGGTGACCTCCGGCGGACTCCGGGTGCAGATCGTCGGCGTCACCGCGGCGAAAACGGTCTGCGACGGCATCCCGGCACTGGAACCGAAGCCGGCGATTCTGAAAGCGCTGCGCAGCGTATCGCCGAAGCCCGATCGCGTGATCGTCCTGGCCTATTTGCCGGAACAGGAACTCCAGGAACTGGCCGAGCAATTGCCCGAAGTCGCCGCGGTGATCGGCGGCCCGACCGGTCAGGCAATCGCGCCGCGATCCGTCGGCCCGACCGTGCTGGCCGCCGCGACCAACAAGGGCAAGTTTCTCGTTCAATTGCCGCTGAATCTCGATTCAAGCGCCTCCCCGGGCGCGGTCGTCGAACTCGGCCCGACATTCCCCGATCACGGCCAGCAGACGTTGAATCTGAAGCGATTTCTTTCGGAACTCGCCGACAGAGACTTCACCTCGGAGCAAACATCGTTCGCGCCGCCGAAATCGCTGGGAGGCTCCGAGGAACGCATCGCCGGAAGCGCCGCGTGCCGGGAGTGTCATGCCGCCGAACATCACGCCTGGCAGGCGTCCCAACATGCCCATGCCTGGCAGACGTTGATCAAGAAAGAGTTCCACGTCGACCCGTACTGCCAGCACTGCCACACGACGGGCTACGGTCTTCCCGGCGGATTTCAGTCGGTGAAAGATTCTGCGCGCCTGGGCGGCGTCGGCTGCGAAAGTTGTCACGGACCGTCTGCCAAGCATATTCAAGATTCCAAAGTTCGCACACCTTGGAACGCCAGTGATCGTTGCGTGAAGTGCCATGATCACGAAAACAGCCCGCACTTCCAATACGATGATTTTTGGAAGCAGGTCCGTCACGGCTCGGAGACCACACCATGAATTGCACGACGGCATTTCTTCCCGGCGAGTCTCTCTATTCCCACGCGATCGCGGCGGCGAATGAAGAAAGGCGATTTGGCCACAAAAGGCACAAAAACTCACAAAAAGGAATTCGGAATTGCCCAAGATTCCACGGCAAATGGCCTTACTGCCGTACTCCTTTTTTGTGTCATTTTGTGCCTTTTGTGGCCAAGCCTGCTTCGCTTTGCCCGATCCTCCTCGTACTGGCGTCGTACCTGCTGATTCCGTCGGCAGTCGCCCGCGCACAAGACGCCGATCTTCCCGTGAAGCCGTCCGTGGAATCGGCCCTCGACAGCGTGCCGGATGATCCGCCGGCCGACTCCCCCGAGGATGGCCCCTCGTCCAAAACGCCGAAGGCCAAACGATTCACCGATCTCGGCCAGGCGGTGACGGACGCCGCCAAGCAGCGGAAGGGCGTGTTCATTCTCTTCACGGCAGCGTGGTGTCGGTGGTGCAAGAAAGAACTGAAAACATTCGATCAGCCCGACGTCGCCGAGGCACTGGAGAACTGGACCGTCGCCGTGATTGACGTCGATGAACATCCCAAGGTGGCAAAACGCGCGGGCGTCGAGTCGCTCCCGACCGTGCAGGTGCAGACGGTCGACGGCCAGATCATCGCGTCTCAGAACGGCTTCCTCGAATCGGACGAGTTGATCGCCTGGCTGTCCGAGCATCGCGCGGCCTTCCTGCTGAGCGGCGACGAATTTGCCGGAGACGATCCTCCGGATGAAGCCACGAGAGACCGGCTGCTCGAACAATTTCAGAATCGCAACCCGGTCGCCCGCGAGGCGGCCGTTCAACGGCTGTTGAATCACCGGCAACACGTGGTGGCGGCGGTGGCGAAAAGCCTGGAAACCGGCCCTTTACAGACCCGGCTCACGGCGTGGGACTTGCTGCACGAATGGAACGCACCGGTCGCCGCGATCGATCCCTGGCGCCCCGAGACCCTGAAACCGGAAGCCTTTGCCGAACTCAAGGCGTGGGCGGCACAGATCGATCCGTCCGCGAAAGACGATGAACCGCTGGCGCCGGAACAGGTGCTGGAACCCGAAGACGAAAGTTCCGCCCTCCCCCAGACCAATGTCCCCGCCCAGGATTAACAGCCTTCCCGATCATTCGTTGCGCTTCGAGAATCCATCAAAGCCCGGCGTCGGCGACGCCGGGACCGCATCGGCGAGCACGGCGCCTATGCCAGCCGAAACACCTTGCGGGCGTAGTGCAAGGCGTCCGTCAGCGCGTCGATTTCGCCCGGCGTGTTGTAAAACGCCAGGCTGGCGCGGGCCGTGGCGGCGAGTTGCAGCCGGTCATGCAGCGGCATCGTGCAATGGTGGCCTGCCCGAACCGCCACGCCCCGGCGATTCAACAGGTCGCTGATGTCGTGCGGATGCACCCCGTCCACGGTGAAACTCAGCAGCGAACCGCGATGTGCCGGCTCAGGACCGTAAATCGTCAACCCGGGAACCGTCAGTAATCTCTCGTAGGCGAGTTGAGTGAGGCGGTGCTCGTATGCCTGGATGTTCTCAAACCCCAGTTCGCGGACGTAGTCGATGGCCGCTCCCAGCCCAACGGCTTCAATGAACGGCCCCGTCCCCGCTTCGAATTTCGCCGGGATGTCGGCCCAGGTGGAATGATCCCGGAAGACTTCCCGGATCATGTGCCCCCCGGCGAGGAACGGGTCCATCGCTTCCAGCAAGGCCCTCCGCGCATACAACACGCCGACGCCCGTCGGGCCATACAGCTTGTGGCCTGAGAACGCCAGAAAATCGACTTTGTCCCGCTGCACATCGGCCGGTCCATGCGGGACGCTTTGCGCTGCGTCGACAAGGATCAGGCTGCCGACGTCGTGCGCCCTCCGCGCAAGTTCGTCGACCGGATTGATCGTTCCCAGCACATTGGACATCGCCGTCACCGCGACAAGCTTCGTCTTCGCCGTCAGGCATTCGTCGAGCCGGCTTATCTCCAACCGGCCGTCGGTCGTCAGCGGCAGATAGCGCAGCACCGCCCCGGCGGCCTTTGCAGCAAGCTGCCAAGGCACCAGGTTGGCGTGATGCTCCATCTCGTTGACGAGAATTTCATCCCCCGGCTTCAGGAACTTTCGCCCCCAGCCGTGCGCGACGAGATTGATGGACATCGTCGTGCCGGAGGTGAAAATGATTTCGTCCGCTTCGTTCGCATTCAACAGGCCTCGGACCTTTTCGCGGGCGGCTTCGAGTTCGGTCGTCATCCGGTCGCCGAGTTCATGGATGCCGCGATGAACGTTGGAGTTGAATTCCTCGTAACAGGCGCGGACCTTGTCGATCACGCAGGCGGGCTTCTGCGCCGTCGCCGCCGTATCGAGATACACCAGCGGCCGGCCGTCGGCGAGCGGGCGCTCGAGAATCGGAAAGTCACGACGGACGCGGTCGACGTCCCAAGGCTTAATTTCTGGCATTTCGTCATTCAGAGTTGGTGCAGTTCGCGTTGATCCCGGACTTTCAGTATTATTGCAGCCATCGGCGAGATTCCGAGTCTGACGGTGAGAATTTCCGAACTTCGCGACGCTTCGCGGAAGCGCAGTTCTTTCAAAAGGGGACAACGATGGCCAAGCGACGTGTCGGCGTGATCGGACGGACCGGCAAAGGCAACTATGGTCACGGCATCGACAGCGTCTGGAAGGAAATCCCAGAAATCGAAGTCGCCGCCGTCGCCGATGAGGACCAAGCCGGCCGCGAGAAGGCGATGAAAATTACCGGGGCGAAAACCGCCTACGCCGACTATCGCGAGATGCTGGCGAAAGAGAAGCTGGATCTCGTCGGCATCGGTCCGCGCTGGATCGACCAGCATCGCGACATGATTCTCGCCGCCGCCGAACACGGCTGCCACATCTACATGGAGAAACCGTTCTGCCGCACGCCCCGGGAAGCCGATGAAATTCTTCAGGCCTGCGAGATGCGGCACATCCGGCTGGCGATTGCGCATCAAACGCATTACGCCCCGAATCTGACCATCGTGCAAGACCTGATCGCCCAGGGGGAAATCGGCGAGATCCTCGAACTGCGCGGCCGAGGCAAGGAAGACGCCCGCGGCGGCGGCGAAGACTTGTGGGTGCTCGGTTCCCACATCATGGACTTGATGCGATTCTTCGGCGGCGATCCGCTCGATTGTTACGCCACGCTGTCCGTCGACGGCCGGCCGGTGACCAAGGCCGACGTGAAGCCGGGCAATGAAGGCGTCGGCCCGCTCGCCGGCGACCAGGTGACGGCCCGCTATACCTTTCCGAAAGGGGTCTCCGGGTTCTTCGCCTCGCGCCGGAAAGCGGGCGGCAGCCCGTCGCGTTTTGGCCTGCAAATCTACGGGAGCAAAGGCGTCATCGAAATTCTGACGGGATATCCCGCGCAGGTGTTTCTGCTGCGCGATGCGGGCTGGTCGCCCGGCCGGTCCAATGCGAAGTGGCTGCCGGTGACTTCGAACGGCGTCGACAAGCCGGAGACGCTGCCGAAGTCCGGCCTGGACGTCGGCAACGTCGCCGCCGTGCACGATCTGCTGCGCTCAATCGACGATCGGCGTGAACCGCTGTGCGGTCCCAGCGAAGGCCGTTGGACGGTGGAGATGATTTCCGCCGTGTTCGAATCGCACCGCGTCGGAAAAGCGGTGACGTTTCCGCTCGAGCAGCGCGAGAATGCGCTGGGACTGCTGGAATAACAGCCAAAGCCCGGCGATGGCATCGCCGGGACCCGCCGTCGCCGTCGGCGGGCCTTGTTTCGCACCGCCGTCTATTTCTCCACCAGCCAGATGTTGCGGTAGAGGACCTGGTCGCCGTGGTTCTGGAACAGGATCGGCAAAGCCTCCGGCCCTTCGGGTTTGCCCGCGCCGGTCTTATTGTACAGCGTCAATTGATTGTGCACGGTGACGCCGTTGTGCTTGAGCGTCAGGTTCGCGTTGTGCGACTTATTGCCCAGCGCATCGAACTTGGCGGCGGTGAAGTCGATGTCATAGGTCTGCCAGACCATCGGCGGGAAACTCATGTTGATGTCGGGCGGATTGATCTTGTAGATCGATGCCGCTTCGTTGCTCTTCGGCCACTGGCCGAACGAATCGAGCACCTGCACTTCATACCGCCGTTGCAGATAAAAGCCGCTGTTGCCACGGGCCTGTCCGCGGGCCGCTGGCATGTAGGGTGTGCGGAACTCGGCGTGCAGCGTGAAATTTCGATACGCGGCCGCGGTTTCCGCCCCGACTTTCAGCAGGCCGTCCTCTGTCACCACGGCATTGGTCAACTCCGCGAGCGAATATCCGTCGAACAAGACCACGGCGTTGGCCGGCGGCTTGGCTCCCAGCGTCGGACTGACACGTTCCGTCTTGGCGAACAGGGCGACCAGCAGTCCGCCGGCCAAGGGCGACAGTTGAACCGTCTTCCCCTCGGTGATTTCGGCCGCCCAGCCGCCCCCTTCCATTCGCAGGAAATTCGACGTCGAGCGTTCGCCTTTGAGACGGAACGCCGAGTGACCCGACCCGCCGTTGCCCGGCAGGCCCCCTTCGTGCAGCAGGGCTTCAAATTTTCCTTCCCCCAGCGCCGCAACCTGCAATCCATAACGGCAGGCGCAGGCCTCCGGCGTCGAGGCGCCGAGATACTCCCCTTGAAACGCAAAATCCGTGTCGATGTCCGCCGGGTTGGCCGCCGTCACCACGGGAACGATCACCGTCGGATCGCCGGCGAGCAACCCTCCCATCGACCAGAGCCAGCAGATCAGATGGGCGGCAGGTGACATCGAGTACGTTCCTGGGAGACCTGATTCGTTTTCTGCGCAGCGCCGCAAATGGGCGCGCTCTTCACAAAGATAACAACGACTCCGACCTCTCGCGAGCCGATTTCGCCCGCTCAGCCGGAAATTTCCCGACGTCGCCAGAGCCCCCGATACGTTTCGCAGCCGGCCTGCGAACGGCGGCGGTGAAAACTGGTCTGATAATCCAGGTCGTGCGTCGGTTCCGGCAGCGGCGGCAGCTCCAACGGCTCGAACGCCCGATGGTGATTCATCAACGCGGAGATCACGCCAAAGTATTCCTCCACGTCGGTCCAGGAATGAACCAGGCCGGAGGGTTTCACGACGACGGCGAGCAGGTCGGCGAACTCATCGCTGAACAGCCGGCGCTTCTTGTGCTTCCGCTTCCACCATGGATCGGGAAAATAGACGTGTGCCGAGGAAACCGAATGGGCCGGCACGTAGCGTCTGAGCAACTCCTTCGCATCTCCGCCCAGCACGCGGACATGCTCCATCGCGTGCCGTTGCAGGCGTTTGGCGCCGCGGCGGCCTTCCTTGTAATCGAGTTCGATGCCGAGAAAATTCCGGTCGACATGCGACAGCCCGGCGTTCACCAGGAACATCCCGCGCCCGCAGCCGATGTCGAGTTCCACCGGACGATCGTTTCCGAAAAACGCCGCCCAATCCACCGGACACGCCATCTCGGACAGCGTCCGGAAATAGGGAAAAAGATCTTGGCGAAGCATGGTCGGCATGGTGCGGACGCCCCTGAGAACGAAATTGCGAGGGTCAACTTGTGCAAAGCCCGGCGTCGGCGACGCCAGGACCGCAGCTCACCGGCCCGTCATCCCTCTGCCGCTGCAGGGGGAGTCTGCATCTGTTCGCGGGTTAACGGGACGCCGATCAGTTCGCCGTCGAAGACCAGCCGTTCGCCGACGTAGCCCTGGAACGTGAATTCGGCGATCTTCCCGCGGCGACAGCGCGTCATCTTCGCCATGATCAGCAGGCGCTCGCCGGGGTAAACCGGGCCTCGGAAGCGAAGATGATTCACGCCGCCGAAGCCGGTGAAGTCGCCGCCCATGATGTCGTATTTGCGGGAATAGAAGCTGGCGAGCTGCGCGGCGGCCTCGCACATGATCACGCCGGGCATCAAAGGATAACCGGGCATGTGGCCGCGAATCCAGAATTCCTGGTGTGTGACTTCTTTGTAGCCGATGAGGCCGTGGTTTTCCGCGTCGACGTACAGAATCGCCGTCAACTGCTCCATTTCCTCCCGCTGCGGATTCCATTTGCGAATCTCGTCCAGCGCGTAAAGCGGCTTGTTGAAATCGACCAGATCCATGCTGTACAGCATCGCGGCGGGCATAGGGGTTCCTCGTGACGGCGGACCAAGACGCGTCCATCATCGCGGTTTTGAAGCCTGGCTGCAAGCAGCCGTCCTCACGGGTTTTCGGGCGGGTGCATCCTTTATTTGGTGGTCTGAAAGCCTGTCGATCTCCAGGATCGTGAGATGTCGTCTTCAATCCGGAGGGCGTCAGAGCATAGCCCCGTGCGTCAGCACTGGGAACGAGCAGTCGGCTGAACCGTTAGCCCCGGCAGGGGCGGCAGAATCTCTTTCGCCCTCTCGGGCTGGTTTGATCCTGATTCCGTTTCCCCAGTGCTCACGCACTGGGCTATGTTCTGACGCCCTCCGGGCTAAAAACAATCCGGACTGAGATCAATAGGGACATCCCATCAGATCACCAAACAACGGATGCACCCACGGGGGTTTCTCAATCCGTTCGATCACAGGCTCAGCACGTCAGCGAGCTGCGACAGTTCCGTCAGCAGACGGTCCGGGCAGAGGTCCGGGTTCTGGAGTTCTTCCGCCGTCACCGCCAGGCCGAGCTTCTCGCCGGCGTAAACCGCGGTGCACAGGCCGATCGACTTCGCCACGGCGAGATCGTCTGCGACCCGGGAACTGACATACAGCACGTCCGCCGGCTTAAGCCCCAGCGATTTCAGTCCGCGATACGCCGCGGCGAACAACGACATCGACGGCTTGCGAACCCCGGTTTGACAGGACAGCGTCAGCAATTCCGGCCGGAAGAGATCGGCGAGCGTGATGTTCGGATCGTCTTTTCTAAGATCGCGGAGCAATTGAGGAACGGTGAAACATTGGCCGTCGGCAAGCAGCCCCTGGCTCAAGCCTGCCTGCGTGACCATCCGCAAGGTGTTCGCCGCCTCGGGCATGGCTTCGTGGCCTTGCAGCGACTCGTGAAAAAAATAAGCCACCTTTTCGCCGAGCGCGTCTTCGTCGCCGTATTGTCCCCGGTCATAGGCGTACTCCTTCTGCAGCAGCTTGCCGATGATTTTCGTCCACACGTCCGCGGAATCGACCTCGGGGACGTCCCCTTTGCGGCTCGTCCCGGCAAGCCGCAGGTCTTCAAGAATTCGCAGATAAATCGACTGCATGTACTCCCACGGCGCGCCGGGTTTGCGCGTCATGCTGTTCCACATGTTGAACTCGCGGATCGTTTTGTCGAGAGCGACCTCCATCCGCAGCGAGTCCGGCGTCGCGTGCAGCAATTCTCCGTCGGCAATGCGGATCAACGTGCCGTACACGTTCCACAGTACCGCCTTGATGCCGGGCAACGGATCAAGATGCGGCGCCGCTTTGACGCGTTCCCTTTTGGGCGGCGTCGGCCACCGGAGATTCCGCTCCGACAGCCACTGGGCATATTCAATGAGAGACTGGGGCATGGGTCGGACGGCGATTCCATACGGTCAAACGAGTTGATTCGCACGCCGGTTTAGGTCGGGGTTACGTCAAGAGCCACTTCGCCGCCGACAGTGGCGCATCGGCCGGCGATCCGGGGAAGAACTGCACGGCCTGCGGTTGACCGGCGGCGGCGTAAACCTGCGTCGTCAGTTTCAAGGCGTCCGGCTTTTCGCCCGAGACCCACGCCGGCAACGGCGAACGCAGGCTGAGCAGGGCCGGGACATCGCCGTATTTCACGGCACCCGGCACCAGCATCGGATCGGCGATCTCCGTGATCGAGGCGAATCGATACCCGTTCGTGCCCGTTACGAGTTTTTTCACCAGCGCGCCGGCCTGGGCGGCTGCCGCGGCCGCATACAGCGCTGAGGAGCCGAACCCGGCCAAATGAATGGCCGCGGGCTTGGTTTCATGATCGCGGACAAACGCCAGGGCCGTGAGGACGTCGTGAACTCTCTGGCTAAACAGCGGATGATTATAACCCGCCGTATAGCCCAGAAAATCCCGGGGGAGTCCGACCCGTTTCGCTTCGGCTTCCGCGTCGCCGGCGTTCTGGAGTTCGCCCTGCAGCAGCAGATCCAGGCTGGTCACGGCGACTCCCGATTGCACCAGTGCGCGGATTTCCGGCTTGAGGTTACCGTCCGCTTCGTACAAGCCGGCTTTGCCGTCGTCGGTCAGCCAGATCGCCACTTGTTTGTTCCAGCCGTTCGGGAACAGAAAGACGACCGGCAGTTCCTCGCCGTATTTCGCATACCGCAACAGCGACCGATATTCGGCGTAACCCGTCTTCGGCGCATCGGCCAGGACTTCCTGTGTGACGGCGTCTTTCTCCGGCAGTCCGCGGCCGATGAGCACGTCCCACGCCCCGCCGATCGTTTTCCGATAGTTGGCCAGCGTGCTGGCATCATGCGGCACCAGCGACTGGAACTGCTTCTCTGACGAGGCGGCAAAGCCACGGACGACCTTCAACTCGGCGTCCTCGTTCGTCGCCGGCTTCGGATGGGCGTCGTCCCAGACGGAAATGTCTTCCTTCGTTAGCGGCACGAAATCCCGCTCGGCGATCTCGCCCGCGCCCAGGTGCAGGTGCTTATTGAAGAACCCGTACATCATCGTCCGGCTGGGATGATTGTAGTTGTGCTCGTAGCGGAAATATTTCCCTTCGACGTTGTCAGGCACGCCCATTCGGGCAAAGTGTTCCTTGAGACTGGGCAGCCCCTTGGTTTCCAGTTCCTTCGTCCAGTCGTTCGCCGCCGACATCCCGATCGCTCGCGGAGCCGCGAGCGCGGCGAATTCGATGTTTCCCGTATTCACCCGCAGCAGACTCGAGTTCTCGCAGGTGCAGCCCCCCTGCATGGCCGTTGAGACCATGACCGCGGGGAAAAACGCTTTCGGGCGCGGGTCGACGCAGGCGAGGATGAACGTCTGCGTGCCCCCGCCGCTGGCCCCGGTGACGCCCAGTTTTTGCGGATCGACATCCGGCAGTTCCGACAGGAAATCGACCGCCCGGATGGAATTCCACGTTTGCAGGCCCATCACGCTGAGCATCCGCGATTCGGCCTGCGCGCTGAAGAATCCCCAGCGATCGGGCCGACTCATCTCCGGACGCTGCTTGGCGAACCGATGCACCAGCTCAAATGACAGAACCGGGTTGTCGGCGTAGCCCAGCATGTCGTAAAGCAGCACCACGCAGCCGAGCCGGGCCAGTTGCACGCAGCGCGCCTGCAGCGGATGCCGGCCGCCAACTTCAGAAAACTCCGCCTTCCCGGCGACTTCGAGCTTCACTTTTTCCTGCCCGTGGTCGTGATAACGCCCATTGGGCCAGTGGCCATGCGGGCACAATATGCCAGGCCGTTTTCCCACTTTCCCTTTCGGACGATACAGGCTGCCGGTTAGAAACAACCCGGGAAACGTCTCGAGGATCACCTTTTCCACGGTGTAGTCTTCCCGGTCGACTTTCCCATGAATCACGGGCTTGAGCGGCGCCTTCTCCGGCATCGGCCACAAACCCTGCGAGATCAGAATCTGCCGGCGGAGATACTCGGCTCTCTGCTGCCACGCTTCATATGTTTCCAGCGGGTCCCAGGAAAAGTCCCCATTCAAATCTTTCAATTTGCCCAGCCGGCGATCCTTCGGGAGTTGGCCCTTGGGCAACACGCGCGGCACATCGGCCCGGGCCGCGGGCCGCCCCAGCAACCCGCCGGCGGCGAGGCTTCCCGACACAATCTTCAAAGCAGTGCGGCGCTGGATCGGCTGATTCCACATAGTGTGCGTCCCTGAAAATGACGGTCGGTGATGGTCCCTCAAAGCCCGCCATCGGCGACAGCGGGATCGGGGTTGGGATTGCCACGCGTTCCCGGCATGATAATCATCAACGGTCAGAAAACGGAAGTATGATCGAGGCACCGCCATGCCCCCGTATGCTTCCGCCGCCGCGCCCCGTTCTTCAATTCCGCACTCCACACTCCGCACTCCCCAATCCGTTTCCCGCCCTATGCCCCATCTGCTCATCATCGATGACGAACCCAGCATCAGTTGGGGGCTGACGAAACTCGCCGGGCGGATGGGATTGTCTTCGGCGGCATCGGCGTCCGCAGAAGAAGGCTTGCGTTCCGCGGAGCAGCAGCGCCCCGATGCCATTCTCCTGGATGTCCGTTTGCCGGGGATGACAGGGCTCGAAGCGCTCCCCCGATTTCAGGAATTGCTTGGCTCGGCGCCGGTCGTCATCATCACGGCCTATGGCGACTTGCAGACCGCCGTGGACGCAATCCGTCACGGTGCGTTCGAGTATCTCGTCAAGCCGTTCGATCTCGCGACGGCCGAGCAAACCATCCGCCGCGCGCTGCGGTTCGCCGAGTCGAACGCCGGCAATCGCCCCGGTCAGCCAGGCTTCCAGGCTGAGGAGCCCGCTCCCGCCAGCGATCAGCTCATCGGGAAGTCCTCGGCGTTTCAGGCCGTGTTTAAGCAGATCGCCCTGGTCGCACCGACCTCGGCGTGCGTTCATCTGCACGGAGAGAGCGGGACCGGCAAGGAACTCGTGGCAAGGGCCATTCACCGCTACAGCCGCCGTACCGCCGGGCCGTTCGTGCCGATTCATGTAGCGTCGCTCAGTGAAACTCTGATTGAGAGCGAGTTGTTCGGACATGTGCGCGGCGCGTTCACCGGGGCCGACGCCGGCCGGAAGGGACTGCTGGAACAGGCCGACACGGGGACCGTGTTTCTCGACGAAGCCGCTGAAATTCCCCTGACCGTGCAAGTGAAATTGCTGCGCACGCTCGAGCAGGGAGAGATTTGGCCCGTGGGGGCCGACCGGCCGATTCAGTCGGATTTTCGGTTGATCTCGGCAACGCACCAGGACCTGCGCGCCCTGGCCGCCGCCGGGACGTTTCGCAGCGACCTCTACTATCGCCTGGTGACATTTCAAATCGATCTTCCGCCGCTGAGAGACCGCCCGGAAGACATCGCAGAACTGGCCCGGTATTTTTCCGAACGAGTCGCCGCGAAGAACCAGATCGCCCGGCCGACCATCGGGCCGGAGGCGCTGCACGCGCTGGAACAGCGGCCGTGGTTCGGCAATGTGAGGGAACTTCGCAATGCCATCGAACACGCCGCGATTCTCGCCCGCGGCGGCACGATCGAGCCTTGGCACTGGCCGAGTCCTGCCGCAATGGCCGGCCCTGTAACCGATGCCGCAACGGATTTGATGGCCGCCGTGAAGGCATGGTCAGACCGCCAGCTACTCACCGCGCAGGACGGCGACGAACTGCATGCCCGGCTGCTCCAGGAGATTGAACCGGCCCTGTTCGCCGCGGCCTTGCAAAAGACCCGCGGCCAGGTTGCCGCCGCGGCCCGGCTGCTCGGCCTGCACCGAACGACGCTCAAAAGCAAACTCAACGAATACGGCTTAACGCCCGGCGGAGAGACATGAACGCCTCACCAAAGCCCGGCGTTGGCAACGCCGGGACCGCAGTTGGCGTAAGCATCACCCGAACAGTTCGGTCATCGGTTCGCCGTCGGCGATGGGGAACGGCCGGCCGAAGGCGTCGTGCATCAGCGTGCCCGGGTCGAGGCCTTGGGACCAGAACAGCGTCGCCGCCATGTCGCCCGGCGTCTGCGGGCTCCCTTTGGGATACTCGCCGATGGCGTCGCTTTCGCCGTGCAGGTAGCCCCGCTTCACGCCCGCCCCGGCGAGGACCAGGCTGTAGCACGCGGGCCAGTGGTCGCGGCCGCCGGGACCGATGTTGTTGACGGCGGGATTCGGCCGGCCGATGTGCGGCTTGCGGCCGAACTCGCCCGACCAGACGACCAGCGTTTCCGCCAACAGGCCGCGCGCATCGAGGTCTTCAATGAGCGCCGCAAAGGCCCGGTCTTCCGCGGGCATGAGGTCTTTTTTCAGGCGGTTGAAATTGTCGACGTGCGTATCCCAGCCGTCGCCCGGGTTCGAACCGCTGAAGACCGTGACAAACCGCACGCCCGCTTCCACCAGCCGGCGCGCCATCAGCAGCGATTGTCCTGTCTTGTTACGGCCGTAATTTTCCCTCATCGCGGCCGGCTCGCGGGCAATGTCGAACGCCTCGCGCGCCCGGGTCGATGTCAGCATCGACAAGGCCCGTTGACGATGGCTGTCCCACTGCTCCGCGCCGAGCGAAAGATCCAACTTCGCCGCCTGGCGGTCCAGCATTGTCAGCAGACTTCGCCGGTCGGCCAGTTGCCCGGACGACACGCGCAGATCGAATTCCTCGACGCGATAATCCGCGGCGTTCGGGTCGCGGGTGATCACCAGCGGATCGTAACCGCTGCCCAGGAGCCCCCCCGTCTGGCCCGGGCAGCGGAAGACCTGGTCGAAGGCGTAATGCGGCAACTGCGCGGCCGTCGGCAGCGCGGCGCCGCCCGGCGAGAACTTGTCGAGCACCGCGCCATACGCGGGCCAGTCATCGGGCGTCGCGCCGACTTGCACCTGGTCGCGAATGCTGGTGCGGCCCGTGATGGCGAGATACACGCCCGGATTATGATTCGCCGTGCGATGACTCATCGTCCGCACCACGGACAGCCGGTCGCAGATGCGGGCGATGTTCGGCATGACGTCGGTCACGAACATGCCCGGTGCCGACGTCGCGATCGTCGCGAACTCGCCCCGAATTTCCGCCGCGGCCATCGGCTTCGGATCAAACGTGTCGATATGACTCGGCGCGCCGTAGTGGTGATAGAAAATCACCGACTTCGCCCGCACGGGCAGATCGGCGGCCTGATCGTTCATCGCCAGTGCCGCCAGCGGCCACCCGCCCAGCCCCCAAGCGCCCGCCCTGAGCACGTCACGCCGGAATAACCCGCGGCTCCGCTGAAAGTCGACGCATCCGTCGCGGGTTTGGCTCGTCATTTCGGGGCCGCCTTGGCAATCATCCGGTCGCAGTCATTCAGCAGACCAACGGATTGATGGTATGCGACGCACCGCACCCCGATCAACTGGAATGTGTCGTCGAGGTTGCAGGGGTTGTGGATCCCGGGGCTTCAGGAGCCGGGCTGGGCTTATGGGGCGCCGCATGGGGCGTCTGGCTGGCGACAAGGACGATGCAGACCGCCATGCCGACAATGCCCGCCCAAAGTTTCGGATTGAACGCAGCACCCGTTTGAATCGTAGACGTCAAGGCGGAAACGGCGACTGCCGTGCCGAAGACAATCGGCATGACGATATCTGCGCGCGGCTTCATCCCCTGAAAGGAGAACATGGCCAAGGTCAGCGTCAACGCGCCCAACGCTCCCAGCGAACCGGCGACAAGGCCCCACGTCAACCCGGTCGACGAATACTGAAAGGAGGCCTTCGTATAGATGTTTCCCGCCACGCCACCGAACACCGCCCAGACGAGATAGGCCAGCCCGATCATCAGATAGGGTTTGAACGGATGGTTATTGCCCTCCGCCGCGCGGGCGACAGACAGCGCGGGCCCATACGTTCCCCAGAACAACCCGGTCAGCAAGGCGAAAATGATCGGCCACTTCATCATGAATCCTTTGGACAGTCGTTGGTGGAAAGCGCGTCTTGACGAAAATCCATTTTAGCCGCTTCACAGGAAACAAGAAACGGAGCGAAATGTCCTCGCGTATTGCAGATTCAGTAGTTCTGATTTCGCCTTCATCTTGAAGATTTTACCCCGAAGGAGTTGCGTCACATAGACCAGGGTTGCGAACGAAGTGAGCTACCCTGGGTTCATTCGCCGAAACCGTCGATGAACCCCAACGGGGTTCTGCCATTGGATTTTCGCATGGCACAACCCTTTCAGGGTTGGTCGTTCGATCAGCGACAACTCCCCAGGGTAGCCCGAAACGGGCAACCCTGGGCTATGAGGCATAACCCCTTTGGGGTAAAGAATTCTTGAATCAACTGAAATCGGAACTCCTGAGATTCGCTTGTTCGAAATCCAATCGGTGGGCCTCGCAAAGCCTCGACCGCACCCTGCCGAGAAAAACGCCCACCCTGTCAGCCCCTACGCCAAGTCTCGTGTCAGGCGGCCGATTTCGGTACGATGGGCATCGGCGAACCACGCTCCGCATCCACTTTCTACGGACAAACTCCATGCTCCGATTTCTGTGCTTCACTGTAACCTGCCTGTGCGCACCAGCCATGCTCTCTGCCGGCGATCGGGCCGTGAAGGACGCCATCGACGTTGCGCCCGGCGATTGGCCGTGGTGGCGCGGTCCGCATCGCGACGGCACGGCCGACGCGGATCAGTCGCCCCCCGTCTCGTGGAGCGACACCGAGCATGTCCTCTGGAAGACGCCGATCCCCGGCAAAGGCCACGGGTCGCCAATCGTCGTGGGCGACCAGGTGATTCTGCAGACGGCCGAGAGTGAACCGGAATCGCAATGGGTGCTGTGCCTTGACCGAGCCACGGGGAAAGCCAAGTGGAAGACGAAGCTGCACGCGGGGGGATTCGCGAAGGGACAGAATGCGAAGAGCACCTCGGCGAACTCCACGCCGGCCTGCGACGGCGAGCGGATTTACGTCAATTTTCTGAACGACGGCGCGATTCACACCTCGGCGCTCGACCGCCAGGGGAAATCGCTGTGGCAGAAAAAAATCGCCGACTACGTGCTGCACCAGGGCTTCAGTTCCTCGCCGGCGCTTTACAAATCGTTGGTGATTGTGTCGGCCGACAACAAGGGAGGAACCGGGGCGCTCGCCGGGTTGGACCGTAAAACGGGGGATGAAGTCTGGAGACAGTCCCGGCCGGCCATGCCGAATTACACCTCGCCCATTATTCTGCACGCCGGAAAACGGGACCAGTTGTTCTTCATCGGCTGCGACCTGGTGACCAGCCTGGATCCGCTCTCCGGCAAAACGCTGTGGGAAATGCCGGGCGCGACCACCGAATGCGTGACGTCGACCGTGACCGACGGCCGGCTGATCTACACCAGTGGCGGGTATCCGAAAAATCATCTTGCCGCCGTCACGGCCGACGGCACCAAGCAAGTCGCCTGGGAGAATGCGTCCCGCGTTTATGTGCCGTCGATGGTTCTGAAGGACGGCTACTTGTACGCCGTGCTCGATGCGGGCGTCGTCCAATGCTGGCAGGCGGACACGGGCGAAGAGCAATGGAAGAACCGCATCGGCGGGACGTTCAGCTCGTCGCTGGTCCAAGTCGGCGAGCACATCTACGCGACGGATGAATCGGGCAAGACGACAGTCTTCGCGGCCGATCCCAAAGAATTTCGGCTGATCGCCGAGAGTTCGCTGGGACAGGAAGTCTTCGCGACGCCTGCGATTTGCGGGAGCCGCATCTATCACCGCGTGGCCGCGACCGCCGATGGTCAACGCCAGGAATACGTCTATTGCCTCGGCGACAAGTCAGCGCCATGAGCTTCCCGGGCGAACGCCTTTTTCAAGTAGGGTGCGGTCGAGGGCTTTGACGAGGCCCACCGATGGGATTTTGGTCAAACGTTTCGGTGGGCCTCGTCAAAGCCCTCGACCCACCCTACGGCTTTTCATTCTTCAAAAAGCGTAGGCCCTGATGACGATTCTGCCGGTGATCGACATCTTGAACGGCACGGCGGTCCGAGGCGTGGCAGGGAACCGGGACGACTATCGGCCCATACAAAGCCGGTGGACGGAAAGCGCCGATCCGGGGGAACTCGCGGCAGCGCTGCGCGCCGCCTTTGGATTCCGCAGATATTACGTGGCGGACCTCGACGGCATCTTGCACCGGCGGCCAAACCGCGAACTCTTTCGGCGTTTGACGCGAGAGCATTGCGAATTGATCGTCGATGCGGGCATTCAAGTTGCGGACGATGCGCCGCACATCTTGAACGACGGCGTGCACGCGGTGATTGCCGGGTTGGAAACGCTGCACGGACCGGCCGAACTGGCAGAACTCATTCAACGCCACGGACCGGAGCGAATCGTCTTCAGTCTCGACTTGCGGTCCGGCATCTCACAAATCGCCGAGGGAGCCGTCTGGCCGAATTCGGACCCGCTGTCCATCGCACGAACCGCGGCGAACCTCGGCGTCGCACAGATGATCGTGCTGGATCTCGCCGATGTCGGCGTCGGCACCGGCGGCAGCACAAGGGATTTGTGCCGCACGATTCTCGACCGGCATCCGCAGTTGCGGCTGATCACCGGCGGCGGAGTGCGCGGAGAAACGGACGTCGAGCGCTGGGCGGAGACAGGCGTCAGCGAACTCCTGGTCGCCTCCGCTCTGCACGACGGACGCTTGTCGCCCGAATTCGTGCGGCAATATCACTGACGATCATCGATTCACGCCAGCCCGTCGACGGCCTGCTGATAGCCGGAGAGCGCGTCTTGAAACGTCTGGTAACTGGCGACGCGGCGGCCGAAGCCGATCGGTTCGTACAACCGGATCATTGCTTTGAAACCGTCATACTGCGGCTTCTTGCCGCGGAGCGAACGGAGGTAGTCGCGCAGCGTGAGACCGCGGCGATGGCGGATCAGTTCGGCCCGCTCGATGCTGCTCATCCCGCCCCAGAGGAGCTGCCCGATGGCTTCACGATAGCGGCGCTGCCCGGCCAGTTCGCGGGCTTTCGCCAGGTAGGCATCCGCCGGCAATTCGCCAGGAGGATGTTCTTCGTCCTGCGGCAGATTGAACCCCTCGGGCGGCGCATCGAGTGCCAGCGGAGCGGGTTCCCGGTGGATCACCGCCTGGACGACCAGGTAGAGGATCAGCCCGCAGACGGCGATCAGCAGCAGGTAGGCCAGTCCATGAAAGAGGAAGCCGGCCAGGTTCCCGATCGCGCCGAGTCCTGCGCCGAGCGAACCGTCCGACGAGGACGCCCCGGGGCCGTTGTTCGTGTCAGACGACGACGGGTTGTTCTGACGTTTTCCCGACTTCGAACGAGTCTGTGAAGTGGATCGGCCGGACGATCCGTTGCGGCCGCTTCCCTGTCCCGATTGGCCGTTGCCGGAACCGCTGCCGGAACCGAACGAAGGCTGTTTCCGTCCGCCGCGCGTTTCCGGCCGGTCGGGCGAATCTCCCAGGTGCTCGAAGTAACGGAATTCGGGCTCGGCGAGGATCTGCTGCGATTGCCGGCGAATTTCCTGATCCGGCTGGGAGTCTTGCGCGAAGGCTGCTTCCGTGACGGCGAACGTGCTCGCCAGCGTCAGTCGCCAGACCCAGCGCCCGAAGCCGCCCTTCGCCGCCATGCCGCCGCCTTTCATCACGCTTCTACGAAGCGTCGCTAAGTTGTCCCGGTCGTGCGGAGCCGTTCGGATTCGCTGAGGAGTTCGAGTTCCAGGTCCCAGCAATCCAAGCGGACGCGCAGATCAATGTAACAGAAAAACCAGGCGAGCCGACAGACCGCGTACGCCGCCAGGCCCGTCATGAGGTGCAGCGTCAACACGGCCGGATCATTCGTGATGAGCGACCAGATATGCTCCGCGTACTGCGCAAAACTGGCTTCGTTGTTCAGATCGCTTCCCAAATCGCCGAACCGGCCGAAGAACAGCGACTGGCTGAAGAGAATCGTCCAGACGGCTTCCACGGTCAATTCCGCGAATAGCCAGAACAGGCAGCCGAACAGGCCAATGCCTATCCCGCGAAGCACCAGGTCCATGAATTCCAATGCGACAAGTTCCTTGGTGCGGCGGTCGTGCCGTTGTTGATGCAGCTCTTTGAGGGCGCGACTTTCCGTGAGAAACCCCCAGCGGACGGCCAGCAGCACGCAGGGAAGAAAGCAGAACAGCGCCGCCATCCCCAGCGGAAATCTGAGACCGACGATGCGAGCGATCCAAGGTCCGTCGCCGCGCAGATCCGCCAGGAGTTTTCGGAGCGTGAATTCTTCGCCGAACGTCGTGCGGGCCGCGCCGGAGGCCAGCATCACGCCGAACGGCGCCGACCCGAAGAACCCGAAGCACCCCGCTCCCAGCCAGCCCCACGCGGTATACCGGGCGGTCAGATAGGCGGCGAGCCCCAGCGGCACGGCGAACAGCGCCCACAAACCGAGCAGCGATCCCAGGTGCCGGCCGCAAAAAATCAGCGCGAGATCAACGCAGTTCGCCGCCGAACGAGGTTCCAGCGCCACGCGGGTTTGCTCGAATTTCATCGGCTGCGCCCCGCCAGACCGAGATAAAGAAACACGAGAATCCACAACACGCCGCCCGCACCGTATTTGAAGACCGCGGGGATCGGCGCCGGAGACCAGAAACCCTCGATCAGCGCGGCGATCACCAGCATCACCGCCGCACCCCCCGCGATCTGCACGGCCTCGATCCCCTGCACGCGCAGCGCCTCCAGCCGCGTCCGATTTCCCGGATGAACCAGCGCGTCGCCCAGCATCAGCCCGGCGCCTCCCGAAACGGCAATGGCCGTCAGTTCAAACGAACCGTGCGAAATGATGAAGCTCAGGAACCGCTCGCCATGCCCCTGCGCGACGACATACCCGCCGACGGCTCCGATCGCAATCCCGTTGTAGAGCAGCGTGTAGATCGTGCCGAGACCGAACAGAATTCCCCTCGCGAAGCATTGCAGCGCGATGCCCACGTTGTGATGGACGTAAAACCCGGCCATGGCCGCCCGCCCTTCGCTGAACTCGAACCAGCCGGTCGAAGAGTCTTCCTCGCCGTGGTCATGCGACCGCGCGGAATACATGGCGTCGTATTGTTCGAGTTGTTCCGGCTCGATCAGCCGCGGCGCGAGGCCGGGATTCGTCTGGATGACGCCCCACGCCACCGCGCCAGGCACGAAGAACAGAACGGCCGCCGCCAGGAAATAGGAAAATCTCCTGCGAAAGAGCCGGGGGAATCCCGTCGTCAGGAAGCGGACAATGGGCGACGCATCGGTCGGCGGGGCCGAATAAAACGCACTGTGACCGCGGGCCACCAGCCCGTTCAAGTACTCCACCAGCGCCTGCCCCCAGTCACGCGACCGAATCGTGGCGAGGTCGTTGGACAGCTCCCGAAGCAGCCGCGAATAGACCGAGATCTCCCGGGACTTCATCCGGCGCAGCGACACGCCGTCCAGCGATTTGAGCAGCGATTCAAACTGCTTCCACGCGCCGCGCCGCTGGCGGAGAAACTGCCGCTTGTTCATCGCCGGGCCTCCGGTCGGCGGCGGCGGCGTTTCGCCGGCCGCTTGGGCTTCGGTTCGTCTTCCAAGTCTTCTTCGGAATCGCGCCGGGCGGCGAACGTCACGTACGCTCGGGCCAGAAACGCCATCGGATAGTTCCTTACGAAGTCCGGGGCTGACGCGTAATTCAGCCGCCAGGCCATCATCTTGGCCAACGGCGACGCCAGCACGTGCCCGCGATCATACCATTCGTCCGGCGTCTGGCCTTTGCTTTTGACGCTTTTCATCAGCGCGGCCCAGCGGCCCAGAAACCGGTCGATCAAGGACAATGTCCGAGTCCCCGGCGAAAAAGAATTCAACTCGCCGCGAGGCAACGGCTCGATCTTTTCCACGATGACCGGTTCGCGCGGCAATTCGCCTCGGCGTTCCTGGATCACCACGGTCCGCGCCGCCAGGTCGCCCAGCCGTTGCAGTTTCGGCGAGCACAGCATCACGAACAGTCCCGGGCCGTAGACCGGCAGCAGGCAGAACGCCCCCAGATCGTCCGCGAACAGCAACGTCAATGGCAGCGTATCGGCGACCCGAAGCAGGTTCCGCAACGCTGAACCCCACCACGACAGCGACTGGCCGTTCTCTTGAATGACGCGCAGCCCCAGCAGCCATTTCCCCGGAGTGCGGCCCTGCCAGGCGTACTCAAAGCCGATGGTGTAGCCCCATTCGATGACGAACATCAATAAGAGCAAGGACCCCAGCGCCAGCCCCGGCAGCACGAGGGCCAGGCTGCACGTGACAAAGCAGGCGAAGAGAATGATCATCGCCCGGAGCGTGAAATCGATCAGGTATGCCGGTGCGCGCAGTCCCGGCCCTGCCAGCCGATACGTCAACACGACGTTCTCGGGCGTTTCGATGCGCAGGTCGAGTCCGAGGGGAGCGGGCATTGAGATTTCTATTTGTATCAAGCCTGCGAAACCGCAAGCGTCCCGGATGATCGCTTGCGGATTCGCAGGCTTTTACCTCTTATTCGGTTTCCACATCCCGGGCAACCATCCGTCATACGGCGTGACAAAATTCCAATTCTGGACCGGCCGGCCGATCTTCACCGGGTTCTGCTCGATATACCGAATCGTCCGTTCTATGTCCTCGCGCGAATCCAGAAACAACTTCCACCCCGGCCCGCCCCAGACCGGATGATCGAACATTCGCCGTTCCTGGTCGACCAGCGCCTCTCGGCTGCCGGTCTGAAACGCCTCGATCATCGCCTCCGCCGTGTCGCGATGTTTGCGAATCAGAATGTGCACATGATCCGGCATCAGGGCGCATGCATAGCAAGTGTATTTTCGCCGGCGGATCGCTTCCGCAAAGAACTCGGCAATGACGGCAACATCGTGTTCGCCCATCTTCAGCAACTCGTGTTTCAGCAGCGGCTTCGCATTCTCATAAAACTCCCGAATTTCCCAACCGGCCGGTTGAATCTTCTTTCTCCCGTAGTGAATCTCCCACAATTGAGTGAGCACGTCCGCCGCAATCACATCGGACATGCTCCCGCGCGGGTCGTTCGGCAGCCACCATCCGTAGGCCGTCCAGATGAGGTGATATCCGACGATCATTGCGATCTGCTTTCCTGAAAAAAACCTGCGAAACCGCAAGCGATCATCGTGGTCGCTTGCGAGTTCGCACTCGACTCAATCACTCACTGACAATCTTCACACTCCCCCAGTACGCGTACTCATACGACCAGTTGTTCGCCTGGTTGATCAGTTGAATCTCGATCTCCTGCCCGGCAAATTTCGACAGGTCGACGTCGAAGTGCCCCCAGCCATCGGGACACGACTCCGGGCTGATCATTTCGTCGAGCAATCGGCCGCCGCCGCCGGCCGCGACAATCAGCCGCCAGTCGCCGCGCTCATCGTGGGTCACGTCCAGCGCCAGGGTCGTTTTCTTACCGGCAGGAATCATGAACTTCCCTTTCATCACGGCGGCCTTGTCCTGGGCGACCGGATGCGTCCGCACCACACCCTTTTTCCCGTGATACTCCGCCAGCAAGCCGACGCCGCGCTCGCCCGATGTGACCGACGTGAACCCCGGCGCCACTTCCTGGAAGATCGCCGCGAATTCATCGGGTTTCATCGTCTCCCTCGGCACAATGTCATACACGCCGGCCAGCCGCTTCGCCGTCGCATCGGCTGGAGGCTTGTCCAGCGTGATGTACGCAAACAAGTCGGCGATTTCTGGCAGCGTGATCTGCTTCTCCAGTTGCTCGGGCATCAGCGAGAGATCGCTGACCTTGAATTCATCGATGTCATCCCGCGGGAGGATCTCCTGCTTGCCCCCTTGCACTTTCAGAACCACACGCTGCGGACTTTCTTCGACGAGCAGCCCATTCACCACGCGGCCGCCGTTCGTCAGCACTGTGTAAGACCGATAGCCGGCCCCGATGACGAGACTCGGATCGAACACGTTCGACAACAGTTGCTGATAATCGTTGCGGCCATTACGGGTGATGTCCGGCCCGACCTCGGCCCCTTCCCCGTAGAGTTTGTGACACTGCCCGCAAACCTTCTTGAAGACCTTCTCGCCGTTGGCAACGTTCCCTTTGTGTTCGCGGATGTACGCCTTCATCTCGGCGACGACCCGCTCGCGATCGGGATTGCGGCCGTCGCGGAGTTCGCCCCAATGGTCCTTCAGCAGCTTCGACAAGTCCTCGTCCTTGAGTTCGCGCAGGCGACGCGCCTGGTTGATGTTGATTACATCGGCCGACAGTTTCTTCTCACCAATCGCGGCCAGCAGAGTTTTCGCCCATTCGGCCCGCTGCGTGAGGAGTTCGACGGCCCGCGGCTGCAACTCGGCCGGCAGCGCCGCGTAATCGGCGATCACGATCTCGGCGACTTTCGGGTCATCGAGCCGGCCGGCGGATTGCAAGATTTGAGATTTCAGATTTGTGATCTCAGCCTGGGAATGCAGCACGCTTGCCACGATGTCGACCACGCCATCGGCTTTTGCGGCGATCAACGCGTTAACGGCGGCGATGCGACGGTCATGGGCTTCCGCGGCATTCAAAGCCAACTTCTGCGCTGTACCAACGGCGGATTGATCACCCCAACTCAAAGCCAGCAGCGAAGCTTCAAATTGCAGGGGATGCGTCGAGTCGACATCCAGCAACGGCTTCATCGGCATTGCCATCGCTGTCCTGAGTTCATCCAGGAGCGCGGCTTTGTATTCTCCCGATTGAACTTTGGCTAACAGGCCTGTGAGAATGTCGCGAGCAAGTTCCGGATGCCGTTCCAGACTCATGGAAAAGAACCACGCGATTGGTTCGGGATGCGGCCTGTGAGTCAGCTTCCACTCAATCAGCCGAGGTTGAATTTCCCGCCTGGCAGGGCAGCTTTCATTCAGAAGTTCTTGCAGAAAAGTCGCCGCACTGGATTCCTCGTCATTCATCATCAGTTTCAGGCATTGCCACACGATTCGGGCGTAATGAAGATCGTCTGGCGACTTTCGCAGTGATGCGGCGAGTGGCGATCCATAGTTCACGTAACGGCGATTCCTGGAAGTGTATTTCCCCACAACAATCGCGGCCTGTAACCTTACGATTGGCGACTCATCTTGCAGGGCAGCACCGATAAGAGATTTGTCGCTGGCTTCCTCAGCATTCGTGTTCTTTGAATTCGTGTAGAAATTTTGTCCAAACGTTCGCACTGCCCAGCTTCGAACCAGCGGGGCACGATGACTCAAGAGCGATTTCAAAGAACGATAGGACAAGTCGAACTTTTCGAGATCGTGCCCGGCAAAAGCATACAATGCATGACTTGTCGCAGGTGATGCATCATCCGGGCTGCTATCAATCTGATCGAGAAGTCGAATGGCGACCTGTTTCTTATTCCGCTCCTGCAACACCCGCTGCGCCGTTTCACGCATCCACACGTTCGGATGCCCGAGCTTTTCAATGAGTTGGTCGTCGGTTTCGGCGGCGAGGTCGAAGGGACCGTCGCTTACGTTTCCGGCTCTGTTCTCGCCGACGTATCGCACGCGATAGAGGCGGCCTTTCAGGCGGTCGATGCCGGCGGGGTCGCGGTTGGCGTCCTGATAGCAGTGGTAACGGTCGTACCAATCCAGAATCCACAGGCAGCCGTCGGGGCCGGTCTTCTGCACGACGGGCATGAACCAGGCGTCGTTTGCGGTGAGGAAATCGGATTCGCCGAAGCCTTTGTATGTCGAGCCGTTCCGCTCGATGCGATCGACGTTGATGCAGCCGCCGTGGATGTTGCCCATATAGAGCTTCTTGCGATACTGCTCCGGGTAGGCGTCGCTGTCGAACCAGGTGATGCCGCAGTACGCGGCCTTCTGATGTTTGTGCTCGACGATGGATTCGATCTTCCACGTGTGCGGCGGATACGGGCCGCCCTGCCGGTGGTAATACCCGGTTTCGACGATATGCCAGAGATGGTCGATCACGCACGCCGAGACGAAAGCGTCCCCTTCGTCGTTGAACGCGATGCCCCACGGGTTGCTGGTTCCCTCGGCGAAGACCTGGAATTCGCGCGTCCGAGGATGAATGCGGAACATGGCACACGTCAGCGGCCAGCCGGGATGATCGGGTTTGTAGTTTGGATTGTTCTCTGGATACTTCACATGGCTGAAATTGAAGACGCCGTTGAGTCCGTAGAGCCAGCCATCCGGCCCCCAGGTCAGCGAGTTCGGCAACTCATGCGTGTCGGTGCGGCCGAACCCGGTGACGACGACCTGAGCCGGGCCGTCGGCGATGCCGTCGCGGTTCTTATCCGGCACGAACAGAATGTCGGGCGAATTGGCGATCCACACGCCGCCATGACCGACTGCCACTCCGGAAGGGATATTCAGCCCATCGAGAAAAATGGAAAACTTGTCCATTTTTCCGTCGCCGTCAGTGTCTTCGAGAATCTTGACGCGGTCTTTGCCCGGACCCGGTTCTCGGCGGGGGTATTCCAGGGATTCGGTAATCCATACGCGGCCTTTTTCGTCGAACGTCATCGCGACCGGATTGACGATGTCCGGTTCCGCCGCGACGACATCGACCACGAAACCTT
>CAYMAO010000023.1:0-95845 GCA_964388415.1 uncultured Planctomycetaceae bacterium | reverse complement strand
GCAAAGCTGAATCTCTCTCAAACCCACCAACCAGGTTGTCAAAGAACGATCCGCACGGAAATCACACAGTGACCGCCGTGGGATGATGAAGTCCATCTTAGCCGCCGTGAAGAAATTGTCAACCAACAGCGAGAGAATTTGACGACTGCAAAACAATCGTGTCGACGGGACTGTCGCTTTGGGTAAACTGCGTAGATTGCCGCCCAGATTTGGGCTCATTGATTCCGACATGACAACGGCTGACGAACCTGCCGGCCGGAGCGCGCTGGCATGGTGAAAAACAAAACTTGGCCGAGAATTCGTCGCAGGAAGCTGGAATTCGGGAATAGGCCGCCGTATTGTGTGCTCTTAACTACGGAGAGAGGTCCGGATTCTTGTGGATTCGGCCCGACACATCAGGATGAAGACACTCGACGAAAGGGTCAAACCGTGAAGAGATTTGCTGCCGCGGCGACGATGTTGACGATGGGGCTGTTCCTTGCCGGCTGCGAAAACAAGCCCGCCCCCGCCCCGAGCGCTCCTGCGCCGACCACCACGACGCCTGCCGCGGTGACGCCGGCTCCTACCGACGCCACGAAGACGGACATGCCGGAGGAAGGCACAAAGGACGCCACCGAATCGACCGAAGCTCCGAGTATCGACTCGCCGACGGAAGAAAAGCCGAAGGAAGACGCGCCGAAGGAAGGCGAATCAACGGAATCGACCGAATCTTCGGACGAGAAGAAGGAATAGTCGCTGCCGGGTTGGCTTTCATCCATTTGAAAGCGACGACTCGATGTCAACACAACGTCAACCGGGAGGGCTGCGCTCTCCCGGTTGATTTTTTTTGTGGGAATCGGTACGCGAAAACGCAAGCGTCGTTCGCCGTTAGACGAGTTCCCAGCCTTTGCGGTATTCGCGACGAATGTAGCGGTCGGCTTCCGGTGCATTCGGGCAGCGCAGATTGACCGGGTCCCATTCGAGTTTCTTGCCGATGCGGTAGGCCACATTTCCGAGGTGATTGGCCTCGGTCAACCAGCCGGAATACTCGAAATTGCAAGACGGCGTCTTGCCGGTTTTGCAGCATTCCACCCATTCCCGCTGCTGTCCTGGCGATGCCGGGATGAACGGTTCGGGCCGCTTGAATTCCGCGAAGTCTTTTTCCGGCAACAGGACATGCCGCCCATAATCAGAGAGCAACATCCTTTTTTCGCCGACGAACAAGATGCCGGAATCCCACTTCGGGATGCCTTCGTCCTTCCAGATCTGCGGCTTATTGACGCCCTGATACCAGGACAGCGCGACCGGCGGCAGCTTGCCCCGTTCCGGAAACTGGTAGGTGACCTGCATCGACGCGGGGGCCAGGTCGGGATGGACTTTCGGCCCGGAGGCTTCGATCGTCAGAGGGGCTTTCAAATCCAACGCCCAAAACGGAAGATCGTTCATGTGGCTGCCGAGGTCTGACATCGTGCCACTGCCCCATTCCCACCAGCGATACCACTTCGGGCCGGGGAAATAGACGTCATGAAACGGCCGTTCCGGCGCCGGGCCGAGCCATAAATCCCAGTGCAGCCCTTCGGGAACTGGCGACGAACCGGCCGGCCGATCTTGCGCCAGCACGATGTCGCCGTTCGTCTTCGCTTCCTCCTCCGAGCCTTGCCAGCCCCAGGCCCGCGATGTCCAGACATGGGCCTCTTTCACTTCACCAATCGCCTTGGTCTGAATCAATTCCACGACGCGGCGGTAATTGTCCCCGGCGTGAATCTGGATCCCCATCTGCGTGGCGACTTTCGCCTGCGCTGCCGCCTCGCGGATGATGCGGGCCTCAAACACGTTGTGCGTCAAGGGCTTTTCGCAGTAGACGTGCTTGCCGAGCTTCAGCGCCGGCAGCGTGGCGAACGCATGGGTGTGCTCGCACGTGCTGACGACGACGGCGTCAAATTCGTCGGCGTGATCATACAACCGGCGATAATCGGTCGCCTTGCGAGCCATCGGCAAGCGTTCGGCCGTCTTGTTGAGATTCACTTCGTTGACGTCACAAATCGCCGTGATGTTCTCCGCCGCGACTTCCGCCAGATTGCCGGCCCCGCGTCCGCTGACGCCGATCACGGCGATGTCCAGCTTCTCGTTGAGATTCCTGGCCCGCAGAATCGCCGGCGCGGCGAAGAGGGAAGCACTCGCGGCGGCCGATCCCTGCAAAAAACGACGACGGGACAGCGTGGACGAAGATCGAGTCATGACAAACGCCTCAAAAGGGAAGCGAACAGACAGGGAGTCGTCGTGCATTCTCACAGGAACGCCAGATGAAAAGCAATCGTCGCATCGTTGGCGCTCACGCCGCGATGCGATGCGTCTCATCACTCCCCGTCTCAAATTCCACTCGCTCGATTTCGCCGCGGGCCAGGCGCTCGACCTGATCGTTGAGCCGGTCCATCGCCTGCTGCATCAGGCCGGTGTAGCGGTCGAGTTCATCGCGTGACAGGTCCGGCAGTACGAACAGCGGCGCCCCGGTCACCAGGTACACGGTCGTGAACGGCTTCGGAATGATCATGTCGGTCCAACTGCCGGGAAATCGCCAGCAACTGCGGCAGGCGAACGCCCCGGGAAACAGGAACCGGCCGGTCTGCGATGCGATAAACACGGCACCGGCCTTCAACTGCCGCCGCGGACCGCGCGGGCCGTCCGGCGTGATCACGATGTGCTTGCCGTGCGTGTCGACCAGCAACTGTTTAACGGCACCGGCGCCGCCCCGTTTGGAGGAACCGCGGACCGTCGTGTAACCGAGAAAATCCATCGCCTCGGCAAGATACGAACCGTCCTGATGCTTGCTGACGAGGCAGCAGACCTTGCGGCGAAAAGGAGCCACGGTGCCCAGCGTGGGGATTAATAGGGCGTCATGCCAGACGCACATGATCCCTTGGCGCTCATCTTGCGGGTCGGCCACGTGATTCAACCGCATCCAGGGTTCCGGCGCGAGATAAATCAGCCGGCAGGTGCGAAACAACAACTGACTGGACCGAACCGCCAGCCACGCGAGCCACCGAGTCAACCATCGACTGCGAATCTTCACAATCAAATCACTCCGCCAGCCTTTAAGACCCCTCCAGGGGCATCCCTCCCGAACTGTATCGCAACGATTCCAACCGGCAAACCCCAATTGATTGCGCCAGGGTCGTCACGGGTCGTCACGGGTCGTCACGGGAATCCGAGAGGGCACGGAAAACCGGCAGAAGGTGCCGGATGCCCGATGCAGGCTTGGATTCTCCCGGCTTCTTCTGGGGCGGTCACGAAGACAAAGCCTTCGCAACAAGAGGCCCAGCGCGGGAGACCCGCAACCCAAACTGAAAAGGCGTCTCGCGCAAAGTCGCCAAGAGACAGAGTTCGCAAAGCAGTTTAGCCACGGATAACACGGAGCAGAACCAGGCGGGATTTTTGCAAGAGAAGCAGCAAGGGCTTGGCCGCAAAAAAGGCACAAAAGTCGCAAGAAAGAGGTTTCCTGGCTCGAAAAAATCTGCGTCAATCGGCGTAATCTGCGGTCAAAACTCTTCTCTTAAACTGCTGTCCATAAACTCGCTGCGATTTCGGATCGAGGAAATCTTCGCAACGCACGGAGATTCTGGCGGTTGGTAGCACAAGAAAGCATCTTCTTCCTGCTGGAAAAATCTGCGTGGCTCTGCTAATGAGCCGGCCAAGACTTCGGGTTGCAACTTATTATTTTCAAAAAGGTTACGTCACTAACCCTGGAGTGCATTGGTGCCGCGAGGAGGGACGAGTCGCCGTCGGCACGGATCAAGTGACCTGAGGTCCTGAAACTCGATACGAATGCGTGCTTTGTGGGTCCAAACAGTGGCTGTTTGTCGTGATTCGGGAGACATCTGGAGGCGAGTTCAGGAATTGCGTGCCGGTTTTACCGTTAAATTCCGAAGAATCGCCAAAGTCTCGCGCTGGAATATTCGATAAAGACACTACAGACCGCCAAAGTCATTGGCGGAAAGTGACCTTGTGTCTCAGATTGCCCAATGCGTCTGCTTTCGATCGCCGCAGTTACGGCGCACAGTCCCCGGAGAAGCATGATGATCAAGTCGGGATCTCTGCTGAAACGCTCTGTCCTGATCGCGGCGATCGGGCTGGCCACCATGAGTAACAGCGGTTGCACCATTTTCTGGGGCCTGGCCCAGGTGGTCTACAATTACAGCATATTTTGGGTGACCACGCCCCTGATCCCCGTCAGCCCTTACTACAGCCAGTTGATTGAAGATACCTACAAAAAGGAAGAACGGTACGACAAAGTCCCCATCCTGGACCCCGTCGAAGGCGAGCACGCACCCCTCTTCTGCCAGGACCCGCCCAGTCCCGACGAAGTCATGCTGGCCCTGCCCGACGAAGCGGCCGGCGGCTTCGCCTTTCTCGCGGAGACGCAGCGAAACAACGTCCGCATTACCGTCGAACCGATGGTCGACCGCATCGATGAATGCCGGTTCTTTCCCATGGTCGGCCCGGCGAAACTGCATCACTGCCATTACAAGTGCACGGTGTACTACGACAAAGTCATCCGTTCGAACTGGCCCGTGCCGTTCTACTTCAAGGACGAGACGATCCAGGTCGTCTACATCGACCACGATCACCTGATCCGCTGTGCCGGCCCGGACACCCCGCAATAACCCCTTGGTTTTTTCGACTGCTCAGACACGAGGCCCGGCTTGATTCAAGCCGGGCCTCGTGTTTTTTTGACGAATAGCCGCCGGCAGCCTCTCCGCAGGTGAACCCTGGGTTCGTTCGGTGACAAGTCCCAGGGTAGCCCGAAACGGGCAATCTTGGGCATTGAGACCTAACCCCTTTGGGGTAAAGAATTTTTGCGTCAACTGAAATCGGAACTCCCGAAACTCACCCCATTCGATTCCACTCCGTCAAGCGGCACTTAGCGTTAGCCGCGCGCGTTTCTGCTTCTTCTCTGTCTTTTCCCCCTGCCCTCCGACATAATTCAAGACAGGGGGAAATAGGCCGTGGGGGAATCTCAAAAAACAAATCTCGGTCCGCTGCCGGGCTGTAATCGCCGGCAGTTTCTGGGGCGCAGTGCGCAGCAAGCCGCCGGAGTGGCCGCGGGGATGGTCGGTTTATCGACTGCGGTCTCCGCCAGCGAAAGTGCGCGGGAACGGCTGCGCGTCGGCATCATCGGTCTGCGGAACCAGGGGAAGACGCTGACGGAAACGCTTGCCGGTTTCACAGACGTCGAAGTTTCCGCGCTGTGTGATGTCGATCCGTCGCAGTTTGGAGCGGCGTTGTCGATAGTGCGCGAAGCGCAAACGATCGCGCCGCGCTGCGAAGCCGATTTTCGCCGATTGCTGGATGACCCGGCCCTCGATGCCGTCGTCATTGCGACGCCCGATCATTGGCACGCCTGGATGACGGTCCTCGCCTGTCAGGCCGGGAAAGACATTTATCTCGAAAGTCCGGCGACGCATTCGGCCGGCGAAGCGGCGGCGGTCCTCGCGGCCGTGCAGAGTTCCCGGCGGATCGTGCAGGTCGGCTTGCAGGAACGGAGCGGCGCCCATTTTCAAAGTGCCGTGGAGGCCATCCGCGCGGGCCGATTGGGGACCGTGAAATTCGCCCGGGCGTGGATCGTGCATCGCCGCAAATCGATCGGTCACAAGGCCGATGCCGTGACGCCGGAGGGCGTCGATTATCTCCAATGGCTGGGGCCGGCGGCCGAACGGAAATTCAACCCGAATCGCTTTCATTTCAACTGGCGCTGGTTCTGGGAATACGGCGGCGGCGAGTTGGCCCACTGGGGCGTCCACTGGCTGGATGTGGCCCGCTGGGGACTGGGCGTCGACCTGCCCGTGCGTGTCTCGGCTCTCGGCGGCAAACAGGCGATTGACGACGACCAGGAAACGCCCGACACGCTGTCCGTCCAATACGATTTCGGCGGGCCGAGCATCGTCTGGGAACATCGCCTCTGGTCGGGCCACGGCGTCGAGAACCGCAGTTCGGGCGTGGCCTTCTATGGAGACAAAGGCACGCTGATCGTCGACCGCGGCGGGTGGAAAATTTACGACACGGCGGAATCGCTGTCCGCCGACAGCAGCGAACTCTTAATGCCGCACTTGAGAAATTTCGTCGACTGCGTCAAATCACGACACACGCCGGTTGCCGATATCCACACCGGCGTGACATCGAGTTTGTTGTGCCACCTCGGCAACGCCGCGTACCGCTTGGGCCGCGAAATCCGGCTGAGCGATATTGAAACGGATCGCGAGATTCAAACGCTGCTGAATCCCCCGAGCCGCAGCGGGTGGAATCTGGCGGACATCACCCGAAGCCGGACTTAACCGATCACAAATGCGACGCCTGTTTCAATGACCACTGTCTCTGAGGTGAATCATGGCGCCACGGCCGATGTTCCTGGCGTTTGGATTCGTCTTGGCATTGGTTGCCATCACGACCCTTGCGGCACCCAATTATTCGCGCCACACGATGTCGGAATCGTGGGACGGGTTGGCAGGCGTCGTTCTGCTGGACAACAAGGAAACGACGATCCCGAAGCTGCTCTGGCAGTTAGGACGTCCACAGCCGAAGCTCGTCGACGGTAAAGAACAGACGCCGGACAAAGACGAAGCTCATCTGTCGATCGTCGGCGAGAGAATCATCAGTGGACGCCCGTCTCTTGTCCTCAAAAGAAGCGAGTACGACGGGCTGTGGCTCAGTTATCCTCTGGAGGGAGAGCCAGGGACGTTGAGTCTGACAAAGACCTCGGGCAAGAACACGGCCTGGAAGGTATTGAAAGGGAAGGAATCAAAAAATCGTCAGAAAGTCGGCGGGACGACCAGTTACAGAAGACAGGAAACCTTTGACATTCAGCTGGAAGCGTTGCACCGGCCCGGCTGGTTTCTCACGGTCAATGATCAAGGGTATCTCACATTGTCTGCTGAACAACCGCCAAAACATCAGATCAAGGTTCATCGTAGCTACTATTACGACGACCTCAATGACGGAAAGTGACTCTGCGGATTCGAGGCGCTCGACGTCACCCTGTCGCTTACCGCCTGATGGCCGGGCCGGCTGCTCGTTCGATGTTGATCCGTTCGATCGCGCGGCTGCCTTGATCGAGCGAGTCGCGTCCGCCCGATTTGAAGAAGTCCGACATGCCGATGATCGCCGGGCCGAGCAGGAACAGGTACACGGCGGGCATCAGGCAGAAGACGGTCGGGAAGAGCAGCCGGAACGTGGCGCGGTTTCCTTTTTCGTCGGCCCTTTGCTTCAGGCTTTCCCGCATGGAATCGCTGTACGTCGTCAGCGATTCCGACATGCTGGTTCCCATACGGTCGGTCTGCATCAGGAGCGCCGTGAACGAATGGACTTCGGGCAGATCGATCCGGCGGTCGAAATTCCTGAGCGCCTGATGCAGGTTGCCGAGAGACGCCTGCTCCATCACGATGCGCAGTTCCTGCGCGAGCGCCGGGTAGACGCCACGAAGGTCGGGCAAGACGCGTTTCAACGCGTCCTGCACCGTCAGCCCTTGGCCGACGCACATGTTGAGCATGTCGAGCAGGTCGGGCATGGCCCGTTCAATTTCCGATTTGCGGGCCGCCGCGCGATTCTTGACATGCAGCCGGGGCAGCGACCAGCCGAGGATCGGTCCGGCTATGATCGCTCCGATGGCAAGCGGCTCAAATTGTTTCGGCACGAGAATCAGCAACACGCCGCCGAGGATCATCAGGGCCATCATCAACGCGTACCGAACTGCCGACAGATTCGAAAGCGCGTGCGGAGAGTAGTAGCCGGCCGTCTGCAATTCCTGCCGCAGTTCATCGCGGCGAAGTTCGGTTTCCGGCAACAGCGAAGCCATCCCTTGTGTTAACGGTCCGAAGACCAGGTCCTGGCCCCCAACCAAAGGCGTATCTTCCGGCCGAATGCGCGGCAAGTCCACAGGAACGACGGCTGAGGCGAACGTGGCCGCCGGGCGCTTCTCCCAGGAGGCCGGCACCGTCGGCGTGCTGGCATAGACCGGGGCGAGCACCGGCTGTGTTGTGGCAGCCAAGGGGCTGAACGGCGCAGGATTCCTCTGAGGCGGCGGCGACTCGATCTTGCTCTTCCGCGCCATCCGGGCGATCAACCAGCCAAGGGCGACCGCCGCCAGAGTGTAGAACGCAACGAGAAACCAAGTGGGAAACATAGGACGATACTCGGGATGGAAAGTTCGTTCTACAAGAGGATTGCCAGTTTGCCGCAGGTTTCGGGGTGTGGTCCGACAGATGTCAACTCACGGTCCGATGCCGGCGATACACTAGGTCTGTTGACTGTCTTTCAGAATTCTCAAGACCCACACGGCGCCGACGACTTCCAGGCCGAATGCCAGCAGCGTGGCGTTGCGGCCCCAGGAAGACGACAGCAGGTGCTGCAAGTAATCTGGTTCGCGGAACGAAAAGAAGGCCAGCACGGCCGGCGGCAGCAGAATCATTAACATGGCCGTGGCGCGGCTGGCCGCCGTTGCCGCGCGCAGCCGTCCGAGAAACAAGATGCGGTCTCGCACCGTGCGCGACAGCCGTTCCAGCACGGTTACGAGATCGCCGCCGGTCTGCTGCTGCACGATGAGCGTCGTATTCAACAGGCTGAACGTGTTGACCCCGGTGCGATGAGGCAGATCACGGACGGCATCGCGCAACGGGAGGCCCATGTCGAGCCGGCGTGCCGCGAGTTTCAATTCCGTGCCGAGCGGAGCAGGCGTATCTTCGGCGACCAGGCGTAGGCTATGTTCCACGCTGCGGCCGGTTTTCGCCGCGCGGGCCAGTTCTTCCACCATCGGCGGAATTTGCCCCATGATTTGCTTCTGACGGGACGACCGTCGAAACATCACGTAGGCGATGGGAATCAGGAAGCCCGCCAGCGCGCCGAGCGCAGTCGTCAGGAAGTGCTCCTGAAGGATGAAGACCAGCCCGCCGATGGCCGCGCCGCAGCACAGGCTCAATAGCAGCACCATCGAGGGCGCCACGTCGACGCCGGATTGCAGCATCAGTGTGTCGAACCAGGAGTTGAGCCGGTCCTCGGTATCTTGTCCGCGTCCGGAGCCGAACGTCTCGACATCCTTCAAGATCGCCGAGAACCCGGGTCGCGGTTGAATAGCGGTGGCAGCCATGGGGTGCTTCTTGGGTATTGCGTTGGGGGAATTGTTAGTGGGTTAGAGGGTTAGAGGGTCAGAGGGTCAGAGGGTCAGATACCGTAGTTTTTGCCGGTTGTTCTCTGTCCACCTCTCTACTTCTCCACATCCCTAATCTAATACTCTTTCTCTCTATCTGCTTTTCAGAATCTCGGTGCATACTCGCGGCGATCGGCCAGTTCGCGGGCGGAGAACATGATCGACGGCATTTCGTAGCCGCGGCTGGCGAGGCGTTTCAGCGCCTGCGGTTCATAGCCGGTGGCATAGAAGGCGCCGCGGGCCCGGCCGGCTTCACGATCGATCCCCGCCAGGCGATAGACGAAAATGTCTTCCAACTGGTAGACGCCGTCCTGGCAGCCGCACAGTTCGGTGATTCGCATGACTTTTCGTTCGCCCGTGCTGAGGCGCGTCATGTGGACGAGAATCTGCACAGCCGAGGCGATGTACTGCCGGGCGATGACGGTGGGCAATTCGACGCCGGACAGCGCGATCATCAATTCCATGCGGTCGAGCGCATCGCGGGTTTCGTTGGCGTGGATCGTACTCATGGATCCGTCGTGGCCTGTGTTCATGGCCTGCAGCATGTCGAGGACTTCGCCGCCGCGCGCTTCGCCGACGATAATGCGATCCGGCCGCATTCGCAGGGCGTTTTTCAGAAGATCGCGCTGAGAGATTTCGCCTCGGCCTTCGACGTTCGGCGGCCGAGTCTCCATCGCCACGACGTCGCGCTGCTGCATCTGCAGTTCGGCCGTTTGTTCAATGGTGATGACGCGTTCGGATTCCGGAATGAACCGGCTGATGTTGTTGAGCATGGTCGTTTTGCCGGCGCCCGTGCCGCCGCTGACGACGACATTCATGCGCCCTTGCACGGACGCGATCAGGAAATCGGCCATTTCCGGAGTGAGCGAGCCGGCCTGCACCATGTCTTCAAACTGGATGGCGCGAGTTTTGAACCGGCGAATGGAGACCGTCGGGCCGCGCAGCGCGAGCGGGGGAATGACGGCGTTGAGCCGCGAGCCGTCGGGCAGCTTCGCGTCGACCATCGGCGAGACTTCGTCGATGCGGCGTCCGGCGCGGCCCACCAGCCGCTGAATGAAGTGCATCAGGTGGTCGTTGTCCGCAAAGCGGACGTCGGTCCGTTCCAAGAGGCCGTTGCGTTCGATGAATACGCTGTCCGGGCCGTTGATCAGCACGTCGCTGATGTCGGGATCGCCCATCAGCGATTCAATCGGGCCGAAGCCGTAGATTTCGTCCATGATCTCGCGGACCATGACGTCGCGGTCAGCCGCGTGCAAATTCACGGCCTGCTGTTCGCACAAATGGGCCGCGAGCGCCCGGAGTTGCTGACGCAATTCCTGCTCCGGCAACTGACCCGCCTTGGACAGGTCGACGGCGTCCACCATCTGCCTGTGCAGACGGGTCTTGAGCAACTGGAACGCCTGCCGGGGGTCGGCCGGAACGCGTGCAACCGGGGGATCTGCGATCATGGGAGAATTTCCGTCGGATTGTGTTGATAACCGGCCCGAAGCGCAAGCCGGGAATCTTGATTGTTCAATGAAACCCTGGCTGGCGCTCGGGGCTGGTTCGGGGAGGTCCTAGTTCGTCAATTGCAGGTTGTAAATGTATTTGTTCGGTGCGGCAGTCGACGTTTGGCCGACGGCCGCTGTCACCAGGGCCGAACGTGTGGCGATCACCGTCGGCTGGAGGACCAGGAGGCAACTCCCGTCCGGCTGATCCTCGACGGACATCACACGCACGGCGACCAGGCTCACGCATGTCGTGAGAACGCGCTTGCTCTTCCCCTGGGGAACGGCGGTGGAAAACAGCAGGCAGATTCGCGGCTCGCCCAGGAGCGCTTCCAGGCTCTCACGTTCCTGGTGCAGCAAATCCGGGGACCCCGTCAGCGAAAGTCCGGCCCCGGGATTCAACGTGCCGCCCCAACGGTCGAGATCGCTTTCCGTCCAGCCGGTCAGAAATTGCCGCTGGAGAATTTCATCGTCAAAGCCGCTTCCCAGGTCGACGACCTGAACGTTGCAGAGTTCCGGGCGACCGCCGCGCGGCAAGCTGCGAACCGTGAGTTCCGGTAGCCCGTCTTCGCCGCGAACGGGTTGTTTCCGGGCAGAGTCGTATCGATAGTTGTCCGGGCCGCGGCGTTTTTCGATTTGCTCGTCCCAGGTGTCGGTCCGCTTGCCGGCCGGGTCGACTTTCCAAACGGCCAAAGGCAAGGCCGGCGCCATAGCGCCGTGAACCGGACGGATGCCTTCGATCTGATTGTTCACCGCGGCATCCGCCTGGCGGTTGACGTTGCCGAACGGAATCCCGGTGAGCTGCCCGATAAACAGCGCGACCGGATTGTTCCGTCCGCGCGACCTGTGCAACGTGACGCGGACGCTGTTCGGATCGGCGGCGTCCGTTTGAAACACGATCGGCTGCCCGGCCGACGCGTGAGAATATCGTCCGAAGAGCAGGTCATCGTTCTCGAAAGAAAAATTCGGCGTCTCACCGGCCACTCGGTTCAATCCGGCGGCCAGTTCGGCCGCGGTCAGCGCGGCGTCCCTGCGCTGCTGCTCGGGAAGATTCGGAACCAGGCGGTCATCCTGGGCGAGTTGCCGGGCCGCGGCCAGCGCAGTGGTCTCCGCCGCGGTGGTCAGTTCCAACTGAGCCGTTTCCAGCCAGATGCGGTCGAGAATCAGCGCCAGCCCGGTCATCGTGATCAACAAGGCAAGCACCACCACCGGGGTGGTCAGCCCCTGGCGACGCGCTCGGCCCGGATGATGATGGCGAAGAGGCCGCATGATCTTGGCGCTCGTGTTGATGTCTATTGAGCCGCAGGGTGGGTCGAGGCTTTGACGAGGCCCACTGAATCGCTTGTTGGAAATCCAATCGGTGGGCCGCGCAAAGCCTCGACCCACCCTACCCCTACTTACAATCGGCGTTGGCTCTCACAACCCGTCCCGGGTCCTAGTTCTGCTCTAACAGAATGCGGGCCGCGGTCGGCGAGGTCGGGCGATCGCCGGGGATCGCATCGACCGGCCGCGCCGGGATGGAAGGCAAAGCGTTCGGAGCCTGCTGCGTCGGGGCCAGTTGCTGCCTGGGGCGGGCGTCAGGATTTCCGTTGTTGTAGTTGTCGATCAGGCGGCCCTTGCCGTTGAACTGATTCGTCGAGCGGCCGATCCCGCGGTAGATTTCCGTCATGAACGGCTCCGCGGCTGGATCGGCCGGCTTGAGTCCGAGAATTTCGTAAAGCGTCACGCGTTCATTGCTGTTCAATGCCAGTCCGCCGGTGCCCCGGCCGTTCGGATTCAGCGTCAGCGTGATCGTGCCGCGATCGCGGGCCAGCGTCAAAACGTTGGCCTGGGGTTCGGTCATTTCGAGAGTCACATGGTTGTTGCCGCGATCAACACGGCCGGAAGTCATACTGCGATTGACGGCGAGCACGCGCACGCCTTCGAACAGCCGCATCGTCAGGCCGCCCTGGAAGGTGTCGTCGTTGGCGCCCTGGTAGGTGAAGAGGACGTCAACAAATTCAGCCGTCTTGATCATCCCGTCCACCATGGCCGTGCTGTCGCCGACTTCCACCGAAACGGCGCGCATGCCGTCGGCCACTTTCAGCGAAGGCATTTCGCCGGGCGGCAGCAGATCGTTGGCATGAATCGGCTGGCCAGACTTGATCGCCACGCGGGTATACCGGTCGGCGATGACCCTGGTTGTGCGGAGCATGTCCGGTTCGAGGCGGTCTTTCGGGAACGGACCGCGTCCCAGGTGGGCCTCAGACACCCGGGTGCCCGGGGCGATGTCGGCGATGGCCATGGGAATCAACTCTTCGGTGGGTTCCGGAGCCTTCGCCTCAACGGCGAATAGATTCTTGGCGACATAGGCGGCAATCAGCAGGCCGACGACGCCGAACATGATCAAGGTGAGCAAGGCAGGAGTCAGGCGTTTCACGGAACGATCCCCTTGGGTGAGTCCGGGACGGTGGGAAGTCGGAGAGCCGTCTCTCGCGACTTCCCGCCGCCGTCTGTGTCTTCGATGGTGCAATCCCTGTCAGTTATTCACGAACCATCCGAGTTTCGGAGTACAAGTTCCTTCCCTTCAGTCCGATGCCGATCGGCCAAAGCAAGTCGGGCGTTGCGGCGGCCATGGGTACTTCCACTCCGACTGCCACGAGGTCGCCGCTGTGCTCGCTTAGAATCGTCTGGACTTTCAGCCCTTGCTGCAGTTGCGGGGTCAGAATGCGGCGGACTTCCCGTTCCACGTCGTCCTGCGTCACCCCCGTCAACGTTGCCCGCCGCGCGCCGGCCCGGCTGGCTTCCACCACCAGGCTCCGCGAATAGAACAGCAGCGTGAACTCAAACAGGGCCAAAAGGACGACGCCCACAATCGGCAACGTGAGCACGAGTTCCATGCTCAAAATGCCTGGCCGCGAACGTCGAGAGTCAAGAGCCGAGAGCCGAGAGCCGGAAGCCGCCGGCGAACGGGCCGGCCTTCTCGGGCTTTTGACTCTTGTCTCTTGACTCTTGACTCGTTTTCGCCCGGCAATCATGCGGAATCCCGTTCAGCCTCCAAGGCTGGATAGTTCAAGGGCCGAGTTGTCCCTGCCGGATGGCCACGCTGTCGAGCAGCATGACAACCCAGGTGGCCAGGGCCACCGGGACGGCAAAGGCCATCACGCGGCGGTCTTGCCGTTGCTGAACGGACTCGACCGTGACGGGGCGTCCTTGCGCGTCGGTTCTCCCTGTCGCCAAATACTGTTTCTTCAACCGTTTTGCACCGTGCCTGAGCACCGTCCAGGCCAAAATGGCTCCGGTGCCGAGGATCACGAACACCATGCTCAAGACCATGGCGTACAACGTCAGTTGAAATCCAAGCCAGACGCTCAGCGCGCCCATCAACTTGACGTCTCCGCCGCCGCCGCCGCCGATGATCCACAACACGAAAAACGTGCCGAAGCCCACGACGAAAGCCCACCCCGCATCCACCAAGCCCGGGCCCTGGTGAAACACACCCTGGTAGACCAGACCTAAGGCGAATGCGGAAAGCGTCAACCAATTCGGAATCCGCCGGGAGCGGGTGTCGGTATACGCCGAGATCCCGGTCAACAGCAAAACGCCGACAACGAACACAACGGAATGCAACCATTCGGGCATGATGTCGACCTGTTTCAAAGGAGTGGATCATCTTCGCTGCCGGGCGCGGGGCAATCCGAACATTCGGCTTGCCGGGCGCGACCGCCAGGAACGACACGACCCGCGCGCTCGCGCCGCCGTGGCTCCTCTCAAACATAGTTCAGAAATCAGGGTGTGCGAGCGAAGGCCGACGAGGCTCTCCTCTGCAATGGCCTGCAAAGTCGCCCCACCCTCTGATTTTTCCGTCACCGGATGCGATGCGAACAGACCCGACCCGCGCCGATCCTGGAAGTTTCGGGGGTTTCGCGGCAAAGACTCCGGTTGTAACGATTTTTCCGGCCAAACGAGCGCAGGGGACTGTTCGTGAAGTCTCGTGTCGGCGATAATCGCTGACTTAGAAAAAGGAGACATAATGAGGGAATTCTTGCAGGCCGCCGAAGATGCGGCGCGCCAGGCCGGACAAATCTTGCGGAGTTGGTCGTCGCGGTTCACCGTCCGGGAAAAGAGCCGGTCCAATCTGGTGACCGAAGCCGATTTCGCGGCCCAGAAGGCCATTGCGGAGTTGCTCGGCAGCCGATTTCCTCAGCACGGACTTCTCGGGGAGGAAGACCTCGGTCATGACCTTCCCGAAGCGGAATACCGCTGGATTATCGACCCATTAGACGGCACGACGAACTACGTCCACGGGTTTCCGTATTATGCGGTCTCCATCGGCCTGGAACACCAGGGCGAATTGATCGCCGGAGTGGTGTTTGATCCTGTCCGCGACGAACTCTTCATGGCGGCGAAAGGACAAGGGGCCACGCTCAATCGTCGACGCCTGAAATGCTCCGACGTGGCCTCGTTGGATCAGGCGCTGGTGATTGCCAGCTTGCCGGTGGCAACCGCTACGTCGGACATCGCCGTCAGGCGTTTTCTGGATGTGCTGCCCCATGCACAGTCGGTGCAGCGGACCGGTTCCGCGGCGATGAATCTGGCCTACCTGGCGGCAGGACGTCTGGACGGCTTCTGGTCGACCAGTTTGAAACCGTGGGACATGGCGGCCGGCGTGCTGCTGGTGACGGAAGCCGGCGGCCGGATCACACAAGTGAACGGCGATCTGTTCCAGTTGGCACGGCCCGATCTGCTGGCAAGTAACGGATCAGGAATTCATTCTGAAATCTCCAAGCTGTTGTGCGGTAAGTAGTTGCAACCTCGGCGTCAGTTTGCCGCTTTTCCGATGTGGAGAGATGAGGTATAATTTCAGGTCACATCCTCTCCCCGGTTCCCGGGCGCGGGCATTTTGTTCGTTGGGCCCCGCAAAATTACATGCTTCTTCACTGGTCGACTCATCGTCTGCCGGGAACTTGATGTCGCCTTGCCCGTTTGTCACAGCAGGACTTTTGTGATCGACCGGAACCCCTTACCGCAGACGTCGCATTCACCGCGGCAGATCCTTCGCCGGATCTCAGTCTCGGAAACCCTGTGCGCCGGTTTTCGTTTTTGTTTCCTGCTTTTGTCGGCGATCTTCGGGGCAACGGATGCGGCCAAAGCCCAGTCACAGGCGGCGCCCGAGGCAGTTGCGGCGCCGACAGCCGACGAGACCCCGGCAGCCTCCCCGAAGAAGCCCTTGTCGCAAGAACCTTTGGAAAGTTTGCGGCCGGCCTCTCGCTGGCTGCCGAATGCCGAGGGGACGCTGGTGGAGGTGCCGTGGGATGCCAAGCTGGAAGACTTTCTGAAATTTCTCCGTATGGGCCAGGTCAAACCGGCGGTGAAACTTCCGCCGGCGGTCACCAATCTTTCGTTGACAGGCACGGCGGATGATGTCCGGGCGGTTCTGACCGCGGAATTCGTCATTCAGAACGAGATCGACGGCGACTACGTGCTCCTGCCGTTGGCGCTGCATGAAGCCGTCCTGCGCGAGGATGTCGACTATGACGGCCCGGGATCCCTGTATCCGAAAGAGCCGGACCGAACGCTGGGGCAATCGTGGTGGCTGAAGGGAAAAGGCAAGCATCGCCTCACGCTGAAGCTCAGCGTCCCCGTGAAGAAACAGGGGGTCAATCGGCGGTTGCAGTTGACGCTGCCATTTGCCACGCAAAGCGAATTGCAGTTGACCGCCGGCGATCAGCGCGTGGTGGTGAAAGACGCGGAAGGCGATGTCGAGGTGATCAATCTCCCCGAGCAGCCCTCGCGGATCAAGAAAATCGGCCTGGGATCCCGGCTGGACCTGACCTGGCAACCGGTCGTTGCCGAGTCCCCTTTGCCTCCCGTTTTGGAAGTCGACACCGACATCCAGGCGCACGCGGCCCAGGCGGAACTCCTGGTCGAGGCGCAGCAGCGGATCAACGTCGTGCAGGGATCGGTGTCAGAAGTCGTCGTGCACCTGCCGACGGCCGCCAAATTCATCAACGTCGCCGGGAGCCGGGATTACCGGTCTCATCAGGCCTCATCGGACGATGCCCGGAAGATCGTCGTTCAATTGAACGGGATGATCGCGGGGCCGTTTCAACTGACCTGGACCGTGCGACTGCCCGCTAACCAGCAGGAGAAGTTCGAGCTGGACGGTTTCCGCGTGGAGCAGGCTCGCCGGCAGGACGGCCGGATCGGCTTGATCCCGATCGAGGGACTGCGGATGACGGTCGCCAATGCCGACCATCCGCATTTGTCGCAGATCAACGCGGCCGACTTTCGCTCGCCTTCGGGCAAGGCGTCCCGGGCTTATCGATTTTTCAACCAGCCGTTTCGCCTGGTGCTGGGCGTGGAGACCGTCGAACCGTCGTTCACCGTGGAACCAAGAGTCACGCTGGACGTCTCGGCAGAGGAGCTGACGCTCGAAGGAAATTTCTCGATCCAAATTCTTCGCGGCGACCTTCAGGCGGTGGAAATCGACTGGCCGAATTGGAAGGCGGACGGCTGGGTGCTTGACGAACGCCCGGAGGAACTGAAGGACGCCGGCGCTCCGGTTTCGGATGGCGCAGCCGGCCGCTTGCGGCTGCGTCTGTCGGGCGATCATCCCGACCGGCTGGCCGTCAAAATCAAAGCCCGCCGCGCGATTCGCCCCGGCGAGAACATCCCTGTATCGCTGCCGCATATCGCCTCGCCGGACGGCGCCCAAACGTCCCTGACGATCACTGATGCCGCCAACGTCAGTTCCGATGTGACGCCGATCGGCGAAACCGTGCTGAACGTGCTCCTCCCGGAAGTCGCGGACGTGTTCCCGGAAAACGTCTCGGCGGCTGCGCGCCGAGAACGCGGTTACCGGGTGTTGACCGGCGAACAGGTCTTTTCGCTGCGAGTCGCCCGGCTGGAGCAGCGGGTCGACGTGACGTCGCTGTTGCACCTGGCGCTCAGCGGTGCGCGCGTGAGAGGCGTGCAGAACTTTCAGTTTGACGTTCATCATGAACGCCTGGCGTTCGTGAGGATCGCCGTGCCTGAAGCGTGGCGGACGCGGCCTTTGCAATTTCAAATTGCTCCGGACCGCGGCCTGCCCGTTGAATGGTCCCCGGGACTGGCCGCAGGCACGATGATCGCCAAGCTGGCCCTGCCGGAGCCGCGGCTGGGCAAATTCACGCTACAGGCATTGTGGGAACAGCCGCTGTCGGGCGAAGTTCTGGGGGGCGAAACGGGCGTCAAGATCCCGGTGTTTCAGGCCGTCGATCACGCCGTCCGCCAGACCGATTTGCAAGTCGACGCGGAGGACGCCGCGACCCTCACGGTGAATGATGCCGCCTGGAAGCCCCGTACGGAGATGTCTGGAGGCATGCGCTGGACGGCCGACGCTCCGGTGGACGGGGTGACGGTGCAACTGGATAACGACGGGGGAGGAACCCAGCCGTTTTTGATCACCGGGGCGGACCTGCGTGCACGCTTCGACCGTCAAGGAGCGGCGCACTGCGAAGCGACGTATCGCCTCACCGGTTGGATGGCGCGGCTCGGGCTGGTGTTGCCGGTCGATGCCGGGCCGCCGCAAGTCGCCTGGAACGGTCGGACGCTGTCGGCGCCGGCCGAAGTGACGGCGGAGAACAAGCCTCGGCACTACCAACTGCGTGTCCGTTCCGATGACGGCGAGCGGAAGGACCATGTGCTGACGGTTCGCTACACGCTGTCGCCGTCGCAATCCTTCGGCGTGTGGAATCGGTGGTCGATCGAGGCGCCGCAACTCATTCACGGTCAGTGGATGGCCGAAGGAAAGTGGCTGCTGCACATTCCCGGCGACCAGCATTTGTTCGGTTTTTCTTCGCAAGCGACTCCGCGTTTCTCCTGGCGGCGGACCGGCGTCTTCTGGAGCCGGATCAGCGCAGCCGACGATCAAGCGGCTCAAGGGACTCTAACAGGTTCCGCGGCCGGCAATCCCGGGGGGAATTTCTATGCCTTCAGTCAATACGGCGAGATCCGCGAATTCCGTTATTCCACGATGAGCGCGCCGATGGTCTTGTTCGTCGGAGCGTCCGTGTCGCTGGCCGTCGTGTTTCTGGTATTGAACATCTCCTGGCTCAGGCATCTGCTGACGATTTGGGGCGTCGTCTTCCTGATGGCCCTCTCAGGATTGTGGTTTCGTCCGCAGTTGGAAGTGCTGCTGCAGCCGATTCTGATCGGGTTCCTCTTTCCGATGCTGGCCCTCTGGATTCAGAACCTGAGACGCCGGGACGTTCCGCCCGTACTGAGTTTCGACCCGTTAATGGATCTCGTGGAATCGCGGTCATCCGTCAACAGCCGGGTTCAGTATCCGGTCAACGACCTCCGGCAAGAGCCGATCTTGCAGCGGTCCCCCTCCGGCAGCACGCACGATTTCCTGCAAGCCGAGGCGCGCAGCGGCGTACCATGACGACGACTCCCTCGCATTCCTGGCTCCGGCGGACGCTGGGCGCATCCGCAGCGGCATGGGCAATACTGCTCGGCATGGCCGCGGCCAGGGCGCAGCCGGCCGAAGTTCTCTCCAGGGACGACATTCAACGGATCGACGTTTCAGAAGATCGGCTGACGGACCGGCCGTTTCGGGATCAAACCTGGATTCCGATGAATCGTGACGACTTCGAACGGCTTTTGTCTCAGATTCTGCCAAAGCCTCCCGGACCGACCCAGCCCGCCGTGCGCCACATCCGGTATTCCGCGGTCCTTTCGGGAAACACGCTGGCAGGCGGCCGATTGCAGGCGACCCTTCAGGAAGTCTCGGGCCAGTCCTCGCTGGTGAACCTCGGGCAGCCATCGCTGGCCCTGGATGACTTATCCTGGAGCCAAGGCCCGGCAGTCTGGGGAACGTCGCCGGATGGCCGGTCCTGGCTGCAACTCGCTCCCGAAGATCGAATGCTTGAAGGCCGATGGACGGCACGCGGCCGCTCGCTGCTGTCCGGCGTGGCGTTTACGTTGGACCTCCTGCCCGCCGCGGTCTCTCAACTGGAATTGCAGACGCCTCTCGGCCACCTGGTGACATCCGATGTCGGCGACGTCGTGCCGGTTGAACCCGACGGCGACGGCTCCCTTCTGCGCTGGCGCATCGACCTGGGGAATCAGTCGCGCTGCCGGCTGCTGGTGACCCGGTCAGAGCCCGCGAGGTCGGTGGCGCCGATGATTTTGTACGAGCAGGACCTGGCCGTCACAGTGAGCAACGAGGAATTGGTCTTGCGCCAGGTTCTGCTGGCCGAAGTCCTGGAAGGGGAAGTCGACCGTCTGACGGTCTCGTTTCCCCGCCAGTTCGAAGTCGTTTCCGTGACCTACGGGGACCAGTCGGCCCTGTCTTATGAACACGTTCCCGGCGAAGGCCCGACAGCCCAGGTGGTCGTCCGGTTGCCGGAAAAGATGCAGGGCCGGTTGCGGCCCATTCGCGTGGAAGGGTTTCTCCGCCGCGCGGCGTCGGAGCCGCTCGTGGTGCCTCAGTTTCTGCTGGAAGGAGGACTCTGGCTGCATGGGCGCGTGAACGTGTCGGTGGCGCGCCCGTGGGAACTCCGCTCGTATCGTGCAACAGGGTATCGCCAATCGGCGCCGGCAAGTTTACGAACCGACGCGGAATCGATCTCGTTTCAACAATTGACGCCGCACGCGCAATTGCTGCTGAACGTCGAACGGCCGGCTGCCGAGCGGACGGCCCATGCCTTGAACGTGCTCACGGTGACGGACGCCATCTGGACCTTGACAGCGGAGATTGCGTGGGAATCTCGCAGCGGCACCGTGTTTGACGCCGCGTGCCGGCTGCCGGAGGGCTGGCAGGTTGTCAGCGTCGTGCAACTGGGAGGCGACCGCGAATTGCAGGAGTTGGCCGACTGGGAGGTCCACGCGCATCCGGAATCGGGCCAGTTGCTGCACATGGAGTTTTCAGAAGGATTGACGCCCGGCCGCGTCGATCCGGTCCGGATCACGGCGCATCGCAATCCGCTGGCGGCGCCGTTGACTCATGTTCCAGTCGTTCTGCCTGCCGATTGCGAATCGGCGGAAGTGTTGCTTTTGGTGGATCCGCGGACCGGAAAAAATCTCCCCTTGCCGGCAAACCGGGGGTTTGAGCCGTTTGACGCACACACGGCGGCCGCCGTCTGGAACACGCTTCCGGCCTGGTCGGAGGTGTTGCGAGGTTCTTTGCTTGCCGAGCGTTTGTTTCATCTCACGACCACCGAGTCGGCGATTCCGATCCCGCCGGAAGACGTGGCAACACTGCTGGATGCCGCGGTCCAGGTTTCCGTTACGTTTGACGACCGCCAGGTTCACGAACAATTTGATCTGCGGCTGCAACTCTCGGAATCGCAGCGGGAGTTCACGTTGTACGCCCCGCGCGGCGCGGCCGGAATCGCCTGGACCATGGACGCCCCGGCGGCGCAGCCGGTTTCCGCACGACTAAGCCCTCGGCCGCCGTTGGCCACTCCGGACGAAACCTGGAGCCTGACCTGGCCTCAACCCGTGAGCGGCGCGGTGACGCTGATCGGCCGGCGCACCGTCCCGCGCGAGGCGGACTACGTCGTCCCCCTGCTCTTGGCGCCGCAGGCCCGTCGGTTTCAAGGCCGGATTCTGCTCTCGCCTGATCGCGCGGAATCGTTTCAGCTGCGCGAGATTCCGTTCCCTGGAACATCACTGGGAGATCGCGGCCAGACGCCGGCGGAAAATCTGTCGGACATTCCCAGGGAATGGAACTATGTGAACGGGGATCGCGAATGGCTGGTTCAGGCACGGCAGCGCCCCAACGCGGCCCGACACCATGTGCCGTTTCGCCTCACATCGATGTTGGCGATTGAAAATGGCGGGGACGACTATCACCAGCTTCACCTGGCCTCGCCGAGTTTGGCCGGCCTGGAGGAACTTCGATTTCAACTGGAATCTCCGGGCGAAATGATCTCCGTACTCCAAGCGGGGCAACTGCTGCCCTTTGCAGTGAACGGCGGCGAAGTGACCGTGACCGGCTGGGAACCGGCCGCACCCGGGGAGATTACTATTTGCTATCGCGTCCCGGCGCAGGCGAGGTTCTGCGGCAGGCAGCATGTTTTCGTATGCCCCCGACTGTCGTTGCCCTGCGAGGAATTCGCCTGGGAGATTTGTCTGCCTTGGGGAACGGACCTGTACAGCGCCCCCTTGGGAATGCACTTCCAGCCCCGGCCGAGCCGGCCCGGTTGGTTTCAGCGCGTGTTCGGCCCCTTCAGTCGAACTGCTACGGAACCGTGGATTGTGCCTCTGACTCACTGGCGAAACACTTCCAGTTCAACGCCGCAGCCGGCGTTCCGCGCGGATCCACGGTCTCCGTGGACGCAGGATCTTCTGGTCATGGAAAATCGGCCCGTCTATCGGGCCGCGCAGTATGGCGTACCGACGGCTTCCGCGTTCAGAGTGTGGGACCGCCATGCTCTCCGGCAGGCGACTTGGACGGCACTCCTCGGGTGTTTCCCCCTGGGATTGCTGCTGCGCAGTCGCCGCGGCGTCTGGCAAAACCGTATGGCGGCCACCGCGATCGGCGCATTGATGTGTCTGGCCGTATTCGGTCCGGACGGCTGGAACACGGTGTTCGGCGGCGGCAGTACCGGTTGGCTGCTCGCGTGCCTGTTGCCGGCGAACGTGTGGAGCCGCCTTGGTCGCTCGCCGGAGGCAACGGCCAGCCTCTCGGTCAGTACGCACGTGTTTCACAAAACGGCTTTGCCCCTGATGCTGTGGATCGCCTTGGGAGAGCCTCTTCCCCGGTCCGTCGCCCAAGAGCCGTCTCAGCCGGCAGACCCGGTTGCCGGCGCGGCCGCCGATCGGAGACCGCGTTACCAGGTTCTGGTCCCCGTGGATCGTCAGCAAAAGCCGTCGCAAAAGTTGCCCGTGGTTTACGTGTCGCCGGCGCTGCATGAGAAGTTGACCGCCCCGGACGCCGGACCGCCAGCGGAACCGGTGCAATTGATCGAATCGGCGGAATACATCGTCCATGCCGATACGATGCGGCGTCCTGCGCTGAAGGTCAAATACCGAATCCATGTCCTGCCGGGGAATGAGACGTCGGAACTGATCGTTCCGCTCGGCCGGCGCTGGGCGTCCGGTTTGGAGTCGTGTACCGTCGACGGCCAATTGCAGTCTGCGATCTTATCTGTCGATGGCCGGACGCTGGTGCTCCCCCGCGAGGCGGCGTCCTCCGGTGGAAACGGGGACGAAGCCGGTCGGCTGGTACGGCATGACGTGCTGCTGGAGATCCGCCTGCCGCAGGCGCCGGACGCCGCGGACGCAGATTTCGAGGCGGAAGTCTTGCCCGTGCTGAGCAGCCGCCTGACCTGGCGTTCCCCGGACGCATTGCGGTGGTTCGACGTGCCGGAAGCGCGCGGCGAGGTCACGGTGTCGCTCGACCGGCGCGTGGTGGAAGCGCAGCTCGGCGGCGTCGATTCGATTCAGTTTCGTCGCGGCAAGGACGACCGGTCGGCGCAGGATGACGGAACGACCGAAGTGCAATTGCTGCAGTTGTTGATGCTTCATCCCCAACTGACGCAAGGCGCCTTCCGCGCCGAGTGCCGCGTGCTGAACGGCGGCCCCGTCCGGATGGATCTCGAATTGCCGGTCGGAGCCGTGCTCCGGGAAATCCGCGGCCACAAAATTCTGCGGACGACGATGCAGAACAAGGAAGGCGAAGCGCCGGTAGTCGTTCTGGAGTTCCAGGAACCGCAACGGCAGAACTTTGTCGTAGAAGGCGAGTACATTCTGCCTCGCTCGTCTCCCAGCCAGAACCTCGACTTCCCCAGGTGCAAGGTCCGCTGCGGCCGGTCAACGGCAGCACAACGCAGCCTGGTCGCCATCGCCTGCGAGTCGGGGTTCTCGGCGCAGATGATCAACCTGGATGATCCGGCCGTGCTGCCGATTCCCATCGAGCAGTTTGTCTCTCAATGGGGAGACTCGGTTCCGAATCAATTGCCCCGGTTCGCCTTCCAGGTGCAGGACGGCGGTCAGCCCTCCTTCCGCCTGGCCGTCGTGCAGTCGGAGCAGCAATTGTTGAACTGGCGGGAAGACGTCACCCTCTCGAGCCGCAAGCTCGATTGGCAGCTCACAGCTGAACTGAAGTCGACGTCGCCGTCGTCGTTTTCTTACACCGTGCTGCTGGACCGGCGATTGAGCGTCGATCAAGTTTCGGTGCGTGAGAACGGCACGGACCAACTGTTGCGGTGGTCGAAAACGCCGATGATCGGCTCCAGCCAGAATCGCCTGACGCTGTTTCTCAACCGCGAGTCGGCGGGGACTAGCCAGTTGCGAATTCACGGCAGTCTTCGGGTGCGGCCCTCCAGTTCGATCTCCCTGCCGTCGGTCCGCTTTGAAGCGGTCCAGTCCGTTCCGGGAACGTTGACGTTGTATCGCGAGCCGGGACATCGCCTGGAATTGGAAGGCCGGCCGGTGACGGCGGAAAGTAACGGCTCGTTCCCGGATCTGTTGACCGAACCGTTCCCTCACAGGTTTTCTCAGCGAATCAAAATCCCGGAAGGTGATAGCGGACTGACGGTCCGGTTGGAGCCCGAGGCGGGAGCCTGCCGCGTTCACTCGCTGTGGTCCATCACGCCGGCTTCGCCGCAGTGGACCGTGCGCGGACGCATGGAACTGTCGCCCCAGGGCGGCGTCCGGGAAATCCGTGTTGTCTTGCCGGATTGGCTGAGTGCCGGGCAGTTGACTGTTCCGGAAGGCAGCCCTCTTCCGGTTGAGCAGTCAGAAGAGGGGCGTCGCATGGTGTCGCTGGGCTGCGACCCGGATTCATCGGCGATGCACGTGCTCCTTTGGGAAGCTCGCATCCCTCCGCCCGCGGAGTCCACGCTCCGGCTGAACCTTCCGACGGCGCTGCATGCCGTGCAAACCGACGACTTTGCCGTGATCGCTTCCGATCCGGGGTGGATCACAGCCGTGGAGCCCGGGATTTCGCCCGACACGCTGCCGGAGGGCCTCCGGCAGCAGTTGACCGAGTGGAACGAAGGCGTTGAACGCGTCTCGCGGATGGCGGACAACGGACTCGTGCTCCATCGCGTCGATCGCCCATTGCCCGACGGGTTGTCTTCGGTGGTGCTGACGGAACATCAGTTGCGCGGGACTGCGGACGGCGGCTGGCAGGGGCAGTCCGATTTTCATCCCCAGCCCAAGGCCGGAACGATCGAAATCTTTGTGCCAGCCGGGCTGGAAATTCTGAGCATCCTTGTTGACGGCCAGGCATTGCCTCTGGACCAGGTCTCCGCGACGGAGCGGCGCTGGCGGATTCGTAACGCCGGACAGCATCGCTCCCTGATGCTTCGCTGGCAAGCGGCGCCGGCTTCGTGGAGGCTGCCCGTCGCCGGGATGTCTCAAATTCCCTTGCCGCGTTCTGTGCAAGAGCGGCCGACGACGACCCTGCTGACTCTGACCCCGGCCGGCGATTCCTGGCTGACGGGTTGGCACGCGCTGCCTCGCCGACAGCGCTGGGAACTTGACATCGAACGGCTCGAATGGCTGCTGCAGCGGCGTCAACAACGCGAGGCGAGCGATCCGGAAGTTGGGTTGTCTCAGGTCATTTGGTCGGAATATCGCTCGGCTGCGGCCAGCTTGCCGATGTCCCAGGCATCGGGGCGCTGGACCGACGAGAGCCGCCGGCGCTGGGAAGCGATTACCGAGGCCGTCCGTCGGATTGATGACGGGCCGGAGCGCCGCGAATCGAGCACGGGGGAATCGTCCGACTCGGTCCAGACAGTGAATGACGAACGGTCGGCCTACTCGATCACTTCGCGGGAACTGCCGGCGTATCGCCTCGGGATGGTTCGCCGCGATGCCGTCAACTGGATCTCATCCGTGATCCTGTTCGGCGTTTGCTGGCGGCTTCTGCCCCGGTTGATCAGGCTGCAATTCGTCCCGTGGCTGTCCGAGCGCCGTCATGCCGGCTGGTTCGTGTTCGGCGCCGCTTGGTGGCTCTGTTTCTCGCCGGGCATCATCGGAATCGCCCTCATGGCCTGGGCCGTTCTGGACGGGGTCTGGCGCCGCCGGTTGCAAGGTGCAACCGCTCAATGACCGGCGTGGCTCAGCGCTTGCCAGGCAAGGGTTGCCGTTCCGGCCGCCAGGCAATAGTACGCGAACCAATGCAGCCGTCCGCGCGAGACCACGCGAATCAAGATCTTCAGCGCGATCACCCCCACCACGAACGACACGCCCATGCCGGCCAACAGAGGTCCCGGCGCATAGGCCAGCGGGGCTCCGTCCAACACCAGGTCTTTGGCTTCGAGCAGCGCTGCTCCGCCGACAGCCACAACAGCCATCAGGAACGAAAATGTCGCCGCGGACGGGCGATGCAGCCCCATCAGCAACCCCCCGGCGATCGTGCTGCCCGATCGTGAAATCCCCGGTACCAAGGCCACCGCCTGAAAGCAGCCGATGAGAAATGCCGACCAGAACGGCTGATCGCGTTCCGTGTACTTTTCGCTGACGAGATACTGCCCGAGCAGCAGAAACGCCGCCGTCACCAGCAACCCGACACCTGCCACCGCAGGCGAATGGAACATCGGTTCGAGCGACTTCTTCAGCGTCAACCCGATCGCGCCCGCCGGGATCGAGGCAACGACAATCAGCAGGCACAACCGCGGATCACGGCGCAGATTCCACAAATCTTTCAAGTAAACGACCAGGATCGATCCGAGCGTCCCGACATGCAGCGCCACTTCCAACTGCATACCGCCCGCTTCGGAGACCTCTCCCGGCCACCAGGATTTCAGCAGCGCCTTGCCGATGACCAAGTGCCCGGACGAGCTGATCGGCAGAAATTCCGCGACTCCCTGCAACACGGCGAGCGCGAGAATGTAAATCGTTTCGTTCATGAAAACGGGGGCTTCCTGACTTAGCCGCGATGTTCAAAGCCGCGAAACTGTAGCAGGTGAAGCCGGCCCCAACCAGCCCAAGCCGGTCGTGCAAGCGGGTCAGAGTTTCGAAACGGATTCTTCCGCCTTCGACTCTGAAGGAGAACGGGAAAAAATCATTGTCCCCTGCGACGCCTGTTCTACTTCGGCGGGGCATATCCCTTCGGCGGAGTGACGACTTCGAACTCCGAGCCTTTGATCTTTCGCAGTTCCTCGTGAAGCACGGGGATGCGCTCATCCGGGGCGACCGAGACGGCCCAGTCGATGCCGTTGTCCGCGTTCATCATCCCGTACTTCTTCAACGCCTCCAGAATCGTTTTCACCTCGGGAGTGAACTTGGACGTGTCGAAGTTCTTGCGCAGGCGGAACCGCTCGCCCATGCGCGGCAGCGTCTCATCCGTGAGGCGGCTGGCGAAATGCGTGGCCGGATAGACGTAGGCCCGGCGAGTTTTCTTGAACGTGGCTCGCAAGGCGTGTTCGATCTTCCCCCGCTTCAGTTCATCGTACCTCACAATCGACGGGAAGATCGGCAGCCCGGCGGCGTCGGAACTCGTCCAGCCGTCCGGCCGCTGCCGATTCGACGCCAGATCGAAGATCGACGCCTGCTCCGCCTTCCAGCCGGTGTCCGTTCGAGTGAGACGGTAGAACTCATACAACGTGCGATTGACCGGGTCGACGACGATGCCGTGACGGTCCGAGTCGAGGCTCGGTTTGCCGCGCTGCACGTCGTCCAGCGTCAGGTTCTTCGTGGCCGGGTCGCGCCGGAAGGTGGCGGGCCAGCCCTCGATCACGGCATTTTCGGGCACGGGATACGGACCTTTGTCGGACTCTTCGGCGTAAGCCGACAATTGCACATCGACTTTTTTTTGATCCGGCGGAACGAGCACGAAGCTCATGTCCGGGTTGTAGCGCAACGGCTTGTTCCCGCCGATCGCGTTGATCATTGCCAGGGAGTTCGGATGCACGGGCCAGTCATCCACCGGGATGTTCCACGGGCTGTCGGCAGGGAAAACTTCCAGGGCGGAGAGAATGGCATCCGCTTCCGGCGTGTCGAAGGAGATCGCGCGATCGATCTTCGGCATCTTGGCCGCCTTCAGCCGGGCCAACCGTTCCTGATTGATGGTGACGCCCGGACCGGCCTTCGCCGCTTTCTCAGGAGCCTGGGCCCAGGCGTCTCCGTAAGGATCAGCGGCCAGAACAACGGCCATGGCGAGCGCTGTGACGGCAACGGACGTGAGTCGCATGTGAATGACCCCGATAAACTTCGCCGGCTGGAGAGGAATTCGTTGAATTATGCAGTTGCTTCGTCCTGGCTGCCAGTTTGTCGGCCACGATTCTTCGCGAGGGAGAACCCGATTTTTCCTGATCTTCATTCACTCTCGGCCCAGGCGCGCACTTCGCCGTCGGAGATTTCGATGTGAATCACGCTCGGCCGGCAGCAGACGGGGCAGTCTTCAACGTACTCCTGGCTCTCGCCGGCGGAGAGGTCGACAGGAATGACAATCTCCTGGCCGCACGCATCGCAAACGTAGCGGGCTTCGTCCTCGGGCCTGCGTCGACGGCGCTTTTTCTTGCTCATCAGGAAATTCTCACACGTTCAAATCTCGTAACACGTCCCATGGATCGCTTGCGATTTCGCAACCCGCTGCGGCACGCGCCGGCTCTTGCACTCTGGTTCCTGATCCCTCATCCTGCACTCTCATCATGAGCAGCCCTTCCGACGAACCGCCGATCCTTTCCGTCAGCGAACTGACGACCTTGCTGAAGGCCGTCGTGGAAGAGACCTTTCCGATGGTGTGGGTCGCCGGGGAAATTTCCAACCTGACGCGGGCCGGATCGGGGCATTTGTATTTCACTTTGAAAGACGGTGAGGCCCAGCTCAAGGCGTGCATGTGGCGGAATGCGGCCCAACGGCTGCGGTTTCAGCCGCAAGACGGCTTGGAAATCATCGCGTCGGGACCGCTGGAAGTCTATGCTCCGCGCGGGCAGTACCAGATCATCGTCCACCAGATGCAGCCGCAAGGGGTCGGCGCGCTCGAACTGGCCCTGCGGCAACTGCAGCAAAAACTCGGAGCCGAAGGGCTGTTTGAACCGGCACGCAAGCGCCCGCTCCCCGCGATCCCCCGCCGGATCGCGCTGGTGACCAGCCCGTCGAGCGCGGCGGTCCGGGACTTGATCCAAGTCATCACCCGCCGCTGGCCGCTGGTCGATCTCATCGTCGTGCCGGTGGCCGTGCAGGGGGAGGGGGCCGCGGCGGAGATTGCCGAGGGGCTGCAATTTGCGGCCCGGTTGCCGGGCGTGGACGTCATCATCACGGGACGCGGCGGCGGCAGCCTGGAAGATTTGTGGGCGTTCAACGAAGAAGCAGTAGCCCGGGCCATTGCCGCCTCGCCGATCCCGGTGGTCACGGCGATCGGGCATGAAATCGATGTCACCATTGCCGATCTCGTCGCGGACCGCCGCGCGCTGACGCCCAGCGAAGCCGGGGAACTTGTCGTGCCGCTCCTCAAAGACGTGCAGCAGGCGCTGACGACGTCGCGTCAGCGGTTGACGGCCGCGCTGCAGCGCCGGTCTCAGCAAGCGCGACTGACGCTGGACGGACTGGCGCAGCGCCGTTGTTTCATGCGCCCCATGGACCGGCTGCACGACGCGGCGACACGGCTCGACGAGCACGAAGCGCGGATGAAAGTCGCCTTGCGCCACCAGTTGGACGCCGCGAAGCAACGTCTCGCCGGCCTCGCCGCCACGCTGCAGGCCTTGAGTCCGCTCGCCGTGCTGGAGCGGGGCTACTCGCTGACCAGAAAACTTCCCACGCGCGACGTGCTGAGGTCCGCCGCCGACATCCGTGTCGGCGATCAGATCCTTACGTGCCTCTCGGAAGGCGAGATTGTCAGCCTCGTCACGGAGAAGTCCGCTCATGGCCCGTCATGAAGCGGGGACAGCGATTGATCGAACCACTGTTTGAGGTCGCTGCGAATTTCATTGGCCAGAATCTGAAACGGCGAGCGATGAGCCACCCGATCGCGGAGTCGTTGCAATTTCTGCATCGCGGAAGAGGGAACCCGCACGGTGGGAAGCAGTTCTCTGTGATCGCCGCGCATCGCGCTGTCAACGCGTACCGATTGGCGAGGCAAACTGGCCAGCAACCGATCCAGCACGGCAAGAAGCCAGAGACGCGTGACGTCATCCGGGGCGGGGTCTTCCAGCAGCATCCGCAATTCCCCGAGCAGCAAGTAGCGATAGGACGCCAGGCCGTCGACCGGCATTTCGACTTCTGGAAGAGCGACAGCAATCATGAGTCACCTGGCCGTGGATTGGGAAGGGAACAAATTCCATCCGACGAATTCACGCGGAGGTGCAAGCGGTGTACAGCAACCGGCGTGCCGATTTATTCCGTCTCCCGAGAATGCCGGATTTTATCCGGGAGTCTGGCGATGCCGGACGAATTTCCCCTTTTTTCTGCGGCCGACCGAGGTGGGCCGCCGCCAGGCCGATGCGACACAAGGGCGCCTCGAATCCGGCCGCTTGCCCGGTCGTTCGGCAGTCGCGTCCGTTTCCTGCGCAAAAGAATCGTCCAGCGGATCGGCTTTCGGTCTCGTAGGTTTCGACGAGACGGTTCCGTTCCCGAGCCGTTGCCGCCGACCATGCGGCTGCATTTCCGATCCCGTCTTTGCCGTCCGGCAGTAGAACTTGAGAGTTTCCCAGTGAAATGTGACGGGCGATGAATTTTCGCCAAGCGGATTCGCGTTTATAATCCGCCGTCCCCGTTATCCTTTTTTCGGAGTCGATCAGCGTGACGGATTTGCCTCGTGTGGTCACCGCGATTGAGAAGAACATCTCCCAGGCAATCCTGGGCAAGCTCGAGCCGATCCGCCTGGCGCTGGTCACGCTGTTGGCGGAAGGGCATCTGTTGATTGAAGACGCGCCGGGCGTCGGGAAAACGTCGCTCGCCAAGGCCATCGCCAAAAGCCTGGACTGCGATTTCAAACGCCTGCAGTTCACGCCCGACATGCTCCCCAGCGACATCCTCGGTTCCAGCATTTTTCTGGCCAACAACGGCGACTTTGAATTTCGCCGCGGGCCGATCTTCACGAATGTGCTGCTCGCCGACGAGATCAACCGCACGACGCCACGCACCCAGAGCGCTTTGCTGGAAGCGATGAGCGAAGGCCAGGTGTCGCTGGAAGGGAAAACCTATCCGCTGAGCAGCCCGTTCTTCGTGCTGGCGACGCAGAACCCATTTGAGTTTGAAGGAACCTATCCGCTGCCGGAAAATCAACTCGACCGGTTCATGATGTGCATCGAGATCGGCTATCCGACCCGCGGCGTGGAACGAGACATTTTGATCAATCACCGGTTGGGCGAACCGGTCGATCGGCTGGAGAAAGTGATCTCGACTGAAGAACTGCGGCAAGCGCAGACTGCTGTGCGCGAAGTCCGCGTCGAAGATTCGCTGCACGATTACCTGCTGGATATCGTGCACGCCACCCGGCAGCACGAACAGTTGCAGTTGGGCGTCAGTCCTCGCGGAGCGATCACGCTGTTCCGCGCGTCCCAGGCGCACGCGTTCATCAACGGCCGCAACTATGTCGTCCCGGACGACATCAAGCAGGTGGCCGTCCCCGTGCTGGCCCATCGAGTGGTTGTCAAAGGCGTGCTGCAGGAAGGGCAGCGTGCGCGCGCCCAGGGCGTGATCCGCCAGGTCCTTTCCAAGGTCCCCGTCCCGGCGTGAGTTCAGCCGCCCACAAAGTGAGCGCTCACTTCGTGAGTGGACGAACTCCGCAGGCACGACGTTTCGCCGTTCGTCAAGCGATTTTTCCCGCGTTTTGCGGCGTCTTAACGACAAAGCCGGGGCACGCCTGATTTTTGCCGAATTCCCGGCAGAAATCCCTTAATGCTTAGCTTGTCCGCGCGTTCGTTTCCTTTCCGAAATTTTCGCGGGTCTCCGTCGATTTCGACTCATGCCTCCGCCGATCTTTCCGAAGACCGGAACTACGGAGGCGGATTCATGCAACGCGATCAAAAAGTCGGCTTGGCGCTGGGCGTGCTCTTGATTGGAGTCGTGGCGGCATTTTTCTTTCGGAACGAGCCGGAACCCGGGCGGAGCGTCCCGTCGCTGGAACATGCCGCCCGGGTCGATCGGGAAATCTCCGAGAAGCGCCTGACGCCGTACTTCGCGGAAATCGAAACCGATGAGCCGGGGCGCGGAACGCCGGCGCGGAACGCGGCAAGCTCCCGCGGCCAGAACGATCACCGCACCGGAGAACGCAAACTGCCTCGCTGGGAAGAGGCGCTGAAGGAGGCAGACCGCGATCCGTTCGCCGGCGAGAATGATGTTCCCGCACCGGCGCCCGATCCCATTCAATACGAGACGAAGGCCGCGCCGGTTGCGACGCGTCAGCCCGAGAATCGTCCTCTCACGGAGAGGCCCGAGGACGACAGCCTTTCGACGGCAGCACCTCCGGCATCCGACACGGCGGCCCTTCGCGTGCATGAAGTGCAGCGGGGAGAGACGCTGTCGTCAATCGCCGGAAAGCACTTGGGCAGCCAGACGCGGTTCCACGAGATCTTCGCCGCCAACCGCGATCAACTGCAGGACGCCAATGATCTCAAGGTCGGGATGAAGCTTCGCATTCCCGAAGTCGCGGCCAAACCGGCCGTATCGACGGGAGTCCGTGCGAAGAAATCACCGGAATCGACGCCCTTGCCGGCGCCGCCGCTGGACATCCCTGAATCGGCGTTCCCGATCATCGAATCGGATTTTTCTCCGCTCGACGAACCCGCTGGCAATCCCGAATTGCCGGCCGAGGACGAACCTCCGGTTGTTCTTCCGATCGAACCGGGGAAGCTCAAATTTTCGCCCGCGAAGCGGCGGCCTGCACGCGCCGGCGGCTGAGACCGAAGGGACTCGCTACAACAATTCGTCGATTGGCCGGCCGTCGGAGAGGAGCTGACCAGCACTGTCGCGGAAGGCTGTCATCCGTTTCCTCAGCGAACGGCGATCACGATCTCGTGTAGACAGGACAACATCCGGTCGCCGCGCGGGATCTCGGGCTGGTCGCCGCGCGGTTCCAGCCCCAGTTCCTTGAGCAGATGTTCGGCTCTTTCCGCCGGGCAGCGGCGTTCGTGCTGCGTGACGAGTTGCTGAAAGCCGGCGTCGCGCAGCGCCACCGGCAGGCTGGCAAACTTCGCCGCCTGATGATAAGGGTTCGACGCCAGCAGCAACTCCCGGCATCGCTCGGCGACGTCCAGCCAGCCGGCGCGGCAGGCTTCCGTTCCCGCCAGCAACAGAAACCGATCCCTGGGCAACGCCTGCTGTTTCTCATGCGACAAACAGGCCAACTGCACGTAGGCACACATCCGCAATTCGTGATCGATCATGGAAGTTCTCCTGCCGATTCCTTCGATCCCGAAAGGCCGCCTGGAATGGCCGATCAACGAAAAGTTCCCCACGCGATACGCAGCAATCGTTTCAAGCTGGCACACGCGAACAGCCCGTGGCGGAACTCCCAATCCCCGCCGACAGGAATGCCTGTCCGTTTTTCAACAGGCCGCTATCCCGACGCCCCGCACCGTAAAGAGCGCCCCGGAAGTGACCGGGCCTCGAAATCAACGGGTTGCCCGTCTCGAATGATTGTCTGGCCGTTGACCAGGACATGCTCTACACCAACGGAGAGCCGCTGTGAATCGTGAAGCGTGGCACGATCATGGATGGCGGCCGGGTCAAAGACGACGAGGTCGGCGTAATAGTTTTCCTTCACCAATCCGCGTTCCGGAATGCGGAAGCGCCGGGCCGGGTAGCCCGACAATTTCGCCACGGCGGCCTCCAACGTGAACAGTTTGAGATCGCGCACCATCGGGCCGAGCACGCGAGCCGAGGAACCGTACACGCGCGGATGCACGGCCGCCTGGTCATGATAGATCCCGTCGGTGCCGATCATCGCCAGGTCGTGCGAGATGATCGGCCGGCACCATTCGTCGTCCCCTTCATGAAACACCAGCAGCACGGCCAGCCGTTCTTCGATCAGCAGGTTGAGCAGCGCTTCTTCGAACGGCTCTCCCCGTTCCTTCACATAGTCGCTCAGCAGTTTCCCCTGGTGGCACGCGTTCTCCTTGCTCGGCGCCCAGGCGATGTGCAGCTTGTCGAGCGGCAGCCGGTAGTTTTCCAGCGCCCGGCGAAACCGGCTGCGATTGATCGGATCTTGAAGTTTCCCGGTCGCCGCCAAGGGGCCGTCCGCCCAGACTTCGTACGGCAACAGCGAATTCAGCATCGTCGAGCCGGCGAGATACGGATAGCAGTCGAACGACAGATCCACTTCGCGGCGGGCGCGCTCCAGGAACTCCAGCACTTCGTCGATCCGGTCCCCGTGGTGCGGCTTCAAATGCGAAATGTGGACCTTCGCCCCGGATCTTTTGCCGATCTCGACGGCCTCTTCCAGCCCCCGGACCAGGCCCGCTTTGTAGCGGATGTGCGTCACATACAGGCCGTCGTACTCCGGCAGCACCGAGCAGGCGGAGACGAGTTCGTCGGTCGCCGCATGAATCTGGCCGAGATAATCCAAGCCCGTCGACAATCCCGCCGCGCCGGTCTCCATTCCCCGGCGGACTTCCGCTTGAATCAGCTTGCACTGCAAATCGTCGATTGGGCCGGGACCGAAACCGCAGACGAGCGTCCGCAGATTTCCATACGGCACCTGCAGCACGTTGTTCTGCACGTTGCGCCGGTCGAGCATGGCCTGGTAGTCTGCCAGCGTGCGCCAGCCGCCGTATTCGTCCATCCGCAGCGCGTTCAGGCTGCGGAGATAATAGAACCATTGCCGCCAGGTGAACTCATCGACGGGGGCGTAGGAAATCCCGTCGGACATGATGACTTCGGTCGTGAAGCCCTGCAGCGTTTTCGCGGGCAGATGGGGCCGGCGGAGCAGCCAGCCGTCGGCGTGATTGTGGACATCGATGAATCCGGGCGCGACGATTTTCCCCTGCGCGCCGATCACGCGCGCCGCCGTCGCCGCCGCGAGGTTCCCGATGGAGGTGATCCGATCCCCCGTGATGCCGATATCGGCCTTCCGACGCCGGCCGCCGGAACCGTCGATGACGTCTCCGCCTTGAATCAGAACATCAAATGGCATCATGATCTTTCGTCGAAGAACCGTCGGTCTCGATCATCCCCGCGGGGAACCGGCCGCACCCGATTCAACTCACCACGGGTTTGACCACTTGGCCGGCGATATCGGTCAAACGGAAATCGCGGCCGTTCAACCGGAACGTGAGCCGAAGGTGGTCCAGTCCGAGCAGGTGCAGAATGGTGGCATGTAGGTCGTTGACATGGACGCGGTCTTCGACGGCCTTATGGCCGATGTCGTCGGTTGCGCCGTGTTTCACGCCCCCTTTTGCCCCGCCGCCGGCGAGCCAAAACGTGAAGGCGTGCGGATTGTGATCGCGGCCGGTGCCGCCGGTCTGGACAATTGGCAGCCGGCCGAACTCGCCGCCCCAGACGACCAGCGTCGAGTCAAGCAGGCCGCGCTGCTTGAGATCGGCCAGCAGCGCGGCGATGGGCGTGTCGGTTTCGCCGGCGAACTGCGTATGATTCTCCTTGATGTTGGAATGGCCGTCCCAGCTCCGCTCGTTTTCCATGCCGCCGGAGTAAATCTGAATGAAACGGACGCCCCGTTCGACGAGCCTTCGGGCCATCAGGCATTGCTTGGCGAAGTGATCGCACCGCTTTTCGCCGACGCCGTACATCGCCTGGATATGCGCCGGTTCCTGGGAAATGTCGATGGCATCGGGCGCGGCGATCTGCATCCGGTAGGCCAGTTCATAGCTTTCGATTCGCGCGGCAAGTTCTAATTCTTCAGGGGTCTGTTCAAGCCGGCGGCGATTGAGTTTCGCGAGCAGATCGAGCTGCGCGCGCTGTTGAGGATCCGTCATTTCCGCGGGCCGGACCAGGTTGTCGATCGGCACGCCGTCGGGCTTCAGCCATGTTCCCTGGAACACGCTTGGCAGAAAGCCGGCTCCCCAATTCTGCGAATAGCCTTTGGGCAGGCCGCGGCCGAGAGGGTCGGTCATGGCGATGAACGCCGGCAGGTTCCGGCTTTCGCTGCCGAGTCCGTAGGTCGCCCACGACCCCACGCAGGGGAACCCCATCCGCGCGACGCCCGTATTCATCATGAACAGCGCCGGGCTGTGATTGTTCGACCCGGTGTAGCACGAATGGATGAAGGCCATGTCGTCGACATGTTCGGCCATCTTCGGGAAGATTTCGGAGACCCAGGCGCCGCATTTTCCGTGCTGGGCGAACTGAAAGGGGGACTTCATGACCGGTCCGACGTTGCCGGTGAAGAAGCCGGTGTTTTTGTCGAACCCTTCCAGCGGTTTGCCGTCATATTTTTCGAGGGCCGGCTTGTAGTCCCAGGTGTCGACCTGGCTGGGTCCGCCGTTCATAAACAGCCAGATGACGCTTTTCGCCTTGCCGGGGAAATGCCCGTCCCTGGCCGCGAGCGGATTGAGCTTGGGGTCTCCGGCCAAGGCCCTGGCCGGTTCGTCGGCCCGCAGCAGGCCTTCGTCGCTCAAGAGCGCCGCGAGCGCCAGCAGCCCGGCGCCGCCGCCGGCTTGAGCCAGCAGGCGCCGGCGAGATATGTCCTGGTTCATCTTGAGCGATCCCTTCAATCCACGTAGATAAACTCATTCAGTTCAAACAGGACCTGGCAGAAATCGGCCAGCGACAGCTCGCGGGCTTCGGCCGCGCGGGCGGGAATCTCACGATAGGCGGCTTCTTGATGCTTCAGGAACTCCGCCGCGTCGGCGACTTCCGACGGCTGCGCGGCCCGGCCGATGGCCGCCTGGTATCCCGCTTGAATCGCGGATTCCGGGGACTTTTCGGCGCGGGGCAGCAGCTTCTTGGCGAAATTGCGGGCATACAGCCGGACTTGCGGGTTGTTCATCAGCATCAACGCCTGCGGGGCAATCGTCGTGCTGGGACGATTGCCGACCGACACCAGCGGTTCCGGCTGATCGAACAGTTGCATCATCGGAATGAGCCGGCTGCGCTTGATCATGAAGTAGATGCTGCGGCGGCGGTGGGATTCATCCAGCGAACCGGGGCCGAACATCGTCGGGTCGAGCGAACCGCTCACGGCGAGCAGGCTGTCTCGCACGATTTCCGCTTCCAATCGCCGGGGCGAAAAACGCCAGAGGTACCGGTTTTCCGGGTCGATCTTGGCGTTCGCAGCCTGGAACCGGCTGCTCTGCCGGTACGCTGCGGACGTCATCAGGCGTTTGTGCATGGTTTTCAACTTCCAGCCAGACTGAATCAGGTCCCGCGCGAGCCAGTCAAGAAGTTCTGGATGCGTGGGCTTCTGGCCTTGGACGCCAAAATCATTCGGGGTCGCCACGATCCCCTGGCCGAAATGATGCTGCCACAGACGGTTCACGATGACGCGCGCCAGAAGATGACCGGCTCCCTGTTCGGTGTCGGTGATCCAGTTGGCGAGCGCGGTGCGGCGGAATGACGTTTTTGCCCCCTCGGGAGTCGCGACCTGCCAGTGGCGTTCCTGGTCCGGGGCCGTCATCAGCACTTGAAGAAACCCCTGCGAGGCGAGGCCCATTTTCTGGTCGCAGTCGCCCCTTTTGAGAAAGTGCGTTTCCGGGAAAAAGTCGGCCCCTTGAGTGTGATGACGGATGGGCGTCACTCCCTCGCTGCAAACCATGACCTGCGTCATGCTCGGCTTGGGCGTTTGTGCCAGATGGTCGGCGATGATCTTGTCCAGCCGCTGCCATTCCGGATCAAACGTCTTGCCATACCAGCGAAGCAGCACGCCGCGCTGCGCTTCCGATCGCTTCTCCGCGGGAGTGTCCAAGGCGGCGACAACCGCGGCGGCAAGCCCCCCCGTTTCCACTTTGAGCGGATGCGGCGCTGTCGTGACGGATAGCCTGGGCCGGCCGATGTTGTGCTGATTGTTGCCGTTGAATTCCAGCGTCAGCGTCAACGTCACTCCGCCGTCGGCGCCGAGCGGCTCGGGAAACTCAAAGACCGCGGCATGATCCTTCCCGAATTGCGGGTCCACGGCCCAGCCCGATTTTTTGTCGCCGTCGATGGCGAACTTGATCAACAACCCGGGCTGCTCGAACGTGGCTTGAGGATTGCGCAGCTCGACGGGCTTGGCGTCGCCGCCGCCGTTTGGCCGAACGGTGAGCCGCAAATCGGTCAGATCGATGTTCCCGTTTTTCGCCCGGCCAGGCCCTGCACCGACGAACGTCGGATGGGCCAGCGCTTCCAGGCGAATTCCGGTGATGCCGCGCAGTTCCGTTTTGGCCGTCAGCGTGTAGACGTCGAAATCCGGGTTCTTGCCGGAGGCCAGCAGCGAACCGTCTTCCTGCGGAGTAAGCGTGGCTCCTCCCTGAGACTTCGCTTCGGCAATGTCCAGAATCTGCCAGCCGGCCTGCCGGCGATAATTCTCCGCCTCGGTTTGTTCCCAGGATTTCCATTTCGCGGAGAGGTGTTCCCGCTCGTAATTCTTCTGAGCCTGGACCAAAGGGGCGTGCGCCGTTTCAAACGTCTTGAGCGCGGCCTGATACCCTTCCGGATCGAGGTTGACCTCCAGGTTGGAACGGACGGTCGTCGTGAACGTGGAGACGAACCGGTAGTAATCCGCCTGCGGGATCGGGTCGAATTTGTGATCGTGACACCGGGCGCAGCCGATCGACAGCCCGAGGAGCGCGCTTCCCGTCGTGGCGGCCATGTCGTCCAACGCGTCATAGCGCGTCCGTTCCACTTCATTCGCGGTAATCTGCGTCGGAAAGACGCCGGCGCCCAGAAAACCGGTCGCCTTCAAGGCGAGGGGGTTGCCCGGCGCGGCTTCATCGCCGGCAAGTTGCCAGCGGACGAATTGATCGAACGGCATGTCCTGGTTCAAGGCCTCGATCACGAAATCCCGGAAGTGAAACGCGAACGGCCGGTCGTAATCCTGCTCGAAGCCGTGACTCTCGGCAAACCGGGCCACATCGAGCCAGTGCCGGCCCCAGCGCTCGCCGTAATGCGGACTCTCCAGCAATCGGTCGAGCAGATTTTCGTAAGCCTTCGGATCGGCATCGTTTTCAAAGCGTTCGAGTTCCTCGGGCGTCGGCGGCAGCCCGAGCAAATCAAAAGAAGACCGGCGTGCGAGCTGCCGGCGTTCCGCCGGAGCGGCAGGAGACAGGCCGTGCGCGTCCCGCGCGGCTTGCAGGAACCGGTCCACCGGCGACGCTGCGGCATCCGCGGCCGGCGTGCTGGGGGGCTCAACCGCCTGCAGCGGACGAAACGCCCAGAAGTCGCGGGCTTCGTTGCCGACGGTGGTTTTCGTCCAGACGTCGGGATCGCGCGGGTTCTTCACGAGCGGCGAATCATACGGCGCGCCAAAGTCGATCCAGGCGCGAATCGCGTCGATGAGCGATTGAGGCAGCTTGTCGCCCCCGTCGGGCATTCGCGGCGCTTCGCGGTGTTCGATCAGCCGCACGAGATGACTGTCGGCCGCCTTGCCGGCCACGATCGCCGGGCCTTTCGCTCCGCCGCGGATCAATCCCTTCCGCGTCGCCAGGTCGAACCCGGACTCGACGTCTTTTCCCCCGTGGCATTCCACGCAGTACTTGATCAGCGCCGTGCGCACGTTCGACTTGAACAAGTCCAGCCCGGCTTTCATTTTTTCGGCATGCGCCGGATCGAATTCGGGCTGAGGATTTTCTTCCGCGACGGTCCGATCCGTCAGCAGGCACAGCCCGCACACCAAGAGCAGCCCAAGCGGCATCACGGGGACCGTCAACAACTCGGAATATCTTCTCGGCGTGTGCATCAAAGCCTCATCCATCGCAAAACTTCCTGGACGAATTCCGAAGAACCGTTGCAACCTAACACATCAGATGCCCATCTCCGCCAGCCGATCGATGATCTGCTGCACCGACGCGGTGAGCTGCGGATGCCGGGCTTCAAATTGCGAAACCGCGTTCTGCAGCTTTTCGATCACGGGCGACTCGGCCGCGTCGGGCCGGCCGGGCGCCGGTTCGGTCGAGCCGACCAGGCGCTGGATATCGCCGGTGACGTCGAGCAGCCTCTGCCGCGTGGCGTCATCCACGGACGTCACGCGCGACAATTCGTCATGCAGGGCCGTCAACGTCTGCTGAAGTTGCTCTGCGGTCATAGCCGGTCGTGCTCCGTAACTTTCGAGGAACCACGGGTCAAGTTTCTCACGTTATCCATCAGGGCGATTACGCCAGGATCTCGCTGACGACGGCGCCATGGACGTCAGTCAGGCGGAAATCGCGGCCGGAATAGCGGTAGGTCAATTGTTCGTGATCCAGGCCCAAGAGATGCAGAATCGTGGCGTGCAGGTCGTGCATGTGGATCTTGTTCTCAACGGCGAAATGGCCGAAGTTATCCGTCGCGCCGTAGGCCAGGCCCGGCTTGACCCCGCCTCCGGCCAGCCAGACGGTGAACCCGTTGGGGTTGTGATCGCGGCCGGTGCCGTTCTTCTCGGCATAAGGCGTGCGGCCGAACTCGCCGCCCCACCAGACGAGCGTGTCTTCCAGCAGTCCGCGTTGTTTGAGGTCGGCCAGCAGGCCCGCGATCGGCCGGTCGACTTTGCGGGCATGTTCGGCGTGCTTCGGCAGGTTGGAATGCTGGTCCCACGCGGGGTTGGCCGTGTTGTCGCCATAGGTGACTTGAACAAAGCGAACGCCCGCTTCGCACAGCCTTCGGGACATCAGGCACAGCCGTCCAAAATCGTCGGTGTCCGGTGAGCCGATGCCGTACAGCGATTGCGTCTCGCGCGTTTCTTCCGCGAGGTCAAGCACGCCCGGCGCGTGCTGCTGCATCTTCCAGGCGAGTTCGTAGGACTGGATGACGGCGTCGAGTTCGGCGTCGTGCGGCCGGCGCCCGGCTTGTTCCGCGTTGAAGGACTGCACCAGTTCCAGTTGCCGGCGGCGCTGTGCTGCGTCGGTTCCCGGCGGCGCCACGTTGCGAATCGCCGCCTGGGTGGCCGGCGTTCCGGCCCGGCCGATGGCCGTCCCCTGGAAGACGGGCGGGAGGAACGCGCTGCCGTAGTTTCGCGGTCCGCCGTTGCCGGCAGACGGACTGAGGGCGACGAATCCCGGCAGGTTATCATTCTCGGTCCCCAGGCCGTAGTTGATCCACGCCCCCATCGACGGCCGGATGGAATTCGCGGCGCCGCAGTGCAGGAACAGAGTCGCCGGGCCGTGCGCCACGCCTTCCGTATGCAGCGAGTGCAACAGGCACAGTTCATCCACGTGCCCGGCTGTTTCCGGAAAGAGTTCCGAGACCCAGCGGCCCGATGCTCCATGCTGCCGAAACTTCCAAGGCGACTTCATCACCCGCTGAGCCGTCCCCCGCATCCCTGTGTTGGCGATGATCCGGGCGTCATCGAACGCGAACTGCTGGCCGTCTTGTTGTTCCAGTTTCGGCTTGTAATCGAACGTGTCGACATGGCTGGGCCCGCCCTGCATAAACAGAAAGATCACCCGCTTGGCCTTCGGCACAATCAGTGGCCGCTTCGCCGAAGAGGGGGCGTGATCCTCGTTGGCGGTCGACCGGCCGGCCAGTCCCGCGAACGCCAGCGCCCCAAACCCGCAGGCGGCGGACTGGAGGGCTTGTCGACGGGTCGGATTCGAGAGCGTCGTCACGGGATCACTCCATATAGCGAAAATCGATGGATGCGAACAGCGCCCGCACGATCATGGCCCATGCCTCGACGGGTGAATGGCCCAACGATAAGGCATCATCGGCAATCTGGAGTTCCGGGGCCGTTGGCCGTCGTCCTAACGTCAGGAGGAAGACCCGGTCCGCGCGGGCCGAGTCATCTGCCAGCGGCTCGGCAAGCAGCCGTTCAGCCGCCGACCGGGCCGCCGCGGCGATCCCTTCTTCATTCAGAAAGAACAACGCCTGTGGTGCGACAGTACTGACATTCCGGCTGCCGGCGGGCAAGCTGGGATCGGCGAAATCAAACGCCTCGAAAATCGGAGGCAACGCGTTGCGGAAGACGGGCCAGTAGACGGCGCGGCGCGTGCTGCGATGCACGAAGCCATAATCTTCGGCCGTGCCGGGTTGGATCTCGCTCCCTCCCAGTGCATCGTTCCTTTTGCCGCTGACCGTCAAGATGGCATCCAGCAGGCACTCGGCGTCCAACCGGCGGCGATTCTGATGCGACAGCCAGCGATTTTCGGGATCGCGCGACTTCTGATCTTTCGTGACAACGGACGATTGACGATACGAACGGGACTGCACGATCTCCCGGATCAATGGCTTGACAGACCAGTCGCGATCCAACAGCCGCACGGCCAGGTGATCGAGCAATTCCGAATGCGACGGTTCTTCTCCCGTCGTGCCAAAGTTCTCCGGCGTGCGCGAAAGCCCGGCGCCGAACAGCCACTGCCAGACGCGGTTGGCAAGCACCCGGGGTGTCAGCGGATTCGACCGGCTGGCGATCCATTCCCCCAATTCTTTTCGGCCGCTGTTCGCCGCGGCCGACAAAGAGGATTCACCGGAGGTCGCCACCTGAAGAAAACCGCGCGGCACGGTCTCTCCCAGATTGTGAACCGTGCCGCGGATGTGCACGCGAATATCGCCAAATTGCTTTTCCTCCTGCACCGACATGTACTTCGGCCGCCTGGGTCCGGACGCCTGCAACTCTTTCATCTGCTGCTGCAGCGTTTGGAGTTCGCGCGTTAAGCGTGCGGATTCGTCGGCATCGGGTGTTGCCGGCGGATCAGCTTTTTTCGTCTTCGTGTCGGGCGCCGCGACGGGCAGGAATTGCACGGCGTCGACGATGACGTGCCCCTGGGTGTCCGCCGTGGAGACGATCACAAACCCCTGTCCGTTGAGCTCAAACCGATATTGTCCCAGCGAAACAAACAGGCCGTCGATCGATGGGCGTTCCCTTTGATTGACCATCACCGTTTTCTCGCCGTCGGCGCTGAAAACCGTCACTGGCACGGCGCTCGAACGGTTGTCTCCGGCGGTGTAAGCAAGCCGGACTTCGTACAAGCCGGCATGTGGCAGTTCGGGCAGAAACGTGACCGTCTTGTCACCCTTGCCGGCGTCTTTGTCGTGGATGTACCCGTCACCCAGAAACGGTGTGACATGCTGAGAAGCCTGCCACTCGCCGACGATCTTTGCCTGTCGATCATCGACCACGACGCCGGGCAAGTCTTTCGCCGCGATCACCGTCGGCGATTTTTTCTTCTGAAGCGACTCCTGCACAGACTTGATCTTGGCTGCGAGCGCCGCCGCCGCCGCTTCGTGATTCGCATACACGGCTTCTTGTTCCGGTTCGACGGGCAACGGGAATTCCAGCCACCTGGAAACATTGGCGTGTTCCAGCGTTTTCACGTTGGCCAGAATGCCGGCAAGGGCGTAGTAATCGCGGGTGGGAATCGGGTCGAACTTGTGATCGTGGCAGCGGGCGCACCCGATGGTCTGCGCGAGAAATCCTTTGCCGATCGCTTCGAGCTGTTCGTCGACGGCGTCCATTCGAAGCTGCTGCTTGTCTTGTTCTTCGAGGTTGAGATTGCCCAGAGTGAGAAACGTTGTGGCGATCAGCTGCCGCTGCCGATCGGCCAGGGATTCCGCGTCCAGCAAGTCCCCTGCGATCTGCTCGACGATCATCCGGTCGAACGGCCGGCCGGCGTTGAACGACTCGATGACGTAATCGCGATATCGCCAGGCCTCCGGCTGAACGAACCCTCGCAATGTCAGCGATTCGCCGAACCGGACGACGCTCAGCCAGTGCCGGCCCCACCGTTCGCCGAACCGGGGCGATGCCAGCAGCCGATCAACCAGCCGTTCCCAGGCGTCCGGAGTTTCGTCCGAAAGGAACTCCGCGATTTCTTCCGGAGCCGGCGGAAGTCCGACGAGATCGAACGACACCCTTCGGATCAACGTGGTTCGGTCGGCTTCGGCGGCGGCCTCCAACCCCTCGGACTGCAGTTTTGCCAGCACGAATTCATCAAGCGGAGCCCGAGAAACCGCTGTTCGTGAATCGTGCGCAGGGAGCGCCGGCGCACGCAACGGTTGATAGGCCCAATGCCGGCGCCCCGTTTCCAGATCGATCGCCGTCAACGCTTGCGGTTTCGCCTCTTCCGTGCGCGGATCAGCCGCCCCGCGCGAAATCCATCGCTCAAAGTCCGCGATCACGTTCGCCGGCAGCTTGCCCTGCGGAGGCATTTCCAGCGAGTCGTAGCGCAAGGCCCGAATTAACAGACTCTGGTCCGCGTCGTTTTCAATCATCGCCGGGCCGCTGTCGCCTCCGCGGAGCAGGCCGGCCCGACTGTCGACGCGAAGCCCTCCCTTCAGCCGCTTTCGTTGAACGGCCGCCGCTGAGTGGCATTCATAACACGACTTCACCAGGACCGGGCGAATCCGCTCCTCGAAAAACTTCAGGTCGTCCGGCGCGAATTCGGCCGGCTCGCGCTCGGCTTCGGCGAAAAGCGAGGTCTCGTCTGCAATGGCGAACGGCGGCGCCGCCGCCGCCGCGACAAGTGCGAACAGCCCGAACCGATAAAGAGTTGCTGAATTCATTCCAGACAGCATACCATCTCATCAATGGGTGCCAATAGATCAGAGGAAAGCCCTTCCGTCGCATTTCGCGAAAGATCAACGAAAAATCCCCCTTGCCGAGGACCCGCCCGATGAGAATCGCATCCTTGTTGTTCACGATGGCCGTTGGACTCGCCGGAATCGCATTGAGCTTATCGGCCAGCGCCGGGCCGGCCGATCCCAAGGCGAAGGAAGCGGCCAAGCCGATCCGCGTTCTAATGATCGGCAACAGCCAATGCCCGACGATCGTCAACGAAAAGTTGCTGGAGAAACTGGCCGCGTCGGACAAAGGCGGCCGTCCGATCGAGGTCGGCGGCTGCATCAAAGGGGGCGCATCGCTGAAGTCGCATTGGGACGCCGGAACGGGCGAAGGAACGGCCCGCGCGATGATCTCCACAGGCAAGTGGGATTTCGTCGTGCTGCAGGATATCTACAACGTCCAGCAGCCCGCGTTTCAACCGTATGCTCGGCAATTCCATGCGCTGGTGAAAGAGTCCGGAGCAAAGACCGTGTTGTTTGGGACGGCGTCCATCCTCAGCGATTATCCGGCCGGCTTCGAGCGGCAGCATCGCATGCACCTGGAGATGGGAAAAGAACTGGGCGTTCCTATTGTCGATGCCAGCGAAGCGTACATCCGTTACTTCGGCGACGATCCCTCCCCCGAGCGATTGGAAAGCCTGTTTGCGAAGGATCGCGCGCATCCGGGTTTGTGGGGGTCGTACCTGTATTCGTGCATGATTTACAGCGTGCTGACCGAGAGGACACCTGTCGGTCTTGCGGCCCCAGAGGCCATTCCGGCGGAGACCGCAAAAACCTTGCAGACGACCGCCTGGACGCAGCACCAGATCACGGCCGATGCTCTGAAGACGAAAGACTGATTCTTGAATATTCTCCAAGTCGCCGATGTCGGACTGGAGGGAGGAAATTACTTTCGGTCGTCGAGAATCCGCAGCAGGCCGCGAAGAGGGATCGGCGCCCAGGTTGGCCGATTGTTCAATTCGTAGCTGAGTTCGTAGATCGCTTTTTCCAGTAGAAACACGTCCAGCAGCCGTCGGACTTCCTCCGTCGGCTGTGCAGTCGGGCCGGTCGGTTGACTTCGTACGAGATACTCCTGGAGAAATTCGTCGCCGATCCTTTGAGACCAGCAGTTGGCCCAGAGTCGACAACAAGAAAAAGCGTCCTCCGTGACGAGACCGGCGATCTCGTTGAGCAGCACGGTCTGGGCCGCATAATCGAAAGAACGGATCATCCCGGCGACGTCACGGAGAGGTGACTGCTTGGCGCGGCGTTCGCTGAGCGGCCTCGCAGGTTCGCCTTCAAAATCGATGATGAAAAAATCGTCGTCGGTGACAAGAATTTGCCCCAGGTGGAAGTCTCCATGACAGCGCGTCCGCTGGCCGGTGAATTCCAGGCCGGCCAGATGCTGTATCCGGCGGATCAGTTCCGGTTCCCTATCCAGCAAACTGCGGGCATCCGTTCGGACGTCTCCGGGCAGTTCCGCGTGCCTGCCGCGGAGAAGTTGCCACGTCTGATGTGCCTGGCGGGAAATGCCATCGATCAGCATGCGTCGGTCCTGATCTCCAAACGTCTCCGGCGCGAAGTCAGGATTCTCCGGAGCCGAGGCGAGCGCCCGATGCATTTCTGCGGTGCGCTGACCAAGTAACGCAGCCCAGGGAAGAAAGTCCTGGCTGGCCGCGTCGATTCTCGCGGGCGACTGGTCCCGCGCGGGATGATCGGAACGGACGCGATCAAAAAAGCGGCGGACATGCTCCAGCGTGAAGTTCCAGGCGTCTCGTGCGTGGGGGACGAACTCCTGCAGCAGACCAACCGTCGAGAGGGCGCCGGACGCATTGCGATAGCTCAGCGAACCGGCACTGCGCGGGGTATGGCGAAACTGCATGGTTTCGGAGAGAAAGCGGCCCACTTCCAGGTCGGGATTGATCCCGTGGTCCTGCTTGCGATACAGCTTCAGCAGTAGACGGTCCCCATAGATCAGCGCGCTGTTGCTCTGCTCGGCTCGAAGCACCCGGACGGACAATCCATCCGCCGGGTTGCCGCGCAAATCGCGATACGCCGGAAACGATTGCCCGGAGAATTCTCCTGCGGAGCCTGATATGGTGGATTGATTGTCGATCAGGTCGAGCAGGAATCGCCCCAGCGCTTCGTCGCCGAGCGCGTCGTACAAGACGCCGGAAATCATTTCCTCGCCGCGAATCACCTCCATCGCCGTAATCAGCGTCGGCGAATTCTCTTGTTGGAGGATCTTGGCATGGCGTCCCGTCGCGAAGCCAATCGGCGCCAGATAGGTCTCCGGCAGGCTGTGCAGGTAATTCACCTTCACGAGCAGGAGCCGGAATTCCGCCGTTCGCTCGGGGTTTTCCAATGGAATCACGTCGGCGATTTCTGCGCTTCGAACAGGTTTCGCTTTGCCGGCAAACCAGCGGCACTTCGCCAGCCACGCGGGGAACAGCGATTCCAGCGCAATTCGCTCCGATCCCTCCTGGACGTTGTGCCATATTTCCCGCACGCGTAACATCAGCCGAAATCTCCCGTAGTCGAGGAAAGTGAATTTCCGCGGTTTGCCGCGGCCATCTTAGCTCAACGAAGTCTCCAGGGGACCGCCAGGGAAGGTTTGAAGGTTTCGGAGGAAATTCTTTACTGAAACGGTCGACTTACTCTGGCATTCCGGGGTACATTTGGGTTATTGTTGATATGTCCGCCGTCTGTGAATGCGTACACCATCCCGCGGAGAGGGTTGTTGCAATGGATCAGCGTTTTGAAGGTTTGCCGAAAGCCGAGATCCGGGCGGAAGGCCGCAAGCTGTTTCGTTCCGTCGTGGTGAACGATTGGGGATCGCAGCTTCTCTGGGAAGTCCGCCGGAATGGCGACGTGGTCGCCACGGTTCCCGCGCGACAGGCCGACACGTATGAACTCGCTGAAACGACGCCCGGGCAATACGAAGTGGTCCTCCAGATGTTTCAATACGAAGGTTACGAAAAAGACCCGACCGGAAAGTTCACGAAGAGCAAATTCGTCGAGGTCTCCAACAAGGTGTCCGTCACGGTCGGGTAATTGATGGTAGGGTGGGTCGAGTCTTCGAGGCCCACCATTTTGATTTCGATCAAGCGAATCGGTGGGCCTCGAAGACTCGACCCACCCTACCCGACTACGCAAACAGACCACAACCTCCCTTGAGGCCCTCCATCATGCTCGGTATCGGCAATGTGCGTGTTCCGGTTTGTCACGGCGTGACCCGCCGCAGTTTCCTGGAAGCCGGCACGGCGGGCATCGCCGGGCTGAGTCTGCCGGCGGTGATGTCGCTGGAAGCGGCCGGTGCGGTCGATTCCTCGAAGGCGGAAATCCGCAACTGCATCACGATTTTCCTGGTCGGCTCGCCCGGACATCTCGACACCTGGGATATGAAGCCGGAAGCCCCGGTCGAAATCCGCGGGAAGTTCCGGCCGATCGACACCAATGTGCCGGGCATTCAAATCTGCGAACACTTTCCGTTCATGGCCCGGATGATGGACAAGGTAGCGTTGATCCGCAGCCTGCATCACAAAACCGGCGCGACGCATGAGAACGGCCAGCGCTGGATGATGACGGGCCACGACTTCAACCCCGACAGCGTCAAACCCCATTGCGGGTCGGTCATTTCCCGCGTCTTCGGCAGCCGGGGCACATTGCCGGCGTCGGTCATTCTGCCGGGCAAGATCGGCAACACCGGGGCCGGTCCGTTCCACGGGCAGCAAGCCGGCTTTCTCGGCAGCGCACACGAACCGTTCTTTCTCGGTTCCGATCCGGCCCGGTCCGATTTCCGCGTCGCCGACCTGTCCCCGCCGAAAGACGAATCCGAATTCCGGCTGAATTCCCGGCAGAGTCTGCTCCGTCAGATTGACGATGTTCAGCGTCGGGCCGAAACGAATTCGGCGCTGGGACGCGACACGGCGTATTCCCGCGCCTTCCAACTGTTGACGTCGGCGGAAGCCAAGACAGCGTTCGACCTGTCCCAGGAAAAACCCGATCTCCGCGACCGCTACGGCCGCAACACGCTCGGACAAAGCTGCTTGATGGCCCGCCGGCTGGTGGAACGCGGCTGCCGGCACGTCACGGTGAACCATTTTGACACCGTGTTCGGGATCTCCTGCTGGGACATGCACGCCGACGGCGGCGGCCTCAACAACACGTACGCCGACTACGAACGGCTCTTGTGCCCGCAATTTGATCTCGCGTTCACCGCGCTGATTGAAGACCTCACGCAAAGCGGGTTGATCGACAACACGGTCGTCTGCGTGCTGAGCGAAATGGGCCGCACGCCAAACATCAACCCCCGCGGCGGCCGCGATCATCACACGACGGCGTGGACGAATTTCCTTGCCGGCGGACCGATCAAGGGGGGACAGGTGATCGGCTCGACCGACAAAATCGGCATGCGTCCTCAGAATAATCCGATCGAGCCGCCGCAGATTCTGGCATCGATCTACCACGCGATGGGGATCGATCTGGATAATACGATGATGCCCGGGCCGGGAAGCCGCCCGATCCGCCTCGTCGAAGCCGAGCCGATTTCGCAGTTGTTCTGATCTTGCGGCGCTTCGCAGAAGAGTCGCGCATCGGTTCGTTCGACGCGGGCCCGCTGCCACGAGTCAAATTTGAGGAACCGCGCGCGATGGCATTGCGAATCTGCATGGCGACCTGCTTGTCTTTCACGGCGTCCGCCGCCATGGCCCGGCCGCCGGAAATCCGTAATCTCGACCTCAGGGCGCTGCAAAGCGGGGCCGCGACGAAGCTCACGATGGATGGCGCCGACCTGCTGCCGGCGCCGAAATTCTTTTTGGACGATCAGCCGCTAGAAGTCCAGATCGACCCGGCGAGCACGGCCGCGAGGGTGATCGCGACGGTCACGCTGCCGGCCGCGATTCCGAGCGGAGTCGGCCAACTTCGGCTCTCGACGCAGGACGGTTTCTCCAACAGCCTGCTGGTCGGCGTGGATCGCTTTCCGCAGGCGGCGCTGACGCCGGAACTCGCTGCCGTCAACGTTGCCGTACATGGTTCCGTGCCGGGGAGCGGCGTCAGCAAGACCACGTTCGCCGGCAAAGCGGGCGAGGAAGTGATCCTTGAGGTTGAGTCTCGCCGGCTGGGAAGCAAGCTCCGGCCGGTGATTCACCTGTACGATTCCCGCCGCGTGCAAGTCGGCTGGGCTTCGGCGTCGCCGATGTTGGCGGGAGATGCCCGCATCATGGTAAAATTGCCGAAAGACGACCGGTACACCGTCGAAGTGCATGACGCCAATTATGCCCCGCCCGGGCCAAGTTTCTTCCGCTTGAAAATCGGCCAATGGCAGTTCGCCGATCTGGCCTTTCCCCCGGCGATCCCGCGCGGGCAAGAGGTCAAACTCGAATTGCTGGGAAATGTCCCGGGAATGACGCAGACGCTCACCAGCCAGAGCCGGGAGTTGCTGCCGATCTTGAATCCAGCGGTGACTAGCGGCCTGCCGCCGACCGTGACGGTCAGCACGCTGCCGGAGTTGATCAAGACCGCCGAACAGCCGATGAATCTGCCGGGCGTTCCGGTCGCCGTCAGCGGGCGGTTGCAGGCGGCCGGGCAGATCGACCGGTTTGCCTTGCCGGTCACGCCGGGCACGAAATTGACGTGTGAACTTTTTGCCGAACGGATCGGCTCCCGGGTCGACGGCTCGCTGGAAATGCGGAACAAGCAAGGGGGCGTGCTCGCGGCAAACGACGACAGCCCCAACACGACCGATCCCAAACTGGAATTCATCGTCCCCGCGGATCTGGACGTGCTGGAGATCACGGTCCGGGATCAGTTGGATCTGGGCCGGCCGGACAGCATTTACCGGCTGGTGATCACGAACGCCGGCGATCCGCAGCCAGGGTTTGACGTCGTCGCGAAAACCGATGTGGTCAACTCGCCCGCCGGCGAAACGACGGTGCTGCAAGTTCTGGCCGCGCGGCAGAATTACGACGGACCGATTCTCCTGAAAGCCGAAGGCGTTCCGCCGGGGATGATCTTGTCGAACCTGGAAATTCCCGCCGGTGCGAACGGGACGCTGCTGACGTTTGCGAGCACCGGCGAAGCGCCTGCGCAGCTGGTGACCAGGCTCATCGCCCAGACGCCGGACGGCGCCATCGAACGCCGGGTCAGGATCGACACAACTCCCGACGACCGGACACCTCCCTGGATGCGGGAGCGCTTCGCCCTGGCGGCGACGCCGAAGCCGGAGGCGCCGTTCCAGCTTGCCATGACTGATGAGGCCGCGCCCTCGCAACTGGTGTTGTCCTCGAAACCCGCCTTGGCGCTGAAGATCACGCGGCCGCCGACGCAGCTCGGCCCGGTTCGGCTTTCGCTGCTGACGTCGCAAACCGTGCCGAAGATCAATGGCCAGCCGAATCCGGCGCTGCTGGTGCGGGCGGAAAAAGCCGTGGAAATTCCGGTAGATAACATGGTCCTCGCGGCCGGAAACGCGTTCCTGGCGATCTCGAAGCAACATTCCGATGCCGTCCAGCAAGCTCAGGCCGCACAAGGAGACGCCAAAGTCGCCGCCGATACAAAGGCCGCCGACCTTGCCGCACAACGCTCCGCCGCGGAAGCCAAGCTAAGGGAAGCCGAGATGAAAGCCGTTTATCAGACAGCCTATACGGTGATTGTACCGTCGGTTGTCGGGCAGGCTTCGTGTGATGTGTCGCTCCGAGCGGAACTGTTGAATCCCGAACGGAATGTGGTGCTGCGGACTGTGTATCTGCCGGTGAAACGCCTGTCGGTGCTGAACCCTTTGGTGCTGAAGCTCGATGGACCGTTGCCCCTGGCGGCAGACTTCGATCCCGCGAAGGGGGCCTCGATCAAGCTGACGGCGAAAATCGAACGGCTGGCCGGGTACCAGGGGGACGTGACCGTTACGGTTCTCGGCCTCCCGCCCGGCGTGACGGCGGCCAACGCCGTCGTGAAGGCCGATCAGACCGACTTCATGACCGAAATCAAAGTGCCGGCGAACTTTGCCGGGACGGACCTCACGGGGATCAAGCTGGCCGCCGCCGGCCCGCCGGACCCTTTGTCGGGAAATATCTCCGTGAAGAGCACGGAGCCGGAGGTTACAATCAAGCTCAATCGCCCATCAAAATAACCGCCTTCTGTTGTTAGACAGACGCCTAGGATTTCCTTCGACCGAGACTCGACAACATGCCGCGATCACTTTTCATTCTGTTTGGATTGTTGACTCTGTTAGACCCGGGTTTCACGGGGACGGCGACGCGTGCCCAAGAGACCCTCGCACCCTCCGGGCCGGTGCAGGTTGTTCCATCGGCGGTCAAGCTGAATCATCACCGTCAGCCGCAGTCGCTGCTGGTGCTGGGCCGCACATCGGATGGGATCGCCCTGGATCTGTCCGCCCAGGCGACATTTCAAAGCAGCGATTCGACCATCGCCGCGGTGGATGCCCACGGTTGGGTGACGCCGTTGAAATCCGGTACCGCGAAGATCACCGTTTTGGTCCACGGTCAGACGGCGGAGATTCCTGTCACGGTCGACTTACCGGCGGCAGAGAAGCCGTACAGTTTCCGTCATGAGGTGATGCCGATCCTCTCCAAGGGGGGCTGCAACATGGGGGCCTGCCACGGGTATTCGCTGGGGAAAGGGGGCTTTTCGCTGTCGCTGCGCGGAGCCAACGCCTTGCAGGATTACGAGGCGATTTTCAGCGATGCCTACGGACGGCGGATCAACCCGATCGCCCCATCAGAAAGCCTGCTGGTGCGGAAGCCGTCGGGCGAGGTCCCGCACCGCGGGGGCGTTCGCTTTACGCGAAACAGCGAACTTCAGGCCACGCTTGTCCGGTGGATCGACCAAGGGGCCAAGTCCGATACCCAAGACCTTGCAGAGGTCGATCACGTCACCATCGCCCCGGAGCGTTTTGTGGTGGAACCGGGAATGAAGCATTCGCTGCAGCTCATCGCCCATTACACCGACGGCACGACCCGCGATGTCACCCGGCTGGGAATTTACACGGTGAACACCGAGGGCATTGCGGAAGTCACCGAGTCCGGGCTGGTCACCGCCGGCGACCTGGGCGAAACGGCCGTCGTCGCCCGGTTTGAGCGGAAGTTCGCCGCGGCACGTCTCATCGTGCTGAAACGCAATCCGTCCTTTCAGCCGGCCCCCATCCCGACAACCAGCTTCATTGATCAGCACATTGCCGCCAAGTTGAATGATCTGAAAATCTCACCGTCGGCATTGGCCGGCGACGAAGATTTTTTCCGCCGCGTTTCGTTCGACCTGATCGGCCTGCAGCCAACGCCCGAGGAAGTCCGTAAGTTCGTCGCCGATCCCAGTCCGACGAAGCGAACGGCCATCGTGGATGAACTTTTCGCCCGGCCGGAGTTCGTCGACCATTGGTCGCTGAAATGGGGCGACCTCTTCCAGAATTCCCGGACCCGGTTGAGCGAAACCGCCGTCTATGCGTTCCGCGAATGGATTCGCAGCGCCGTCGCCTCCAACATGACGCTCGATGAATTCACCCGGCGATTGTTGACCAGCCGCGGCGGCGCATCAGACAATCCGGCCAGCGCCTATTTCGCGATCAGCAAAGACACGAACGAATCGCTGGAACGCGTGGCGCAGGTGTTTTGCGGCGTCCGCATGTTGTGCGCCCGCTGCCATCCGCATCCGATGGAGAACTGGACGCAGGCCGATTACTTTGGACTCAATTCGTTTTTCAACCAGGTCGCCGTGAAGGTCGATCCGCGGCAGCCGGGCGTGCCGAACGCCAAGGCCGTCGTCTTGCAGCTTGCAGCGGGGAATGCCGTGAACCCGCGGACGGGCGGGCCGCAGCCGCCGCGGTACTTGGGCGGGGCCGAACCGGCGTTGGCCGCGAACCAGGATCGCCGGGCCGATTTCGCCGTCTGGTTGACGTCGAAAGAGAACCCGCATTTCGCCCGCAGCCTGGCGAACCGGTTATGGAGTTACTTCTTTCACCGCGGCATCATCGACCCCGTGGACGACCTGCGAACGACCAATCCGCCGATCAATCCCGAATTGCTCGACGCGCTGACGAAGGACTTCGTCGATTCCGGTTTCGATGCCCGGCATTTGATGCGGCGCATCGTGACGTCCGAGGCCTATCAGCGCAGCAGCGAGCCGAACGACACGAACCGGCATGACACGCTGAATTTCTCGCGCGCCGTGCCTCGCCGCATTCCGGCGGAAGCGCTGCTGGATTCGCTCGTGCAGGCGACCGGCGTCCGCGAAAACTTCGGCGGCGCGCCGGGCGGGTTCACCGCGGCCCAGCTTCCCGACGCGGAAATCACCAGCGACTTCCTGTCGCTATTCGGCAAACCGCAGCGGATGGAAGCCTGCGAATGCGAACGCGACAACGACTCCAACATGCTGCAGGCGCTGCATCTCATCAACGGCAATTCGATACTCCGCCGCGTCGCCGACCCGAACGGCCGCGTGGCGCAACTGCTGAAGCAGCATCCCACGAACGAGCCGCTGATTGAAGACCTGTACCTGTGGGCCCTCGCGCGCAAGCCGACGGCGCAGGAACTGGAAGTCGCCAAGAAGCACTTCGAGACCTATTCCGCCGAGCGCAGTCCCGCCGCGCAGGACCTGATGTGGGCCTTGCTCAACAGCCGGGACTTTGTGCTGGTAAGGTGAGCCGGCTTAGTCAGTCAGACGGTAGAGGGCGTAAATGTCTCTTGATGATGACAATATTGAGAGTCCAAGATTCGGCCAGAATAATCTCGACAAGACATCAGTTCCTCATACCCAGCGCGTCGGCCGAGCAAAAAACATCGCGCGTTGGATCGTGTTGGGAGCCGTGTTCATCTTCCTGGCACCAGTCATAATTGCAGTCTTATTACCCGGCTTTCATCAATGGCGTGAGGCATTGCGTCAAAATCAGACGAAGCAGAACCTCTTTGCCATAGGGGCGGCAACGGAGAGGTTTGAAGCGTCTAAGACTCATCTTCCTCCCATGGATTTGCCACTCGGCAACGTGCGCCAAAGTTGGCTGACCGATCTGCTTCCTTTTCTCGATCAAAAGCCGCTCTACGATCGCATCAACAAAATGGCAGAATGGAATGATACGACGAACGAGGCGCCGATGTCCGTTGTGGTGTCAAGCTATTTGAATCCCAGCCTGAATACCAAAACGGATCCAAATACTGGCTTGGCGTTGGCCCATTGCGCTGGGAATGTCCATGTTTTTGGAAGCGCTTCGGCGCTGCGATGGGACGACTTCACTGACGGCACATCGGAGACCATGCTGGCGGGGACTGTTGCGAACGGATTGGTTCCGTGGGGTGACCCCAATAATCTGCGCAATTTATCAGACGGAGTAGGTGCTGGACCGAAACAGTTCTTATTTACACCCCAAGCACGTCACTTCGCTATTATCTTGCTTGCAGATGGTACAGTGAGGTTTATTTCTGCTAATGCCGATCTCGCCATAACGCAAGGCTTGTCGATCCCGAATGATGGGGTGCTGCCGCCTCTCGGCTACTAGCCCAGTTTCATCGATCTCAATACCCGCTGAACCAACGTCGTAGCATTCTACCCGCTACTTCCGTGGCCGGCCCAGCAGGTCGGTAGCCATTTCGTCGAGCGTGCGAAAAAGGGCGCCAGCGACTTTGGCTTGCAACTCGAGCGTCTTCAGCTCGACGACCGTCTTGACGAGCGAGCCGCCGCTCACGTCGCCGCTCTCGACTTGTGCCGAGAGTTCGTCGACTTTTTTGCCGATCCGGTTCCAGGCCGTCTGCAGCGACTGGCCTGCTTGCGGGATGCCAAATGTGGGAGACATGTTTCGATCACCAAGAAGGCAGCAATTCGACGGGGACGAGACGTTCAGCCGCTGGCGCCATGAGCGCTCTTTGCGCGTGCGGCGACCCATGTCAATTTTTAGTCATCCGAAGCGCCAAGCGGTTCTGTCATCGTCCACTGCGGACAAACCAGGCAAATTGTTTGCCCGGGGATGCGGTCGTAGCGGCTGAAGGGATTCCTCTCGGCAACAGGATTTTGCGGTCGAGAAGGAATATACTGGCGAATCGACCTGATCAAAGGCGGCCTCTCGCTGGCGTTTCGAGCATTTCAAGACCTTGATCGCCGGACGAAAAGGAGATTCCTGTATGTCGCGTGCCGACGACTTGGCCCTCTTGCACGAATACTGTGACAGCGACAGCCTGATCAAGCACATGCTGGCCGTGGAAGCGGCTGTGCGCGCGTATGCCAGGCAGTTCGGCGAAGACGAAGAGAAATGGGGAACGGTCGGCCTGCTGCACGATTTCGATTATCAGCGCTGGCCCGATCCGCCTGATCATCCGCTGCAAGGGGCCGCAATTCTGAAAGCCCGCGGCTATCCCGATGACGTGATTTACGCCATCAAGTCGCACGCCGACTATCTCCAGCACGAATGCCCGCGCGTGTCGCGGCTCGACAAAACGCTGTATGCGTGCGATGAATTGTGCGGTTTTCTCACGGCGTGCGCGCGGGTTCGCCCGGAGCGGCTGGCGGGGATGACGGCGTCCAGCGTCAAGAAGAAGCTCAAGCAGCCCTCGTTCGCCGCGGCGGTGAACCGGGACGACATCGTCCGCGGTGCGGCGGACCTGGGAGTCGATCTTGATGCGCATATTGAGTTCTGCATCGCCGCGCTGCAGGGAATCGCGAGCGAGTTGGGGCTGACGCCGGAGTAATGGGCACGTTGAGCGCACGAAGTCCGCGCGAACTTCGTGCGCGGCTCAACGAACGGGGCGCTATTCCGAGTAAATCGGTGCGTGGCGGTAGGGCGTTTCGAGGATCAAAACACACATCACGGTGATGTAAAGCCGGCCGGCTTTTTCGGCGTATTCTTCACCGAGTCCGGGCGGATTGGTGGGATGCCAGGTGCCGCGAACTTTCGCGTTACCGGCCTTGACCTGGTGCTTGACGAGCAGGTCTCTCGTGGGGAGATACCAGTTCCGCCATTCGTCGCCGCCGCGATTGTGCAACGTCTGCGCGGTGTAATACCAGGCATAGACGTTGCGTTTGCCGCCGGTCCACTGCGGTTGAAAGTCGCCGGAGAGGATGAACTCAACGCCGTCGACCTGGGCCGGATGCTGCCTGGGCCAGCCGAGCCATTGCCGGCACAACAGGCCCTCGGCGGTGAGGGCCGCGGTAACGCGAGTTTTCGGATGGGCCGGCTCGTACTTGTAACGCGCCCCGTTTTCTTCCTGCACGGTATCCAGAAACGCGGAGGCCCGCTCAAAATCGGCCGGGGGGACATCGATGCCGGCCATCCGGGCGGTGTGCAAGGCCATCAGCGCCCACCCGGTAACCGACAGATCGCCGTTCGCCTCGCGGACAATCGGCCGGTATTTCCAGCCGCCGAGTTCGGGATGCTGCGAACCCAGCAGGTAATTCACGGCCTTCTGCGCGGGCTCGCGGAGGATGTCATCTCCGGTGAGGGCCAGTGATTCGCACAGCGCGATCGTCGCCATCGCATGGGAATAGACGGCCGGCTGCCGGCCTTCTTCGTAGCGCATGTCGTGCAGGTCACCGGTCTTGGGGTCTTGAACTTCCCGGAGCCATTTCAAGCCCCGGTCGACCGCTTCGGCAAAGTCCCCCTGGCGATGCGTGTTGCCGTCGCCCAGCAGGGCCAACAGCGCAAGGCCCGTGGCGCCGGTGTCGGTTTTGATCGTCGGCGAACCGGCGTCGGGAAATCCCTGGTGAAGTTCCCAGCGGCCATCGCTGAGTTGCATCCGTTTCAGCCAGTCGAGACTCCGGCGGATGGCTTGCTTGGCGTCGTCCGAGCCGCCGGCCACGGGCTCCGTCCCGGTTTTCGATGGCCGGTTTTTTAATGCCTGCGTGACATCCACGGGCTTCACGGCCGGCCCCTGGATTTTTCCGTCACCATCGTCCGGACCGGTTTTCGGCTCTTTCTTCGGACCGTCGATGATGACGCCGGGGCCGAAGTCGATCGGGACGCGAACGGGTTGCCGCTTGGGCGCCGATGCCGCGCCGCCCGCCTTTGGCGCCTGCACCCACCCAATCAGGAGCGGGTCGCCGTCATCGTGCCGCTGAACCTGGATAATCCACAGAGCAAAAGCGATCAGCAGGACCATGTGCAGCAGAAAGCTGACGAACAACCCCCAGCTTCCGGACCGGGAATCGCGGCGGATCCGTTCCCACAAGGTGGACGGCCGCAACTCGCTCCCTTCGCCGACATCCGAAAATACGGTCTTGCGACGGGGCCGCTCCCGAATGTTTCCCACGAGGCGGCGCGCAGGCTGCGATTCGACCGGCGGCATGGGCGTTCTTTACGCGGGACAGGAGCGGACGAAACATCACCCCAATAGTTTACGATCTCGCGGTATCGGAGGAAAGCGCGCCTCTCCGTTCAGCCGCTCACGAAGTGAGCGCTCGCTGCGGGTGCGGCTGAACGAAGGGCTCGATCATCCGGCGGAATCGGTGCGGAAGCGCCACCAGCCGCAGAGGAAGAATGCGACGGCGAAGACCAGCAGCATCGCACAACTGTCGAGCACCAGGATATGGTCGACAGACGACCGGGTCAGCACGGCGTCGAACGCTTCCAGCGACCAGGCATGAGGTGTCGCCAGGCTGATCTGCTTCATCCCCGCGGGCAGCCAGACGCGGGGAAACAGGCAGCCGCTGACGCCCCCCAGCACCAACACCAGCGACGTCCCATACGCGGATACCTGCTGATCGGTCCGCACGCTCGTGGCGAGGAGCAATCCCAGAGATGTTGCGGCGAGCGACGTGCACAGGATGACGGGGATGAGATACATCGGCTCCGGCCCCCACGACATGCCGAACAACATCCGCCCGCACACAAAAAGCAGCGACGTCTGCAAGACGGACGTCAAGTAGAACGGTAGCGTCTTGCCGATGAGAACCGATGCGGCGCTGATCGGGGCCAGCCTTAACCGGCGGAGCGTCCCCTGGTCGCGTTCCGCGATGAACGACCGCGCCATGATGTTGATCAGAAAGAACACGAACATCACCGTGAAGCCGGGGACGAGAATCAGGTAGACTTTGTCCGCGACGGCTTCTTCCACGACGACGTCCGCGGCCTTCGGCGCGGTGATCGCTGCTGGATCATTCACTTCGGCCGCGGCGTCGCGATTGCGAACCCAGTTCCGGGCCACGGCATTCTTCTGGGCCACAAACGGCGAAATGGTCCGGAGCGCGTCGGAGAAAACGAGCCATTTCACCACGCCCCCGTCCCCGAGCGCCGAGCGAAATTCAAACGTCAACCCCAGGGCGCTCGGGCCCTCGGCGAGCTGGCCGTTCGCGCTGTCGACAATGTCGCCCATGCGTAATTCATCGACCTTGTCTTCGTAAGTCGTCGGAATGATCAGCAGCACGGTGGCTTCGTTTTTGTCGAGCGTTTCCCGGGCGGCCGCGGCGTTTTCCCGTTCCAGAATGCGAATGCCGTCATGCTGGGTGAGCGCCTTCACGAATTCCCGAGACGGTTCGCTCTGGTCTTCGTCCACCACGGCGATCTTCAGCTTGCGCTGTTCTTCATCCTTCGTCAGGAACTGGCCGGTCGACATTCCGAGGATGGCGATGAACATCAGCGGCAGCATCAGCAGCAGGACCAGCGCGCGCTTGTCCCCCATGAGGAGCCGCAAGTCTTTGCAAGTAATGTCCCAGGCTGCCATGGTGCGAAATTTCCGAAGTCAAACTTCCGCGAAGCGTCAATGACGAATCAATCCCGTAATCGCCGGCCGGTGAGTTGCAGGAACAGATGTTCGAGGTTTGGCTGATGTGATTCGATTCGCTCGAGCATCACGCCGGCGGTTTTCAGGCGGTCCAGCACGGCCGGCAGATGCCGATTGACTTCGTCCGGATCGCCGGTCAATTCGACGAGCGGCCGACCGTCAACAACTTTCGTCGTTGCCAGGCCTTTTAATTGACCGTTCAGCTTGGCAACGTCGCTGACCAGAAGGCTCAGCCCGGAGGGCAACCGGGCCAGCAAATTGGGGACGGTGTCGTAGGCCAACATCCGGCCGTGGTCGATGATGGCGGCCCTTCGGCAGATGGTCTGCACTTCTTCCATGTAATGGCTGGCGTAAATCACGCCGACGCCTTCCGACGTCAATTCCTGCACGCAGTCCAAGAGATGCGCGCGCGACTGCGGATCGACGCCGACCGTCGGTTCATCGAGAATCAAAATCGCCGGGCGGTGCATGATCGACACGCCGAAGTTCAGCCGGCGCTTCATGCCGCCGGAGAAATTCCGGCACGGTTCGGCCGCCCGGTCTTCCAGGCCGATTTTCTGAAGCACTTCCCGGCAGCGGTGCTGCAATTCTTTGCCCGACAGGCCGTAGAGCCGCCCGAAGAATCGCAGATTTTCCAGGGCCGACAATTCCGGATAGATGGCGAGATCCTGCGGCGTGACGCCGAGGTGGTATTTGAAGACCCGGTTGCCCGGCCGGAGTTCATCGCCATCGACCAGGACCTGGCCGGCCTCGGGACGGAGCAGGCCGGCGAGCATCAGCATGGTGGTGCTTTTGCCGGCGCCGTTCGGGCCGAGCAGTCCCAGGACTTCGCCGCGGCCCAGTTCAAAGCTGACATCGGCGACGGCGAGGTGCTCGCCGAAACTCTTGCGCAGATGTCGGGCTTCAAGCAGGTGCATGGGGCGTCTAGTTCGGAGCATCATCTTTGTAGCGGCGGCTTCCAGCCGCCGACACGGCGGCTGGAAGCCGCCGCTACGAATCACACCCGCAACCGCCGGAATGCATTCTACCGTCCCAGCCAGACGATCTGCACGAAAGTTCCGACGAGGGCCGCGGTGGAGCCGACTCGGAGATTATCGTTCCACGGCAGGGGGAGAGATTCGACGAAAGCCGCGGCGGCGGTGGAAATTGCCGCACATGCCAGCGCCGCTTGCCACGTCACCCCCGGCCGCGCTTCGCCCCAGTACACAATGGTCGCCATCAGCGTGCCAAACACGCAGAAGCTGAGCAGGCCGGAGAAGGTCTTCCGGTTATTCCACGGAAGCCGGCGGCCTCCCAGGCAGAGCCCGCCGAGCGTGGCCGACCCGTCGCCGATGGCCAGAATCGCCAGCGTCATCATGCCGAGTTCGGCCCGGTCCGGCATCAGCAGCACGGCGACGATGATCGGCACCGCGTACCCGACCACGGCCAGCAAACCGTGTTCGTCCTGTCTCCGGGCGATGGCCTGAAACCGATACAACAGCAGCCCGACAATCGTCAGCGCGATCATCAGCGCGCTGTTGATCAGAATCGGTCCCCACGGGTCTTGATGCGGGATGACCCACAGCAGAAACGGCAGGAAAATCGGCGTCATGTGCGAGAGCCGACGCCGCAATTCGGTGATGCCGATCTTCGCTGCGATACTCCGAAAGACCGGCAGATCTTGCAATATCGAAGGCGCGGAGACGGAGGCAGCCTGCGCATGTTCCACGACCGGCCCGGCTTTGGCCGCTTCGACTTTCGACCCGGTCGGCCACGTTGCCGGACGCATATTCCCACTCCTCGGCCCAGTATCAATTCTTGCCGCGTCCCGCGCCGGGACAATGGCGGTCCATTTCGCTTGACGGATCATCCTCTGCGAAAGATTCGCTGTGACCGTCAAGAACGGCGCGCGGTTTAACCTGTTTTTCACACGGGGATTAGGCGGAACATCGTCCGGCGAACGGGGTGAAAATCAGGCCGTTCGCGATGCCACGAAGAACCGTCAAGACCGGCAGGTTCTGCCGACGCGAAAAACCGTAGGGCGGGTCGAGGGCTTTGACGAGGCCCGCTGATTCGCTGGATCGAAATGGAATCGGTGGGCCTCGCGAAGCGCTCGACCGCACCCTACTTCAGCGAGGCGTTGGTTCTGGTCATCGCGAGGAGCGCGTCGCGCTCGGGGCGGCTTTTGTAAAACGGGTCGAGCGGATAGCAACCGGAGACCAGGCCGTTCCTGGGTGCCGTCGTACAGTCGCTGAACGTTCGGCAGAGGCGTTTGCGTTTCAGCGGATGTCCGGCGAGCACGTCTCTGGGAAATTCGGGATACGACAAGACCATTCGCCCGAGGCCGATGAAGTCGGCCTGCCCGTCGCGAATGACTTTCTGGCCGACATGCGGCAGCCAGTCCTGGAGATAGGAATATCCCGAACCGACCACGATCAGCTTCGGAAACAGCGACTTAATCCGCGCGGTCGCTTCGATCTGCCGGGCGACGCCCAACAGCGGATCTTCCGGCGGGAGATATCCGTCCGACGGCGGAAACGCCGCGGGCCGCTGGACATGCGGGTTATAATACGGGCTGCCGGCCGTGCTGCAGACCAACTCGATGCCGAGTTGCTCCAGCAGTTCGAGAAAGGCCTTCGGTTCCGTCAGGTCGAGTCCCAGGCCGGTCCCGTCGCCGCCAAACGCATAGCGGTAATTCGCTGGCTGTGCGGCGGGAACGCCGACGCCGTCCGGTCCCGGCACAAACGGCACGAAATCATAGATGCTGACACGGACGCCGATCTCCAGCCCCGGCGCTTCGGCACGGATGCCCGCGACGATGTTCCGCAGAAACCGGGTCCGATTTTCCAGGCTCCCGCCATAACGGCCCGGCCGATCCACGGCGGAGAGAAACTCATGCCCCAGGTAACCGTGACAGTGCTTCACATCGACGAACGCGAATCCGGCAGCATGCGCCAACCGGGCGGCGAGGACGAAATCATCGATCAGCCGGTCGATCTCGGCATCAGTGAGAATCGCAGAGTCGTCCCGGACGCCGAAGCGTGCGTCAAGCAGAGGATGGCGATAGACCACTCGCGGTTCCAACAGATTCCCCTGCGGCCGGGCAAAACGGCCGGAATGCGTGAGCTGCAGGCCGATCAGCAGATCGTCCGTCTGGCCGAACTCGTTCTGATGTGTTTCGAGCAGATGCTCGCGCAGTGAGGCGATCTCGCCGATCGTGGAATCGTAGATCACCAACTGATGGGGATTGGCGCGGCCGTCGTGCCGGACAGCGACCGCTTCTCCGCCCCAGATCAGCTTGGCCCCGCTCAGCCCGAAATTCCGCCAGCGCCGCCGGGTCAACTCCGTCGGCCGTCCGTCAGCAGTACCGTCCCAGCCTTCCATCGGCAAGATGCAGAAGCGATTGCCGATCACGCCTCCGGGACGCGGACACGGCTGTCCGAGCGGCGAATCCGGGCCGCGTTCCAGCGTGTCTTCGAACGGCAGCGGCAGACCCAGGCTGCGAACATGCTCCTGAAACGCAGCGGCCGTCTTCAGCGTTGCAATTTTCGGGAAGGACATCGCTCGCAACTTCCCGGGAAAGATGGGAATCTCTGATCAGCCGATCTTATCCGAATTTCAGTAGTTCCGATTTCAGTCGATGCAAACACTCTTTACCCCAAAGGGGTTATGCCTCAAAGCCCAGGGTTGCCCGCTTCGGGCTACCCTGGAGACGTGTCACCGGTGGGGCTTTCTGAATTCGTCGAGCGCGTTGCGCTCGTGGATCCTATCACGAGAGAGAGCAGCGGACGAGATCGATGTCTTTGGTTCCTTTTCGTTCAGGGCCAACGCCTTTTTGAAGCAGGGCAAGCCGTAGGGTGGGTCGAGCGTTTCGCGAGGCCCACCGTCTTCAAGATTACGGCGAATCGGTGGGCCTCGCGAAGCGCTCGACCGCACCCTACGTTGAAAAAGGCGTCCGCCCTGCCCTTTCGTTCTTGCCGCTTTACCCCGCACGTTCTGCGTGGCACGATTATGGGCAGGACAAAGTCGATCAACAGGCGAAACTTGGCGGCGAAAATTATCAGGCAAGAACTCTCCTGGAGTAGAACAACACATGACGGCACAATCACTTTCCGGCCAGGTGGCCGTGGTCACCGGGGCGAATCAAGGGATCGGCAAGGCGATTGCCAGGGCGCTCGCCGATGCGGGGTGCCGGTTGGCTCTCTGTGCGCGCAACGCCGAGAAGTTGCGCACGACCGCTGAGGAATTCGAGCGTGCCGGCGTCCAGGTGCTCGCCGTTCCCACGGATGTCTCCATCGAAGCGGATGTGGAATCGTTTTTTCACGCGGTAGACGGCCGCTTCGGCCGGGTCGATCTGTTGGTCAACAATGCGGGAGCATTTGACGGGGGATCGTTGGAAACGTTGACGCTGGCCGCCTGGAACAATGTCGTCGGAGCCTGTTTGACCGGATCGTTTCTGTGCGGAAGGGCCGCGTTTCAGCGGATGAAAGCCCAGGGCGGCGGCCGGATATTGAACATCGGGTCGATCTCGGCTCAGCGGCCCCGTGCTGGGAGCGCGCCCTATTCCGCCGCGAAGTTCGGCGTCTGGGGCCTGACACAGGCCATCGCACTGGACGGCCGGCCGTTCGGCATCACGTGCAGTTGTCTCCATCCGGGAAACGTCGCGGTGGAGCGCCGGGCGAACTCCGGTTCGGCCGCTGATGACGAACCGATGATGTCCATGGACTCCATCGCCCAGGCGGCAATGGCGATGCTGACCTTGCCGTTGGATGTGAACTTCCTGGAAGCGATTGTCCTGCCCCGGGACCAGTTTTATCTCGGCCGGGGTTAACGCGGAAAGTTTGCAGACTCACGCGTCTGCAAGGCGAAAGGGAACGCCGCAAACCTGCTGACAAAATCCCGTTGATCTGATAGCATCAAGGGCTGCCGCAGTGGCCATCGGTTCAAGCACCAGCGATGGACAATGATGCGATCATCAATGCGTGTCGGGGGGGGGTGTCATGGAAGTACGTGTTTGGGGCGTGATTCTCGGACTGTGTCTGACCGGCTGCGGCAACCAGGCATCCCAGCCGAATAGCCGATTTGTGACGGCCCCATCGGTTCCGGATTCCTATAGCAATCCGTACGGGATCGACTCGAGCATGATCAAGTTCCAGGATCATCTCGAGTCGAACGCCGAACCGACCGAAGATTTGCTGAGCCTGGAGTTCACCGGCAGCGACGGTCACTCGCAGCCGTTGAAGGACTTCGCGCTGGGCAAAAACCTGGTGCTGGTGATGACGCGGGGTTATTCCGGCAGCATCTGTCCCTATTGCACGACCCAGGTCTCGCGAATGATCGCCAATTTCAGCGAGTTTGAAAAACGAAATACGAAAGTCGTGGTGGTTTATCCTCTGGCCAAGCAGGAGGATACCCAGAAGCGGGACGACTTTGTGAGTCGAGCCGTTTCGATGCTGCCGAAGCAGGTCGAGGTACCGTTTCCGATTTTGCTGGATGTCGAGTTGAAAGGAGTGGATGCGCTGGGGATTCGCAAGGACCTCTCGAAACCGGCGACGTACATTCTCGATGGGGAAGGCCGGTTGCAGTTCGCCTATGTCGGGAACACCCTGGCAGATCGCCCCTCGGTGCAGGCGCTGTTGGAACAGCTCGACAAGATCAATCAAACCCGGCCGCGGAGCTGACGGGAATGTCCTCGGATCGATCGGCGTCCACCTCCTGGGAATTTGTCGCGATCGCGCAGCGGGAAGGGTTGTTGCCGGCTGATTCGGCGGCTGGCCTGACGCGTGATAGCGAGGAACTCCGGGTTTCTCCTGCGCAGCTCGCGCTGCAGCGGGGGCTGCTGACGCAGATTCAGGTGGAAATTATCGAGACGCTTCTCAAGCCCCGGGCCGCTGTCGCCGGATATGAAATTCTGGGTTTGCTCGGCTACGGAGGGATGGGCATCGTCTACCGCGCCCGGCAACTGTCGCTCGGCCGAATCGTCGCGTTGAAGACGGTGCTGCTCAATGCGAAGACCAATCCCAGCCGGCTGGCCCGGTTCGAGCAAGAAGCGCAAACCGTCGGACGGCTGCTCCACCCCCACATTATTACGGCGTATGATTTCGGCCGAGACGGCAACCGAGTCTACTTCGCCATGGAAATGGTGACCGGCGAAGACCTGGAGCGCAGGATCGACCGCGAAGGCCCGCTGTCGGAAGCGACCGCCTGGGGGCTGATCCGACAAGCCGCCGCCGGGCTGGCGCAGGCCGCCGAATTCGGGGTCGTGCACCGAGATATCAAGCCGGCCAACCTGCTGCTGGTTGCCCCTCCCAAGGGGTTTCCGCTTCATCCCGGTCTGCCGATGGTAAAAATCGCCGACTTCGGCCTGGCGTTGATCAGCGGCGAAGACGAAGAGCGGACCCGGCTGACGATGGACAACACAACAGTCGGCAGCCCGCACTACATGGCGCCGGAACAACTCACCGGGGCGGAGATCGACCTCCGGGCCGACATCTACGCGCTCGGCGCCACCGGATATCACATGTTCGCCGGCCGGCCTCCCTTTGACGGGCTGACCTTGCCCCAGATTTTCGCCCGGAAACTGAACGGCGCGCCGGCCCCGTTGATCAGCCAACGGACGGGGCTTTCCGCGGAAACGATCACGCTGGTTGGAGACCTGATGGCAAGCGATCGCGAGCATCGAATTGCGAACTATGCGGAGTTGATGGATCGCATCGATGAGTTGCTGCGGTCGACGCAGAGCGATTCCGTTTCGCGCGCCGCGACGACGTCCGTCCACTTGAAGCCCCAGCGAACGGTGCCCACCGACACCCGGCGCGGCGGCGTCGCGACCCAGACGAACTTTCCGTCGCGTTCCGAAGACCTGGCTCCTCCCGCCCCCCAAAAACTCCAACGCCGTGCCTTTGAAATCGTCTGGCGCAGTTTGGTCGCCGTGCTGTTGATCAGCGGCGGCGTGTACGCCGTGTCGCTCTGGACAGACCCGTTCGGCCGTACGGCTGTCAGGCCGGGCATGGAGTTGAAACCGTCCGGCGTCGCTGCGGACTTGTTCGACGGCCGTTCGCTCGCCAAGTGGCGCGTTCTCGCCGGTAACTGGCAAACGGCCCAGGACGACGAGGATGTCACGGTGCTGGCAGCGAGCGGAGGCTTGATCGCCCGGCGTGTCGCGTTCGATCATCCGGGACAGTCTTCCGAACGATTGGAACATTATCGCTTGCGGTTCACGGTCGCACTCCGCGAGGCGACCGCGATCGATGTCTTCTTCGGCATGCACAATCCGGGGTCTGAAATTGAGGCGAAATCGGTGCTGAGAATCGAGAGGGATCGGGTGACGCTGAGCCGGTTCACCGCAGCAACGCCCCAATTTACACAAGTTGCCCCTCCCCTCGAATGGGCGCACAAGCCAAATCAATATCACGAGATCAAAATCGAGCGCCAAGCGGCGGAGTGGCGGGCTTACATCGACGACCGGTTGATCGGCACAGTTCCGTTGGCGGCGAATGAGTTTCAGGTTTTCCGCCTGGCGGTGTCGTCGCGCGAGGAACATCAATTCGCCTGGTTTGCAGATTTTGTGCTGGAAGAGTTGGTTCCTCCGTAACACGAAGGAATGTCTGTCAGCCGGGGGAAAATGGGCGGGGGGCAGGACCGCCGCGCAAGAAGCGTGCGTCTTGCCTTGAAATGAAACGCCATTGCGTTAGAATTCAGCCTGCCCAACACATTGGGGGCCGTAGCTCAATTGGTTAGAGTACCGGACTGTCGATCCGGTGGTTGCGGGTTCGAGCCCCGTCGGCCTCGTTCACAAGCCTTGTTCGCAACCCCTGCGGACAAGGTTTTTTTGTTGATGGATCGAGGGGCGAGTCCGCCGCAGGGGTTCTTGCGTACACTCGATATGGCCAAGATCAGGTCGACAATGTCACAGATTGGGGGGCCCCGCCCTGTCGGGCAGTTTGCTCTCTGCTTTCTACGAGAAACTGGTTACACTCCACGCTGAACCCAGGTCAGCGTCTCGACGGCGAGTGATGGAACCGTGTACGACGCTGCCTAGCCGTCCTGTTTGCTGACCGGAATGAGTCCGCAGGATCCTGAAAACGTGTGGTGAAACTTTCGCGGCAGAATGCGTGGTAACTGAGTGCACAACGTCTTGAGTCCGCAACCTGTGGCGACGCCCCGTGTTCGGAAGAACCAGCACTGGGAGCACGGGCTCGAATGGCCTGCCGTGCTGTGGATCGGCTCCCTGCACCTCGGCGCCCTGGCGGCACCGTTTTGCTTCACCTGGTATGCCCTGTGGTTGACGGTGCTCCTGTCGTGGGTGACCGGAGGGTTAGGCGTCTGCCTGGGCTATCACCGCCTGCTCACCCATTCCAGTTTTGAAACGTACCCGATTGTTCGCCGGCTGCTGGCCCTGTTCGGCAACATGGCCGGCGAAGGACCGCCGATCATGTGGGTGGCCGCCCATCGCAAACATCACCGCTTCAGCGACCAGGACCACGATCCCCATTCTCCCCGGGACGGCGCCTGGTGGAGCCACATGTTGTGGATGTTTCCGCATTACGGCTCGCAGCATTGGGCGCAGCTCTACCGGCAGTACACGCCCGATCTGTTAAAGGACCCATTCCTCAGGCTATTGGACCGGACGTTTCTCTGGTGGCATCTCGCCTTTGGAATCATGCTGTTCGGGTTGGGGTGCGCGCTGGATCACGGGAGCCTCCGCACCGGCGCCTCGTTCGTGGTCTATGGCATGTTTCTCCGATTGGTCTGGGTCCTCCATGTCACGTGGGCGGTCAACTCGGCGTCGCACATCTGGGGATACCGGAATTACGCCACCCGCGACAACAGCCGCAACCTCTGGTGGGTCGGCATTCTGGCCTATGGCGAGGGATGGCACAACAATCATCATGCCTTTCCCCGGTCGGCGCCGCATGGACACCGCTGGTGGGAGATTGACTTGACTCATTGGGCCATCCGCGCCATGCAGGTCACCGGACTGGCATGGAATATCGTCGAGAAGCCGGTCCCGACGTCTGCCGTTGGCCCGGCGCAGCTTCTGGAAGACGACGAAGGGCCGATTGCCGCCGCGCCGCCGCCGCCCCATTCAGGCGACCCCGGAACGACTTCGCCGGCATAGCGGCCCAGCGTCTCGCCCTTGAACCCAAAGCGCCACGGCCCGCTTGCGCCGACGCGGGCTCACAGTCCGCCCGTGATGTCGGCCGGTCCGGGATGATTCAGCGAGTTCGCCGTTCCCGTGCGGGAACCGTTATGTGCTCCCAGCGGAGACATGGCGTTCTGCCGGTTGACCGCCCAGACGCCGAGCCAGACGAGCATGCCGATCCCCAGCGCCAAGACCAGAATCCAAACACGGCGCTGCCAGTCCGGGCTTTCGCTGGAAACAGCGGTCGACCCGGCGGTGCTCTGCCGCGACTTCATCAGGGACAATCCTGCGATCGGTTTCTTCACGGGCACGGCGACGCGGGGAATCGGCCCGGATTTCGTGGCAGGAACCGGAACCGGAAGCTTGACCGCGGAATTCGGCTGCTCCACCGGCCGGTTGATTCCGGATTTCGACAGTTTCGCACTGGAAGCCGGCCGGGGCATTTTCTGGGATGATCCTGACGGAGACGCGGTAATCGTCTCCAGCAGGGCATTATTCTCGGCCGTCATTGCCGCCACGAGTGGCGCGGCATTCTTCGATTCGGGTGCCGCGGGTTTGGTATGCAGGGCTTCCATGCCGCACAGCGCGGCGACCAGCATCAAGTGCCGCTGTTTCCATTCAGCCGGCGCGTTTTCGATCAGCCAGCGCGAGAGGGCCTCGGAGACGTCCGCGGCCGTCTGGTAACGGTCTTCGGGCTTCTTGGCCATCATCTTTTCGAGAATGGCCTGCAGCGACGGCGGGCAGTCGGGCCGATCGGTCGTCACGGCGGGCGGTTTGCGGGTCTGATGGGCCATAAGCCGTTGCACAAGCGACCCGTCGGTGAACGGGGGATGTCCCGTGAGGGCGAAATAAAGCGAGCATCCCAGGCTGTAAATGTCGGCGCGGGCGTCGACCTTGTGGCTGTCGATGGCTTGTTCCGGCGCGAGGAAATCGGCGGTACCCAGCACCTTCTCATCATGCTTGATCGTCAGCGATTCCTCATCGGTCGCCTTGAAGAAGCGGGCCAGCCCCATGTCGAGCAGTTTGACGACTCCCTTCGTATCGATCAGCAGGTTTTCGGGCTTGACGTCGCGATGCACCAAGCCCGACACATGGGCGTGCTGCAGGCCGTCGGCTCCTTGCCGAATGACGTCGACGGCCGTGACAAAGTCGACCGGCCCGGACTCCTTGACGACTTTATCGAGGGTCTTGCCTTCGACGTATTCCATCACCAGGAAATGAATGTCGGTGCCCCCTTCGACCTGCTTGTCGACATCGTAGGCCCGGACAATGTTGGCGTGATTGAGCGACGCGACGGCTTTCGCTTCGCGGTGAAAGCGGCCGAGGTAGGACGTATCCTGCACGCGGTTGGCCGGCAGCACCTTGATGGCGCACCGCCGCTCCATCATCAGGTGCTCGGCCAGGTAGACGGCGCTCATCTCGCCGGCTCCCAGCAGCGACAGCAGCCGGTAACGGCCGAGGATAAAGCCTTTATGACGGCCTTGCCGGAGCTTCTCCGCCTGCCATTCGGTGATCAAGCCCCGTTGCACGAGGGCCTGCGAAATGGCCGTCGAATCATGGCAGTCGATGCCGGCCCGTTCCAGGTCGACGATCAGGCCGTCCACTTTTTCGACGTCGATCAAGCCGCTTTGCTTGAGTCCGGTGACAAACGAGGCCGCGGTTAATTTGAGCGTCATAATGTCTTCTCCCGTGTCCGATCCAGCGGATCTCGCAGAACAACGTCTGCATTTCTGCCGATACCGACCAGTTCCAAATCGATGACCAGCATTTCTCCGGCGAGCGGATGATTGGCGTCCAAAGTGACTTCGTCGTCCTGAAAGCCGCGGATCCACACCGGAAATTGATGGCTGCCGAGGCGTCCTTCGATCTGGTCGCCCGTCGACACGCGGTCAGGAATCCCCAGCCGGGGCGCCACCTGCTGCCAGCGCGGATCGCGGAACCCGAAGGCCTGCTCGGGAGGCACGCGAATCCGCTTCTTCTCGCCGGCCTTCATTCCGATCACGGCCGTACTGAGTCCGGCAATGACGTCGGCTCCGCCAGCGACGAATTCCAGCGGGTCACGCAGGGACGACGTCTCCAGCACGCATTCATCGCCGGAATGCGTGGTGTAATGAATGCGCACCAGATCGCCGCGGATCACTCCCGTCATCACGGTTTTTCCTCTTCGATTGCGTTTCATGTCACATCAAATCCCCGAAGACGTGCGTGCTGAGATCTCGGAGCGACACCGCCCGGCCGTTGAGTTCCTGCGCCCGGGTCTCGTCGCCGGCCGCCCGCCACCACTCTGCCGCCTGGTCTTGCGCGGCTCCGAGTTCTTCGGACTGATGCCCGAATACCCTTTGATGACATTTCAAATACCGTTCCACCAGCGGTCCCAATTCCGTCGTCGGCCCGTCGGTCGCTCTTAGAGAACACAGCTCTTCCAGCAACGGGATGACGTCCGGGTCATACTGGCCGCGGGCTTTCTCCGTGATAGCCAGCCCCCGGCGCAGCGAGACGACCGCCTGATCGATCTTTTCGGACATGCGCTGCAGGCGACCGAGACGCAGAAGGACCGGAGCGAGATCGGCGTGGTCCGGGCCGGCCGTCTGTTGGCGGAGGGTCAATTCTCTCACGGCAAACTTCTCTGCGGCGTCGTGCTGATCCAACTCGAATGCCGACTTTGACAGCACGCCGCAGGCCCAGGCAATGAGCCAGGGAATTTCTTCCGGGTTCTGCTCCAGGATGGACAAGGCCTGCTGTCCCAGTTTCTGAGTCCGAGACCACTCCTGCAGTTCGCCCTGTGCCTCAGCCTGATCCAGGAGGGCGGCAGCCGTCAACGGATGGTTCGGCCCCCAGGCCGTTTCCCGGAGGGAGCGCGCTCGCTCAAACAGAGCGTCCGCCCGCTCGGCTTCCGACCGGCCGAGTTCCAGGCGACCCAATTCGACCAGCGTTTTTGCCAGATCGAGATGTTGTGCCCCCAGCGTCTGTTCCTGCAGCGCCAGCGCCTGTTGGAAGAATTCCTCGGCCTTGTGCTGCGCACGCCGCTGCGTGTGCAGCATCCCGAGCGAAAACGCCAGCTCGGCGACCAGCAAGGGATGCTTGGCGGCTTGCGGATGAAACTCGTGCCAGCCTTCATTCAGCCAGCGTTCCGCCGTGGCGAGCCGACCCGTGGCGAGATAGATTCGGGCCAGGCGCGTTCGCAGCAGTGCCTGGACCGGAGGCGAGGAATGAGCCGCTTGTTCCAGGTCGGCCAGAAACCGGTCGAGCAGTTTTTCGGCAGGCAGCCAGGCCTGTTGAAGGCACAGCAATTCTGCGATGTTATGCGCGGTCTTCAACACGTCGGGGTGTTGCAGCGGATTCTGCTTTCGACGGATCTGGAACACGCGATTGTAAAGTTTCTCCGCGGCGCTCCAGCGTCCGGCATGAGACCACAGGCCGGCGAGATGGCTGGCCGTCGACGCCGTCAGGGCATGGTTCCATCCCCAGGCCGCGCGGCAAATCTTTAATGCGCGGCGCAGCAACCGTTCGGCGCGATGAATGTCGCCGCGGCGTCGCAAGGCTTCCGACAGGTTATTGTAATGCGTGACCAGCGAAGGGCTCTCCGGCTGGTAGTACTTGCGGGCCAGCCGGTAATTTCGGACGAATTCTTTCAAGGCGAGTCGCGATTTTCCCGACGCCAGGTGAATGGCCCCCAGATTGTTCTGCACTCGCAGAGTCAGCATCGGATACTGCAACTGGCGGCCTTGCAAGGCGGTACGGGCTTTCCGGCACATGCGCAGTGCGCGCGGCACATCTCCGAGGCGATACTTCAATTCCGCCCAGAAATTCCAAGACTCGGCCAGTTCGACCTGTCGCGGCGGCTCCGCGTTCAGCAGGCACTTCGTCGCCCGGTGAAGATACTCGTTGGCTTTGTCGTTCTTGCCTTCCGCCTCCGCAATTTTCGACAACAGATGCAATGCGGGCGCCAGTTCGGGATGTTTTGTCCCCCACGTCCGGATGCGGATGGTGATGGCTTCATGCAGCGAAGGCTTCGCCCGCATCAATTCGCCGCGCGTGGCGTACCAGTCGGCCAGACCTTCGAGCGGAAAGATCAGGTGCGGGTCGCCGGCCGGATAACGTGCGCGCGCCGCCGCCAAAGCCTCGTGAATCGAGGCCTCCCATTCCAAATCGGCGGCAGTAAGTTTCGCGGCCATTGGTTCAATGATCTTCCCAGAGCAGATCCATCACCCAGGTATTGCCCTCCGTCAACTCGGCCTGCGCGGGAGCGTCCGGCACTGCGCGTCGTGCGTCGGCATCCAGCGAAGGAACGACCGCACTTTCAGCCGGATTCTCGAATTTCCGCTCCGGACGCTCAACTTTCGCGGAGATGCTCCGCCGTTGCAGCATCAGGCGAAGCTGCTGAATCTGGATATTGGCAATTGGAAAATCCAGCGTCTTGGACACCGTCGATTTCAGGCGTTCCAAGCGGCGGCTGAAGATCGGCCGATCGACCGGAGCGAGCGCTTCGGCCGCCGAGAGCACGGCGAATTCCTCTGTCAGATCGTCGACTTCGGATTGCAGTTCGCGCCGACATTCTGCGATGCGGTCCTGGCGAAGTTTCGCCAGGTCGGCCTGTTCGGCCGGCGACGCCCAGACCGGAATCTCCAGCAACCGGCCGGTGGCGACATGATCTCCATGCTGGCACTGCAGGTCGAAGGCTTCCCGGTAGCTTCCGGCCCCTCGGCTGATGTGCTCCAACAGTTCGGTTTCGAGAATGTCGGCGTCGACCTGCGGTTCCCAGTGGTCATTCAGCGGCAGGCAGGGAATCTTCAGCAGTTCGGCGTGCAGCAATTGACGCAGTTCCGGCTCGCGCCAGGCCAGCGCCGCCTGAGACTCGAACAGCGCGTGAATCCGTTGGACGGATCGTATCAGGCAGAACGCGCCAGCCCTGACCGTGGGAGTCATCTGGATGCCGGCAAACGGCCGGAGTTCTTCGAGCACGGCGGGCGTCCGTTCGCGAATTTCGGCGCTGAGTTCCTCCATTTCCCGGATGGGGAGATTGGAGGCCGTCACCGTGCTTCCGCCCCCCAGGCGCAGCCAGCCCGTCGCGAATTCAATGGCCTGCAGCAGCACGCCGCGCATCTCGGCCTGTGCATCTCCCTGGCCCGACAGCAGGACGTGCCCCTGTTTGGCCGCTTCGCCGCGCAGCGCGGGCGTGAGCCGTTCGATTTCATGCTTGACCCAGGTGCGGTCGCTGCCGCTGCCCAGGATCACCGGCCGCAAGAGTCGGTGTACCGTCAGCCATGTCTCTTGCCATTGACTCCAGGCGTGGGCGACTTCCGGGGCCTGCTGCAGCGTTCCCGCCGTGACGGTCCAGTGCGCGTGCAGGAACAAGGGAGACGACCGCGAATAGGCGACGGTCTGCTTCAGCCCTTTGGTGATCCAGTCCTGCGCCGATTGACGCAACGCGGCCAGTTCCTGCATGCTGCCGGCGCCGATCTCGCCCGTTTGCAGCATTTCGCCGGTCTTACCTTGCAGGCGCTCCGCGTAGGACGCGATCCGGCTGCAATAGTTGTAGAGTTGAATCTGACCTTTTTCAATCGGGAATGACTGCAAGAGTCGGACCGCCGACGTCGACGAACAGAGCAAGGCCGGCAAGAGGGCCGCGGCCCGGCAAAGAAACTCGTAGGCGAGCCGGCCATCCGCCGGGAAATCCTGGTAGCGCCGCGGCTGTTGCTTTCGCAAATCCTCTTCCGCCAGCCGACTCAACTCGCCCTGAGGATAACAGACGTGCCGGCTCAACAGGCAGGCGCGAATCAGGGACGCAGGCAAAGGGGTCAGCCGGATCGTCGGCTGGCCTTCCAGCACGCTCATGAATTGAAACGCAAGATCCAACTGGTCGTCAATCAAGAGTTGGTCGATCAGCCGGAACAGGCACCGCACCCGCTCCTCGCCGGCGGTCATCAGCGCCGCCTCGGCCAACGCCGCGGCGGGCGTCTGGTGCACGCCGGCATCCTCGCGTCGACGGCCCCGGGTTTCCCGCCATTGCGACCAGAACTCCAGGAGTCCGGAATCGGGCTGGGCATCTTCTTTCGGTGAAGGTGCGCCAATGGACTCTGATTGCCGCAGGCCATCGCGTAGCAGCGGGCCTCCGGTCGGAGAAGCCGACGGCATCGGCATCATCCGCTTCAGCTCGGAATCCAGAATGCCGGTCATGCGGGAGCCGGTGGAAGTAAAGTCAAAGACGCAGCTCGGCTCGGGTGCGGCTGGTTCGGTTTGACAGGGTTCTGTCGACGGAACATCCGGAACCCAGTCCACGGTCTCGCTGGTCGAGTCGAGAGACGAGAGTCGAGATTCGAGAGCCGGCGGAAGGTCCTGCCTCGACTCTGGCTCTTGACTCTGGCCTTTCGGCTCTTGACTCTTCACGGGCTCTGGTTTCCCGGCCGCTGCTGTGGAACGGGCGACAATTCGTCCTCGTCCGACGGCGGTGGCCAGGGCGCGTCCGAAATGGTCCGAGACGCGTTCCTGCAGCCGGTCCCATTCGTGATCCTCCATCTGCGCGCCGGCGCTCTGCCAACGCAACAGGTCGCACACGGGGTGTTCTCCGTCCGACAGGGCTTTCCATTCCGACAGGCGTTCGTCCGATGTGGACGGCTGGGACCATGCACTCAACCAGTTGCGCGCCTGGTCTTGCAACACCTGCAGCGGTTCGAAGGAAGGCTCCGTGACATGCTGCAATTCGAGCAGTTGTTCGAGCACGCCCCGGGCCTGCTGCTTCGCCGCGAAGTCTTCCATGCCTTGAGCGAGGTCATCCAGCGACGCGGACTGGGCCGCAGGAACATTCGGGCAATCTCGCGAGATTTCGGCGCAGAGCGCGGCCAGGCGATCCCTGTAGGCGGACTGCTCGTCCATCAGCCAGGGTTCAGGCGGCGCGCCGGTTTGTTGCAGTTCCTGCAGGCAGTCGGCCCAGGCGTTCGCCAGGCGCGTTCGCTGCGTCTGCAAGAGCTGCAGTTCTTCCCGCCATCGCTGCAATGGTTCTGTCACCGTCATGGCGTCACGTTCGTCCGGACTAGTTGTCTGCCAGTGGAAATTTCAAGCTGCTAGACTCGAGGAAGGTCGTGGTGGATGCTGCCCCCTTCCGCGAGGTCGTGCATGATTTCGCCGTCTTTCCCGTTCACCTGCCCGGATTTCGCCGGACTGCGCGCATCCGTTCCGGCCCCTTCATTCTCGAGCTTCCCGTTCAACGCGCCGATCAGTTCCTCGTAGACCTTCCGCTGCACGTCCGGTGACTGGAAGGCATTCACGACAACCGCCATGCCCGGCAGGTAGGACAGCAATGCCCGATAGCGTTGTGGACTCACGGCAGCACCTCGCTTTTCCGATCCGTCATGACGGCCGAAGCAGCGTCACTGACGGGACTCCCCACACGAACCAGAATCTTTCCGCGCGAGACGGCCGTTGCCAGTTCACGGCCATATCCCTCGGCAACGCGATCCAGCAATTCCGCCCATTCTCCGTCCGACAGTTCGTCATCCCGATGAAGCAGCGTCCGCACGGCGGCAAGCGGGTGCCGTCCTTCGAGCAGACTGTCCAGAACATGGCCCGGGTCGTGGCTGAGACGCTGCCGCAGTTGCTGGACGTCGTCTCGAATTTTTGCGAGCGGCCCGGGGCCTTCCACGCCGCGAACATGCCAGGACTCGGCGTCATCCAATAGAATCGTCGCCTGCTGCTGGCGCTGCACCCGTTTAAGGGCCTGTTCCCAGTCTTCCAGCGAAGCCCTGGAGTCAACGAGTTCTGCGCTGCGTTCACGGCTCAAACGCTGCCGGGTGTCCAGGTACTGGCGGCGATAGCGGCCCGCATGGTCCAGCACTTCGCCGGGCGGACACGTTCCCGCTGAGCGCAGCCGGGCGATCGACTCGGCGAGCGCAGCCGCGAGCCGATCGCGGCTGGCGCGCAATTCGCCGATCTCGTGACTGAGCGTTTCAAAATCCGTGGCGGTCATTCCGCGGCGTCTCCTGGTGACATTCAGGGTCTGATTTCGTCTCAGGCGTTCGCGAAGACAGAGACGGCCTCACTGGCTTTGCCCGACTTGGTCGGCCCCACCTGGAAGCGGCCGGTAAATGCCGAGCCGGCTTCGACATTCAGATTCGTGGTGATGACGTCGCCGTCGATCGTGCCGGTCGACTTGATGACCAGGAGGCCCGTTGCCTGGACCGTGCCATGCACTTCACCGGCGATCTCGGCGTGCTGCGCAATCAAGTTGCCTTCAATGACGCTGCCCTGGGCCAAATGCAGGGCCGTCTTGGTGGTGACGTCGCCGCGCACCGTGCCTTCAATGCGGAGGTCGCCGTCGGCCATGATGTTGCCTTCAATCACCGTCCCTTTGCCGATGATGTTCTGGCTTTTGGCCGGGGCCGGGGCCGCCGGGGCGGCCGGCGCTTCGATCCGGGACGCGGGCGAATGCGTTCCGTTCGACGGCTTGGCCGCGGACGCCGCGTGACTTCCATTCGTCGTTTCCGGCTTTTTCATCGTCTTGTTCCCAAACATGTGTTGATTCTCCGAAAAGAGGGCCGAGACATACCCGGCAACTCAGCCGGCTGACGACAGGCGAACGACGCCCATCAGACGGTTGCCGGCGGAGCCAAGCCCGGTCCGAAATTCCGTCATTCAGCAACATCATGCAAATGGCGTACTCACACGGCCGGCCAGGCGCGGTGCGCAGCTTGTAAAGAGCAAAGCTGCTCGGACCGTAACGGTCCTGACGATTATTCGAAGGAGCGAATACGGATTTTGCCGACTTTGCGGAACTGCGCTGTCAACAGAGTTGATAACGACGATAAGAACCAGAACGGGACGGTGTTGACATCCCGCAACGCCGGTCGACAAATCGCCTCACGAGAGCGACACAAACCGGAGCAGTCCTCACGGAACATTCGTCAAGGCGTTGCCCGGAAGTCCGGCGGCCGGCTCCGAAGGTGCGGCAATCTGCGCGAGGGAAACCTCCCGGAGGCTCAGCAGCGCTCCTTGCCGGTCCCAGGTGATTCGATAGCCGGTCAGCGATTTGCCGTCCGGCGCCGCACGCACCATCAACATACCCGGCTCAGGCTGGCCCGATTCCCACCCCAGCGTCAGGCAGAGGATCTGCCGTCCCTGGACGATCCCTTCCACTTGCCACGCCGTGCCGTCGGCGCGCCGGCCCGTGCCCGTGACGCGGCTGCCGGCCTGTTGGAGATGCAGCACGGGCAAGACGCTGGCGACGGGGGACGGTCGTTCGGTTGATTTCTCTTCCAGCCGCCAATGACTGTCATGAAGCGCCAAGTCGGCCTCAAGAAAATCGAATTCCCGGCTGCGAACCGGCAACGCCGCGCGAAATCCCTGACGATAAGCGATCCACAGACCCGCCAGAAACGCCGCGGCCACGACGATTCCGGCAACAACATCCGGCAGCACTTCATCTGGCATAATGAGCTTCTCCTGGTGACCGACAACGTACAAAATTCACCGGCCGTAGGACAACCGCAGAACGAGTCATTGGGAAATGCAGCGACCAAGATGCCTGGGATGAATTCACAGACCGCAAGAACAATAGGCCGTTTGCGTCGAGTATTTCTGCCGGGAGTCAACCAAACAAAAATAATTCGTAAAATCTTTCAACGCGCCATTGACATTTCAACAGTAGTAGAGGCAGAGTAGCATGCGGTCGGGCAACCTGGATTCTTACCAAGGCATGCCATGTCGCTTCTCCGTGTTCCTGTTTCGGATTTCCACCGGCTCACGGAAGAAGATCTGGCCGACATCGACACCGCCGAGTTGAACTTGGCCTGCGCGCAAGGACTGCCGGGCGCGGAAAATTTGGACATCGGCGCCTCCCTGGCGAAAATCGCTCATTGGACGGACGACGTCTTTCATCAGACCCGGCGGAACTGGCATCGGTTTCTGGCGGACCCGGCCGAATTCGAAAATTCCCCGGCGTATTATCGGATGCTGGTGCAGATCACCGTGCTGCAGCGCGACCTCGGCGTCCGCTACAATCCCGCAAGGATCAACGATCCCCACTTTCAAGACCCGTACAGCGTCAATCCCGACTTTTCCGACTCGCGCGACCTCTTTCTGCACGGCATCCTCCACGGCCCCGGCGGCACCTGCTCTTCGATGCCGGTGCTGTATGTCGCCGTCAGCCGGCGGATGGATTATCCGCTGGTGCTGGTTGAAGCGAAGGATCATCTGTATTGCCGCTGGGATGGTCAGCGCGGCCTCTGGCTGCCGCGCGAACGGTTCAACATCGAAGCCACGGGGCAAGGGTTGGGCGTGTTTCCCGATTCGCACTACGAATTGTGGCCGCGCCCGCAGACGGAGGAAGATCGGCGAATGGGCTGGTATGGAAAATCATTGACCCGGCGCGAAGAACTGATCCACTTCCTGAATAATCGCGGACACTGTCTGCTGTGCAACAATCGTCGGGACGAAGCGATCGAGTGCTTTGAATGGTGCGTCAAAATGGCGCCGCCGCAGGACGCGCGCTGGGCGCGTCAACTGCATGAAATCCTTCACCCGCCGCAGGGGCAATACTACGTTCCCAAGCGGGAACATGTCGCGGAGCCGCCACCATCACGAAATATTGTGATGGAGCGGCATCTCGAAATGATGAAACCGTCGATCAAGCTTGCCTTCGGCACGGCTCCGCCGCCTGACCTGCCTCCGGGCCGTCATATTCAATACGTCGCTGCCTCACAAGCCGATCTGTTCATCGAGGGCCAACTCGTGCCGGGCCGCACCTACCGTGTGGCCATTGGCCGGCCGCTGCCGAGGTGCCTGCCGCCTAACGCACCGATTCGCTTCGTGCCGCCCGAGCAGGCGGACGATTTTTCAGCCTACGAGCCACAAATTGGATCGATGACTCCCGTGCTGCCGTCGCCGGGATTCCCGCGACCCACGCCACCGCCGCATGTCCCGCCGCAGCCGTTCGGACACCTGCCAAAACCCGACCCGACGCGGCACATTCCACAGACTCAGTTTCCGCAACCGCGGTTGCCGCGGTAGAATCAATTCACGTTCCAAGGAGAGATGATCATGTTCACGCCGACGGTTGGCCGCTGGTTGTCGGAAGACCCCGCGGGATACGTGGATGGGCCGAATGTGTATTTGTATGTCGGAAATCAGCCAGTATTCAGTGTTGATCCAAGTGGTTACGCTATTTGCGATTGCTGCAACGCAGCTATTGCCGAAACCAAACAGACCGCTCTGAAAAACGGCAACATCAATACGGGTAGACATCGTTGTCGAACCGTTATCGAGTGCAAGGAAGGCTGCCCGGCAAATGCTCCGGGATACACGACATTAGACATCATCAAACCAAAAGGTGGCAATAAACGTGACAAAAAGATTGTGATTACCATTTGCATCGATTGTCGCGTTCCCAATACCAGCCTAAACTCCTTGATTCTTCACGAAGTGCAGCATGCTCGCGACTTTTGCGACAATCGTCAACTTCCGCCTGCAAATCTACCATCATGCGTTCAATATGAAACATCAGCTTATGAGGTATCATGCGGTGCGGCATTTCCCGATGGGGGAGCCAATTACCAACGCTGCATTGATTGCGGTGTCTGGTTTAGCTGCCGTCGTTACAATGCGCCGCAACCACAGCCGCCATGCAATATAGCGGACACGCCTGCTAAGCCTTGTTACATATATGACCCTGTACGCGGCTTTATTCCGGATCCTGACGATCCTCGTTGCGAAGGGCGACGCAGACACGGCCATGAACCAATCTAATTTAGTAAATCGCAAAGCCAGGCTTAAATTGAACGTCCGAACTCAGAAACTTGGACATAGTAATGACTGTTTTAGCAAGGATTTTGGCGTTTTCGGCGTTGTGTTGGACCACCACACCGCAGCAATTGGATGAGGTTGAATATGGGCGAAAGTCTTTCCGTATCCTCCAAACTCCAATGAAATCCTTTTGGGCGGATCCTGATGACGATAATGAAACCCAAAAGCCTCGGATGCCAGATTTTCAAGTAGACTCTACCGCGAACTGGCAAGGATATCAGGCAATTTGGGAGATTCGACGTTCAAAGCTTTGGCTTAAGAGTATCAAAGGTAGGATCAAGGATGAAGTGGTGAAAAATGAGGCAGTCATTCGAGAAAAGAAATTCCCATGTGAAGCGTCCTGGTTCACCGGTCGAATTTATTTGGCGGTCGGTGATTATGACGCCGAAAGACGCGAATATGAATCGGTGCTGGAATTTTCGATTGAGGAAGGTGATGTCAAAAAAATCAGGTATTATGAGCATCGGGAGATAGGTTATTCCTGGAACGGTATTGAAGAATGAACAGCTAACGCCGGTTGCCGGGGCAAGGTGCCAGGAGTGGAAAACGGGACAGGTCCAATAATCTCATCTTGAATGATCTCAATGGAACTGTCCCCTTATCCAAATCCACCTCTTTTCCTCATCCAGCAGCACCGACGGTGGAACGACTGCGCGACCGCACTGCTTCTCCGCAGACTCGCATCTGTTTGGCGTTTCGCAGACGTAAGAGAGCCGCTTCTGGCTTCTCTCCTCTCACCTACTTCCCGACTTCGACGGCGACCGTCGTTTCCGATTTCACCAGCCATTTGCCGTGTTGTAACGCAGTGGCGCGAATCAGGAACTGCTGCTCGCCCAGAAGTTTCATGTCCGGGGTCAGGCGGATGGTCAGCGTCGTCTGCGGTTCGCCGGCAGGAAGCGTGATCGGGTCCGCGGAAACGAGGCCCGTTTGATCTTCGTTCGGGACCAGTTCGATCTTGAGCGGTTTTCGGAAGTCCGGCGTGCGGGAGATCGACAAAGGAACGGCGAGTTCCCCGCCGAGCGCGGCCTGGTATTCACGGGCCGCGTGCGCCAGTTTCATCATGGCCCCTTCCGGGAGAATGCCGACGCGGAGTTCCATCCGTTGCAGCAGCGTGCGGACGGTCCCCTTCGGGTCGGGCACTTTCACGGCCCCGTTCATGATCATGCGGCTGGTCTTGGTCGTCTCCATCCATTCCGGCACGAAAATGGGGTAGTCGACTTTCTTAACATCAGCAGGAACGATCATTTCGTCGCTGGCCAATCCCTGACGATGTCGCTGTTGTTTTGCCGTCATCTCGATGGTGATTTCACCGGCGAACCCTTCCAGCCGGTCGATCAGCAGCGGAAACAGATGTGTACTGCCGCGGCGGACCTTGCTGACGTCATCCAAGCCTTCCGGCGTGATCTTGATCCTGGCTTTCATGATCGCGGCGACAACGAGCGATTTCACGGGACGAGTGACCGCCGCGCCGTTGAGCGTGGCTGTCGCCGTGACTTTCACCAGGCTGGCCGTTGCCGGGGCATCGGCGGGGCAAGTGACATCGATCGACAGATCGTTTTTTCCCTCGGGAATCGAAAGATTCGCCGGCACTGTGACGCCCGTCGGCAGGCCTTCCACGGCCAGGTTGATCGCCCCTTTGAAGCCGCCGCGCCGAACCGCCGTCACGGGGATTTTCGCCGGCGTTCCGAGCGGAATGCTGAGCAGGTCGGGCAGAGTGAGCGTGAAGTCTTCGCGGGGATTCTCGATGCTCAGCCGGTAACAGGCACGGCGATCTCCGCTGTGTCCAGAACGGTCGGTCACGAGGATGCGATACGTTCCGTCTTCGGGAACCGTGAAGGCGAGTTCCGGATCGGTCGTGCCGGGGACGTCATCCGCCGCGGCAAGTTCCTTGCTCTGCGCGTCGACGATGCTCAACTCCAGATCGAGCGGCAGGCTCTGCGTGCGCGAACGGGCCGCAATCTGCCAGACATCGCCCTTTTTCATGGCGACCGGATAGGCATCGGAACCGTAGCGGACATCCAGCGCTCCGGTCACGGCGGCGGGCAGGACACTGAACGGCGCGCCTTCCATGAGTTCCTGGATGTCGCTCAACTGGAACAAATACGGCTTCGCTTTTCCGAACGACGTTTCCAGAACATACGAAAACTCCGTCGCCGCCGGATCGGCAGGGAAGCTGACGTTCTTGGTAATCGATTCCAGCTTGGCCGCGCCGGTCGCCACGCCCTGGCCGACAAATTCCACCGGGCGGGTTTCGCCCCGTTTTCCCGCGGCCGGATAGGCGGCCACCAGTCCCGGGCCGGGGGTGATGACGAGGCGATACACATACGACCGGTCGCCGGCGAAATCGAGATCGTTCAGGGAGACCACGTAGTCGCGGTTTGCTTCGGCCGTGAACGTCGCCGATTGATCGACGCCTTCGGTCTCCGCCAGGTCAACCAGTTGACGGCCAGCATCATCGCGCACCTGCAACATGCCGTGCAGGGCCATCAGATTCGCGGGTGTCGTCAACTGCCGGGTAATGAGTTCGATGGTGATCGGCCCGGCCTGCGTCGGGCGGATCAGATAGCGGTCAACCTCTTCGATTCGGCGAATCTGGCCGGAGACCGTGACTGGCAGCGACGACAACAATTGCGGGCCGCGACGTTTCTGGTCCTCGACGATTTCCGGCATCGTGCCGAGGTGCAGCACGCCGACCGGCGACACGCCGTTCGCGTTGGCGGCCTGCCACTTCACGAGTCCCGGAGGCACCTCGGACGGAATGGTGAGCCGGGCGCGGAACTCGCGCGGCAACGGCCAGGCATACCCGCGGGCCTTCATCCCGAACCAGTAGGGAGGTTCGGTGATCAGCACGGGCGACGGCGGCCCCAGCAGTTCCAGCTTGACGCGCGGATCATGCACGAACAACTGCATGTCGGGAGTCCAGTCGTAGCCGCCGAGGGTGACTTCCACCGTCGTGCCGACCTGCGCCCCGGCCGGCTGGACATAGCCGATCTCCGGGGCGAGTTGGGCCTGGACAACAGATGCGCCAAACAGCAGGATTCCTGACAGAAAATGGATCGGCTTCAGATTCATTTCAGTTTCTCAATCAATCGAATGGAATCTCGCACGGAAGGAGAGACGGCGCGTGGTGCAATTAAGGAAAGCAGCGGGGTTCGTCGAACTTCGTCAGAGTTCCATGCCTGCCTTAAGCTGCAGCGAGTGGCACTTCACCTCGTAGAACGCCTGGGTCAACTGTTCCGTGAAATCCGCGGGCAGTTCGTAAACGTCATCGCTGTCCGCTTCTGGACTGCTCTTCACGAGGATGTTCCGCAACTCGACGAATAGCTCATGCTGTTTGCCGATCGGCAACTGTTTGGCGGCGTCGAGAATCTCCATCAGCGTTGTCATCGTCCGTCTTCCGTGATGCCGTTTACGCCAGCAGCCCCGGAATCAGCTTGCCGCCGTTGACCAGCGGAACCGGGCGGCCGAGGGGATCGGCATATTCGGTGTCGGAATCGATCCCCATCAGCGTGTAGATCGTCCGGCGGAGGTCGGCCATGCTGACCGGGTCGCTGGTCGGCGCGGCAGCCTGGGCGTCGGTCGACCCGATGATCTGGCCGGGTTTCACGCCGCCGCCGGCGAACAGGACGCACTGGGCCATCGACCAGTGATCGCGGCCGGCCTGGGCGTTGACCCTGGGCGTGCGGCCCATTTCGCCCATCATCACGACCAGCGTGCTGTCCAAGAGGCCCCGTTGTTCGAGATCGGTGACCAACGCATAAAACGCCTGGTCGGCCGGTGGAATCAGGTCGTTGACGAGGCTCGGGAAACAGTTGAAATGGACATCCCAGCCGGGGGCGTCGATGCCGACGAACCGGCAGCCCGATTCCACCAGCCGGCGGCCGAGCAGCGCGCACTGGCCGATCTGTGACATCCCGTAGGTGTCGCGGACGGCTTGCGGTTCGGCCTGAATGTTGAATGCCTGGCGGGCCTCGGGCGAGTTGATCAGGCTATACGCCTTGGTGTAATACGTCGACATCGCCGCGGCCCGGCCGATGCGGCGGCGTTCTTTTTCCAACCCGGCGAGCAATTTCTGACGCAGTTCGGTCCGGCTTTCGTTCAAACCGTCGACCCGACCGAGGTCTTTCACTTCAAAATCCGGCTGGCTGGGGTCGGACTCGATAATGAACGGGGCGTATTCCGCGCCGAGAAACCCCGGACCGCCCGCCGACATCGGATGCGGCATGTTGATGTAGGCCGGCAGCTTCCCGTTGGAGCCGAGTTCTTTCCCGATGAACGCGCCCAGCGAAGGGAACACGGGATTCGTGGGGATCGGGTGTTCGCCGTCCGGGAAGGTGGGTTTGTGCCCCGTCATCACGTAATAGTAGCCGGTGCTGTGCCCGTTGTCGGCGTGGGTATGGCTGCGGACGACGGTGAACTTGTCGTTGATCGTCGCACACTTCTTGCAATGTTCGGTGAAGATGACGCCGGGAGTCTTGGTGGAAATCGGGTTGAACGGTCCGCGGATTTCCGCAGGGGCGTCGGGCTTGGGGTCCCACATGTCCTGCTGCGGCGGGCCCCCTTCCAGGAAGAGAAAAATGCAACTGGTGGCTTTCGCCGACCGTTTCGGCGGCGCTGCGTCTTCGGCCTGCAGCAGCCGGGGCAATGTCAGCCCAGCCATCATGCCGGCGGAGCCGACGGTGAGCAGATGCCTTCGGGAAATTCCGTCACAGAATTGACGGCCAGCGGGACCAAAAGGGATCTGGAACATTGCGGAATTCCTTGATTCATGGGAGCGAGTTACCGGCCTGGGCGACGCAATTCGCCCGCTTGGAACAGGTTGCGAACAGAAACTTCAAAGCCGGGCAGGACGGTTCCCCCCGTTAATGGATCGTCTTCCGTCAGGGCTTGTCTCCGGTCGACCGCGGTGAAAACGTCGATTGTGCGGGATTCAGGATCGATGTACCAGACGAGTTCCACCCCGGCGGCGAAGTAATCCTGCAGCTTGCGCTGCATTTCGCCACGCGTGTTGCTTGGGCTGAGAACTTCCACTGCGAGATTCGGCACCCAGTCGGGGGCCGGAGTTCGCGGGTCGGCGTCTTCCGGGATGCGATCCCTGGAGATAAAAGCGATGTCGGGAAAACGGACCTGGTCTTCCAGAAGTTGATATGGTCCGTCGGCACCAGTGACTTCTCCCAGATTTGTCGCTTGGAGATAGGGCTGGAGGAAAAATATCAAGCGTGCACCTATCAAAGACTCTCGTCGCCCCATCGTCTTCTCAACGAGCACACCATCCACGAGTTCGCACTTCTTGTTCGCATCGCCATCGCACAGGCGAATCACATCGGCAATGGTCGCAGTGCCCGGCGCCGGGTCAGCGACGATGCGTTCCGCCGGCACATCGCCCACGCGGTGGAGCAGGTCCGTCAATGACATCGGCGGTGATTGCAGGGTGGTCATGATGGTTCGTGTACTGGCTCTCGACTCTAAACTCTCAACATCCTATTGATTGTACAGAAATTCCTTCGTGTTCAGCACCGACCAGTAGATATCTTCCACGATGGCGCGGCGGTCTGCACCGGCGGCGGGAAAGACTTCCTTCAGCAAGGCCCGCTCTTCAGCCGTCGGCATGCGGGAGAGCGTGGCCAGATAGATTTCCTCGAGGATTTGGTCCGCGGACAAGTTGGAATCGGCCAGCTTGCGGGCTGCGCCTTGCTTGTGAGTGAGCTTTTCGTTGATCTCGGGTGAATTCAGCAGATGCAATGCCTGAGAGATGCTCGGCTCGTTGCTTCGTTCACATTCACAGACGCTGGCCCGGACAGGCCGGCCGAAGATGCGGAAGAAGTACGACGGCATCCGATTGTCCCACACCTGGATCGAACGGTAACCCTCCGGCCAGCCGTTGAATTTCTCCGGCACGCCCGTCACCTGGCAGACCGCATCGAGCAGCACCTCCGCCGGCATGGCCTTCGGCGAGGCATGGGAAAAATGCTGCGTATCGTCGGCGTTCCCGGCGTTTGTCACGCTGCTGAGTTGATAAGACTGCGACAGCAGCAGCGTCTTCGTGAACGCCTTGAGGTCGAACTTCAGCTCTTTCAGATGGGCGACCAGCGCATCCATCAAGGGTTCGTTCGTCGCCGGATTCGTGGCGCGAATGTCGTCGATCGGCTCCACCAGTCCGCGGCCCAAATAATGCGCCCACAATCGGTTCGCGATGGCTTTGGCAAAGTAGGGGTTGTCGGGGCCGGTCATCCACGCGGCGAGAACCTGCCGGCGGTCGGTGACGCCGTCGAAAATTGCCTTCTCCGCGCCGAGCGCCCGGGCGGAAACATTCTCGCCGGTGCGCGGGTGTTTGTGATCAGTCCCGGCTTTGGAGACGATGGCCTCCGTCCCGTTGGGAAGACGTTTCACCGTGACGCCGGTGAAGAAGCCGACCAGGCCTGCATAGTCATCCTGGCTCCAGCGTTCGCTCGGATGATGGTGGCATTGAGCGCATTCGATCCGCACGCCGAGGAAGAGCTGGCTGACCGACCGCGCAGCGACTTCCGGCGTGTCGAGCGCCTTGAAAAATCCGGTCGGACCTTCGGATTGGATCGGCCCCTGGGCCGTGAGAATCTCGCGGGCCATCTGATCGTACGGACGATTAGCAACGAATTGAGCGCGCAGCCAGCGCGTCATGCCGACCGTCGCCTGCGGCGTGATCTTGATCTTGTCGGCCCGCAGGATGTCGGCCCATTTCATGGCCCAATAGTCGGCATATTCCGGGCGATTCAGCAGCTCGTCAATCAGTCGGCCACGCTTCTCCGGGGACGGATCGTTGAGGAATTTGCGGGCCTCGGCGGCGGTCGGCAACGTGCCGATCATGTCCAGCGACACGCGCCGGAGGAACGTGGCGTCGTCGATCGGCTCGCTCGCCGGAATTCCCAGGCGAACCAGCTTATCGCCGACATGCTTGTCGATAAAATTCTTTTCTGCCGGCCGGACCGACGACGGATTCGGCCGCGGCAGCGTGATGCGGCACGTGGCCACCTGATCGAGATATCGGACCAGGATCGCCGCTTCGCCGGGGACGTCGCTGGCCTCCATCAAGCCCCGCGGCGTCGTGGTGACGATGTGCGGCGCGTTGGAAATATAGTCGGCTCCCAGCGTGACATCCTGCCGGCGACCGTTCGCCTCCACCGCCGTGACGCGCAATTGCTGCGCGGCTTTGGGAAGCATCACGAAATCTGCAGGCTCGACTTCAATCTTGACGACCGGCTGATCCGCGGGCGACGTGAACGGGGCGCCTTCCCGGATCCAGCGGCGCAGCATTTCAAATCGCGGCCCGTCCCGTTCGATCTTCAACCCGCCGCCGTGCGGCATCTTCGCCGTTCCTTTCAGCAGCAGCAGGCTGTCGTCCGGATGCGTGATATTCACGCGGCGGCCGCGACCCTCTTTGAGCATCGCGTCGTAGTCGTATTCATTATCGAAACCGAACAGGCTCAGCTTGAAGCCGTTCTGGCCCTCCGCCTTACCGTGACACCCGCCCGAGTTGCAGCGGGTTTTCGTCAGAATCGGCTGGACTTCGTTTCGAAACGAGACCGGCACCGGCTGCTGCAACCCTGTGACGACGACGGGAATCGTCGCCTGGTCTTTGCCGCGGCGGACCGTTAGTTGCGTCGTCCCCTCGGCAACCGGATGAATCAGCCCCTGGGCGTCGACGCGAAGGATTGCCGGGTTCGCGGGCACGTATTCGGCTTGCCGGGTCAAGTCATGACGAAGCAGGCCGGCTTGCTCCGTCGCCAGCACCTGCAGCGAAGATTCCGGCCGATCGAGCAGAATTGCCGTCGGACTCACAGAAAACTGGGCCTGAACAGGACCAGCCGAGAACCCAAACGCCACTCCGGCAACCGAAAACAGCACCCGAAAACGGACGTCTGTCGACATAACATCTCCCTTTCCCGCGTTGAAAGCAGGTGGTCGCGGGAAGCACAATTCATCAGCATAAGCTTATGCCATTGGGCGGTCGGATTCAAGACCGATGCGGGGAATCTCCAGGGCGGCCAGGGCGGACGCGCGAGCATCTCCGCCGAACAATGGGCTTGTCAATGCCGGTGGACAATGCTACAGACAGGGGAAGACGGATCTGTCGATTCTCCGGTCGGACTGTGGGGCTGGTCGAGCGGAGTGCGTGGCAAATGACGGGGCTTGAGGGGTTGGTCCTGCTGGTGGCCGTCGGCAGCCTGGGTGCGGCGGCGGTTTTGCTCAGGCACCGGGCATTTCGCACGCAGTATCTCCGCCAGTTGGCCGAGCAGCGCCCCGAATTGATCCGTGACACGACGATTCAAATCGCCCCCGGAGAGACTGAGACGCCTGCGCGGCAATTCGCCCGGGACCACATCACGCGTCTCGCCAATTTTGTCACACCCGAGTGCCTGCAAACGCTTCGCCAAGAGGCGGTCTCGCAGATCCCAGCGATGAAACGGACCTTTATTCCGCTCCATAAGAAAGGGGCCACGCTCTCCTACGAGCAGATTCATACCCTCGCCCCGCATTGCCTGGCGTTTTATCACGACCCCGAGGTGCTGCAGTGCATATCCACTATCATCGGGGGCTCCGTGTTTCCCACTCCGGACCAGGACCAGAGTTCGCTGTCGATTCTCTGCTATCACGAACCGGGCGATCATATCCACTGGCATTACGACCACAATTTTTACCGAGGCCGGCATTTCACCGTACTGCTGTCGCTGGTCAACGAAGGGCCGAGCGGTCTCTCTCAGGGGACCTTGCAGCGCCAGCTTCCCGGCGGAAAGACGCAGGACTTCGACACCTCGCCCAATACGCTGATCGTCTTTGAAGGGGCGAAGGTCCGGCACCGGGCGTCCCCCATCGGCGAACACGAACGCCGCGTGATTCTCAGCATGACCTATTGTGCCGACCCCCGCATCAGCCGATTCAAGGAGTTCATCCGCCGCTGCAAAGACACGGCGTTCTTCGGCCTGCGCGCGCTGTGGGACTGACCTCCGCCGGCCGGATGCGAATTGACATTCCGAATCGCCGGTGAAATGATGCCGCAGGCTGTCCGGCGCAGAGCGGGGCGCCGCATCGGAACGCTTGACCGGGATCTCTCATGGCAGAACTCAAGACGAAACCGACGGATGCGAGCGTTCGCACCTACCTCGATGCCATCGAAGACGATCAGCGCCGCCAGGACTGCCAATTGCTGATCGCGATCATGAAGCGGGTGACGAAGCACGAACCCAAAATGTGGGGCGCCAGCATCGTGGGTTTCGGCAGCTATCATTACAAGTACGCCAGCGGCCATGAAGGCGACTCATGCCTTGCCGGCTTTTCGTCTCGCAAGGACGCCATCAGCCTGTACGGCCTGGGGGGAGGCTGCACCGTCGATGCTCAACTGCTGACCGAACTGGGGAAACACAAGGCCGGCAAGGGTTGCGTGTACGTCAAGCGGCTGTCGGACATCCAGCTTCCGGTGCTGGAGCGGCTCATCGCAAGTTCGGTCAAAGAGATCCAGCGCCGCTATCCTTGACGGACAGAATACGGTTCCACTCCGTCGTCCGGAGATAACAGCAGGAGCTATACATGACAGCGACTTTTGCACGGCGGACGATAACCTGGATTTGCGGCGTTGCACTAGCAACGGCTTTCGCTCCCTGGTGTTCCGCCGGTGATTGGCCCGGTTGGCGCGGGCCGACCGGCCAGGGAACGACCGACGAGACAAACCTGCCGCTCGTCTGGAACGGCAAGACCGGTGAGAACGTCCACTGGAAAACGGAGCTGCACGGCGGCCGCAAGAAGAATCCTGAATTTTCCAGCCCGGGCTGGTCATGCCCGATCGTCTGGAAAGACCGCGTCTTCCTGACGACGTCCGTCTGGCCGGAAGGTCAGGACGAAAAAGAACGCCGCGCCAGCATCGCCGAGCAGCACGTTCTCTGCTTTCAGGTCAGCGACGGCACGCTTCTCTGGGACGCCCCCATCCCGTCCGGAAAATGTCTGGTCGATAATTTCTATCACGGCTACACCACGCCGACTCCCGTGACGGACGGCAAGCACGTCTTCGCCTTGTTCGGTTCGGGAATCCTCGCCGCCGTCGACTTCTCCGGAAACATCACCTGGAGCGAAGTGCTGCCTCGCATGAAAGACGTGGATGCCGGCGTCTGCAGCAGCCCCATTCTGTATGAAGACACCGTCATTGTCGTGGGCATCGGGATGCCCGGGCTGCGCGCGCTCGACAAGCAAACCGGCAAGGTCAAGTGGGAGCAGAACACGAAAGAACAAAATGCCATGTCGACGCCGGCGGTGATTCGCGTCCAGGGCAAGCCGCAATTGATACACTTTGCCGGCGGAATTCAGAGCCTCGACCCGGAAACGGGCGAATTGCACTGGTTCTGCCGGAATGTGACGGCCGGGCAGTCTTCACCCGTGTTTGCCGCCGGGTTGATCTACGCCGATGCGGGACGCGGCGGCAATCAGTGCAATGCAGTCGATGCGACCGGAACCGGCGACGTCGGCAAGACGCATATCAAATGGCAGGCCAAGACCACGACGGCCGCAGGCAGTTCGGCGATTGTCGTCGGCGATTACATTTACCGCGGCTGCGATCCCGGCATCATCCGGTGCCGGGAGCTGAAGACTGGCGAACTCGTCTACGAAGAACGGGCGGAGAAGCTCACGCCGAGCGCCAGCCCCATCGCCACGCCTGAGGGCCGCATCTACTTCGCCAGTCCTGGCCGAAGTTTTGTCATCCAGGCTGGGCCGACGTTCGAACTCCTGGCGACCAACGACCTGGACGACGGCCCCGACTATTCGACGCCCGCCGTCTCGAACGGCCGCATCTTCATCAAGGGCAAGTCGAACCTGTGGTGCATCGGCACCAAACCGCCTGAGTGACATTCTCCGCCGCCGCAAGGGTTCACCTCGAAGCCTCGGCAAACTCGATGCCTGACGATCCGCGGCATTTGAACCTCTGGCGGTTCAGTTGTCACTGAATTCCCAGTCCGGTAGTCTGCTGTTGGTCACAGAAGTTGGAATAGGAATTCAGGAGACGAACACCCCATGCCTGCCCCGATTCATGTCGCCGTCACTGGTGCTGCCGGACAAATTGGTTATGCGATGACGTTCCGCCTCGCCTGCGGCGAAATTTTCGGACCCGACCAGCCAGTCGTGATGCACCTCATCGAACTTCCCCAGGCAATGGGGGGGCTGGACGGCGTCCACATGGAACTCGACGACTGCGCATTTCCGACGCTTGCCGGCGTCGTCAAGAAAGACAGCGATCACCTCGAAGAAGCGTTCGCCGATTGCAACTGGGTGCTGCTCGTCGGCAGCGTGCCCCGCAAGCAAGGGATGGAACGGTCCGACCTGATCCGCATCAACGGCCCGATCTTCACCAGCACTGGAAAAGCGATCAACGCCGCCGCGGCGAAGGATGTCCGCGTGGTCGTCGTCGGCAATCCGTGCAACACGAACTGCTTAATTGCCATGTCCCACGCCCCGAAGATCCCGAAAGACCGCTGGTTCGCCATGACCCGGCTCGATCAGAACCGGGCCGTGTCGATGCTCGCTCAAAAAGCCGGCAAACCGACGGCGTCGGTCTCGAACCTGGCGATCTGGGGCAATCACTCGGCAACACAGTACCCCGACTTCGTCAACGCAAAGCTCGACGGCAAGCCGGCCACGGACGTCATCAGCGATCACGCCTGGCTCAAGGGCGATTTCATTTCCGGCGTCCAGCAGCGCGGGGCCGCGGTGATCAAGGCCCGCGGGGCCTCCAGCGCGGCATCGGCGGCGAATGCGTGCCTGGATACCGTCAAGGGAATCATCCGCCCGACCGTGGCCGGCAGTTGCGTCAGTGCCGCCGTCTTCAGCGATGGCAACCCCTATGGCATTGAAGCCGGCCTGATGTGCGGCTTCCCGCTCACGAGCGACGGCACGAAATGGCAGATCAAGCCCGGCTTCCAGATCGACGACTTCAGCAAAGGCCAGATCGACAAAACGGTCGCCGAGCTGAAGCAGGAACGGGACACGGTGAAGGACTTGCTGCCGTAACGGCTGAGGACAACTTCAGGGCTCGGCCGTGGGCATTCCCGGCCGGCTAGACGTCGATCTCTCCGCAGCTGGCTCAGTTGAGTAGCCTTTCTTGCATGTTTCTCGCGGGATCACTTCGACAGTCAATGCGGGCTGCAGAAAGGCAGGCGGGAGCCTGCCCTACGGAACTCGGTACATGATTCACCCCCGCCTGGGCACGAAGTTCCGCAAGTAGGTGCAGCTCTGCACCAGCGAGGCCTGCCGGGCTTCCAGCGAACCTTCATACGCGCGGTCTTCCACTTCCACGCAAACCGGGCCGGTATAACCGACATCGGTCAGGACGGAGAAGAATTTGCCCCAGTTCACTTCGCCGAAGCCGGGGAGTTTCGGCGTGTGATATTCGAGCGGATGGGCCAGGATGCCGACGTCGTTGAGCCGTTCGACGTCGAGCCGTACGTCCTTCGCATGGACATGAAACAGCTTCTCGCGGAATTCCCTTAAGGGGGCGAGGTAATCCATCATCTGCCAGACCATGTGCGACGGATCGTAATTCAGGCCGAAGCTGTCGCCGGGGATGTCGGCGAACATCCGCCGCCAGAGTTTCGGCGAATGGGCCAGGTTCTTGCCGCCCGGCCATTCGTCTTTCGAGAACAGCATCGGGCAGTGTTCGATGCCAATTTTCACGCCGTGATCTGCGGCGAACTGGATCAGCGGCTTCCAGACCGCCAGGAACCGGGGCCAGTTGTCGTCGACCGATTTCGTCCAGTCGCGACCGATGAACGTGTTGACACGCGTCAGTTTCAACAGCGGCGCAGCGGCAATGACTTTTCTCAAATGGGCGATTGCCGTCTCGGATTCCTCACGGTTCGGCGACAGCGGATTCGGATAGTACCCCAGCCCGCTGATGGCCACGCGCGCCTTTTCCATCGTCGCCAGCACGTCGTCGGCCTGAGACGGCGTGAAATCGGTGACGTTGACGTGCGTCACGCCGGCGTAGCGGCGCTCGGCCTTGCTGACGGGCCAGCACATGACTTCCACGCAGTCGAAGCCGGAAATCCGGGCGAATTTCGCGACCTGTTCGAGCGACTGATCGGCGAGAATCGCGGAGACGAAACCGAGCTGCATGGGATGTGGCCTTCATTGAGCAGGGGGCATGAGCCCCCTGTTTGCGCGTGAAATACTGTGGAGGGCGTCAACAGGAGGCTGACGCCCCCCGCTCAGATCGAGGCGAATCAGAACCCTAGGCCCAGTCCATTCAGGGCGGCCGTGCCGACCGTGCCGTCCGTGATCTCGAACATCGACGGATACCGTTTCGCCCAGGCTTTGTTGCCGGCCGGGCAGAATTGCCGGCTGTTGCCTTCGATGGCGGCGACCGATGGAATCCGCGAGGCGAGGCTCGCCGAATGCAGAAAGGAATAGCCCGGGCAGCTCAGGTCCTGCACGCAGAGAAACAGGCCGAACTTTTGCGCCGCGGCGCCCAGCAGCAGCGATTCCGTCTGGCCTTTGCACGCCTTGAGGGCCACGCCGCTGTATCCCATCTCGCGGGAGAGCAGCAGCGAGTCGTAATCGGTCAGAGATTCATCGATCACCACCGGCTTCAGTTTCGCCGCGGCGTGCATCTTGTGTTCGGGATGCGACTTCAAATCGCGGTGCGTCGGCTGTTCCACGTACTGAATCCGGTCGTAGCCTTGGGGAGCTTTTTCCTTCACCGTCTTCAGCACGCGGATCAGATATTCGACATCCCCGCATTTTTCATTGAAGTCGAGCGAGTACCACCATTCCTTGCAGCCGCGCTTCGCCTGGGCTTCCGTTGCCACCTTGTCGACGCCGAGAATCCGCTGCGTGTCCCAGTCGAAGTTGTCTCCCGACAGCTTGATCTTCAGATGCGTCAGGCCATTGTAGGCGATCCACTGCGGCAAGGTTTCCGGCAAGCCGTCACCGATCTTTTTCGCCACGTCCTGGTCCGTCAGCGGATCGAGTGCGCCGACCAGGTGATACAGGGGCATCCGGGGCTTCGGCTCGCGGAGCGTGTATTTGTCGAGGTATTCGCCTTTGAATTGATCGTCGAGATACTCCGACAGATCGTGATTCATGAACTTCGACGTCAGGGCATTGTAGCTATTGACGTTGTGCACCCGGCCGTAGGCGTCGTGCAGCGCAGCGTCAAACGGGCTGGCCGCCACCAACTGCGCGAGTTCGGGCATCGTCTCGGCGAGCTTCAGTTTCCTGCACAACGTCTTCGCCGTGTGGTCGTATTCCCCGGACAAGTGCCAGACCAGGTCGACCGGGTGGCCGTATTCTTTATAAATGCTGGCGAGGTTCACCACTTCCTCGGCGAACTGTTTCATCGCCGACTCGGTCTGGTCTTTCGGCACGTTGTCGGTCGGCCAGGCCCAGATATCGCCGACCGGCATGCTGCCGTAGCCGGTTTCGTGGTGTTTTCCGTCCCGGGTTTCCACGGTGACATCAACATCGATCAAGTAGGATTTCTCGATGACTCTTCCGCCGAACTTCAACGGAGCACGAAAGACGATCGGCTCGAAAGAGATGTTGACATTCTTGATGCAGACGTCGGTCGCTTTGCCCATGACTCGCTAACTTGATCTTGAAAGGACTCGAAACGGTGACACGCGTGAACTGCGACTGATGTTAGCTCAGGTCGGGGGGATTGTTCAAGAATTCACAGGGAATTCTCCCAGAGAATTACGAATCTCGAAACCAGGACCGAACGCGGCCGGCCCGCCGTTGCAACTCTCTCAGACATTCGTCCGCGGTACGGCCGGACGCGAACACCGTGCAGATCGGCCAGCTGGCGGCGATCGGCGACCCGGCCGCCGGGATATCGGCGATCCACGGCAACGACCACGGATCTCGCGGTGCGAGGCAGCACGCCAGGTCCGGGCTGATCACTGGGCGATCGGCGAAGAGGATGAGTTTTCCGAGCAGCCGTCCCGTGGTCGCCGACGGCGGGCTTTGCGGGACATGAATCACCGGATCGGCGCCGCAGGCTTGCAAGTGTGCTGCGACGGCCGAGCGGCCGATGGCCAGTTCCCAGAGTTCAGTCGACGCCGTGTAACGCGGATTGACTTCCACCACCCAGGCGTGTTGCCCGTCCCAGACGAAATCGATGCCCAGCAAGCCGCGGTAATCCAGTCCGTCCGTCAACGTGCGTCCGATGTCCGCCAGTTGAGCCGACATTTCCGAAGAGACCGGCCAGGGACCGAGCGACCCGCAATAGGCGAACGGCGTGGGTGCCGCGGCTTCAGTCAACCCGATGAGCTGCCTTGAGACCATCAACGGCTGAAGTTCGACTGCCGATGACAGGAACACGGCGGAAAACGCCTCGCCTTCCACCATCCGCTGCCAATAGCAGGACTCCCCGTGGATTTGAGTCCGGTCTCCGGCCGTCTCCAGGGTGATCCCGCGGCCGCCGCCGCCCGCGAGCGGTTTCCGCAGCCAGCGCGCTGAGAAAAATTGTGAATCGTCATCGGGAAACGATCCCAAGACTTCGGGATACGCGCCGAGCGGCCGCAACCGATCGGCCAGGAACGTCGGATTTCGCAATTGACGGATTGCATCCAGAGACGGTCCGCAATACCGGCCGAATTGCGGCTGATCCTGCAATTCCTGGATTCTGTCGCAATGGTTCTCCATGGCGCCGACGAACATCCAGCACCCGGCAGTGAGATGAACCAGGTCGTCCCGCAAGGAGACGGGGTAATCCGCGACACGAATGGCCTCTGCCACGTGCAGGAGATCTCGATCCGAAAATTGATCGGCGCAAATCGGCCGATATCCGCCGCGCATCGCCGACCAGGCCGCCGCCCGCGTGCTGCCGCCGACGATGAGCACCGCGGGCCGAAAATTCATCACTACGTTCACCAGGACAAGGCGGCTTTGCTGTTGGCCAACGAATCGGTTTCGATCCGCATGTGCTGCTACAAAAGCGGGAAAACGCGGGCCGGAAACAAAAACCGCCTCAACCGAAGTCAAGGCGGGGTAAAGGGTTCAGGAAAGCCACTGGTCGGATTCGAACCGACGACCTACGCTTTACGAAAGCGTCGCTCTGCCAGCTGAGCTACAGCGGCGA